>JAJDZZ010000005.1 GCA_022824405.1 Opitutales bacterium
GGGTTAAGCCGAGGGCTGCGGCCAAAGGAAATTGAAATTCATTTCCAAGGAATTTTGGCTGGGTCGATGGTCAGGTGTTTGATGGATTGGCGGCGCCACGTGTAGGAAATTTGGATCATGCCATCCTCGGTTTGGATGACGGCAGGATAACTGTAGCCCGCCGGATTGTCGTGGTTTTCCAGGGTGTATACCGTTCTCCAATTCCGGCCATCCGCGGATAAGGCCACATTGAGAATCTGACGGCCGTTCTTGTAAGTACCATCCTCCCTGCTGCCTGTGCGGACGGAATGATTATAGACCAGCAGATGCCGTCCATCCCGCAGGGTGACCGCATCGGTGCCGGCGTTGGGATTGGGAAGATGGGTTGCCTCAACTTCGCTCCAACTGCGCCCTCCGTCGCGTGACCAACTCTGAGCCACCACCATCTGTTGGGTGCGGCAGAGAATTTGCAGGATCCCGTTGGAATGGGTCAAAATACTGGGTTGAATAGCGTCGAATCGCATACCGTCGTGAATGGGGCCGATGACCTCCCAGGTTTTGCCAAAATCATGGGTCACCTCGAAATGTACCTTCCAGTTGTCGCTGCCATCGTCCATCTCGACTTCGGCGCTGGTGGGGCAAAGAATTCCACCGTCCGGCAACTGAATGGGCTTGTTCTTTACCGGACCCAGCAAGTGCCCCACGGCAAAATGCTCACCCAGCTTCCTCGGCCAGGCCCAGGATCTGCCACCATCCTCCGAAGTGGTCAACATGCCCCACCACTCCCGAGGATTGGGCCCGACCTTGTAAAAGAGCATCAACGGACCTTCCGTGGGCTGGAACAAAACGGGATTCCAACAGGGATAGCGGAGGTTCATGGATTGCACCCCATTAACCACCTCGACCGGCCTGCTCCAATTCCCATTTTCCAGGTGTGAAACCCAGATACCCACGTCCGGATTTTTTTCATGGGCACCTCCAAACCAGGCAGCAACCAGGCCGGCAGGGGTTTCAGCAAGGGTGGAGGCATGGCATTCCGGAGTCTGTCGGCCTTCCAAGGGATAAATGAGCCCGGCTCCTACAATACCATCCTTCCCCACTTGGGCCACTTCCGGCATTTCATGATGCGCTGCTTGGGCCATACTCCACAATCCCAGACAGGCCCCAGCATACAGTATGGTTTTTGAAGGCTTCATAATTGAAAATCGGTATTGGCAAGCTTCGCAAAGGAGAAGAAGAGGGAACCACAAAATGCACAAAAGGCGCAAAAAAATTTCTTTGGGTTAAACGCAGATTTCGCAGATGAGCACAGATTTATTTTAATCAACGCTTAGTTTGATACCTTCGGCAACAGGATAAAGCCACGCTCCAGCAGGATAGGTATTATTAAATTCCTGTTCTCGAAGCGATCCTGTTCCGGCGTAGCCCGATCAAGTGAAGCGTTGTTGGAAAAAGCTTGGCGAGAGGCAATCCAGATTAACCACAGAGAACACAGAGAACACAGAGAGGAGGCGCCGAGGGCGCCTCTTGTGGAACCCCGTTGGGGTTCAGTCCTAGGGATGATCGGTAACCCAGCGTGCGCTGCGCGACACTGGGCTCCGGAGTTTAACACCTTTGGCGTAAAAGCCAGGTGTTGGATGCTGCGTGTCCCTTCATGGATAGGGAGATCCTGAGCAATCGCGGCGTAAACCCGCTCCTACAATATGTTATGCTATTTATTCCCCTCTCTGTGGTTATTCTCCCCTCTCCGTTCCTTCTTGGCGATCTTGGCGAGAGTCCCGTGCGGGGCTAAGCATCCAACTTGGCCGGATTGGAGCCGATGTGCCGGGAGGCCCAGTTGAAGGCGAAACGCCCAAAGATTAGGTTTAGAAGGACGATACCCACGAGCAGGCTGGCCACCAATAGCAGGGTCGGCCCGACGGGGAGCGCGGTCAGGTTCGGCGCGATGGAGAGGAGGGAGGCCAATACACCGACGACCAAGCCCCAGGCCACCAATCGGCTGTATTCGGAAAATACCAGTTTGGCCAACAATCGCCTTTCAATTCCGATGGCGGACATGACGGAAAATTCACCGGATCGCTCCTGGATGCTCCGAGCCACCACAATAACCAAACCCAGACTGCCCAAAATTACACCGAGGGCGCCCAGTACATTGAAGATGGCGATGTAGGTATTCTCGATTTCGTGAAAAGTTTTGAGGATATCGCGGGTGAGACCGACACTGGCTCCGGCATCTGCTCCGGCAGATTCGATCTTATTTCTCAAGGCTTCCAAATCGCCGTCCTCAACGGCATCCAGCAGAAAAAGGGAATACCCGGGATGATAAGGAAACCGCTGCAAAAACAACCGTTCATCGACCAGGATGTATCCCTGAAAAATCGAATCCCTGACCGTGCCCACGATCCGGACCTCAAAATCCCGGCCGTTTTCGTCCTGGTAAACCAACACATCGCCGACCTTTCGTTTAATGGCCCACATCATGGTCGTTTCATCGACCAGGGCGGGAATGTGGCCTTCCGGCGTAGGAGCCCCTAATATCGACCAACCGGACCCGGTCAAATTCGGGTCGAGTCGGTTTAGTTGAAAAGCGTTCCTTTGGGCAAAGACATCCGGGTTTACACCCAGCAGTTGCGGAAGGGTTGTGGTGTTGAGGTTGAAACAATTGGCGTTGTCCCCCGCCCCCTGGCGCATGGGCGCCGTCGACCCGAGTTGACTTTGCACCTCCGCGAAAATTTCAAAGTTTTCCGATTCCCCATCCCGTGGGGAGTGAAGCGGAACCGTGGTTTCAACGAGGTAGGCAAACCCCCCCGTTCCGCTGCCCGGTTCGCGCCATTCGGAACCCACGTTTTTCCTGAATGAGGCCACCGACAACACCATAAACACGGCTGAGGCGATCAATCCCACCACCGTGAGGCTACGGGCCGGCCGGGCCGATAAATTGAGGCGGGCCAGGTAGTTTGGATCCATTTCAACGGTTTCGTCCAGCCCGGGCTTCCGACCCAACCACATACGACAAACCGCCAACCCCGCCACCAACAAGGCAAATCCAGCCAGGTAAAAGGCGCCCTGAGCCGGCAAAATCGTTCCGGAGGAGAATACCGCGCCCAAACCGATTGCCCCGGCCATCCCAGCCAGCCACTTGACCCGCCCGGTTTCTTTGGAAGCCATCCCCTCCTCGGCTCTGGCCCCCAAGCGTTGCGATAACTCCGACCGGGCCTGTTTGCGGACAGCCAGCCACAGTGATAGCAAGGAGAGGACCAAAAAGGTCAGCCCTCCGCCCAGGATGGTGGCGGTTTTGGCATGAAACACGAAGGTGGAGTCGGTCGCTTCACCGGCCCAAATGGTCTCCAAAAATTTCAAGATGAGGGAAGAATAGAAGATGGCAAGGGGCAATCCGATGAGGCACCCGGCCATCAGGATTACCAGGCCTTCCAAAAGCCTCCAACGCATAATTTTTTTCCCTGACAGCCCCACCGATCCCAACAAGGCGCTTTCCCGATTGCGTTGCAGCAAGCTGAACTGAAACAGCATCGCCACCAAGCCAAGGGATGCCAAAATGAGGAAAAAACTCATCCCCGCAAACAGGCCTCCGAAATCCACCGGCGATTGGGCGGCTTGCCTCCCCCCGGCCCCAAAATTCTGCCACATCATCTGGTTCATTTGCGGTTGCAGCACCTCCAGAATCTCCTCCGTGAGTTCCGCTACGTCCTGTCGGTCAGGGGGAAAGCGTATGGCGGTAAAATCCCCCCATCTGGTTGACCACAACCGTATGCCCGCCGCCAGGTTGAGATAGGCTTTGGGGGTTCCGGCATAGTTGTCCCAATAGTCCTCATCTTTGGGACGAATCCTGCCCAGATCGAGGGGCAATCCGGGATCCCAATCGGCGGGGCTTTCCGACTCGCTGATTCCCGGAAAATCCGGCATCCAGGCCGGATCGGCCGCCAATCCCGACATCGGGACTATCGCACCCAGGGTAAAGCTATCACTTTCTTCAGTTATGGAACTTCCATCTCCGGATTGAAAATAGGTGATCGCAACCTCATCCCCAATCTCAGCTTGCAGGTCTTGGGCCAGCCATTGGTTGAAGGCGATTTCTCCGTCCCCCAAATCCTCGGGCAAAAACGACGCCAGGGTTGTCCCCACCGCGGTAGCCGTCGAATAAGGGGCGGTCCGGTCGCCCACCTTGAATTCATTGACCAGATACGTCGTAACCGGTTGTGCCCCGGTAATTTCAGACTGAATCGCGGCTGCAATCTCCGGATCGATAAACACGCGGTCGGACTTGAGTTCGAAGACACCCGCTCTTTCCAACCATTCCAGGCTCAACTCATAATCGGCCAAATTAACGGCCCGTTGCAAAGCGGCTTCGAGATCCTCCCCATCAATGCTTATCTCCCTCTCTCCCTGGGATAGGGCCGGGGCGCGGGTGTGCGGCCACGCACATAAAATGAGGTTGGCCCGGTTCTCGTATCCGATCTCCTCCTGCAACCGTTCAATCGGTAAAAATACCGAGGGCCGTTGCACCTGGGTCGTCTCGAGGCTGAACCGGCCAAAAGAGCTATCCGCAACCACCGCTTTGACCGTGCACCTCATGCTGACCAATCTGCTGGCAGCGCCGGCAACCGGGGCATTTCCAGCCAGAATGCCCGGTCTCCGCAAACGGACTATCAACGTGTCCCCTTCGCTGACGCCCAACCGGTCCGCTACCAGGGCATTGACCGCAACTTGCGATTTTTCGGCCGAGAGGGAAAGTTCGATCGGCTCCAAGGCCATCCCCCAGAAGGCCTCCGTCACACCCACCAGTTGAACCTGATTCACCCGCTGTTGGTTGGAAGGATTAACCGAACTTCCTTTCACTAACAACACCGGCGCGGTCCCGGCTCGGGTCGCTTGGGCAATGTCACCGGCCAGAGCCTGGCGAAAAAACCTATCCCCTGCCGTCATGAGGTGAGTGGCTTGCCCCGTTCGCATAGCGCTTATGCGTTTAAGCGAAGCCGTCACCGAATCCCCGGCAAATAAGGCTCCGAGCAGAACCATGGCTCCCAGAATCGCGCCTAGAAATACCCCCAGGTAAGACCAGCGATAATACAGAACGCTCTGTAAAATGAAGCGTCGAATATGCATCGCTACGGCAGTTGTCCGGGAATCAGGCGTCCATCCTCCAATTGATAGCTCTTCTGCATGCGACCGGCCAATCCCAGATTATGAGTGACGACCACCAAGGCGACATTCCTCCCCCTGTTGCTATCGATGAGCAGGTCGGCGATACGTTCCCCCGTGGCAGGATCGAGCGACCCGGTCGGCTCGTCCGCCAAAATGATCTTTGGCCGATTGATCAGGGAGCGGGCAATGGCCACGCGCAGTTGTTCGCCTCCGGAGAGTTGATAAGGTCGGTATTCCATGCGATCCTGCAGGCCCACCTCCCCCAGGAGGGCCTCCGCCCGCTGCCGCGTCTCACTGGCAGGCTCCTCCCAATCCCCAGACAATCGAGGAACCAGCACGTTGTCCAATACCGAACATTGTGGAAGCAAGTAGTGGAGCTGAAAAATAAATCCGATGGACCGGTTTCGAAAATGGGCGGCGGCCTTTTCATCCAATTCACTAACGACTTTCCCATCCACTTCTACGGACCCGCTGGAAGGCCGGTCCAGAGCCCCCAACAAATTCAACAGGGTGGTCTTCCCACTCCCGGACGGTCCGACGATGGAGGCCGATTCCGACGCTCCCACCTCGAGATTCAGATCCCGCAATACCGTTAGCGGGCCAGCCGGGCTCTGGTAGGTTTTGCAGACTTTTCTTGCCCTTATCATTTTAGTTTGGTTTCTCGTTAATTTGTTCACACAAATGGTGGACTTTTTCGAGGATGGAATTTTTTAGGGGTGGGATTAACCACAGAGAACTCAGAGAGCACAGAGCTAATCTGCGGTTAACCCAAAGAAAATTTTTTGTGTTTATTGTGCCTTTTGTGGTTTCCTCTGGGTGAGCTTGGAGAGAGGAATTCTAGGGGTGAAGCACTTTCCAGCGGCGGGCTTTCATTTCGAAAACCGGCAAGGCGCCTGGGGTCAAGGGATACAAATTAAACCGCAACTGGAAAGCTTGGCGCAATTTTTCCCGGAGTTCCTCGGTGGGATCTAGGCCCTCACCCGCCGCTTCGCGCCACCCTCTCCCAGTAGGAGAGGGACCTATTCCTTCTCCCTTTGGGGGAAGGTCAGGTTGGGGGTTGCTACGCAATTCGAACTTTATGGAAACCTCGGCCATGGTTTTCCGCCGATCGACCTCAACCCGGTATTCGCCGATACCGGATACCGAGCGAACCACCGCCTCGACCGCGCTGGGGTAGAGGTTCACGCCCCTGACGCATACCATATCATCGGCGCGTCCGATTATCCCTCCATCCAGAGCAAAGGCTGCCGGATCTTCTCCGGGTAAGCTCATCTTTTTGACGATGTCCCCGGTGCGGTAGCGAAGCAAAGGGCACGCTTCCCGGCCCAAAGTGGTCAGGATCAATTCGCCCTCCTCCCCTGCCTGGACCGGTTCATTGGTGTGGGGCTTCATCACTTCGCAATAAAATGCCTCGTGCACGATCCGCAATAGGTTGGGCCGTTCCGTATCCCCGTAAGTCACCGGACCGGTCTCGGTCATTCCATGGTGGTCGAGCACACGCGCCGGACACCATCCCTCTTCAATTCTCTGGCGAATTTCCGCTACACTGCCACCCGGTTCACCGCCCACGATTATCCATTCCACCCCGGATTTCGCCAAGTCCGCTCCTTCGGCATGGGCTATTTCCAGCAGCCTCAAGGCATAGGTTGGGGTGCAACAGAGGAATCGCGGTTTCTGGGCCATTAAAAACCGCAGGCGATCGACACTGCCCATGCCCCCGGCCGGAATGGCGCAAATGCCCAGTTGGGTCGCCGCGTCAAAAGCCGACCAAAATCCCAAAAAAGGCCCAAAGGAAAAAGTGAACAAAGCGGCGTCGCCCTCCCTGGCCCCGGCCGCCCGCCAAGTCGGTTTCCATCCGTTGACGACCCATTGCCAACTCTCCCGGGTATCGAGCCAGATCAAGGGGTTCCCACTGGTACCGCTGGTTTGATGATACCGGGTGTATCGCTTCAGGGGGTAGGTCAGAACCGAACCGTAGGGTGGATGCCGGGCCTGATCCTCTACCAACTCCTCTTTGGTGGTAAACGGCATGCGGTCACCATAATCCTGCCAGGAGGAAAACCCCTCCGAACCTCCCGCTTCCGAAAACTTCCGATGATAAAACCGGTTCCCCGGAACGATCTGCCCGATCACATCGTTCAAGGATTTCAATTGCCGCTTCCGGAGCTCCATTGCCAAGATTACTTTAAACCCCTACCTCTCCAAGGATCGAAAGAATTTCCTAGTTTTAATTATCTCCCTCTACCTCTGGGAGAGGGTCGGGGTGAGGGTTGCCATGCATTTCCTGGGAGGGAACCGGGGCGGTTTTTTCAGCAGGGGGCGGCTTGAAAAGCATGATCAGGCAACCCCCGGTGGCAGCCAGCAGAATTCCCAGAACAAACTGCCATGGAACTGCCGTAACCCCACCTCGGGGCGGGTGCAGGGAAATGGCCACGGTGGCATTCACCATGGGCGCCCCGGCAAATACGATGGACATCACTGCGGCGGGAGAACCCTTTGCGCCGAAAGCCAATAAGGTTCCCAACGCGCCCACCGCGCCCAGCGTCCCGGCGATCAAGGACAACCAAAACCCCCTGGGGGATAGGGCGAGATTGCCCCCCTGGACTTTGAGCAGGATTAAGGGAGCCAAAACAGCCACGATAAAATAGGCAATTCCCACCACCAGAAAGGCTTTGTAACGCCCGAACACGGGATCTCCCATGGCGAGATTTCCACTGTGCAGAAAGACTCCGTAGAGTCCCCAGCAAACCACGGTGATTAATGCAAAATAAATCCAATTCATGGAGACCCAACTTATAGCCAAAGGGCCCGGAATAAAGGACAAATGTGAGGCGCCTCTTAGCGATCTCTGCGTGCTCTGCGAGAGTCAATTCCGGAATCCAGCGCCCATTCTTCCTTCTGACTTCTTCATTCTTCCTTCATTCGAGGTAGGTGCCGGTAAAATAATTGAGCAGGTTTTGCGCTTCGTTTTCGAAGGTATTAGACAACCAACGGGTGACGTCCCCAATGGAAACCATGCCCAAAATGCGATCGTCTTCCACCACCGGGATATGGCGGTGCCGCTTCGCAGTCATGTGGGCCATGGCTTCATCCACGGACAAGCCGGGAGGAAACGTATCCACCTCCCGGGTCATCACTTCCGTAACCGGGGTGGTGGCCGGAGCAAGACCAGGTACTACCACTCTTCTGAGCACATCGCGTTCAGTAAATATTCCCACGATTTTGCCCTCATCGAGAATCAGCATGCATCCGACCTGAAGCCGGTTCATTTCTTTGACCGCATCGAGCACGGAGGCTTCGGGATCAATGGAGAAGACCTCGGAAAATTCTTTTTCGGCCAGAAGGGTGGAAATGGATACCTTCATTTTAACGACTATATCAATATGGAACTTAACAACCCTTCGTCAAAAGGGTTTCAAAAGAAAGCTGTAAAGTCATTTCAATGCGACAAGAAAACGGTGAAGGGCTCGAAATTCACTGGGAATATGGTAAAAAGCTGCCCGATTTGTAGCCATCCCTGAGTTCGCTCCCCCCTTCAGGATCGATAATGTAGGCGCCAAGGTTTGAATCGGTCGAACAAAGCCTATCCACTTCCGGTGGGCTCATCATCATGAAACTCGTGGAAAGAGCATCGGAGTGGGCCCCGATCCCAGCTATTGCCCAGGCCCGACGCGAAGTCTCCAGAGCCGTCTGCGCGTCCAGGTTGAGGATGTGAGAACCCTTTACAAACAAACCTGAGCCGCTCAAGGAGCGGTTTTCCAGCCGTATTTCCCATGGGTCCCTATCGGCGCCGATGGTCACCGGCCAACCCGGGCCGACTCCATCGTCTCCCTTTGCCACCACAGTGCTGGTCCCCGAATGAATGAGGACCCCGGCGATTTCCCAATCCGCCAGCATATTTACCACCAAGTCCAGGGCATGCCCCTTTCCAATACCTCCCAGATCCACCTCGATATCGGGATACCGGAATCGGACGGTGCAATACTCCGGATCCATCTCCATCCAGGAACCGACGGGGAGCTTACCGCCAAAACGCTCCAAATCCATAAAAGAGGCAAAGGCGATCGAGAACACCCCTCGCGTCAGGATTTCCAAGTCCATGGCATGTAGGAGACAATTCCAGCATTCAGCGCTGACCCGCACCGCTTCCCCCCCGGCCCGCTTGTTCAAGATATCGATGTCGCTGCCTTCGCGGAATTTGCTCAGGATGGTTTCAAGGCGGTCTATTTCCCTGAAGGCTTCAGCGGCCGCTTGCCGGGCGTATTGCTCATCGGCCTCCCGGATATGAATTTCGACCCAGGTGTTCATGGCCTCGTGCCGAAATGAATGCACCTCTCCCATTCCCATTCAGTCGGTTGAAAATTGCCGCTCCCAAAGATCTTTTTCAACCGCGACCAGGAGCAGGACTCCATCCCGCAGGCCGCGCAATTCGGTTGTATACAATGCTTCATCGATCCGGGCGATTCCCTCGGCATCGCTCAGGGAAAAAATCCGGACGGGGGCATCCGATTGCGGCGGCGGATTTTCCCAATAACCAACGGCGCTGAAGTGGCGCAGATACCAGGGAAGCGGCCAATACTCCTCGGCCATGATATCGATACGCATCCCCAAGCCATCGGGATGATAACCTGCCAACGTCTCGATTCGATCCACCAATTGCAGGATATCGGCGGAAGTATGACTGTAAGCGTAGGGATTGCGTGAATGGGTGGAATAACGAAAAGCCAATAGATGGGATTGGTAAAGGGAATGACCCAGGCATAGAATCAATAGTGCGGTCCATCCAAAGCGCATCCATGAAGTCGAGAGTTTCTCAAAGGCGAAGGCCCATCCAATCCCGGCCAAAAGCATCCAACCGGCCAGAAAATTTAGCGCCAACCAAGGGGTTTTGTAGCCAATAAACGAATAAGCCGCGGTGGTCGTGAGAACATACACGGCCAGGAAGCTGTGAAAAGAATAACCGGATTCCCCCCTTCCCTGCCCTGGGTAGCCATCCGGAGCACGGTTCCGGTGTTTGAAGGAAACGCATATCCCGACCGATCCCAACAAAAGGACCCAGCCCTCACCCAAGTAACCCAGAGCGGTCCCCCGGCCCAGGATCAGGCCCAGATAATAATAGAAGGGTTTCTCATGGCCCGGCTCAATCGTGTAGCTGAAATAGGTGAGGATGGAATCGATCGGACCGCGCGGATGGGTAAAAAATGCCGAGTAAAAAATTACCGATACACCAAGGGCGCAAAGGACGGCTGCCCCCAGGATTCTTGAACCATTTCCGGAAATAATCCACCGCGCTTCCTTCTTTAAATTCTTACCCAAAACGGCAATCAGGGCCAAACCGGCCGCAGCCAAAACGATAAGCGCCGTTTCGCGAGTGGCGTGCAGTAAACCCAGCAGACCGCCCGTCCACAAAGCCCACTTCAGATCCCGCTTCTCCAACAACCGCCACAGGAAATAAAGAAATATCAGGGTAAAAAGAACGAACAGCATCTCATGGATGAAGTACCGGCTGAAATAGATGAAACCGGGAGAAACCGCCATCAGGGCCAGAGCCACCATACTGGCGCGGAATCCGATCCAGCGTCTGAACAGGCTCACCGAGAAAACTCCCAAAACCCCGGCAAGCGCCGTCAGCCACCGCAAACTCACCTCACTGAGACCGTCACCCGTGATCACATTGTAAAGTCCGGTGGAAAGCAGGGCCAGATAACCAAGGGACGGACCATGATAATGAGTCGGATCAAAGGGGATCGATTCTCCCTCCAGCATCCGGTGAACCATCACTCCGTTCACCGCTTCATCCGCATGCATGGGTTTCTCCTCCAGATGGAAGAAGCGCAGGAAGAGACCGGCCCAGATCAGCAGACCAAAAATGACAAAGGCGCTAACCCGCATCGGTCCTGAAATTTGTTTCGAGGGACGGAAATCCAACGGTTTTATTTATCCCGGTTCCTGGCCAACCGCTGCGGAGCCATCATTTCGGTTTCCTGTCCCATATCCCCCTGATTCCTCATCCATGCCTTCAAGCGGGTGCGCAGGGCCGCCTGGATGCCGGAATACCGCTCTTTGCCGGCCAGGTTCACCAGGTTGTCCGGATCGTTCACCACGTCGTAAAGTTCCTCGGCCGGGCGAAAGGTGTGACGCTCCAGAAGATCTCGGGCATGCCGGTCCCCGGCCTCGGCTTTGGCCTTCCAGGATTTAAACCACTCGCTCTTCTCCACAGCGCACTGGAACGGATCCCCGGGATGCAGGTTCAGGATATAACGGAAGTTGGGCGAACGAATGGTGCGAATCCCAAACGGGCCCCTGTTATTTTGGATGCCGAGGGTCGTGTGCTGACCATAGACGTAGGTCTTGTGCAGGTTGGCCCGTCCCAGCAGAACCGGCAGGAAGGATCGTCCCTCCAGTTCGCCCGGCAATGCCGCTCCGACGATATCCAACAGAGTGGGAACAACGTCGACGTATTCAACGATCGCATCGGTTACACTGCCCGGCTCGATCTTCCCCGGCCAACGAATGATACAGGCGCTCTTCAATCCATCTTCATAACAGGTCCACTTGGCATGAAGAAATCCATTTCCCTGCTCGCTGAGGGCGATGAAGAGCGTTTCTTCTTTCAGGCCGGATTCCTCCAGCAATCGCATCGTTTGCCCCACCTGTTGGTCGAACACGGTGATCTCGGCCAGGTACTTGGAAAACTCCTCCCGCACTTCCGCAGTATCGATGTGGAAGGGCCTCAATTTCAGGGATTCCGGTGGATATTCAGCCGGATTACCGCGGTTGTAGGGGGTGTGGGGTTCCTTCGAACCCACGATGAGGCAGAACGGGGTCCCATCCCGGCTACATTCCTGAAATAGCTTTTCCATGGCCTCAAAATCGATATCCCCTCTGGCATTTTTTCCATCCTCAGAAGGGGCTGAAGAATACTCGAAGGGAAAGGCCTCCCGGGGAGCGATGTGGGTCTTTCCGGATAACGCCACCCGGTAACCGAGCGGCTTCAAATAGTGCGGGAGCGATTTAACCCCTTCCTTGACGTAGGTATGATTGGGGTAGGCGCCCGATTTCACCGGATAAATCCCCGTATAGAGGTTGTGCCGCGTCGGGGAACACATCGCGGCAGCTTGAAAACAGTGATTGAATTTCAATCCCTCACCGGCCAAGGCTTTAAGGTGAGGCGTTTTGGCCTGCCCGCCATATACCTCCAGGTCCCGGCAGGTGGCATCGTCCGCCAATATGAGAACGATATTGGGTTTGGCCAAAAGAAAAACCGGGTGGCAAAGAACGGCCCATAAGATAATCTGCAACGTTTTCATACCATGCTACTTAAATGATCGGGTTAAAATTCTGCCCCAAGAAATGGTAGAGGCCAATAACTTTTCCGCCGCCGCCGCTATCCTCGATACTCGATGCTGGGTTCCTTTCAGGGATATGGAGATCCTGAGCAATCGCGGCGTAAAGCCGCTCTTACAATTAATTATGTTTTTTCTTCTCTTCTATCGATCACGATTACGATGATTTTCCTTTCATCCCTATTCATTCATCCTTCATCCTTCATCCTTCATCCTTTCTTGGCCCCTCCGGCGCCCACTGAACACCGATCTCTGACTACTGACCACTGATTCCTCATGCGTGTCCTTTTTCTGCAGGATCACCTCAGATTGGGAGGGACTGAAAAAACTACCTTGGCCCTGGCCCGGTACGGAAAGGAGCATGGAAAGGATACCGGTATACTGGTTTTCAGGCCCGGAGGAGTTCTCACCCCGGGTGAACCAACGCCATTTTACTTCAGGGAATTGCAGCCCTTCAATTCGCGCATCGATGAATGGGCTCCGGGCCTTGGGAAGGCTGTATCGGCATTTGCCCCCGACGCCATCATCTTCATGGGAAAAGTAGCCCATCTTTACCTTCCGTTCCTCAAAAAAAAGTTCCCCAGCGTCCGCCACATTGCCACTTTTCGTTCCAGCCGGTCTCTCTTCACCTACAACTTCAAAGCCTTCCAACGGGCCGACGCCATTTTCTGTAACAGCCATTACGCCCGAAAATGGCTGTTGCAGGTCCAGAATCATTCTCCGGAAAAAATCGAGGTCATCCACAATGGATGCCTGCTCACACCGCCCCAAACCCCAACCGGGCAGCAAAGAAGAACCCATCTCCGGTTACTCTGCGTGGCCATGTTTCGGCCCTCCAAAAACCAAAGGGAGTTGCTCTCCATACTCTCCTCCCTCCCCCAACGCATTCCCTGGCAATGCACCTTCCTGGGCGCCGGAAAAACGCTGAGAGGGTGCCGCCGATTTGCCCGGACAAACAACCTGGAAGACCGAGTGCGTTTCCGGAAAAACGTCCCTCCGGAATTGCTCTATCCGGAACACGACCTGGCCCTGCTCACTTCCTCCGGCAAGGAATCGCTGCCCAATTTCCTGGTGGAAGCACAATGTTTCGGATTACCCGCCATTGCCTATCTGGTCAACGGAGTGGGTGAATGCTTTGCCGAAGGGAAATCCGGATTCGGAATTCCCCCGGGGAATCGATCAGCATTTCAGTCCGCCCTCATCGGCTTGGCGAATGATCCCGATTTGCGAACCGAAATGGGAGAAAACGCCCGCTCCTTCGGCAAGAGCCATTTCGATTTCGAAGAAAAATCGGCCGAGTTTTTCAACAAGATTCAGATGGTTGCCAGGTGAACCCGGATTGCAGGGACGGCTCTTAGCGCTTTCGAATCTGTCAAAACAATGTAACTGCGGATCGAGGGGCGACGTTATCGGCTAAGATAATCAACACCTTCGGGAATATCCCCCAAGTGAATCGCCCCACCCCATGTCATCCCTGAAGCGCAGAAACACTATTCTCCTCCTTCTCTGGCCCGCAAGCCTCCTGCTGGCGTTCTTCATAGGCCGGCTCTCCCTCCAGTTAGGATCCTCCGATCCATCCGGCCTCTCGTCCTCGGAATCGGTCGAAAAAGCTTCCCGGGCGATCGGGACCGATCCGGTCGACAGGGGCGCAGCGGACGCTCCTATCGAGGATTCCCCCCTACCTGGGGAGAGTGAAATCCACCCCCTCGATCAGATGCGCCAAGCCATTGCCGAAACCGATGCTCTGAAGCGCCTGGCCCTTTTGGCCGACGCCCTCTCCCGGATGGAGGCGGGCGACATCGAACAAGCGCTGGCAATTCATGATATGCTGCCGGAAAGTAACGCCAAACGGCAAATGTACAACATGTTGCTGAACACATGGGGCAAGCTGGATGGACCCGCCGCCATGGAATACGTCCTCGCCAATAGCGATCAGGATGAAGGACGAGGCCGCGGGGGCCGATTTGGAGGTGGTGGGGGCTCTCGGGACGCCATGTCGGTCATGTCGGGCTGGGCAGAAACCGATCCACAGAGCGCCGTCCTCTGGGCTGAGGAGAATGGCGTGGAAGAACGCGGACGCAACGCGATGATGATGGCGGCGGTGCAGGGATGGGCCAATACGGACATTCGCGGCGCTCTCGATTTTGCCATAGGCCGAGATGGTGCCGAGGGGAATGGACGCGGTCCCGGCGGGGGAATTGAGGGACTTCTCATCAATCGATTTGTCAATGATGACAAACAGGCCGCCGCCCAGTGGGCTCTATCCCAATACGACCCCGAGGTGAGAAGTGAAGCCGTCTCATCCGTGGCCCGCTCATTGGCCGGAGACAATCCGCAGGAGGCGGTTCTCTGGGCCCAAAGCCTCACCGATCCGGCCTCTCAGGCCGAAGCATTAAAGGGCACTGTGGCAGGTTGGGTAAGGGAAAGCCCGGTCGAAGCGGTGGAGTGGGCCATGAACCTCGACAACCCGGAGACCTCCGGTGAAGTAGTTCAATCTGCACTGAATTCCTGGGTCCGCATGGATCCCTATGCGGCGGGTGAGTACGTCATCGGAATGGAAACCGGCGAAACGAGGAACACGGCCGCGGCAACGCTATCCAGGGGCTTGTCCAGACAGGATCCGGAAATGGCCGCGCTTTGGGCCGAATCCATAACCGATCCCAAACTTCAAGCGGAAGCCGCTCAATCCGTCTACAATACCTGGACCCAACGCCGTCCGGAAGCGGCCGCCGAATGGGTTCAATCCTCCAACCTCCCGGAGGAGACCAAGCAAGACATCCTGACACCCAAAAAAAAGGAGTAAGCGGTCCTGCTTTTTTCAGGAATCGATTGCCTGAGGCGGGTCTGCCGGTAGTTTCCTCAAACTATGGGTAGGCCAGTGGAAAATGAGTGCATCCACCTGCGCGGGCTCCGCCAAAACAATCTGAAGGGATTCGACCTCGATTTACCCTTGGGAAAACTGATTGTGGTGACCGGCCTGAGCGGGGCCGGGAAATCCTCCCTGGTATTCGAAACCCTGCACGCGGAAGGTCAACGGCGCTACGTGGAAACCTTCAGTCCTTACACCCGGCAGTTTCTCGAATTGCTCGACCGCCCCAAGCTGGACGCGGTCTCCAATATTCGCCCCTCCATCGCCATCCAACAGACCAACTCGGTCAAAACCTCCCGCTCCACCGTGGGCACCATGACGGAGTTGACCGACTTTTTCAAAGTCTGGTTCTGCCACGTGGCCCAACTCTTCGATCCCGCCACGGGCGAACGGGTGGAAGATGACAATGCCCGCAGCATTTGGAAAAAAACGCAAAGGGCTCACCGAAACCAAACCCTTCTCATCACTTTCCCGGTGGAAAGGCCCAAGTCACTCAGTTGGGAAGAGATTCTCCAACCCATCAAGGCCCAGGGTTATACCCGCGTCCTGATTCAAGGCAATACCAGGCGGATCGAATCCATCGACCCCTCCCGACTCGATCTGGGTCAAATTTTCGTTATCCAGGACCGCCTGAAAATTGCATCGTCCAACCGTCACCGGTTTATCGACTCCGTACAAACGGCCTTTCACTACGGACAAGGAAAGGTCCGGTTATTCGAACCCTCGGGGAAAGAAGCGGGGCGCTATGCCACTGGCCTGCGTTCACCGGTCAGCGGCAAGACTTTCCGGCCGGCCACTCCTCCCCTGTTTTCCTTCAATTCACCGGTTGGGGCATGCCCGCGATGCCGGGGCTTCGGGCGCATTATCCAGGTGGATTACGGGAAAGCCATTCCCAATGGAAAACTCAGCATCGACCAAGGCGCCATCAAGGCATGGCAAGGGGCGGTATACGGGGAAAGTAAAAAAGACCTGCTCGTCTTCTGCAGAAAGGAGAATATCCCCACTGACATACCCTTTGAAGACCTGACCCGGGAACAACGTGATTTCGTCATAAACGGAGATCCGAACTACGGGAAAAAGGGCCACAAATGGCCCCGGGCATGGTATGGTTTGAAAGGATTCTTCCGGTGGTTGGAAACCAAGGCCTATCGCATGCACGTCCGGGTATTCCTGTCGCGATTCAGGTCCTACACCCAATGCCCCGCGTGCGGGGGAGCCCGCCTCCAGCCCGAGGCTCTCAATTGGCGTTGGCGCGGCCACACCCTTCCAGGCCTTTACGCTCTTCCCATTCAGGAGTTGCGGCCTCTGCTTCGGGAAAATTTCAAGAAAACCGACGACCCGCGGGTAGATCTGGCCTATGAATCCATCGTTGCCCGACTGTCTTACCTCGACCGGGTCGGCCTGGGATATCTGACCCTCGACCGCACCTCCCGAACCCTTTCCGGCGGCGAAGTCGAACGGGTCAACCTCACTTCGTGTCTCGGCGCCTCCCTGGTCGATACGCTCTTTGTCCTGGATGAACCTTCCATTGGGCTCCACTCCCGCGACATCGACCGGTTGATTGCCATCCTGCGCCGTCTGACCGACCTTGGCAACACGGTGGTGGTGGTAGAACACGATGAATCCATTATCCGGGCCGCCGATCACGTTTTGGAAATTGGTCCCAAACCCGGGACCGGGGGCGGTCGACTCGTTTTCCAAGGCCCCCTCCGGGAACTTCTGCACGATCCGGCATCCATTACCGGACAGTACCTGTCGGACAGGCGCTCCATTCCCCTGCCGGAATCCCGGCGAACCCTTTCGACATCCCCGGCCGAATCCCCCGCCACCCTTCCGCAGCTCAGCTTCCGGAACGTATCCAAGCATAATATAGACCGCCAGGATTTTCAAATTCCCCTGAAGTGTCTGGTATGCTTCACCGGGGTCAGCGGTTCGGGTAAATCCACTTTGTTGGATAACGTCATCTATCAAAACCTGCGGCAGCAAGGCGGTGTCATGGTTGATGACCCGGCCGCGATAGCCTCTCTCGATTGTCCGGAGAAATTTGCCGGTATCGTCCTGGTGGACCAGGGCCCGGTCAGTAAAACGCCACGCTCCAACCCCCTGCTCTTCGTCAACGGCTGGAATGATGTTCGTCAATTGTTTGCCAGGACCGATGAGGCCTTAACCCAGGGATTTACCGCGGCCCACTTTTCCTTCAACAGCGGAGACGGTCGGTGCGATCATTGTTCCGGGCTCGGCTATGAACGAGTGGAAATGCAATTCTTGTCCGATGTATTCGTTACCTGTCCCATCTGCGACGGGCAGCGGTTCAAACCGGAAATCCTCCGGATTAAATGGCAGGGACGATCCATCTCGGAAATTCTTAAATTAACCGTAGCGGAGGGATTGGAATTCTTTGCCGGACAACCGCGCCTGAGAACCCGTCTGGAAGCTCTGGATGCGGTGGGATTGGGTTACCTCAACTTGGGGCAGCCCCTCAACACGCTGTCCGGCGGTGAATCGCAACGCCTCAAACTGGTCAAATATTTTTCCAAGGTCGAAGCCACCAGCGGTTCAACGCTTCTGCTTTTGGATGAACCGACCACCGGATTGCACAAGCATGACGTGAAGCGGTTGATCGAGGTTCTCCACCAACTGGTGGACCAGGGGCACAGCGTCATGGTGATCGAGCACAACCTGGACGTGATCAAAAGCGCCGACTGGATTATCGAACTGGGCCCTGAAGCCGGCGCCCTGGGGGGAAAAGTCATCGCCCAGGGGACCCCTGAACAGGTCATCCGGAAAAACATCCCTTCCCAACCTTTTTTGATTCGGGAATTGAATCGAAACGGCAACGGTCGACCCGGAATCAATCCGGAGGGGCTACTCGCTGCGGAAGCGGCGGCCAACTACCACTCCTCCCCCAGACCTTCCTCCCCCTCCGTTGAACCCTCCGCCAAGGCACTGCGCATTTTCGGAGCCCGGCAGCACAATTTGAAGAACCTTTCCCTGACCATTCCCCACAACGAAATTTCCGTGGTTACGGGCGTTTCAGGGTCCGGCAAATCCAGCTTGGCCTTCGATATCGTGTTTGCGGAAGGACAGCGCCGTTTTCTGGAATCGACCTCGGCCTATGCCCGGCAGTTCGTCGAAAAGTTGCCGCGGCCGGACGTAGATGACCTGCGGGGAATAGCGCCAACGGTAGCGATCGAACAACGGGTCACCCGCGGCAGCCGAAAATCAACCGTTGCGACCATCACCGAAGTGGCCCAATACCTGCGGCTGCTTTATGCGCGTTTGGGTGTCCAGCATTCCCCTGTTTCGGGACTTCCCGTCGTTTCGATGAGCCATTCGGCGCTGTCAAGGCATCTGGGGAAGCTGTTGGAACAACCTAAACTGAAAAGAGCCAGACACCTATACTTGGCCGCCCCGCTGGTGCGCGGGCGCAAGGGCCATCATGAACCCATTGCCAAATGGATTGCCAAACAGGGCTTTGACCTCATGCGGGTGGATGGACGGTTAATCGAAGTAAGCGCATTCAAGAAACTGTCGCGCTACCTGGAGCACGACATCGAGGTAATTTTAAAAGACTTGGGAAAAGAGAGCCCGTCCGGCCCTCGCCGCTCCCCTCACCCGGAAGGGCCGAGTCCCGAAGCGGATTTACCGCAACTCCTGAAACGGGCCCTTCAACTCGGAAAAGGATCGGCCATGCTGTTGGATTCCCGAGCCCGGATAATCACTTGGCTTTCGACCGAACGAGTGGACCCCATTTCCGGGCAAGCCTATCCGGAATTGGATCCCAAGCACTTCTCCTGGAACAGCTCCAAGGGATGGTGTCCGGAGTGCAATGGAAACGGCCATATCCGCCGCCAGGAAGAAGATCGGTCGGCCCATCGGAAATGGTTTTCGGAACCTTGCCAAGCCTGCGGAGGGGACCGATTGAACGAATTGTCCCGCAATGTGTATTTGAATTTTGCTAGCGGTCCTTCCCTCACTCTCCCCCAACTGCTCAAACTTCCCCCGGGGAACCTGCTGGATAAACTAAGCGATCTGAAACTGGACGAAAGGGGAAAGGCAGTGGTGGTGGATATCCTCCCGCAGATTCGGGAAAGGTTAAATTTCATGGGGCAAGTCGGCCTCGATTATCTAACCATGGATCGTCCTACCGCCACCCTGTCCAGCGGTGAGTCGCAGCGCATACGCTTGGCCGCCCAACTCGGTTCCAATTTATCGGGCGTTCTCTACGTTCTGGACGAGCCCTCCATCGGCTTGCACGCCCACGATAACTCCCGCCTGATCGAGTCCCTGAAAGACCTCAAATCGCGCGGCAACACCTTGCTGGTGGTCGAACATGACGACGAAACCATGGAACAGGCGGACCGTATCGTCGACCTGGGTCCGGGCGCGGGAATCCATGGCGGAGAGGTTCTGGCCAACGGTTCATTGTCGGAAATCCTCAATACGCCCGAATCGTTAACCGGTCGGTATCTCAAGCGCGGCATCCCCCACCCCATCCGGGGGCATTACCGCAAATTGCCCAAGCCCTACCGCCCCCGGAGCCGCAAACAACAGGATTGGCTGGTCCTGAAGAAAGCCCGACTGAGAAACCTCAAAGGGGACGACCTGATCCTGCCGCTCAATAAACTGATCATGGTCGGCGGTATTTCCGGCGCGGGAAAATCGACCCTGATTCGCGACCTGCTGCGTCCGGTGGTGGACTGCGCCCGCCGGAGAAACACCGGCAAATTGAATGAATCGGATTTTTCCAAAACGGAGGCATTGCCCAACACCCACGGCGGAAAGCCGTTCCAGCAATTGATAAACGGCTCGGTTTTCCGCTCCGTCATCGAAGTCGACCAGAATCCCATCGGCAAGACACCGCGATCGACTCCCGCCACCTATATGGGAGCCATGGATAACATAAGGCAATTTTTTGCCGCTATTCCCGCCGCCAAAGCCCGCGGCTTGGATGCCGGCGCATTTTCCTTCAACACCCCCAAAGGCCGCTGTGAAACCTGCAAAGGGCTGGGAAAAATAAAACTGGAGATGAATTTCATGCCCAACGCCTATATGACATGTGAGGATTGTGGCGGTTCGCGCTACGGGCCGGAGCTGGACGACATCCGTTGGAAAGGCAAAACCATCGCCGATATTTTACAAATGACCTTCGAGGAAGCGGCGGATTTCTTCAAAACTCACAGCCAACTGGGCGACGTGCTCTCCCTCATGGTGCAAACCGGTCTGGGCTACCTCACTTTGGGTCAAAGCAGCCCCACCCTATCCGGAGGAGAAGCGCAGCGCCTGAAACTGGTCCGGGAACTGGCCAAAGGTTTGCCCAGTTTCCGGGATAAAAACCGCGCCATTAATTTTCACAACCTATATATCCTGGAAGAACCCACCATCGGCCTGCACCTGAGCGATTGTGAAAGGCTCATTCACCTCCTGCACCAATTAGTGGATCAGGGCCATACCGTAATCGTCATCGAACACCACCTGGACCTTCTGGCGGAAGGCGATTACCTGGTGGAAATCGGGCCCAAAGGCGGAGAAAAAGGCGGCTACATCCTCTACCAGGGACCTGTCGAAGGCCTCCTGAAATGCGAAAACAGCCCGACCAGACCCTATCTGGAAAAGAAACTCGGTTAGTCGGTCAAATGTATCAAACCATAGCCGACATGCACCTTGGCAAATTGACACCCGCTTTAACTACGATCCATCGGTCTTTCCCTTTGGCTGAAAAGCCTGTTGACATTGACATGATACCAAATGCGGTATCATATTAATGATTGTTATTGATACTAATGTGATGGTGTCTGCGCTTCGGTCGAGCCTTGGCGCGTCACATTTGCTTGTTCAAAGTATAGCGGAAAGGAAATTTGAATACGCCATTTCGGCAGCTCTGATTTTTGAGTATGAGGACGCGATTAAAAGAGCAATGGATTGTATTTTATTAACGGACAAGGAATTGGACCTATTTCTGGATTCAATAGTAGCTCTGGGAACCACCTTCTCACCCTTTTTTCTATGGCGACCCTTCCTTTCTGACCCTAAAGACGATTATGTGCTTGAACTGGCAGCGGTGTCCCGATCCAAGGCAATTATCACTTACAACCAAAAGGATTTCAAAGGCATAGAAAAATTTGGAATTCAGACTTTGCCTCCAAAAGTTTATTTGCAAAAGAAAGGATTAATTCAATGAGCACACTTAGCCTTAGACTCCCAGACTCCCTTCACCGGCATATCAAGGAATATTCAGAACGGGAGGGGGTTTCCATTAACCAATTCATCTCAACGGCAGTGGCCGAAAAAATGTCCGCGCTTTCAACCGAGGATTACCTTAAGGCGAGGGCTTCCAGGGGAAGCGCGGAAAAGCTAAAACAGGTACTTTCCAAAGTTCCAAGCGTTGATCCTTTCGAAGATGATGTTCTGTAATTGTTTGCGAGACCGCTTAAGAAAGGTATCAAACCAAAGCCGAAATGCACCTTGGCAAATCTATGGATCAATTATTCGCACTCGAAGGCGGCTGAACTGGCGGGCGGAAAGCGGCAACTTCAAAACGAAATTTTCCATGGTCTGCTCAATGACCACTCCATTTTCCCCGTCGACCAATGGAGTCCACTGGGACGAATTCAGGTCATTAGTGGCTTCCGCCGAAACCTCGATTTCGGCACACGGTCTGAGAGCCGGGAACGTTAACAGGCGATAGGGAGTTGCTTGAATAACCTCAGTCGAAATTACTGGAAATTTTCCCGCATCCGGCATCTGAGGCTCCAAGTCAAAAACAAACTCCAGAAGATTGGGAAGCGAATCACCATCCGGATCACTCAAGGCTCCAGCCGTTTCGGAAGTTGGATCGTCAAAATGGCTTTCGGTCCAGACTTGCAGGGCGGGACCCGATTGCACCGTGACGAAGACAGGAGCGTCGGCCGGAGCGGGGACGACTTCAACGAGGTTATTCTGTCTCACCACTACCCGGTAACTACCTTCAACTTCCGCCGTCACGTTGGGCACAATGTAAACCCGGGAAGTTGCCCCGGCGATGTCGGCAAACCCCACGTTGTCACTCCTTCGCGATTGCCACTGAAAAGTTGCGCCGGTTTCATCTGCCAATTCTACCTCCAACCTCAGCCTACAACCATCCACTACCCTTTGACTGACCGGTGCCCGGGTAATTTGAGGACCTGACAAGGTAATGTTGAAATCCAAATCCAATTCCCGAACAGGCGCCGTTGGCACTCCCCAGGTCAGCACTCTGAGCTTGACCGGATAGTTGCCCGTCTGGTTGGGAATTCCGAAGATTAGCACCGTCCCGTTAGGCACTTCTCCATCGCTGTCCTGATTGGTCTCCATTCCGGGCGGAAGATCGCCGATAATTTCCACTTTTCTGGGGGTAGCGCGTTCCGCCTGAACGGCCACCGTCATGCGTTCGCCGACCACTCCCCGGACACTTCCCGTTACCTGGAAATCCCCGGTTGCCCCCGTTACGGTATTATAAGCGCCCACCGAGACGGCCGAGGCGACAAACACTTTGGCCGCGTGCAACACCCGGGGCGCCAGGGCAAATTCCACCTCGACCAGGGATTTAATTAAAGGCGTCCTTTGCAAGAACAGACATAGGGCTATCCCAGGCCAGGTCAGAGTGAGCTTTGCGAGAAGTTTTTTCATTCGACTGGGAACCGGGTCAGACCACCGCCAGTAACCCTGATTCAATGGCCGACCGGTGAAAAGGGTCAAACGTGAATGGCGCTTAATTAACCCGCATATCTCACAAAATTCGTGGCGAGCGAACGGAGGTCGAGCGCTGGCGGGGGTTTCGAGCAGATTCGGGAGTGAAACCGGGTCGACTCCCTGCAAAGTCCCGAATCCAGGGAAATCCCCGCCAGCGCCGACATACCGGAGCGCAGTATAATGAGAGCATGAGGTATGGCGCCCATCGGGGTCTTTTCCTGAAACCGTGCAGGATTATGCGGGATTTAAGAATTGACCCCCTTCTCCGAAGACGTGAACCCTTTGGAACTTTTCTTTGAATGCCCCTAGCAAAAAAATGATGACAAATATCACTGATATCCGTGGCCGTGAAATTATCGACTCCCGAGGCAACCCTACGGTGGAAGTCGACGTCGAATTGGAATGCGCCGTCACCGGTCGTGCCGCCGTGCCCTCGGGGGCCAGCACCGGGGTTAACGAGGCCATTGAGTTGCGGGACGGCAACTTGGCCAAAGAGGACCTGCCGGACGGGATCGAGGGAAGGGAACGCTACCTCGGGAAAGGAGTCCTCAAGGCCGTCGAGAACATTAATTCGGTAATTTCCCATGAATTGCTGGGGCACGATGCCGTTGACCAGACCGGAATCGACAAGGCTTTGTTGGCTCTGGATGGCACCGCCAACAAGAGTAAATTGGGCGCCAATGCCATACTTGGCGTATCCATGGCTACGGCAAATGCGGCGGCCCGGGCCCTCGATCTGCCGCTCTACCGCTACCTGGGCGGTACCAATGCCAAGGTACTGCCCGTTCCCATGATGAACATCCTTAACGGCGGTGCCCACTCCGATGCGCCCATCGACATACAGGAATTCATGATCGTGCCCAAGGGAGCGACCTCGTTCCGGGAGGCCCTGCGCATGGGAGCGGAAATTTTCCACGCCCTCAAAGGCGTTTTGAAAGGACAAAATTTGTCCACCGCTGTGGGCGACGAAGGCGGTTTCGCCCCAAATCTCGCCTCCAATGAGGCTGCCCTGGAAGTTATCGCCGCCAGCGTGAAGAAAGCGGGCTACAAACTGGGAAAGGAGATCTTCCTCGCCCTCGATGTCGCATCCTCCGAATTTTACGATGGCCGGAGCGAACGCTACGTCTTCTCCAAATCCGATGGTTCCAGGAAAACCTACCGGGAAATGGTCGCCTTTTTTCAAGACCTGCAAGCCAGGTATCCCATCCTTTCCATCGAAGACGGATGCGATGAAAACGACTGGACGGGCTGGAAATACATGACCGATGAAATGGGAGACACTACCCAACTCGTAGGCGACGATCTCTTTGTAACCAACACCGCCTTCCTCAAAAAAGGCATCGATATGGGGGTGGCCAACTCCATCCTGGTAAAAGTGAACCAGATCGGATCTCTAACCGAAACCTTCGACGCGGTGGAAATGGCCCACAAAAACAAATACACTGCGGTTATCTCCCACCGCTCCGGTGAAACCGAGGACACCACTATCGCGGATATCGCCGTGGCCACCAATGCCGGTCAAATCAAGACCGGTTCCCTCTCCCGCAGCGATCGAATCGCCAAATACAATCAACTGCTTCGCATCGAGGAGGAACTGGGAAGAAACGGAATATACGGCGGCGCTTTGGGCGAAAACTTATCCGGGTAGAGCGAGGCTTCCTAGCGAAAAAGACTTATGCATCCACAACTATACCTCTGGTTAACGGTTATCCATCTCGTTTCCGTCATGGCCTACGCGGTCAGTCTCTTTTATTTGCCAAGGATTCTCGTCCATGTGGCCGAGGGCAAGGCGGAGGCCCAATCGGTGGACCGACTCTTCATCATGGCCCGCAAATTGTTCAAATTTGGCAATATCATGTTGGTCGTATCCCTTATTAGCGGCCTATGGGTAGCCATAGAATTGGGATTCCTTTCGGGACAGGGCTGGCTGCACGCAAAGCTGACCCTGGTCTTGCTGTTCATCGGTTACAACCACGTGACATTCGGGATGGTCAAAAAAGCCGAACGGGGGAAGCTGACCTGGTCTTCCAAGGCCCTGCGGTGGTTCAACGAGATTCCCCTCATCGCCCTCATCGCCATTGTCTACCTCGTCATAGCCAAACCGTTTTAGTCCGGATTTACCACAGAGAACTCAGAGAACACAGAGATTATTTGTGATCGTGATCGATTGAAGGGGAGGAACTAACATCTGAGGACGCAGAGGGCCCAGAGTTTCCGCTTAAATCTGTGAATACCATCTATTTGAGTCCTTTGTGCATTTTGTGGCCAAACTTCCCTCAATTGTATAATCTTTGTGCCTTTGTGCCTTTGTGCCTTTGTGCCTTTGTGCCTTTGTGCCTTTGTGCCTTTGTGCCTTTGTGCCTTTGTGCCTAGGCGAGATCCCATTCCTAAAACCGATAGACTGAGCTGACAGAAACCTGCCGGGGACTGGCCGGCACGGAAGGGATTTCTTCAAAGCGACTGTCCCAAAAGTTTTCCACGGCCAGGCTGAATTCGAGTCCTTCTACCGACTCGGGAAAATAAAAAAGGCCCAAAGACGATATCACCGCCTCGTCCACTCCGTTGGACCGAAGGGAGTTTTTCTCCTGCATGCGCAGCTCGTTGTCGGAACGAATTTCCAATCCGGGCAAGAATTGGTAGATTAATGCCAAGGTCAGGCGATGCCGGGCAAAATTGAGCGCGTAAAAACTGGCGTCGACCAGCGCGTCACCGTAATCCTCGGACTTGGAAAGAAGGGTGTAACCGGCCACCACTCGGCCCCGATCAAAGGAGAATTGGCCCAGCAGTTCCACCCCGGTGGTTTCAATGTCCACGTGGTTTGCCGTGCGCCCGAATACCCCTTCGGTATAGGTCCAGTCGACCAAATCCCCGTCATCCCGCACAAATGCCGCGCCTTGAAATACATAGCGCTCCCCTTGGGTCCGGTAACCCACTTCCATATTCCGGGATGTCTCCCGTCCAAGGTTCTGATTGCCCCTGAAGAGTCCGCCACTGGGATTGGAGGCGATGGCGGTGTACCCCGGCACCTGAGTCGCTTCAGAAATGTCCAGGTAAACCTGCCAGGATCGGTCCCTGGAAACCGGAGCCTGGTAGGTCAGATTAAAGACGGGGGAGGTATTACCGGATCCGCGGTTGTTGTCATCGCGAATCACCCCACCCGAAACCGTCCACTCCCCGTCACCCGAGCCATCGAATGAGGTCTCTGCCATAGCTCCAAATTTCAAATAGGAACGATTCATGAAGTCTCCAAACGTGAGCGAGGTCGATTCAATGGTGTCATCCACCCACTCCACTTTCCCCGTCAGGAACCAATCATGGAGCAGCCAGAATCCTTCCGCCGCCAAATCCGCTACCCTGCTCTCATGCTCGAAGGGATTGAACGCGCCCGGATTGCGGCGATCGAACTCGTAATCGTCCTTATGCCGCCGGTAATAACCGCTCAACTGCAACCCGAAGTCTTCGCCTTCAATGGAATGATTGAGGAATAGCAGGTTTGTCTCCAGGTCCTCGGTCTCCGGTACCCCGAAAGGGGTGTACATATTGGGCCATCCAAAAAATTTTGTCTGATAACCATAGAAGAAATCGGTCTGAGACCGGTCATTGGATACCTGGAACCTTCCGCTGATACGGTCGAAGAGATGATCTCCATTGGCAATGGTGCCATCCGATTCGGAGTGGGCTACCTCCACGTCAAACCCGTAGTTGCGATCTTCGGCTCCAACCGTATGGGCGCCGTAGGCCCGCCCGAAAAACAGACCATCCTCACCCAAACCAAGAGCCAGTTCCTGCAACGGCCGAACCGGTTGCCAACCGAATTGTACCGAACCGACCCCGGAATTGAAACCGGCAAAGGCGTTCTCCGACCCGGTGAGGATGCTGGGTGGAGAAATCATGTTGGGCGCCACGGGAATCTCGGCGAAGTAATGCCCGGTCTGCGGATCGAACAGGGTAGCGGCGCCCAGCATAAAACCGGTATTTTCAAAGATACCGCCTCGAATGGTCACATCACCCTGACTCTCTACGGAATTCCGCGACTGCACGTCAACCAACGGCTCAAATTTCAGGGAGGATACCGGCATGCTGAAAGTGGAAAGGGACTCCTCCAATGCAATGCGATGGCCCAAAGTTTCATGCGGAGCCAAATGGATCAATGGCAAATCGGAATCTTCCTCCTGAGAGAAGAGTCCCCATTCGATACCGGGGCTCGCCATTGCGATCAGGGTTATAAGGGGCCTGAGTTCCATGCAAACTCGATGACTTGATGAGGAATTTTCCGGTTAAGGCAATTCTATTGTTGGCTCAGAGTTGGCCTGCCAATATTTCCTGCAAAACCTTAAATTGGTGTTAATCCTCCATGCCATCCTTCAAATCCATCGAACACGTCATCTGGGATTGGAACGGAACACTGTTAGACGACGTCCAATTGTGCGTCGACGTAATCAACCGCATTCTGCACCAGCGGAGCCTCCCCAGAATTTCGGTCCGGCAGTACAGGGAAACCTTCGATTTCCCCGTCATCGATTATTACCTCAAATTGGGTTTCAACCTGAAAAAGGACAGCTTCGAAGACCTGACCGATGAGTTTATCGGCGCTTACGAAAGCAAGCGCCGGTCTTTGCAACTCCATCCCGGAGCCAAAGAGGCCCTTAGGATTTTTCAGCGCAACCGGATTCCTCAATGTATGCTGTCAGCTGCGAAAAAAGAGTCGCTTCTCTCCTACCTCCACCAATACGGCATAACTTCCTTTTTCAAATCCGTCCTCGGTTTGGACCACCATTACGCCGATGGAAAAATCCACCTGGGGAACAAGTGGATAAGGAACCATCACCTGGAAAAAGAAAGAATTCTCTTTATCGGAGATACCCTTCACGACCTGAAGGTGGCACGGGCGATGGGGGTAAGATGCATCCTTGTGGTCACGGGGCACAACTCCGAAAGCCGACTGAAAGCCCACCACAACGAAGTCGTGGGCAATCTCCACGAGGTTTTGCAAAGGTTTAATTTTTAGTGGACAAATCCCCTGAAACGGTTCCCCTTTTTGCCATGGGAAAATCCACCAAACAACCATTCCACTTTGGCAACCCATTGGTAAACCTTGTCTTTACCGCATTGGCCTTCCTGTTTTTTCTCTGGATCCTTCGACCCCATGTTCCGGCCCAAAGCGAGCTCTACCGCTGGATTTTCGCAACCTTGCCGGCCACCGCATTGACCCTCACCTTCTACCTCTGCCTGGCCATGTACCGGGTGACGGTCAACGACCATAGGAAGAGGCACAAAGGCACAAAGAAAGGCTGAAGGAAGAAGGCTAAAGGCTGAATAGGTAGCCCGGATGTCTCACGAAATCCTGTGCGTCCTGTTCATCCATGTTTCATTTTCGATCACGATCACGATAAATTACTTCGTGCCCCTTCGTGGATCAAATTCCTCATTCCTAATTGGCGCCGGAGGCGTCATTATCCTCCTCTTCAGGACCACCATCCGCTTCATCGGCGGATTCATTCTCGGCCGATTCGTCCAAACCGGCGTCCAAGTCCTTATGGTCGGCCTCGAAATCATAATAATCGTCCTCTTCCCAGTTGCCGAATTCGGCTTCGTATTCCCGCTTTCTTTTACGCTCTATGAAGCCGGCCACGATAACGGATCCCTCGTAGAGCAACCACATGGGTCCCGCCATTAGCAGTTGAGTAAAAGGATCGCCCGTTGGGGTGATTATCGCGGCCAGGACAAAAAATCCAACTATGGCGTAGCGCCTTGCCTTCTTGAGCTGTTGCTGACGGAGAATTCCCACGTAAACCAGGAGGGTAATGGCCAGGGGAAACTCGAAACTCAGACCGATACCCAGAACCATCCACAACAATAAACTGATATAACGGTCGGCCCGCCAGATGAGTTCCAGGCCCAGCAGTTTATTGAGGTAAATGGAGACGTTGAGGGCGGCGGGAATGAGGACGAAAAAGCTGAATAGGCATCCCAAACAAAATAAAAGCAGTCCCACGAAGCAACCCGGCAAAAGCACGCGCTTCTCTTTCACATTGAGGCCGGGGGCCACAAAGGTGGAGACAAAATAAAGGATGAAGGGGGATGCCAAGGAAATCCCGCCCATGAACCCAATCTGAAGAAGGAAGGAAAACACCCCAAAGGGACCCGTTGTGACCAGGGCTTCGGTAACCCCATGGTTGGCCATGGCCTTTTCCAGAGGCGCGCGCAGGAATTGGTTGAATTTTATGAAGAACACGGCCACCACGAGGACAGCCAGAATAAAGGACACCACCGATTTGAACAAAACATGCCGAAGCTCCTCCAGGTGCTCCAGAAACGTCATTTGAAGCTCACCCGACTTCTCCAGATCCTCGCTTTCTCCCGCTACCATTTCCGCAACTTTTTCGATTCGTATCCTGATTCACAAACATGTTGCGGCCCTGACGGCAACCCCGGAGTTTCTCCTGACATGGAGGAAGGTTCCAACAGTTTCTTAACCATTGACAGAAAAAATTCATTTTGTTCAATTGCGGCCTTTCTCAATCGGGCTACCCCCGAATTAACGCTTACAAACCCCAAATCCAACATATCATGGCAAAAAGCGTCAGCAATGAAACGGCCAGCCCGACGGAACCTATTGCAGAGGGAACGGGCCTGTCCAAACCGGTTAAATACATTTACGACTTCGGGACAAAAACCGATGGCAAGGGAAGCCAAAAAAACCTTCTCGGAGGGAAAGGAGCCAACTTGGCCGAAATGAGCCGCATCGGATTGCCCGTGCCGCCCGGCTTCACCATCTCCACCGAAGTTTGCACCTACTTCTATCAAAACGACTTGCAGTATCCGCCTAACCTGGAAAGCGATGTGCGGGCTTCGGTGCGCCTGATTGAAAAGCAGCAGGGCAAAGAGTTCGGCAACGCCGACGATCCCCTTCTTTTTTCCGTGCGTTCGGGCGCGCGCGAATCCATGCCCGGGATGATGGATACCATCCTCAACCTGGGGTTGAACGACGAGACCGTAGAGGGTTTAGCCGCCAAATCGAACAATCCGCGTTTCGCTTACGACTGCTACCGGCGGTTTATTCAAATGTATGGTGACGTCGTCATGGGGGTACAACCCATATCCGAGCACGTGCACGAACCATTCGACGAGGTCATGGACAGACTTAAAAAAAGAGTCGGGGTGGAACGGGACAACGACCTCACCGAGGAACACCTTCTCGAGCTTATCCAAAGTTTCAAAGACCTCATCAAAGAACGCACCAACTCGGAATTCCCCCAGGACGTTTGGCAGCAGCTCTGGGGAGCGGTGGGAGCCGTATTCAGCTCTTGGAATAACGACCGCGCCCTGGTCTATCGCCAGCAATACCATATTCCGGCCGAATGGGGAACGGCGGTCAATGTGCAGACCATGGTTTTCGGCAATCTGGGGGACACCTCGGGCACAGGGGTGGCCTTCACCCGCGATCCGGCCAACGGTGAAAAAGTGTTCTACGGAGAATACCTGATCAATGCTCAGGGAGAGGACGTTGTCGCCGGGGTGCGCACCCCCAAACCCATCGCGCAACTGGCCCGGGAAATGCCCAAATCCCACGCCGAACTGGAGGAAGTCCGGACCAAACTGGAAGTACATTTCCGGGACATGCAGGATTTCGAATTTACCATCGAGGAAGGCAAACTCTATATGCTGCAAACCCGCAACGGCAAACGCACCGGTCTGGCTGCGGTGCGCATAGCGGTCGAAATGGAGAAGGAAGGCCTGATGACCATCGAATCGGCCGTTACCAAAATCCCGGCCGATTCCATATCCAGCCTGCTGGTGCCCATTTTCGATGAAAAGAGCCGCCGGTCCGCCAGAAAGATCGCCTCCGGTCTGCCGGCGGGGCCGGGAGCGGCCTCCGGCAAGGTGGTATTCTCCTCCAGCACGGCCGAACGGTTGACCAAGCACGGAACCAAGGTGGTGCTGTGCCGCGTGGAAACTACCCCGGACGATCTTCGCGGAATGATCGCCTCCGAGGGAATCCTCACCTCGCGCGGCGGGGTTTCCTCCCACGCTGCCCTTGTGGCACGCCAGATGGGCAAGGTTTGCGTATGCGGAGCCCAGGAGGTGCAAATCAACTACGAAAACCGCAGCTTCAGGGCCGGCCAAACCGTTCTGCACGAAGGTGACTTCGTCTCTATCGACGGCACCACCGGGGAAATATTCGCCGGTCACCTGGATACGGCTCCCTCGGAGGTTTCCCAGGTCCTATCGGGCGATTTGAGCGCTGAAAAAAGCTATACCTACAACTTGTTCGAAACCGTCATGAATTGGGCGGACCGCTATCGAAAGCTCCGGGTGCGCACCAACGCCGATACACCCGAACAAGCCAATATGGCAGTTTCATTGGGAGCGGAAGGCATCGGCCTCTGCAGAACCGAGCACATGTTCTTTGAAGGGGACCGCATCAATTCCATGCGTCAAATGATTTTGGCGGGGGATGGCGATGAACGCAAAGCGGCCCTGAAAAAACTCCTCCCCTTCCAACGAGAAGACTTCGTCGGCCTGTTCAAAGCCATGAACGGCTATGCCGTCACCATTCGCCTGTTGGACCCGCCTTTGCACGAATTCCTTCCCCAGGACGACGCAAGCCGTCGCGCCTTGGCCGACACCCTGAATGTTTCCCCCGAGGTCATTATCGACCGCGTCAAGAACCTGCACGAACAAAACCCCATGCTGGGTCACCGGGGGTGCCGGCTCGGCATCTCCTATCCGGAGATCACCGAAATGCAGGCCCGGGCCATCTTTGAAGCAATCGCTCAGGTAACCAATCTGAAGCCTGCCGTAAAGGTTCTTCCCGAGGTAATGGTGCCCCTCGTGGGATTCGCCGACGAATTGAAAAATCAGGTTAAAATCATTCACGAGGTTGCCGCCGATGTCATGGCCAGGAAGAACGTGACCTTCAAATACCTGGTCGGAACCATGATTGAAGTGCCTCGGGCCGCTTTACAAGCCGATGAAATAGCTGAAACTGCCGAATTTTTCAGTTTCGGTACCAACGACCTGACCCAAACCACCCTTGGAATGAGCCGGGATGACTCCGGTTCCTTCCTGCCCGATTACAAAGACCTGGAAATTATCAACCAGAATCCATTTGCCAGTATCGATCAGGCCGGAGTGGGCAAACTGGTGGAATTGGCTTCGGAAAAAGGCCGAGCCAAAAGCAAGGATTTCAAACTTGGCATTTGTGGAGAACATGGAGGGGATCCAACCTCCATCGCCTTTTTCCACAAAACCGGGTTGGATTACGTCAGTTGCTCTCCTCCGCGAGTGCCCGTGGCCCGTCTGGCTGCCGCCCAGGCCGCCCTGGCTCAAGGGTAATAGTGTTTAATTGTAGGAGCAGCTTTACGCTGCGATTGCTTCCGGACGGTTTCCCTGGACTGCTGCAGGAGAGGCTTTATGCCGCGATTCCTACGGGAAATTACCCGATTGCTTTGACCTGGACGGAAAAATCATCCATGATTGGCAAGAACGATGTTTGAGGTTAGGGATAGGCCGAAGATGGTCCAACGGGCCCTTTTGGTCGGTGTCCGCCAACCCTCCCAAAACGGGTCCGACCTGTCCGACATGCTCCTGGAACTCGCCGCCCTGGTCGAGACCTTGGACATCAAGGTGATGGAATCCATGGCCGTAACCATCCGTAAGCCGCATCCACGCTTTTTCATCGGTCGGGGAAAAGCCCACTCCATCATCAACCACGCCAGGGCGGAAAACTACGACTGCATCGTTTTCGACGATGCCCTGACCCCGGCCCAACAGCGAAACTGGGAAAGGGAATCCCGAATCTGTGTCATCGACCGCCAGGAGGTCATTCTCGACATTTTTGCCCGCCGCGCCCAAACCCGCGAAGCAGTCGTGCAAGTGGGACTGGCCCGCATGGTCTACAGCCTGCCCCGCCTGACCCGGGCCTGGACACATTTGAGCCGGCAAAGAGGCGGAGGAAGCAAAATGCGCGGTCAGGGAGAAACCCAATTGGAGGCCGACCAACGCATCGTGCGGGATCGCATCGCCTCCCTCAAAAAGCGCCTCCGGGTTATCCGCAACCAACGCAAGACCCAGCGGAAACGACGGATGAAGAAACCGTTACCCTCCGCCACCATCGTCGGTTATACCAACGCTGGGAAATCTTCTCTCCTCAACAGCCTCACCGGAGCCAGCATTCTGGCCGAGAATAAGCTATTCGCCACCCTCGATCCGACCACCCGCCAATTTCTCCTGCCTTCGGGACAGAAACTACTCCTCACCGACACGGTCGGTTTCGTGCGCAAACTCCCCCATAACCTGATCGAAGCTTTCAAGGCCACCTTGGAAGAGGCCGTAGTAGCTGACTTCCTCATTCACGTCCTCGATGTTTCCAACCCGGAGGTGGAGAGACACATTCAGACAACCATGAGGGTCCTCAAGGAATTGGGAGCCGATGAAAAACCCATCCTCACCGTCTTCAACAAGGTGGATATCTGCCGGGATGCCTTTGCCTTGCAACGACTACAGCTCCAATACCCCGAGGCCGAGTTTATCAGCCTTCGGGAAAACCGGGGAATGGAAAAGCTGATACAACACATGGACGACCTGCTCGAAACCGATACGGTCTACGCTGAATACATGATTCCATTCGATCGCTACGATCTGGTCGCTCAACTCCACCAGGCCGGTTGCGTAAAAAGAGAAAAAACCAGAAAGGAAGGGGTTTTCATCGCCGGGCACATTCCTCCCGACCTGCGCGACCACGTGCAAGGTTTCCGCCTCAACGGCTCGGAAAAACCCACCTCATCGGTCCTGAAAAAGTCATAATCCCAGTCGGGGTCAGCTCCTTGATTTTTCACATGTCCCCATGGCGCATGTTTTCTTAATTGGCGCCCCTCGGCGCCTCCCCCTCCCCCTTTGTGCCTCTGTGCCTTTGTGCCATCTCGCCTTGGCGAGATCCCATTCCTAAAACACGGGCTTCCAGTCGGGAATGCCGGCTTCCTTCAGTTGCTTTTCATACCGCACCGCTTGGGGTTGTACCGGGGAATAAGGAACATCTTCATTGACCAATAGCGGCAGGGTATCTTCCCACCAGCGGTCGAAGGCCTCGCGCAATTCGGCCACTACCTCGGGGTGTTCTTCGGCTACGTCCGTAGTTTCGTAAGGATCCGCGGAAATATCGTATAGTTCCTCATTGTTCACGAATCGCCAGCGCTGGGTCCTCACCGCGCAAGATTTGAATTTACTGAGATTCGGATCTTCGCCTTTACTCCACCGCCCCTGGTGCACAAACAGGTATCGATCCTCCCAAGGCGCTTGGGCATCCTTGAGCAACGGAACCAGGGACCTTCCGTCAATAGGTTGAATGTTACCGGGAAGAGGGATCCTCGCCAGTTCCAAAAAGGTTTTAAAAATATCGATGTGGGCCGAAAGGGCCGCAATGTCCCTTCCTTCTCCCAACACTCCCTTCCAGCGCCAAAAGGCCGGAACATGGGTGCCACCCTCATAAGGCGAGCCTTTTCCCGTCTTGAAACCCGCGGTGAAAAACCTGGTGGGTTTCCCATTCAATTTCCCGCTCCTGCCGGCCTGCCCATTGTCGGTCATAAAAATAACCAGCGTATTTTCCCAGGCCTTCCACTCATCGAGTTTATCCATGAGCAGGCCAAAGTTGTCATCGATGTTTTCAATCATTCCATATCGTCCGGCCGTATTATCGTCATAGCCGAGTTCAGCGAAACGAGCCTTATACTTCTCCGGAGCGATCATGGGACCATGAGGAGCATTGGGAGTAATAAAGGCAAAAAACGGAGTGTTCGATTGATGCTGCTTCCTGATCCAACCCAGTGCGGCTTGAAAAAAGACGTCGGTACAAAACCCCTTGGTCTGCACAATGGTATCGTTGTGCAAAATCACATTATCGAAGTAGCGTCCTTCGCGAACCCGGTTAGGCGGAAAATCGGCACAACTTCCTTCATAGGATTGACCGATGCCACCCGCCCCATGGATGAACGTTTCGGTAAAACCACGGTTATAGGGTTGGTACGCGTCCTCATCGCCCAAGTGCCACTTCCCGAAGATCCCCGTTTCGTAACCGGACCGACGTAAGAGCTCCACAAAGGTGGTAGTCGAAAGCGCCATGCGTTCCCGTTCCCGTATGGTATGGGTAACCCCATTCCGGAACTCGTGGCGGCCGCTCATCAACGCCGCCCGGGTCGGCGCGCAGGTTGGGCTAACGTGAAACTCGGTAAAGCGCGTCGATAACTCGTAAAATCGGTCCAGATGGGGCGTCCGCAAAATCGGATTTCCCATGCAGGAAAGGTCCCCCATGCCCTGATCATCCGTCATGACCAGTACAATGTTCGGGCGGCTGCCAGCCAACGAATCGGATGCGGTGGCCATCCCACCCCATCCAGCGAGAAGCATTGAGAATATACCAACGCCAATTAACCATGTTGTCAGGTTTTTCATAAACTGCATTCCATTCCAAAATTCGCTGGTTTTCCATTAAAACATCTGGTGGGCCCTGAAAAAGTCACTATTTCAGCCTGAACGGAACCTGAATTCTCCCCGGATAACACATTTTTCCTTTTTGGGGTGGACAAATAGGAAACTCGTCTGTTATTGAGAGCCATTCTCAAATAGAAACGTGCCAAATCTATTGACCATAAAAAAGGGCCAGTCCGTCCGTGTGACGGACATACGCGCGGAAAATCCTATCGACCAGCGCATCCTTTCCCTCGGCATCGCGGTCGACGCGGTTTTGAAGATTTGTAAGGTAGCGCCCTTGGGCGATCCGATTGCGGTGGAGGTGGATGGCGCCCAGATCGTGCTGCGAAAATCGGAAGCGAAGGGAATCAAGGTCGAGCCGCTCTAATTGTCCGATATGCAATCGTCTCCGGCACTCATAGCCCAAGGCAACCTCCACGTCGCCCTGATTGGTAATCCCAATACGGGGAAAACCACCATATTCAATAACCTGACCGGGATGCGGCAACGCACCGGCAACTATCCAGGAGTCACCGTTTCCAGCAAGATCGGCCAGCTCAGGTTGAAGCACGCAACCGCCGAACTGATCGACCTTCCCGGAACTTACAGCCTGTCCGCCCACTCTCCCGACGAGCGCGTAGTCATCGACGTGCTCAATGGACGGTTCCAGGGAATGGGAAAACCCGACGTCGTCCTCTTCATTGCCGACGCCACCAACCTGCGGAGGAATCTTTTTCTGGCTTCACAGGTTGCCACCTTGAAAATTCCCATGGTGCTCATCCTCAATCAATGGGACGCGGTGGAACCTTCGGGACAGAGGATCGATTTGAACCTGCTTAAGGGACGATTGAACATACCGGTCATTCCCACCGTGGGGACCAAAAATCAAGGCACCGAGGAAATAATAGAAGCCATCGAGAGCCAGATGGAGCAACCTCGTTTTCTGCCCGAAATCCAATGGCCCGCATCCATGGACAAAGCCATGGAGCGCCTCAGGTCTTCCCTTCCCTGCATCGACGAGGAGAGGTTGAGCGAGAGTGAAACTCACCGGCTGCTCTTCGATACTCATTCTGCCGAAATTCAGCGCTTGAAGGTTTCACCGGAGGAAGCGCAAAGAGAAGTTGTCCAAGCCCGGGAATTCTTGCGACAGGACGGAATGAATCCCCTGGTGGCGGAGGCCATGCTTCACTACCGCCATATCGATGGGCTCATCGGCGGGATCATTCTGAAAGACGCGGATTTGGCCCAGGGAAAAACCGAATCCATCGACCGCTTGCTTCTGCACCGGGGATGGGGGTTGGCCGCCTTCGTGGCCATGATGTACGTGGTCTTCCAAGCCGTCTACAGTTGGGCCGGGCCCATGATGGACGCCATCGAGGCCGGAAAAGTCTGGGTTCAGGATCTGATAGGGCCGGGGTTGGATGCCACGCCCATGCTGCAGAGTCTGTTCTTGGACGGAGTCATTGAAGGAGTGGGAGCCTTTCTGGTGTTTCTTCCCCAAATCCTTATCCTCTTTGCCTTTATCTCCCTGCTCGAGGATAGCGGTTACATGGCCCGCGCCGCTTTTATCATGGACAAGTTGTTCAGTTGGTGCGGCCTGAACGGCAAAAGCTTCGTCCCGCTGCTTTCCAGCTATGCCTGCGCCATCCCGGGTATCATGGCAACCCGCACCATCGAGGACCCGAAATCGCGCTTGGCCACCATATTCGTAGCTCCCTTCATGAGCTGCTCGGCCCGGCTGCCCGTTTACGTCCTTTGCATCGGGGCCTTCATCGAACCTGTCTACGGTCCCTGGTGGGCCGGATTCACCCTTTTCCTCATGCACTTCGTCGGTTTGGCCGTGGCTGTGCCCACAGCCTGGGTGGTAACGCGATTTGTGCTCAAGACAAAATCCCAACCCTTCGTCATGGAACTGCCCAAGTATCGCGCCCCGCGCTTGCGCGACGTGAGTTACCGCATGTGGCAAGCGGGCTGGGATTTCGTTCAGAAGGCGGGAACCATCATTTTCTTCATTACCATCGTTATCTGGGCTTTACTGTATTTTCCCAACCCCGAGGGACTGGAAGAGGAAGTGCGGCAACGGTTTATCGCCGAAAAAGTCGAGGCCGGCCACGGCCCCCCCGCCCAAATCGAATCCCTCCTGGCCAATCCCGATTCGGAATTCGCGCACGAATTCAACCTCGCCCTGGGCGGGGCCCAAATCAACCAAAGTTACATGGGCCGATTCGGCCAGGTCGTGCAACCCATCTTTGAACCGGCCGGGTTCGATTGGCGCATATCCATCGGTGTGCTGGCCAGCTACCCGGCCAGGGAAGTCATCATTTCCACCCTGGGAATCATCTACAGTCTGGGGGGCGACGTGGATGAGGAGGACGGCAATCTGCGCGCCGCCTTGAAGAACAGCAAATGGCAGGAGGGCCACCGGGCCGGCGCCCCCATCTACACCATTCCCGTGGTAATCGGGCTCATGGTATTCTTCGCCCTGTGCTCCCAATGTGGCGCTACCACCTCCATCATCATCAAGGAGACGAGCGTAAAATGGGCCGTCTGGTCCTTCCTCTACATGACCGCTTTAGCTTGGCTCGGCGCCGTATTATGTTATCAAGTTGGCACCCATTGGTTTTAACATGACCGCTCTGGATTCCATCATAGTCATCCTCATCGTCCTCGGCGCATTGGCCTACTTGGGGAGACACTATTTCAAGAAATGGAAGTCCCCCAAAGCCTGCGGGACGGACAGTTGTGGCTGCGCCAAAACCGATTCAAAACTCCTTGCCAAAGAAAAATCCCCCAGGCCATAACAAATTACCCGGCAGGATCGCCTCCCCCCATTACCTCTCGCCAAGATCGCCGCTGGTTCTATTATTGTTTATAAACATTTTTTCGGTGACCTACTTTCACAACCAGAACGATCAGCCTCTCATCATTAATTTCGTAGAGTAGGCGATAGTTTCCAATTCTGATGCGATAAAGTTCTTCGTTCGTTAACTTTTTGCTGGAAGCTGGACGAGGATTGTCGGCCAGGCTCTGAATCGCTTTCAGGATTTTAGAAACCTCTTTCCTGGCAATTCTCCTGAGATCTTTTCTAATCGATCTGACCAACTCGATGCTATATCGTCCCATCTTCCTTTAGTTGAGACAACAATTCGTCATAGCTGATGGTCTTTTCTTTCCTTCTTTTTTTCCAGTCCTCAATGTCTTCAAGGTCTTCGAGGAGCACTGCCTTAAGCGCATCATTTGCCAACTCTGACATGGATTGCCTGGTTTCAGCGGACTTGAGCCGCAATGCTTTATGGACCGAATCGTCCAGGTATAGGGTTGCCTTACTCATAAAAAATACGGTGACTCTTTGACATCAAAGCGTCAAGCGGCTCTAGGAAATACCTTTCCTGATCGAATGATTGACCCCTGAATCGGAGGGTGAATCAACCGGCCCTTTTGAGTCTTTTGGGCCATCTCGCCTTGGCGAGTTCCCATTCCTCATTGGCACCCCTAGGCGCACCTTCCTCCTATGTGCCAGACCTGCTTGGCTGCGTGGCTACGGCCAACACCCGCGAGGAACTGCTGGAGGAGATCCGGGAAGCCATCGAGTTTCATATTGAAGGTATGCTCCAAGACGGCGAATCTATCCCCGATCCTCAGGCTACCTCCGAGGTTGTGGAAGTTTCCGCAGTAGCTGGGACCTGAACCACTCCATTTCTTATCCGTGGTCCATTCCCATTCCCAATTCTTCATTCCTCATTCCTAATTGGCGCCGTCAGGCGCCTCTGTGGTTTCTTTCAAAGGCGACTACCTGAGTCCGTAGTAGACCAGGAACAGGACCGCGACCAGGTAACTGAACAAGGGGACTTCCCGAAATCTTCCCTGCAGCAGCATGATGGCAACAAAGGCGACCAGTCCGATTCCGATCCCCTCGGTAATGCTGAAGGTCAGGGGAATCATGAGCATGGTTAGAAAGGCGGGTGTGACTTCCGACAGGTCAGTGAAATTCAGTTCCTTCAGTCCCTGGGCCATGAATACCCCCACCATGACCAGGGCGGGAGCAGTGGCCACATTGGGAATGGCGGTAAGGATGGGGGTAAAGACAAGGGCGAGGAGAAAGCATACCCCGGTTATTACGGAGGTTAATCCCGTTTTACCGCCCGATTCGATCCCGGCCGAAGACTCGATATAGGACGTGGTAGTCGAAGTTCCCAGAAGGGCGCCCCCTATGGTGGCGATGGAATCCGCCGTGAGGGCCTGGCCCATTTTGGGCATTCTCCCCTTTTTATCCATGAGCCTGGCCCGGCGGGCCAAACCCACCAGGGTTCCTATACTATCGAACATGTCCAACACCAACAGGGTCAGAATTACCGGCAGGGCGGAGCCCAGGTTTTTAAATGGATAAAGCACGTCCAGGGCCAGAAATGTTTCTCCTATTCCGGTCGGCGCCGAGACGATTCCGGAGGGCATGGCAGTTATTTTCTCCCCTCCGGATGGTATGAAAAGTCCCAGGGTCGCGATGAATAGAATGGACAGGAGGATGGCGCCCGGGACCTTGCGGATGGAGAGTATTGTCATGGCAACCACCCCCAATATGACCAGAACGGCGGCGGGACTCCTGAGGGATCCCATGGTCACGAGAGTCGCGTCGTTACCGACAACTATTCCCACATTCTTCAGTCCGATGAAGGCAATGAAGAATCCAATCCCGACTTGAATGCCGACTTTCAGCCCATTGGGCAAGGATTCGGCAATCCTCCGGCGAAGTCCGGTAACGGAAAGGAGAAAAAAAACAACCCCGTTCCAGAAGGTCAGGCTCAAGGCGGCCTGCCAGGGCAGGCCCATCCCGAGACAGATTACGAAGGCGAAATAACTGTTGGTTCCCATGCCCGGGGCCAGGGCGATAGGGAAATTGGTCAACCAGGCCATGAGGAAGCAACCCAGCGCCGCGGCCAGGGCGGTAACGGTGATCAGGGCCTCCCGAGGCATGCCGGCTTCGGCCAGGATGGAGGGATTGACCGCCAGAATGTAGGCCATGGCGGCAAACGTGGTTATCCCGGCAAGGACTTCTTTTCGTATGGTGCTGCCCCGAGGGCTGACCTCAAAGCGTTGATCTAGCCATTTCACAACGCCATTAGAGCAAAGAAAATGCCGGGGTGGCCAATAAGGGTCAGGCAAGCAGAGGTTTTACCACTTTTCCATGGACATCGGTTAGGCGATAGTCCCTGCCTTGAAAGCGGTAGGTCAGGCGTTTGTGGTCGATCCCCAGCAAATGGAGGAGGGTGGCATGCAAGTCGTGAATATGCACCGGGTCCTGGTCGATGTTGTAGCTGAAATCATCCGTTTTCCCATGGCTATAGCCAGCCTTGGAACCCCCTCCAGCCAGCCAGATGGTAAAACAACGGGGATGATGATCCCGTCCGAAATCATCCTTGGTCATCTTTCCCTGGCAGTAATTGGTTCGCCCGAATTCACTGCCCCAGATGACCAGGGTATCCTCCAGCATGCCCCTGGACTTCAAATCCTTAACCAGGGCGGCTGAGGCTTGATCGGTCTCCTTGCACTTTTGATGAATGCGCCCTGGAAGATTTGCATGAAAATCCCAGCCCTTTTGAAACACTTGGATAAACCGGACCCCACGTTCGGCTAATCGGCGGGCCAAAAGACAATTCGCGGCAAAGGTGCCCGGTTGGCCCACGTCGTCGCCGTATAGCTTCAGAGTGGCTTCCGACTCACCGCTCAAATCGGTCACTTCCGGTACGGATGTTTGCATGCGAAAAGCCATTTCGTATTGGAGGATCTGATTTTCCAGTTGGGGATCCTCCGAGTGGGCCAGTTGACGCTCATGAAGCTCACGCAAATATTTTATGGCGGAACGGCGACTCTCCCGGCTGACACCGGGTGGATTATTCAGGTAGAGCACGGCATCTTTTTCCGGGCGAAAGCGAACGCCATCATGACGACCGGGCAGGAATCCGCTATCCCAGTAGCGGGAGGTCAGGGGTTGGCCTGAGCTTTCTTTCGGGGTCAGAACCACGTAGACGGGAAGGTTCTCATTCATGGACCCAAGTCCGTAGGACATCCAGGACCCGAAGGTGGGGCGACCCGGAAACTGGGAGCCCGTCTGCATGAAGGTAACTCCCGGTCCGTGGTTGATGGCCTCGGTGTACATGGATTTTACAAAACAAAGCTCATCCGCGATGGTTGCGGTATGGGGAAGAAGTTCGCTCAAAGTAGCCCCGCTCTCCCCGTGCTGCTGGAAGGCGTAAGGCGAACCAGCCAGAGGGAAACTGGCCTGATGGGTGGACATTCCAGTGAGCCGCTGTCCTCTTCGAACCGAGTCGGGAAGTTCCTCGCCGTGCATGGCATTGAGAACCGGTTTGTGGTCGAACAGGTCCATTTGGGGCGGCGCGCCGGACTGGTAGAGGAAGATCACTCGCTTGGCCTTGGGCGCAAAATGCGTATTCTCCAAAACCCCGCCGGAAGCGGAGGCATCGACCGGATTGAAGAGATCGCTCAGAGCAATCGCGCCAAAGCCCATGGCGCATTTGTTGAGGAAGTCGCGGCGGCTCAAGCCAACCCCGTTTTCATGTCCGGTGCAAAGTGGTGTATTCATCGTTGAACAATACTTTCGTTAAAATTCATCAAGGTGTTGATAACCACCGTCTTGGCGGCGAGATCAATTGGATCGACCTCTTCTGAAGACGGCGCTTGCCCAACCTCCAGCAATTGTTCTGCCCCAGCCGGATCGGATCGGAATACGCTTAACTGTCGGTCCAGGAAATTTCCCAGGAGGGAGACTTCCTCTTTCTCCGGACGACGACTGGTGAGGAGACGGAAGGCTTTTTCAATTTGCGCTTTCTCGTCCCCGGGATGCTCTCTCATGAGTTTTTCTGCCAGCACCCGGGAGGCTTCGACAAACTGGGGACCATTTAAAATAATGAGCGGTTGAAGGGGCGAGGCGGTGGTTTCCCGCTTTACCGTGCAAACATCCCGCTTGGGCGCATCGAATGTCACCATGGTAGGGGCCGGAGAATTCCGCTTCCAGAGGGTGTACAAACTCCGGCGGTATAAACCCTCCCCCTCATCGGGATCAACCGGCTTGAAGCCCACCGCCAGTTCGTAGGGCTTAACGGGAGGACCGCCCAATTTGTCCACCAACAGGCCGCTGACGGCCAGCGCATTGTCCCGAATCATTTCTCCACTCAGCCTGTCCGGATTGCTCCGGGAATAGGTCTCGTTTTTGGGATCTATCCTCCGGGTCCTTTCGTCCGCCTGGGCGCTCTGCCGGTAGGTTGCGGAACACACCATCTGTTTAAATAAGCGGTGAAGATTCCAGCCATTATCCACAAAGTCCCGGGCCAGCCAATCAAGGAGCTCGGGATGAGTCGGAGGATCCCCTTGAAGACCGAAATCCTCCGGGGTTCGAACCAAGCCCTGGCCGAAAATCATCTGCCAATACCGATTGACCGCGACGCGGGCGGTCAGAGGGTGATCGGGGGTAGTCAGCCACTGAGCCAAGCCGAGACGGTTGCGCGGTTTGTCCTGGGGAAAGGAAGGAAGAACATTCGGAGTGTCCGCCGTTATTTGTTCGCCGCGCGCATCGTAGGCGCCTCGTTCCAAAACAAAGGCCGGCCTGGGCTCGGGGAGCTCTCGCATGATGGTCAAATCGGGCAGTTCGTCTATTTGCCGGTTCCATTTTGCGCGGGCCGCCTGCAGTTCCCGGCGAAGTTCCGCCACCGGACCATGGCCGGTGGCTACAAAATATTCCAGCAACTCGGTCCGTTCCCGCTCCACGAGCAAATCGACCTCCTTCATCAAGAGCTTTTGCAGATGCGATCCGTCGTGGAGTTCTTTCACTTCTGCCGCAGCAAGTTCCCGATCGAACATGCGAAATTCATCCATCCGCCCCCCGACAAATCCACGGTCGCGATAGCGTTGGCCGAGAACCAGATTCTGGCGGCCCCCGGACCACTCCGTTATCTGCCGGGTCAAATTATCTCGAACAACGGTCGTCTCGACCGACCGCCCATCGACGAAAATGCGAAGTCCATCGGCCCGGCTCGAACCATCGTAAGTAACGGCGAGGTGATACCACCGACCGGGCTCGATCGGCTCATTGGCTTGAGCCCGAATTGCATTCCCCGGCCAATAGTGAATGACGGATACGGTCGGTTTTCCATCCATCAACAGGAACTCGTAACCGAGGCTGGCCGCGTCGTCGGCGCCTCCCCCCCGGCTGAACAGGTTTTCCCGGCCCGACAGTTGTCTGGCCCGTATCCAAAGGGCGGCGGAAAAGGGCTGCTCACGCCTGAAGTGCCCCACTTCCGGGACCTCAAATGGATCGTCTCCCGTAAACTCAACGGCCATATTGAAAATTCCCGGAACCAGGACATTCAAATCGGAAGTGGTGGCCGGATGGTCCGGAGCGGCTGAATTGACCAAGGTTTCTCCCTCCCTGTCGTCGAAGGAAATACTGGCCACCAAACCGGGCCAGGTCAGCTCGGGCCTCTGTGCCAGCCAGGATTCGAATTCCTTTGATTCCCCGACTCCCATCTCAGCCTTCTCCAGTTGGCTTTCGAGTTCGGTTATCTCGTCTTGTGCAACGGCCAGGACTTCATCGGCTTCCGCATGAGAAATCGGCATGGCCGGTGTGGGAGCGCCCTTGGTAAAATAGGAGATGAGACCGGCTTCATCGATATTGGCAAAGAAGGAACTCAGGGAATAGTAATCCTTTATGGAAACGGGGTCGTATTTGTGGTCGTGACAGCGAGCGCACTCCATGGTGAGACCGAGAAAAGCGGCGCTGAAAGTCTGCGTCCGATCGGCCACGTATTCGACCCGGTATTCCTCGAGGACAATGCCGCCTTCCATTTTATGGGCGTGCAGCCGATTAAAGGCAGTGGGTATAATGTCCTGCGGCTCGGGGTCGGGGAGCAAATCGCCCGCCAATTGAAGTTTAATGAACTCGTCGTAGGGCATGTTGGCCCGAAAAGCGTCGATGACCCAGTCGCGCCAGGGCCAGACGTAGCGATCATGGTCCCGCTGGTAACCGAAGGAATCGGAATAGCGGGCCACGTCGAGCCATTCACTGGTCATTCGTTCCGCGTAGGCCGACGATGACAGTAAGCGATCGACCACTTTTTCATAAGCCTCATCAGTTTTGTCGGAAAGGAATTGGTCGATTTCATCGAGGGTGGGCGGCAATCCCGTCAGATCAAAGGATACCCGGCGAAGCCACTTTTCGCGGGATGATTCCGGAGCGGGTTGCAAATTTTTTTCAGCCATTCCCACTGCGATAAAGCGGTCGATTTTATTTCTGGCCCAATGGCCCGAAGTTGCAGGAGCTTCCACTTCCCGGGGCAGGGGGATGAAGGACCAGTGCCGGTCGTATCGGGCTCCCTCCTTGATCCACTGGTAGAGCAAATCCTTCTCAGCTTTGCTCAGGCTCCTGGCATGTTTCGAAGGAGGCATCCGGTCCTCAACATCTTCCGCATTGATCATCCAGATCATCAAACTGTTGTCCGGATCGCCCGGTACGATGGCATGGGCTCCATCCCGATCGGCGTAAGCATCCTCCGGTCTGTCCAATCGCAAATCGGCCTCACGGTTTCCCGCATCGTTACCATGACAAAGAAAGCAGGAATCGGACAGGATGGGCCGGATATCCCGATTGAAGGATACCTCGCCGGAAAGGCTGATGACGGCCCCCAAACCTGCCCAATGGCAAGCGATTAACGTTACTATGAAGCTCCTCACTGAATCTCGATTCAACAGTCTAAGCATTTTTTTTTCAGAGTCTAGCCCGGATATCTGTTAATCAACCGCCGATAGGATTTTTGAAGCGGAATTGAGCCCCAGTGCAGCGTGGAGCCCGTTCGCCATTTGTCGCAATGGTAGCCAAACGGCGGAGAGAAAGACAAATGGCAGAAGGGTTAACAGTTGACCATCGCTAAATTGGGCTTTTGCGGAACACCTAACCCACATGCCTTTTCTGGGACGACGACTTCAGCGGTTCTCCCTGAAATAGCCGCGCTGGCGCATGAGGACACGATGTAGATTCGGGTTTTTTGCAAAGGCTTAGCGGCCATGCAGCCAAAAACAAATCAATTTGCCGGTTTTGGCGCATCCGGTGGCGGAGGCTCGTCCGGCCCTGGAACACCGTGCCTGTTCGGACCCCGGCGTTCCCCATTCCGACCTCCATGGCGGCCCCGCCTTTCTCCCAACCATTCGTCGAAGGCCTCGATTTGTTCGGGAGTCATGATCTCTCTGATGGCCTCCCGTTGTCCCCGGCGAATCCGGTCAAAGGTGGGACGCGTCTCTTGGAAAAAAGCATTGTACTTGAGCTGAGTATCCTCCAGGATTTCCCGCAACTGGACGGCCTGTTCCGATGTAAGATTGTACCGTTTGGTTACGCGTTGTTCGATGTGTTCCACCACACCCTTCTCCATGCGGAATGGATCGAGACCCGCCCGTTGAAAGCGAAGAGGGGACTGATTCAAGAGAAGGCGTTCCGCCAAGAAACCAACGAGAATTCCGAGAGCAAATACCACGGAAAGAATCAGGCCCGCCTTTAATTTCGAATTCATAACCAGTCGGACCACTCTCCTTCACCGGAAAAAAGGGTGATCAATGGGTCTTCAGACTCCAACGCCCCTTCATTATCCACGGGAGTGACAGCCGTAACCAGCAGCAGGGAGACCAATGCCGCGGCCACCCCGGCCTTGACCGGGTTGGGGCTGAACAGGGTGATCAGCGCCTCCACCCAGTCCACTTCATCCTTCCGTGGAATGCGTAAAATTTTCTCCAATTCCACCCGAACCCGGTAACGAACGTCGACCGGGGCAGGCGATTCCTTCCTGCTGGCCAAAACCAATCGGGACCAGGATGGACCGGGATTTTTATCCGGAGATTTCATAACGGGTTAAGTATTTACGTAGTTTTTTCTTGGCTCGAAAGCTTTTTACTTTGGTTTTGGAGAGGCTCCATCCAGTGATCTCAGCCACTTCGGCCAAAGACCGTTCTTCCAAATATTGGAGGGTCAACAAATGCCTGTCGTCTGCCGGCAAATGGGACAGGAGAAACTGGACCTGCTCGGTAATCTGGTATTGGTAACGGTGGTCATGTTGTTTTTCCTCCGGCAACTCCCGCTCGTAGGGGAAACCCTTACCGGCGCGTGAGGCCAGGGTCACGGGAGTGCGTTTGCAACGCCTGAAGTAATCGTGCCCCGTATTGTAGGCGATGCGGCGCAGCCAGTTTTCAAAGGGTGCGGTCGGCTTCCACAAGTGCAGTTTCCGGTAGGCCTTGATAAAGGTGTCCTGCACCAAGTCTTCCAAATCTGCCTGGTGGGGACAAAAGCGGAAAAGACACCGGGAAATCATGCCTTGATGGCGGGTCACTATCTGATCGAAGGCCCGAAGGTCTCCCTCCCGAGCCCGATCGACCAGTTTGCGATCCTTGTCGGTTTCCGTTTCCATCTTCCAGTCAAAAACTGCTAGGGAAATCGGACTGGAATAACAATTCAACACTTTGGTTTTTTCGAGATTACCCCCTCGCTCCAAAAGATTTCAGGGCTTTACCGTTTAAATTTTATGGAAAAAAGGGTTAGGGGTTCGCTTTCTCGGAGGTTCGGCCTTCATCCCGCTTGCGCATGATTTCCACGCGCCGAATGAGGTTTTCCTCCTGTTCGAGAGAAAGAACGTTGAGGACGGAGGTTATGACTTCCGCCTGAAGGGCGCCAACTTTTTTCATGAGCGAATCGACGGCATCCTTGGCCGCTTTTACGGCTGTTGGGTCCTTTGGGTCCGCTTTCTGGGCCGCTTTCAACGATTCACGGGCGTCTGACAGGTTGTCACGGACGACCTTCCCATCCTTGGCGTATCGGGTGAAAATCGACCTTATTTCTTTGTGCTGTTCATCGGTCAGGTCCAAGTGTTGCAAGGCTCGTCTCATGTTGGGCACTTGGAGCCCACTCCCCCTGCGTTGGTCCATGGACCGGTCCCGCCGATCGACGGCTGCCGGAGGAAGTCCCCCGCCCCTCAAACCGCCTTTTTCAATGCCGTCCGGTCCCGAGGGGCCGAAATCGGGTATGGGTTCTTCCTGGGCCGAACTCGTCACGGCAAAAGAGGCGACAAGTGCGAAAGCGGTGAAACACCGTGTCCACTTAATAGATTTCATTTTCTTATGTTTTTGATGATTAACAACTTAAAATTAAATTACCCAATTGTAGGTTCTGTCTTGATAACGTATTGGGAACCCGCCCGGTTACAGATTTAATTTCGATTCGCGAGCGGGTATGCGGACAGGAGAATTGACGCTCACGAAGAGTGCCAAAAACGTAGAAAGGGGAAAAAGAAAAAACCACAGAGGACTCAGAGGGCACAGAGTTTCTTAGGTAAAAACATGGATGAACAGGATGGACGGGATAAATAGCGATAAAAGGCACAAAAACCACCAAATTCCTAATTCCTCATTGGCGCCTCCGGCGCCTTCTCCTTTACGTTCCTCAGCGCTCTTTGCGAGAATCCCTCCCTCATCCGTGCTCATCCGTATAATCTGTGGTTTTTCTCTCCACTCCCTCACTCCATCACTTCATTACTCCTTTCCTTTCGATCACGATTAATCTCGGTCCCTTTGTGCCTCTGTGCCTTTGTGCCTTTGTGCCATCTCGCCTTGGCGAGATCCCATTCCTAATTCCTAATTGGCGCCCTCGGGCGCCTTTTCGCCCCTAAAGCGCGCGAAATTTACCGTCGTTTCTCCGGATAATGGATTGAAGCGGCTTGGTGTGCTGAGGTTTTACCTGAAAGCCGATAAAATGGATGCGGACGTTTTTTTCGGACTGTTCCTGATAGCTCCGTATATCCCCGGCCAACGCCTCAAAGGGTACATTTTGACTTCCCCCATTCGGCGTGGTGCGCTGAAAATCGCCGTCCGAAATGATAAAGAGCACATCGGGCTGCAAATGAAAGGCGGCTTTGATGACCGATTGAATGCCATTGACGGGATCCCTCACCCAATTGTGTCCCGACTTTCCATCGGTGCGGAATTCCCGCTTCAACCATTCTCCCGCCGCCGCTTTGTTGCCCCGGGTCCCCGAAACCAGGTAATTTTCAAAAAGATCGTAACTGCGGCTGAACTGGATCAACCCAAACAAGGTATTGGCATTGAGACCCTCGATCAATTTCAGGGTTTCGCTCTGCAAACGCCCTATGGAAATACCGCTTTTCCTGGCTTTGGTCACCACACTTTGGGATATGTCGAAGGCTATGACAACTCGTTGGGCCTGGTCCTCAATGCCAAAAAAACTAAAGGCGGAAGATTCCGAGACCAATCCTTGCAGGGAGCCCATCAGGCCGGCCTCACGGAACAAAGCGGCCGCGTCATTCAGAGGATTAAAGGGGGATTGGGATGGATCGAAAGCAGTGGTAGGAAGCTCCGGCAGTCGGGGCAGATCGCTGCTGAGCATGGACTCGGTGGTGAGCCGCTCCATGAGCGCCGGTTTGCTGCTCATCCGTTGATACTCGGAAAGGGCCATGGAATGATCCAACTCTCTCTGAGGTAGATAAATCGTCTTTTTCGCCACGAATTCGGGATCCTTCCGCAAGTTGGGAACAACTACCACGACGAAAACGGCAGCCACCAGAAGGATAATCTGTAGACCTACCGCCCAAAATAACGCGCTCACCCTGAAGGACCGCCTTGCCTCGTAGCGGTATCCGCCCAGATTTCCTTCCCCAGGTGATTCCATTCCCCAGAGGTTTGACCCGAAGCCGATCATATTCAATTGAAGAATGGCAACTTTGAGAAATTCCCTCCTTCAGGTGAGAATCCCCCTTGACTAGAAATTATTTCCAGATCATACGTTTCAATTTCCTGAATTTCCGGGGTAGTAGCTCAGTTTGGTTAGAGCGCCGGCCTGTCACGCCGGAGGCCGCGAGTTCGAGTCTCGTCTATCCCGCCATTCTTCAAGGAACTTTCCTAAGGATTTTCTCTCGCAATGCTCGCAAAGAACCACAAAGGCTTCCCCTGTGAGGAAGTATTTAGGAATTTACCACGGATTACACGGATGGCCACGGATATTGGATACAGACCACTGAACACTGGTCTCTGATCACTGAACACTGGCGCCGGAGGCGCCTATCAGTGTGACAGCACAATTTGCCATAACAAATGGTTGGGACAGGCTGTCCCGAGATACGGTAATTCGCGGATTTTCTTTTTTTTATAAGTGTATGCCATGCAGGAATTAGCGAAGGTGGTATCAATCCTGCAAGAAGGAGGCCGACATGAGTAAAATTCTAGGGATAGATTTAGGCACAACCAATTCCTGCATGGCCGTTTTGGAAGGTGGAGAACCTTCGGTAATCGCCAATTCCGAAGGAGCCCGCACCACCCCTTCCGTGGTGGCATTTTCCAAGAATGGCGAACGCCTGGTCGGCCAAGCCGCCAAGCGCCAGGCCGTGACCAATCCGAGAAACACCATTTTTTCGGCCAAACGGCTAATCGGACGGAAATTCTTCGAGGTCAATGAAGAGGCGGCCGGTCTGCCCTACGAGGTGGTGGAAGGAAAAAATGGAGATGCCTACATAAAGGCCACCGTGAATGGGAAGGAAGAACTCTTTGCCCCCGAACAAATCCAGGCTTACGTGTTGCAAAAATTGAAGGCCGATGCGGAATCCTACCTGGGCCAACCGGTGACTCAGGCCGTCATTACCGTTCCCGCTTACTTCAACAACTCCCAGAAGCAGGCTACCAAAGATGCCGGAACCATCGCGGGTCTCGAGGTCCTTCGCATTATCAATGAGCCCACCGCCGCTTCATTGGCTTACGGACTGGACAAGAAGAACGAGTCCAAAATCGCCGTTTACGACCTGGGGGGTGGAACGTTCGACGTGTCCATCCTGGAAATCGGCGACGGGGTCTTCGAAGTCAAGGCAACTAATGGAGACACCCATCTCGGAGGAGATAATTGGGATTCGACCCTCATGGACTGGTTGATCGATGTATTCAAAAGGGATAATGGCATTAATCTACGCAACGATCCCATGGCGCTGCAACGCCTGAAGGAAGAGGCGGAAAAGGCAAAAATTGCCCTCTCCTCCGCCCAATCTACCGATATAAATTTGCCCTTTATCACGGCGGACGCCTCTGGGCCCAAGCACCTCAATATTCAACTCAGTCGAGCAAAATTCGAACAATTGACCGATGGTCTCTTCGAGCGTACGGTGGGCCCTTTCCAAAAGTGCCTGCAGGATTCGGGACTGAGCGCATCCGAAATCGACGACCTGGTATTGGTGGGTGGCATGACCCGGGCCCCCAAGGTTTGGGAGGTGGCCTTGCGCCTCGCCGGTAAGGACCCTCACAAAGGAGTAAATCCGGACGAGGTCGTAGCAATCGGAGCGGCTATCCAAGGCGCCGTCCTGGCTGGAGACATGAAGGACGTCCTGCTGCTCGACGTGACCCCATTGACCCTGGGAATAGAAACTGCAGGCGCCATCAGCACCGCCATGATCGAACGCAACACCACCATTCCGGCCAAGAAAATGGAGGTGTTTTCAACTTATTCGGATAACCAGACCGCCGTGGATATCAAAATCCTGCAAGGTGAACGGCCCATGGCCAATGACAATAAGCTCCTGGGCAACTTCCGCCTGGACGGTATCCCGCCGGCTCCGCGGGGAATGCCCCAGATCGAAGTGACGTTCGATATCGACGCCAACGGCATTCTCCACGTCTCAGCCAAGGATAAAGGCACCGGAAAGGACCAGAAAATCACCATCACCAATTCATCCGGTTTGTCCAATGACGAAATCGCAAAGATGAAAAAGGAGGCCGAATTAAACGCCGAGGCCGATAAAAAACAACGCGAGGCGGTTGAAATAAAAAACAGCCTCGACAACCTGATTTACCAAACGGAAAAGCAAATCGGGGAATTGGGAGATAAGTTGCCCGCCGACAAGAAATCTGAATTGGAAGCCGCCCTGGCCGCAGGAAAGTCTGCCCTGGAAAGCAACCAAACCGATCGAATGAAGGAGGCCATGACAAAAATACAGAGTCTCTTCGCCAACCTCGCTCAGGACCTCTATGGTCAGACGGGGACAACCGAAGGGCCTCCCCCGGAGGCAACCGGCGACACCGGTGACGAAACTTCCGACTCCGTTTCCGGCACCGATTCGGATTCCGACGTGGTCGATGCCGATTTTGAGGTGGTCGACGAAGACCGGAAGTGAAATAATTGCTCATTTCATGGAGGAGGAAATATCCAGGCTGGAAAATTCGACTATTACTAAGGATGAAATCAACCGACTTCCCCTCCTTAAATTCAAAGGCCCCATACACCTGATCAAGTCGAAGCAAAGCGCCTTCAGGGCGGTTAGGCGATTAAAACAGGAAGCCGTTGTGGGCTTCGATACGGAAACGAGACCATCCTTCAAAAGGGGAGTGATGCACCCGCCCGCCTTGGCTCAATTTGCCACTCAAACGGAGGCGTGGTTGTTCCGACTGAAGAGCATTGGCATCCATAACGGATTGCTCGACCTGTATCAGGACCCCAATACCGTGAAGGTTGGCTTGGCCCTTCACGACGATATCAAACACCTGCAAAAGTTGAAACCGTTCCAACCCCGCGGGTTCCTCGATCTCGCCAACATCGCCGAAAAAGCCAAAATCCACAAAAGGGGACTGAGAAACATGACGGGATTGATTTTAGGGGGCCGTCTTTCCAAAAGAGCTCAATTGAGCAACTGGTCGAAACCGGTCCTTTCCTCCAAGCAAATGACCTACGCCGCTACGGACGCCTGGGTGAGCCTCCTCCTGTTCCAGGAATTCCAAAAGATCGGCCTGCTCGATTCCTAGATGCTGTAATTCGGCCCCCCACTGATTTCCTCTCGCCAAGTCCGCTAAGAAGAAATGAGGAATTGAAAATCCTCTTGGCGTTTTTGGCGAGCTTTGCGAGAGTCTCTTTCCTATCCGTGCTAATCTGTGAAATCCGTGGTTAAATTCTGGTTTCCGGTTTCCAGTTCCTTGATTCTGGTTTCAGCCTTCATCCTTCTGGCCGGTTGCGAAAGCGTCGAGCACCGCATTCAAAAGAATCCGCAATTGTGGAAATCGCTTTCCCAAAATGAGAAACTCGCCGTAGAAAACCGAACCATCGATATCGGCCACTCCACCGATGTTGTTTTTTTCATTTTGGGCAATCCCGATCAAATGAGGACCGAAACTGAGGGAGAACAACGGAGGGAAGTTTGGATCTATACGCGCATCTTCACGCGTTATGAGGGAACAGACTTGGCCGGATATCGGAGCCGCATCTACTACGACAGCCTTAACCGGGTCTATCGCGTTTTTTACATCCCCAAATATGTGAACCTTTATTCCGAGCATTCGGAAGTGGAGGCCGAAATCGAATTTGAGGATGGTCGGGTAGCGGCCATTACCGAGGTCAAGCGCTGAAGAGACTTGGCTTCCGGCCCCCTGGGGCCTTCCAAAAACCGGGGACGGTTCCCCCAAAAAGTCAATTGACTTTGTCTCCCCTCCGCTAAAAGGTCCCTACCCTTTCCACGCTCCTGTAGTTCAATGGATAGAATGCTGGCCTCCGGAGCCTGAGATCTGGGTTCGACTCCCGGCGGGAGCACCAGAAAGAATTCGAGTAACGCTTGCCTGGGCGCTTACCGGGGTAAATACTGGTAAAATACCTTGACCGATTCTACTTCTCATTAACCCCGTTGTTCTTATAACCATCGGTATAACCTTTTTCCTATGAGCACAAAAACCACTCGAAGAAATTTTCTTAAAGTAACCGCCGCGGCCATCGGGATGCCCACCATTATTCCGGCCAGTGTCCTGGGTAGGGATGGCGCGGTGGCTCCGAGCAACCGCATCGTTATGGGAGGCATCGGAATCGGCCCGCGTGGCCGCAAGGTGCTGGACTGCTTCCTCAAGCAACCCGAGGTGCAGTTTGTCGCCATCGCCGACGTCCAGGAGGAGCGACGCGAAATCGTCCGCCGCCTGGTCAATCGGGAATACGGCAACGAGGACTGTTACAAATGCCGCGACATGTTCGAAATCCTCCAGTGGGACGACATCGACGTGGTCCAGATCACCACGGGCGACCGCTGGCACGCCCTTGGCACCATTCTGGCCGCTCAGGCGGGCAAGGACATTTACTGCGAAAAGCCCTGCAGCATGACCGTTAAGGAGAGCCAGGAATTGGCCGACGCGGTCAATCGTTACGGACGCGTATTCCAGGCCGGCACCCAGCGGCGCAACGTGGAAAATTTTCAATATGCAGCCCACTTGGCCCATAGCGGCAAATTGGGCAAGATCCACACCGTTCATGCGGGGATTCTCAAACTGGTGCCCGACTTGGCCTGGTTGCCGGGACAACCCGAGCCGGATCCGGAGATCTGCGACTGGGACCGTTGGTTGGGACCGGCTCCCTGGCGCCCCTATAACAAGGATTACGTGCGGGGACGGTGGCGCGGTCATTACGATTTCCATGGAGGAGCGGGACTTCCCGAATGGGGATCCCACACAATCGACCTCTGCCAATGGGCAGCCTACGCCGATGACACCATGCCCATCGAATACGAATACGTCGGCGACAACATTATCGGGCGCTATCAGAACGGCGTCAAACTGGTCATGCGCCTATCCGGATTCAAAGGGGAAGGCGATTGGAAAGTTCCCGGAACCTGCCCGGTTCGCTTTGAAGGCGACGAGGGCTGGGTGGAATCAGCCGACCATGGCACCGTCGTGACCAGTTCCAAATCGCTCGACCAGGAACAGCCCGCCAACTCCCTCTACGGGACCGATCCGATAAAACACGTCCGCGATTTCCTCGACTGCGTGAAAACACGGGAGAAACCAGCCGCGAACGCCGACGTCACCCGCCGCGGGCACATCGCCTGTCACGTCGCCGCCATCGGTTGGCAACTCGGACGGAAGGTGCAGTTTGATCCCGTGACCGAGACCTTTATCGGCGACGAGGAAGCTAACCGCATGTGCAGCCGGTCGCGCCGCGATCCGTGGTATGCCTGAAACTCAGCTTCTTTGATCCATGAATCCGATTCGATTTTCATTCATCCCATTATTGGCTTTCCTCACGAGCATTACCCAGGCCTCTCCCGCATGGGATGAAGCGACGGCCTTGGCGGTTCTCGCCTCCGATACCGAACAGAAAGCACGCGCATGCCAAATCCTGGCAGTTGTGGGTGGACCCGAAGCAGTGCCAGCCTTGGCCGAACTCCTGGACGATAATCATCTCGCATCCTACGCCCGGACCGCCCTTGAGGTGATAGAGGATCCCTCCGCCGGCGAAGCGCTCCGGGCAGCTCTAACGACACTTGAAGGCCGCTTGTTGGCCGGTGTGGTGACCTCGATTGGGGTGCGGGGGGATGAAACCGCAGTTCCCGCCCTTCAGGAACTCGCTTCCCATCCGGAAAGAGAAGTGGCCGAATCCACTCTGGTAGCTCTGGCTGGCATTGGGAGCGAGGAAGCTTTAGCCACTGTCGTCCAGGCTCTCAACCAGGGACCCGCCGACCTGCGCGTTTCAGCCGCCCACGCCGCCCTGGCCGCGGCGGAAAAGATGGCCAAAGACGGAAACAAACCAGCAGCGCAGAAGTTGTTGGAGTCCGTCCAGGCGGCCGTCCTACCCGAGCATATCCGGCAAGCGGCAGGTGCCGCAAATTAAACCTCTCGCAAAGCAGAAGAGGGAACCACAAAAGGCACAAAAAACGCAAAATAGGGGCCTATAGCGCCTCTAAAGGAGGGGGGACATTCCTGTCCCCCACCGGCGAAGCCGGAACCATCCGTGTTTCCGTGGTTAATTCTCGATCGCGATTAGGGAATTCAACCTTCAGCCTTTATTGGGCTAGGTGAGGTGTGGAAAACCCATCACAACCGCAAATCGTAACGTGCACTTCGGCCGGCTCCGATGGGCCGAAGCACCTCTTTCGTAGCCAAATCCTGGAGATCACGGGTCGCCGTTGCTTTTGAAACCCTAGTCAGGGCCCGGTACTTGCGAGCGTTTATTCCGCCTTCGAATCCATCGGGGCCTTCCTCTAGCATGCGGCGAATGACCCGAAGCTGACGTTCGCTGAGCATGCTGGTAAAACGGTCGAAAAACCGCGCTTTGCGCAGGACAAAATCTATCTGCTTCTCAGTGTGGTCTTGGGCGAGCAGAAGCATGCTAACGAAATAGCTTATCCAGTCCGAAATCTCATTCGAACCCTGCCCTCTTTGCAAAGCATCGTAATAATGCTTTTTGTTCCTCTCAAGGGAGTGCGACATGCTTAGAATGGCTGGACGACCCAATCCTTGGAAAATTGCCTTTTCCGATAACGCTCTACCGATTCTTCCGTTTCCATCTTCAAATGGATGGACCGATTCGAAATATAAATGGGCAATAGCCGAGCGAACGGGAGCATGTTTTATTTCCGATTCGCTTCGATTAAACCAATTCACAAAATGCTTCATTTCTCCGGGGACTCGATCCGAGGGTGGCGCTTCGAAATGCACCCTGGTTCTACCATAAGGGTTTGAAACGACTTGCATGGGTTCTTTGTGGGTCCTCCATCTTCCCAGTGCAATTCCATGCGAACCCTTTAATAACTTCTTATGCCATGAAAACAACATGGCTTCGGTGAGAGGCTCCTTCCAAGTATCCCGCACTGCAACCATGAGTTCCGCCGCTCCTTCCGAGGCACGATCCCGCACCCGTTGGAGCGGATCGTTCAGGCCTAGCTGGTTTCTTATCGATGACATTACGTCCTGTCGTCTGAGGTATTCCCCCTCAATCTGGGAAGTCTTCATCGCCTCTGCCAACATGCTTTGAACCATCGCTTCGCTCTGGTCGGTTTCCGATAAACCTTTAAGCAATCCGGTAATTTGCCCCGCTTTGTCGGCAAATGCGATGAGTTCTCCTTCGAGACCCGCCAAGTCGTAAGTAAAATTGGGCCAATCCGATAGTTGCCAATTGTAGAGCATGAGCCGATTAAATGCAATAAACGGCTCAATTTAAAGATTATTATGAGCCGATTAAAGGAATTAATCGGCTCATTGCCTTGAAGTAGCAATAAGACCTTGGGGATTACTTCGATCAGGCGAGGTGTTTCCTGAAAAACTCCAGGGTGCGTTGCCACGCCAATTCCGCCTTTTCCTCGTCGTATCTGCCGGTCGAGTCGTTGTGGAACCCGTGATTGGCGCCAGCATACATATGCATGGTGTATTCATTTCCATTGGCTTTCAAATCGGCTTCGTATTCAGGCCAAGCGCTATTGACCCGCCTATCCAATTCCGCCAACTGAATCAGCAGGGGCGCCTTGATGTTTTTGCGCAACTCTTTGGCCGCCGGCGTCCCGTAGAAGGGCACTCCGGCATTCAGGGTATCGGGAATGACCGCTGCCAGCATATTGACCACGTAACCGCCGAAACAAAACCCAACCGCCCCTAATTTCCCATTGCTCGAATCATGGGACTTCAGAAATTTCGCCGCCGCGATGAAGTCCTGTTCGATTTTAACCCGGTCCAGGGATCGTTGCAGGCTGCGTCCTTCATCGTCGTTGCCGGGGTAACCGCCGACCGGGTGAAGCGCATCCGGCGCCAACGCGACAAAGCCCGCTTTGGCCAGTCGCCGGGCCACGTCCTTGATGTAGGGATTGAGCCCCCGGTTTTCGTGAACCACCAAAACGACGGGAGCTTTACCGGATAGACCGGAGGGCACCACCAGGTAACCCCGGCCTTCGCCGTGCCCCTGGGGCGAGGCAAACGTTACGTAACTGGCCTTGATATCGGGGTCGTTGAAAGAAACCTGCTCCGCTGCCACGTAATCGGGCGTCAAAACCGACAGGAGGACGCCCATGGTCAAAGTCGCAGTCGTGATGGTGGACAAGCGCCCCAGAAATGTGCGCCGGTCAATAAAGCCGTGGGCGTATTCGTCATACCAATCGAAGGCCTCCTGAGGTATGGGATGGGTGGTGACAGGTTCTGATGTTACTTCAACTGACATGGGAAATCGGGGTTAATGTGGGTGAAAAGGTGATCAAACCGTTTTCCGGGACGATCGCATATGCAAATGAGTCTGGTGCAATTCGGTAAGGGCCAAAAAAATTTTGGTCAATGCCAATGCGCCTCAGAATCATCCCCTCTTGCCCTGCATGCTTGAATTCTTGGAAGAATTAACCACAGAGGACTCAGAGGGCACAGAGAGAGAAGACAAAAATCGTGATCGTGATCGTGATCGTGATTAATCTCAGTATGTCAGAATCTCTCTCCCTTCTCCCCAATTCCTAATTCCTAATTCCTAATTTCTCATTCCTCATTGGCGCCCCCGGCGCCTTCCCCCACTCCATCACTCCCCCACTCCATCACTCCAACATTCCATCACTCCAACACTCCCTTCCCCACTTTGTGCCTTTGTGCCTCTGTGCCTTTGTGCCTTCTCGCCTTGGCGAGATCCAATTCCTCATTCCTCATTCCTAATTGGCGCCATCGGCGCCTCAAATATGTATGGCCTCGCCCTCGATGGCGGCTGCCGCCTCCATAAGGGCCTCACTCAGGGTCGGGTGAGCGTGAATGGTTTCCTGTACCTCCCGAGGGGTTGCCTCCAAGTTCATGGCCAGGGTGTATTCCCCGATCAACTCGGTGGCCTCGGCGCCGATGATGTGGACCCCTAAAATTTCTCCATCGTCCTCTGCGGAAATGATTTTTACGAAGCCCTCCGAGGCATTGGATGCCACGGCTTTCCCCGAGGCGGTAAAGGGAAACTTTCCCACCTTATAGGGCAGGCCGGATTCCTTGAGCGCTTGCTCCGTCCGGCCAATGGAAGCCACCTGGGGCAGACAATACGTGCAGGCCGGAAATAAAGTGACGCGTTTGGGAATCCCCGCCCCGAACATTCCGTCCACCGCCTGGATCGCTTCATAGGTGGCCACGTGGGCCAACCAGGGAGGACCGATGATATCCCCCGCCGCGTAAATCCCCGGAACATTGGTCTGATAACGTTCGTCTACTTTCAGGTAGCCGCCGGATTTCTCCAACTCCACTTCTTGCGAAAGGGCACCGTCCAGGTTGGGATCGACCCCAATGGCCGACAACACGGCATCGACCTCCACCGATTTGACCTTGGCTCCTTTGACCAGATCGGCCCGGACCACGTCTCCCACCACCGCCAGGTTTTCCACCTTGGTTCGGAGGAGAATCCCGATCCCCTGGCGTTTAAAGGAACGGCCCAGATACCGGGATACCTCTACGTCTTCCATGGGTAGTAGTTGCGGTAGTATCTCAACAAGAATCACCTTCGAACCGAGGGCATTGAAAAAGTAGGCAAACTCCACCCCGATAGCGCCGGCGCCAACCACCAGCAATCGATTTGGCCGGTCCTTCCGGGCCAGGACCTCACGGGAAGTCATCACTTTCCTTCCATCCGGTTCCAATCCCGGCAGAGGGCGCATTTTACACCCGGTGGCCAAAAGTATGTTACGGGCATTGAGCAAAGATCCTTTGTCCTCACCCTCCCTGACCATCACCTTCCCGGACCCGACGGCTTCCCCCCGGCCGCGCAGGTGGTCGACCTTGTTCTTGCGGAACAAATATTCTATCCCCAGGGCCATTCGATCCGCAACGGCGCGGGACCTGCCCATGACCTTTTCGAAATCATAACCGACCTTTTCCGCACTGAGTCCGAAATCGGCGGCATGCAGCATCTTCTGATAAAGCTCGGCGCTCTGCAGCAAGGCCTTGGATGGAATGCAGCCCCAATTCAGACAGGTGCCTCCGGGGCGCTCCATCTCCACGCAAGCCACTTTCTTTCCCAATTGCCCCGCGCGAATGGCCCCGGCGTAGCCGGCGGGACCCCCACCGATGACGACCAAATCGTATTCAATTCTTTCTGCCATGAACTCCTGAATTAAAACGACATTTTAGGCCAAATCCCCATAATACAAGGGAGAAGTATCCTCTGTTAGTTGATTTGACATCCTCTTGGTTGATTCGGAATGTCCCTCAATGTGACACTTGCCAAGCTCTCTCCGCCACAATTGATTTCGCCCAAACAAATCCTTAACCCTAGACCAGTATTGGAGGTACCCTGGAAAATATCATGAGCCTGAAAATATACGAATTGGAACACAGTCCTTATTGCATACCCATCACCCAGGCGCTAATTGCCTTGGGAGTTGACTTTGAGAGTGTGGTCGTTCCGAGCGGGGACCGCAGCGCTGTCATTCAGGCGACCAAGGGGGCTTACTATCAAGTGCCCGTCCTCGAACACGGGGATCGAGTGATCTACGAGAGCAGCGACAGGAGCCTCGATATCGCCCATTATATCGATAATGAATTTGCCGACGGACGATTGTTTCCAGCGGATTCTGGCGGCCTGCAGGAAATCCTGGTGGAACACATCGAAAACGAAGTAGAGGGTTATACTTTTCGACTCTGCGACATCCATTACCTTCCTGCCATCGATGATCTGGTCGGCCGGACCATGTCCGTACGGCATAAGGAACGTCGATTCGGTCGCGATTGTATAGATCGCTGGCGGGCCAATAAAATGAACCTCAAGGCGGAACTCGACCGGCTCCTGGCCCGCTTCGACCAAACCCTCCGACACCGGGAATTTTTGTTGGGCACGGTTCCACAGTACGTAGATTTTGCGCTCTTGGGTGTAATCGGGAACTATACCTACCGAGGCTACAATAAACTGTCGGAGGATCAGAAGGCCCTTGCCACCTGGGTGGAGCGGATCCGGGATTTTCGTTATTACTAGAGCTGGCTTACTCTCGCCAAGATCGCAAAGCTCGCCAAGGGATCCGGCTTCGCCGGAACAAAAGTTAACGGAGGGGGGACATTCCTGTCCCCCAACAATTACGGTAAACGGGTGGGGAAGCCCAAAAGGCGCCCACGGCGCTCCCCTCCCCCATTCCACATTCTTCATTCCTAATTCCTAATTGGCGCCGCAGGCGCCTACCCATCCGTGTCCATCCGTGTAATCCGTGGTTAATCATCTTTCCTCATCTGCGCTAATCTGCGTCATCTGCGGTTCATCTTCTCCCCAATTCCTCATTCCTAATTCCTCATTCCTCATTGGCGCCCCCGGCGCCTTTCGTGCCTCTGTGCCTTTGCGCCTTTTTTAGTCAACCGTTCCTTCAGCTCCTTCCAATAAGCGAGCCGTTCCGCAATAAATTTTTCCCGCCCGGAACTGCCCGGAGTATAGAATTGCTTGTTCTCCAGCAGATAATCCTGTCCCGAAATGGCTTCGGGAAACTTGTGGCTGTAGAGGTAACCCTTGCCCAGTTCCAAGGCCTTGGCCGCCTTGCCGTGCCCATCTTTCAACCAGGTGGGCACCTCCTGGACGGGCCGGTTGGCGATTTCCCGTTTCACCTTCCCCAGGGCGACTGTGGCGGTATTGCTCTTCGGGGCTGTGGCCAGGTAAATGACCGCATGGGCCAAATTCAGTTCGCATTCCGGTTGGCCGATGAATTCGCAGGCTTCTTTGGCTGCCACCGCCAGTGGAAGAGCCATCGGGTCGGCCAGTCCCACGTCCTCGCTGGCCAGGATTATCAACCTCCTGGCGATAAACCTCGGGTCTTCCCCCCCTGCCAGCATTTTGGCCATCCAGTACAAGGCCGCGTCCGGATCGCCTCCACGCATGCTCTTTATCAGTGCGGAAGCCGTATTGTAATGTTCATCTTCATCCGAATCGTAGCGGATCTGACGTTCCTGGGCAAAAGCTTGCAGATCGGCCGAGGTCAGTTCATGCCCCGGTTCCACACTCAGGACCAGGACTTCCAAGGCGTTCAAGGCGCGCCGCAAATCGCCATCGCACAGGCGGGCCAGGAACATCAGCGCCCCCTTACCCGCTTTTACTCCCGTGCCGCCCAAACCCCGCGATTTGTCCTCCATGGCCCGCTTCAAGGCCAGAATCACCTCCCCTTCGCTCAGCGGTTCGAGGTGGAATAGATGACTTCGGCTCAAAAGGGGAGCGATGATGTAAAACCCGGGATTGTGAGTGGTGGCGCCGATCAATCGGATATTTCCCTCTTCCACATCGGGAAGCAGGAGATCCTGTTGCGCTTTGTTGAAGCGGTGGAGTTCGTCGATAAACAATACGGTGCGATTGGATGGATGCCGGCGAGCATTGTTCAACTGCTGCCGAAGCTCCGCTACATTGGACATTACCGCGTTTATCCGCACGAATCGACTCCGGGTCGTTGCGGCGATGACATGGGCCAAAGAGGTCTTGCCGGAACCGGGTGGTCCCCAAAAAAGCAGACTTCCGAACCGATCCGTTTCGATCAGCTTGCGCAGCAATGAATGGGGCCTGAGCAAGTGCTCCTGGCCGATTATTTCCTCCAATGCAAGCGGACGCATGCGTGCGGCCAAGGGTTTGACAGCCGGATTATTCCCCTCCGGTAATTGCGAATCAAAGAGAAAGGACTGAAACGAATCGGCCATTCTAAACTTTATTATCGGGGCAAAAACGCCGCTGCAAACCAAACTTGAACCGTCCCCGAAACAGAAAGTGTTTTACACTCGGAGCCTTATTCGACCATCTCTTACCGGAGATCCATGGCCGCCCCCTCCTATAGGACCCCCTTGTTGTGGATCCTCCTCCCCCTGATTGCCGGGTACACCCTGGGACATCATCTGCCCGAAATCGCGCCCCTGATTCCCCTTTCTTTCGGAATTGCCGCCTTGGGGGGAGCCGCATGCTCCCTGCGTCTTCGACGGAAAAGCGCTCTCCTCCTGATTTGGCCGATGGCCTTCACCCTGGGGATGCTCTCGGTTTCCCTGGCCTACTTCCAGAAAATCCACCACACCCCGGAGGCCTGGTCCCAAATGCCTCCACGGGAAGCTGTTCTCACCCTGAAAGTAAAACGCCTCTATGACGGGTCCGACCCCGAAATGGCCAGGGGGATCGCTGAAATAACCGGGACCCACTCTCACTTGACCGACCTGGTCGGGCGCAAGCTCTATTTCTCCATCTATCACGATAGACAATTCATCTATCGCGGTTCCCGGCTAATGGCCCGTGGCGTATTGCGCTACCTTCCTTCGGGCGAAATCACCTCCTCTTTCGAAAAAGGCCTTCTCAATCGGAATATTCCCCTGATTTTCCGACGGGCCTTCCTCCTCCACCCCCCCGAAAAAGGAACGGTTAAGGAAATCCTTACGGCCCGTCTCAGGGCGAGGTGCACCGATCTTTTGGGCAAGGGCATCGAAAATTATCCGGATTCAATAGCTGTATTTCGCGCCATGATGCTGGGGATAAAAGGCGATTTGAACACCGAGGATAAACGACTCTTTCTCAAGACGGGCACCCTGCATCTGTTCGCCATCAGCGGTCTTCACGTGGGAATCGTCGCCCTTTGCCTGGCCGGGATGCTTGGCCTCCTGAGAGTCCCCGCCAAGGTGTCCGTGGTAATTGGTTTGGCCCTGGTCTACGTATACGTGGAAATCACCGGGGCCAATCCATCTGCGGTGAGAGCCTTCGCCATGACCGCCTTCTTTTGGGCGGGCAACTCAATGGCCCGTCAAATGCCCCCCTTCCAGGCCCTGGCCGCATCGGCCGTAATCGTATTGCTGCTACAACCCTCCCAATTGTTCTCCCCGGGGTTTCAACTCTCCTATTCCGTGGTCACGGGAATCCTCCTTTGGGGCATGCCTCTGCATGGAATGGTGCGGGACCGCCTTTACGCCGCTCAACCCCTGAAAAGTCGCTTCCAAGGCAAGGGCCAAAGCCAGATCTTCAAGGTCCTGGAAATAACCCTGAGCGCCCTCGCTATCAGCCTTGCCGCCTTTTTGGCCAGCGCTCCCTTGAGCATCCTCTATTTTGGCATTTTCCCTCCCCCGGCTATTTTGTTGAACCTGCTCCTGGTTCCGGTTGCCACCCTGGTGATCGTTTCGGGAATGTTGTCGCTCATCTTCGGTCTGGTTGGGATGGAGTTGCTGAGCGTCTTCTTCAACCACGGTCCCCTAACCCTCATCATCCTGACCGAAAAGATGTTGGAAAGCCTGGTCGAGATACCGGGTTTCTTTTTCGACATGGGCTGGACCCACGAACCTTTGGGATTCCTGACCCTCTTAATTTACCTGGGCTCGATCCTTTGCGGCCATGCCTTGCGCCTGTCGAAACCAAAACTGTTGGCCATCCCCGTCGCCTCCTTGGCAATTATGCTTTGCATCAACGCCCTCAGCCTTCAACTATGATCGCACCTATCATGAAATCCGCTTACGAACTGGCCATGGAGCGACTCAAAAACTCCGACCCATCCGAAACGATCCAACTCACCGATGATCAAAAGGAAGAGTTGGCCGATATCGACAACAAGTACAAGGCAAAGATTGCCGCACAACGGATCTCCTTCGATCAAAAGATAAACCAAGCCCAATCGGATGGAGATTTTTCCAAGGCGGCCACTTTGCGGGAAGAATTGAGATCGACCCTGAAAAAATTGGAGAAAGACCGCGATTCGGCTAAAAACCTTGTCCGCGAAGGGAAACAGTTCAGGGGTTAACCTGGCACAGTGGTGCCGGGTAGTGTTCAGAGTTAAATTATCAGTGTTCAGTTGGCGCCAATCGCGAAATTGGTCCGCAGGCGCCTTTTGTATCTTCTATGGTTCCTCCTTCTTCTTAGCGTTCTTGGCGAGCTTTGCGAGAGTCTCCATGTGGCATGTTCCGGTTGCGCTTGTAAACCATTCGTTGGAAGTCCTTCATGGACAATGGTTCGAGGACCCTTGCATAACCTTTTTTTACTTCAGGCGAACGAATGGGTTTACCCGATTTCCACTTTTTTTTGTCCCAGGCCGACAATTCCCCCTGGGGTAGTTTAAGCGTTAGCTGAATTTGGGCGACGGACAACAATTTGTCCCCGGGTCGTTTGGTCTGAGGAACCGGATTGCGCCAAGCCCGGTAGAGTTGGGGGATCGGCCTTTTCGGAGACGCATCAGGAATTAGTTCTTTTGCCTTGAAAGCCATGCTCTGAAGCTCACTTCTTTGCGGATTCTCCGGCTTCAACTTTTCGACATCCCCGCTGACCTGACTCCCGGTCAGGAACAGGACCCCTATGCAAAAATACAACTTCATTAGCCCGCTGGCGTCGGGGTTGGGGTCAGCCCTTGATTTTTGATATGTCCCCATATTGAAAATCCAGGCCTGACCCCCTGGCGGATACCATTCCATCACTCCATCACTCCTCTCCATTCCTAATTCCTAATTCCTCATTGGCGCCACCGGCGCCCCCTGGCGCCTTTACTCCGGTTCGGCCATTCCCTCGGTCACCCATTGGCGCGCCTCCGGAACGTACTCATAAAATTTGTGCAGGACTTTACTCAGATGCTCGGCATAACGGAAGTGTGCTCCCATTCCAGTACGCAATTCGGCCTCATAGACAAATTTGTCCGCCTGGGTAGTGTGCTCGAAGGGTGTCTGCGAACCCAGCAGTAACCCGTAGAGATAGGCGGGGGACTTGCGCTCCATCAGGGCGTGGAGGAGTTCCTTTTGCCGGCGCAGCAAGTTGGAGTGGTCGCTGGGGTCAATCTCCGGCGGCAGGTAAAATCCATTTTGAATGAGCGGTGTGAACCTGTGCCCGGTACGGTGACGGTTCAGGTCGCGAAGCTCGGCAATGGCCATGTTATTCCAGGCAAATCCTACCCGCATGCGGCGAATGGCCGTCCCACAACGGCCATAGCGGTTGGCCCGGTGCTTCAAAGCTTCCTCGATACTTTGCCCCTCCGGCAAAAATTCCGGGGTCTCCGCATCTGCTTTCACCCAAACCCGGTCCGGACGATTTTCCATGGAAAGGGTCTCCCGGCCCAATTCCAGACTGTATTCCAATTCCTGCCGCGCCTGCTCCCGGTAAGAAAATTCGGAATGACTGTGCTTTACCAAGCGGGGAGAAAACTTGGTCAATTCACCTCGCAGAGCCTCGGCGCAACGGTGAGCCTCCCCCTGGGGAAGCGATTCGATGTGCTTTATGGTCTCCGTCCACATCCGCGAACTCATGACCAAGGCCAGATTGGTCTTTGTGGCGAAGGGAATAAAATACCGCGCCCGATCCAGAGCGTAATTTTTTCGAATCCGCTTTTTCACCAGAGGCTTGGCCTTATCCGGATAACGAACCTTTTCCGGATGGGCTTCAGCTAAGGCTTCGAGCCGGTTGTATTCCCGGAAGTAAGCGCCAAAACAATCCAACATCAGGGAGCGCCAGTCGGCCGCGAGGGCGGGCGGAATTCCCAAGGTCTCGGGTTCGGGCAGACCGCTTTCCTTCAGGCTGATATAACGGGTGCTGGACTCCTGCCCATCCGCCATCTGCGCTATCTCGAACAACTTGTAGGCCAACCACATCGATACGTCGTCAATGGCCATCGCAATACCGCCGGTCAGTCCCGCGATAGAGGCGTGGCCGTAATCGACAAACTTCAAAATGCGGTCGATCGAGGCCCCCGGTTTATCTAAATCAACTTTCTTGAGAATATTCTCCAGCCCGATATTGCTTCGCGAATAGCGGGCCAGAACGGAGGCCAGCAATTCGGGTGTCAACTTCGGGTTTTCTTGGGCAGCTCGAGGTGAAACCAGGGCGATTCCAGTAACTTTCATGAAACGCCCTTCAGCCTAGAAGCTCGGCTCCCCAGGGCGAGCACATTTCCTGGTTTCTAATTCCTCATTTGCGCCACCGACACCTTTCCGCATCCAGCATCCATTCCTTCAGCCTTAAGCCTTTTTATCTCTGTGCCCTCTGTGGTTAATTCCTCATTCGCGCGCCTTGGGGTCATACCAGCGAACAATTTAGGGTTGACCCCCCAACCCCTTCAAAAATGAATCTCCGGTAAACCATGAAACTCGAATCACTACTATTCCCCATCGCCCTTTCTGTAGCAGCCATCTGCCCATCAGCCTTGGGTGGATCCCCCGCCACCATCACAATGAAATCATTTGGTCAGACAGAAAACGGCACAGAAACTACTCTCTACACCTTGACGAATGCCAACGGAGTAAAGGCGGACATAACCGATTATGGAGGAATCGTGGTCCGGCTCATGGTTCCGGACCGGGACGGCAACATGGCCGATGTCGTCCTGGGTTACAACACCTTGGCCGAATATTTGCGGGAAACGCCATATTTCGGATCCATTATCGGTCGGGTGGGAAACCGCATCGCCAAGGGAAAGTTCGATCTCGATGGCAAAACCTATGACTTGGTCACCAACAACGTTCCCGCCGATATGCCCTGCCACCTCCACGGTGGAACGGTGGGATTCGACAAAGTCGTTTGGGAGGCCGAACCGTTTATGAAAGAGAATACCCCGGGCCTGAAGCTTCATTACCTTAGCAAAGATGGCGAGGAAGGATATCCCGGCAATCTGGACGTCACGGTGTGGTACCGATTGACCGAGGACAATTCTCTCAAAATCGACTATTTGGCCACCACCGATGCGGCCACCCCGGTCAACCTGACCAACCACTCCTATTTCAATCTCAGGGGAGAAGGCAACGGCGATATTCTCAGCCACCTTGTAACGCTGAACGCGACCCATTATACTCCGGTTAACCCAGGCCTCATCCCCACCGGAGAAATCGCGCCGGTGGAAGGCACCCCCTTCGATTTCACCACCCCCCACCCCATCGGCAACCGGATTGATGCCGATAATGAGCAGATAAGATTCGGCGGAGGATACGACCACAATTGGGTCCTCGACAACCAGGACGGTGACCTGGCCCTGGCCGCCACCGCCTTCGAACCTGTCTCGGGCCGCGTCATGGAAGTTTGGACCACCGAACCCGGCGTCCAGTTTTACTGCGGAAATTTCCTTGATGGATCCCTCATCGGAAAATCCGGCCGGCCCTACCAGCGTCGCACCGGATTTTGTCTGGAAACGCAACACTATCCGGATTCAGTCAATCAGCCAAATTTTCCCGCCACCATTCTGAGACCGGGAGAAAAATACCAATCCACTACCCTTTTCCGCTTCAAGACAAGGAACCAAAAAGACCAGCCCTAGAATTTGAGTATTCCAACCAAACTGAGGTAAATTCAGGAGAAAACGCCTTTTCTCAGATCGCGCATCACCATCAACCCCGAATCTTTCAGGCCCAGCATGGGTCGCGCCCCCGATTTCCGGCGTTTCCCGAAGAGCCCGCGATGCGTTTCAAATATTTCGTTTACGTAATCCTTCGAGCCGAGAACCATGCCATCGGTAAAATAACGTACACGTAGCCTCAACACCTGCCCTAACGGCAGGGTGCCATCCGCTTCCAACACTTTCCTGACCGTTTCGCGGTCCATCGCTTTCTGGCCTTCCCGCGATGTCGTCGCTCCCATCAGGAACAAAATCTTGCGATACTCCGACAAGGCGGCCTTCCCCGTCTTCATGGCTAGCGCACGGCTCAGTCCCTCTCGCGCTTCGATATTCCCGGCCACCGCCTCGGAGTAGCCGCAGTAACGATAATCCTTGGGATCCTCCACCAGGCCCGCCCGCACTGGGTTCAAATCTATGTAAGCGGCCACCGCGCCCAGGCAACTCGCCGTATCCTCGATCAGCACGCTCTTGAACCGCTCCGCCCACAAGGTCCCGTAACGCTGGTGTGTGCGATTATACCAGATACTGAAGCGTTGCTTCAACTCCTTCATATACAACGATATGTCACCCATTCGGGCCAGGAGCCTCTCCCGCTCCGCCTGCGCTTGCTCCCCTCCCTTTTTAAGGATTCCTTCAAAGGCTTCCACCCGCCCCTTCTGCCGCCCGTACAATTCGCAAAACCGGGCCATTAATTCCCCGTCATCGACT
>JAJDZZ010000031.1 GCA_022824405.1 Opitutales bacterium
TTTCGACTCCTGAATCCATGCGTGTGCCATTGGTTTCTCGATGTAGCCAATTTCTTTCCCAATATAGATTTGGGTTCGAAGTTCGCCACAAGAACCTTTGGCGTATCGAAGGAATTGTAAAAACTCCTTTTGAGATATCCGCTCCATACCTTCCGCGATATTGCTTGGAACGGATAGGCCGGAACGACAGATCTGGTCTTTGAAAGCGTAATCCTTCAAATCGGCCATTGCCATGTAGATCTCTGCACTCATTCGTGCCGATCTTTTCCAGACATCGAGATCTTCGAATTTCATTTTATGGAAAATTCGGTGTTAAAAAAGAGTGCAGTTTTGCAATACGTCCTTTTGGTGGGCACTGATCACTTCCCTCTTGGCTCCCCCGGCGTCCAGCTGGGTTCGGAAGGGGTCAGGCCTAGATTTTCAACATGGGGACATGTCAAAAATCAAGGCGCTGACCCCTTCCTACCAAGATCACGATCACGATTGGCGGCGCAGCCGCCCACTGAAATCTCCCCTCTTCACTCTTCCCTCTTTGCGCCTTTAGCCTTCCTTGGAGACGGTTTCTTTTTTGGATTTATTGCGGGAATTCTCCCTTTCCGCCATGGCGGCTTTTCTACTGAGTTTTACCCGGCCCCGGTCGTCGATTCCGATGCATTTCACCCAGATCTCGTCGCCCACTTTGGCTACGTCCTCGGTTCGGCGCACGCGAAAATCGGCCAGTTCCGAGATGTGCACCAAGCCCTCCTTTCCGGGAAGAGCTTCTACAAAGGCGCCGAAATCCTTGACCGATTTTACCGTACCCCGATAGAGAGTGCCCACTTCGATTTCGGCCGTGAGCAGACGGATTTCTTCGTAGGCCGCTTCCAGGGACAACTTGTTGTTGCTGTAGATATAGACCTTTCCGCTGTTGTCGTCATCAATTTCGATATTGGCGCCGGACACCTCGGTAATCTTGCGAATGGTCTTGCCGCCGGGTCCTATGAGCAGGCCGATCTTGTCCGGATCGATCTGCACCTTTTGGATGCGCGGGGCATTTTCCTTAAGGTCGGACCGGGGTTCGGAAAGGGTTTCGGCCATGGTACCGAGTATATCCAGACGGACTTGGCGGGAGCGTTCGACGGCTTTCCGGGCAATTTCAAAGGGGAGTCCCTTGATCTTCAAATCCAGTTGAAAAGCCGTAATGCCTTCCCTTGTTCCACAGATTTTGAAATCCATGTCCCCGAAATGATCCTCGTCCCCGACGATGTCGGTCAACACGACGTGCCGGGAAATGGATCCCCCGTCATCTGTTTCGGCGACCAGGCCGATGGAGATGCCGGCCACCGGCGCCAGGATGGGGACACCCGCGTCCATGAGGGCCAGGCAACCGGAGCATACCGAAGCCATGGAAGTAGAACCATTCGATTCCATTATCTCGGAAACGATGCGGACCGAGTAGGGAAATTCGTCCTCGGCCGGAACGACTGGAAGCAGGGAACGTTCCGCCAAGGCTCCGTGCCCGATCTCACGTCGGCCCGGGCCGAAGAAGCGTCCGGTTTCTCCAACCGAGAAGGGGGGAAAATTGTAGTGTAATATGAATGATTTCTCTTTCGATCCCCCGGTAATGGCGTCAAGGGACTGGGCTTCGCTCATAGCGCCGAGGGTGAGCAACCCGATGGATTGGGTTTCCCCCCGGGTGAAGATGGAAGAACCGTGCACCATGGGAAGGATATCGGTTTGACAATCGATTTGGCGCAGATCGTCGGGCGACCGTCCATCCGCCCGTTGTTCGTTTTGCAAAATTCCTCCCCGATAAATTTCCTTCTGCAGAGCTTCCAGGGCCATGCTGAGTTGGTTGGGATCGTAGTCTTCTTCCCCAAATTTTTCCAGCATGGCCGCATCGGCTTCTTCCTTGAGTTCGGCGATAGCCAGGCGGCGTTCCGACTTCTTGGGCGTATATACGGCGGTTTGGAGGCGGTCTCCCAGAAGTTCCCGCACAAACTGCAGGTTCTCATCGGTAACGTTATAAAGTTTGAACTCCCGCTTTTCCTTGCCCGCGATGGAAGCCAATTCCTTTTGGGCGGCAATGATGGGCTGAATCGCCTCTTGCCCGAATTGGAGAGCCTCGAGGAAGCGCGGCTCGGGAAGTTGGTCGGCCGATCCTTCGATCATGAGCATTTCCGATTCGGTTCCCACGTAAATGAGATCGAGATCGGAGTCGCATTGTTGTTCATTGGTCGGGTTGACGACAAATTCTCCTTCGATGTGTCCGATGCGCGCACAACCCACCGGACCCTTCCATGGGATGTCGGAAATCAGGACCGCGGCGGAGGCTCCGTTGACCATGAGGATGTCGGCGTCGTTCACCAGGTCGGTTGAGAGCAGGGTTCCGATAACCTGAACCTCGTTCATGAACCCTTTGGGAAAAAGCGGCCGGAGAGGCCGGTCGCACAGGCGGGAAGTGAGAATCTCTTTTTCGGAAGGTCGGCCTTCACGCTTGAAGTAGCCACCTGGAAACCGGCCCGCAGCGGCATATTTTTCCCGATAATCGACCGAAAGGGGAAACCAGTTCTGGTCCGGGCGGAGTTCTTCGGCAACGGTGGCACAGACGAAGAGATGGGTATCGCCGAGGGAAATGGTTACGGCTCCGCTGGCTTGCCTTGCGACATCGCCGGTAGAAATTGTGATGCCGAGTCCATCGGCAGTAATCGAATGTTTCTGTTTCATTTTTTGGGGATTTCTATGATTTATTTCTATTATCTATTGCTGGCGGAGACTTAAACAATGCGGCGCCCGGTATCCCCGGGTCTCGATTACCAATTCCGCCCTTTCTTCTCTAGTAAAATCCGTCCCGGCAACGCTGGGAGGATACGGATGAATTTCATTAATGGTTTAACAAAAAAGGTGCCGGGATCAGCGGCGCAGTTTCAAATCTACCAGCAGTTGCTTGTATTTGGCCAAATCGTGTCTCTTGACATAGTCGAGCAGCTTTCTGCGACGGCTGGCCAATGCAATCAATCCTCTACGCGAATGATAATCCTTGCGGTGAACCCGCAAGTGATCGGTGAGCAGGTTGATGCGTGCGCTGAGTAGGGCGATTTGAACTTCTGAGGAGCCGGTATCGTTATCGCTTTGGCGAAACTGTTCTATGATCGGCTGTTTATCAATCTTACTTCTTTTCGACATTTAGGGCTTTATTGAATTTCACGACGTTTGGCCGAATGGCCTGGGTCCCGCCGGGGCCGGATCCACCGTTAGTCTCTTGGAGTGTCGCGGAGAGAGGTCCTTGTCGGAGGCCTCTGCTCTAACGGTTGGCGGGTAAGATGGTGGTCTAAATTTTGCAAGGCAAGGCTATTTTGGGAAAATTTCCCCGCTTTTACGCGGTATCCGGGTCTTTCCGGACCCTTCCATTTCCCAGGGACCGTTCAGCGACGTGCTTTTGCCTGATACGGGCGGTTCTCAGACCCTCCAGGTATTGCGTCCGTAGAGCAGTTGGCGGAGGTCGCCTTTCCCCCCATTCCGGGCGATGGCGGCATGCAACTGTTGTTGGATTTGGGTATCGTAGGCAGGTTTGACCACTTGTCGCAGGACCCCGACGGGTACGGGAAAGTCCGGATATTGCATCTCCGCCAACATGGCGGCATAGATGGAATCGGTTCGGGTGGGGTCGTGGATCAAAATCCCTTTTTCCTCCGGGGTTGCGCCGTTCATGGGTAGGAGTTCCGGCATTCCTCCCCCGGTCCAGGCCACTCCTCGCCTTTCCGTTTTGCCGTAAACCATTGGTTTTCCCGCTTCCAGGAAGAGCATGTGGTCATCCCGCGATTGTCGACCGTAAACGGAATCCCAGGTCTTGTTGTTGAAGATGACGCAGTTCTGAAAAATCTCGATATAGGAAATCCCCTGGTGTCGATGAGCCGCCTTGAAGATCTCGATCATGTGTTTTGGGTTGGTGTCGATGGTCCGGGCAATAAAGGTGGCATCGGCGCCCAGGGCAAAAAGAATGGGGTTCAAGGGATTATCGATCGAACCCATGGGGGTGGTTTTGGTCTTGGTTCCAACCGGCGAGGTCGGGCTGTATTGTCCCTTGGTAAGCCCGTAGGTCCGGTTGTTGAAGAGCAGGATATTCAGGTTGATATTCCGTCGCAATGCGTGCAGCAGGTGGTTCCCTCCAATGCCCAAACCGTCCCCATCGCCAGTGACCAGCCACACCGATAGGTCGGGATTGGCCAATTTTACCCCGGTGGCCACGGTGGGGGCTCGACCGTGAATGGTGTGAAACCCGTAGGTGTTCATATAATAGGGGAACCGGCTGGAGCACCCGATTCCACTGATCACCACGAAATTTTCCTTGGGGATCCCCAATTCCGGAAAGGTTCGCTGCAGGGCGTTCAGAATGGCGTAGTCTCCACAACCCGGACACCAGCGGACGTCGTTTGGGGTTACGAAGTCCTTTTTGTTGAGGATCTCTTGCGTCAGGGTTGGGGGAGCCATTTTATCGGTGGAGCGAAAGGGTTGAATCAACGTCTCAGCACTTCCTGTATTTTCCGAAGGAGTTCCCTTACTTTGAAGGGTTGTCCTTGGATTTTGTTGTAGCTGACGATGTCCAACAGAAATTTTGAACGCAGCAACAGGCTCAATTGACCCTGATTTAATTCCGGCACCAGAATTTTGTCGAAATTTTCCATGATTTCTCCCAGGTCCCCGGGAAGAGGATTGAGGTGCCTCAGGTGTAGGCTGCTGACGGAAAATCCCTCTGCCTGAAGAGAGGAACAGGCAGCGGTAATGGCCCCGAAAGTGCCTCCCCAACCGATAATAAGCAATTCTCCGTAGGGTTCCCCGTTTACCTTGGTTGGGGGAATCGAATCGGCGATACGCTCAATTTTTTCGCTGCGCATCCTGGTCATGTGCTCGTGGTTGGCCGGATCGTAACTGACGTTGCTGAAGGGGTCTTTTTCCAGTCCGCCGATACGGTGTTCCAACCCTTGCTGGCCGGGAATGGCCTGGGTTCGGGCCAAGGTTTCGGGGTTGCGACGATAAACCTGAAAGGGTTCCCCTTCTTGGGCGAACGGGACCTCGATGGTTGGAATCCTGGCGGGATCGGGGACTTTCCAGGGTTCCGCCCCGCTGGCGATGTAAAGATCGCTCAGCACGATGACGGGGGTTGAGTAGGTCAGCGCGATGCGGACGGCTTCGATGGAAGTTTCGAAACAATCGCAAGGGCTGTTGGCGGCGATGACCGGGATGGGCGCGTCGCTGTGCCGCCCGAAAAGGGCCTGAGTGAGGTCGCTTTGCTCCGTTTTGGTGGGGAGGCCCGTGCTGGGACCGGCTCGCTGTATGTTGAATATGATCAGGGGCAGTTCGGTCGAAGTTGCCAAACCGATAAATTCCCCTTTCAGGCACATGCCGGGACCGCTCGTGCCGGTGGCGCCCAGGTTGCCGGCATAACTGGCCCCGAGCGCAATGCCGATGGCGGCCATCTCGTCTTCCGCCTGGATGGTTTTTACTCCGAAATGTTTGTGCGCGGCCAAGGTTTCCAAAATGGAGGAAGCCGGAGTGATCGGGTAACCCGAGTATACCAGATCCCGGTTGGCCTTTGCCGCCCCGGCGATCAGGCCGAGAACCAGGGCCTCGTTTCCGGAAACCTTACGGTAGACACCAGCTTCCACTTCGGCCTTGGTCACCATGTAACGGTTGCGGGCGGTCTCGGTCGTTTCACCAAAATAATATCCCGCTTTCAGGACCTTGATGTTGGCCTTAGCCAATTCCGGGTAGGGGCGCTCCCACTTGGAACGAATAAATTCGATGGTTGTCTCCAAGGGCCGGCTGTAGATCCAATACATGAAGCCCAGGGCAAAAAAGTTTTTGCAGCGGAGTTTGTTCTTCTGGTTCAGTGAGAAATCCTTGAGCGCTTCCAGGACGAGGAAATTGAGGTCGATTTCCACCACCTCGTAATTCTCGCTGATTTGGGGATCTTGCAAAGGATTGGCGGGGTAACCGGCCATTCTCAAACTGCCCTTGGTAAAGGCCGCTTTATTGACCACCAGCATTCCTCCATCCACCAAGTCCGGGAGGTGCACCTTGAGCGCCGCCGGATTCATCGCCACCAGCGCGTCCGGGGCATCCCCCGGGGTGAGGATTTCGGTACTGCCAAATTGGATTTGAAAGGCGGATACTCCGGGGACGGTTCCCCGGGGAGCCCGGATTTCAGCGGGAAAATCGGGAAACGTAGCCAGGTCGTTGCCGAAGATAGCGGCGCTTTCCGTGAACCGTTCCCCAACCGTTTGCATGCCATCCCCGGAATCCCCGGCAAACCGTACGACTACAGTTTGGAGTTCTTTGAGGGCTCGAGTTTTGACGGACTCGCTTTCCATGTCGGTCAAAAGGGAATCTTTTAAGGCAGTTGGGGAATTAACCGATAAGTCCAATGGGTTATTTTCACATAGTCAACTTATATGAGCATTAGATTTTTTCAGTTTGGGCGGACGCAGGATTACCAAAAATTTTAGGTGCTTGAGCCGGGGATCTGAATAAATGGAGAATTGGAGGGGGGAAAACCACAGAGGACACAAAGAACACAGAGGGAAAGGCGCCAGGGGCGCCAATGAGGAATGAGGAAAGAGGAGATATGGAATGGTGGATTTTTGGAGTTATGGAGTGTTGGAGTGAATCTCGCAAAGATCGCGATGATCCCGAATCCGGGCAGGTTTCAGCCGGAGCGGAGGACAATTTCCCTGATATCGGTCCCTTTGAGAATGATTTTCAGACGCTTCAGTATTTCTTTTCGGCGGAAAAAAATTTCCTGTCTTACGACGGAATTGCTCACCGCGACGAAGAGACGCCTATCCCGATCCAGGCGCATGGGAAAAGAGTGTTGGGCGAAGCGTTCTCCCACGATGGTCATCCAGTGGGCCGCGATAGCCTCTTCCGGCCGGGCCCCCTGGATTTGGAATCGTTCAATGAGCCGGTCCATTATGGCATCCAGGCCCAATTCCTTGCCCATGAAGGCGCGGGTGCTGGCATTGGGAAGGCCCTGAAATTCGGCGATCAGGTTCATGGTCCTCTGGTTGAACGGTCGGTTTACCGGCATAATGGGCACGGGATGGTCGTTCATTTAATTCTGAGGAGGGGTAAAGGGCAATCCGAATTGTTTCGGTTGGTCTATTTTTCCTCCCATTCAGGAGAGGTCTCCACGGCGGAGGAGGGCAGGCAGTGCGGCAATGGAAGACAGGACCCGTTTCGGGTCCACCCCGGGAGGAATTTGGCGGTTGATCAGGAGAGATTTCCAACCTGCTTGGGCCGCGGCCTCCAGATCTTCCTCGCGACTATCTCCCACGTGGAGGAGAGCTTGGGCCGGGGCGTTGAGGCGGCGGGCAACCAGCCGGAATATTTCCGGAGACGGCTTTTCTACGCCTAGTTGAGAGGAAATGAAGACCTCCTGGAAGAAGGTCCTCAATTTCAAGGCCTCCAACAGGGAGTAGATCCTTCGGTCCCAGTTGGAAACGATGATGAGCTGAAACCCATCGCTGCGCAGTTGCCGGAGCACCGTTCCGATTTGGGGGATCCTCTTCCAATTTTCCCCCGAGGCAAAGGCCTGCCCCAAGGCTTGGAAGATGGTTTCGGTATAGTGTTCTCGTAGAATACCCCTGACGATTTTCTTCCATCGCATCCATTCCGCTTCCTCGGTTACAAGGGCGAGCGGCTGGGAACGAGCCTTGTGGAATTCGGCGATAAAACGCCGGTCCAGTTCGTCCGGGGGAAGGTGGATGTCGAAGGAGGCCAGCACCTCGGCGTAGATCGCCCCGACGGAAGGGTCCGGTTCGAATAAAATACCGGTTGCGTCAAAGCTGATAATTCGGATAGGATTTGCCGGCATGGAAAGGTAAGGGAAATTTACGGAGCAAACCGGATTTGGCCTAAACTACAATGTAAAATCCTCCGGTTCCCGATTTCGGGATAATCGGCTCCGGAATGAAGTCCAATTGCTACACCTTTTTAAAATGTTGATTTTCAATCTTAAACCCCTGAAGTGGGTTCTCCTGGCCGGGGTTTGGGGTTTGGCGGCTCATTCGGGTTTGGCCTTCCTCCATGAAAAGGGGACCTTTGAGCGTTCCTTCGACATGGTTTGGAGCACGGTGAACGAATCCTTTTGGGATGAGGATTTCAACGGCGTCGACTGGGAACGGGTGGGGGACCGTTACAAAGGTGAACTCGGCCAGGTAAAGGACCGCCGGGATCTGGTGGTTTTGCTTCAATCCATGCTCGACGAACTGGACCAGTCTCACTTTCAAATCCTGAACCCCTCGGCGAAACCATTGTTTGTGGCTCCCGGAGGAGGTTATACGGGAATTTCCCTGAAATACACCTCTGAAGGCGCCTACGCGGTTCGTATCGAGCCCGGCTCCGTTGCCCATAAGGAGGGAATTCAAGTCGGCTGGAAACTGAAATCCATCGATGGCAAATCGACCGGGCGAATTATCCAATCCATTTTGCGCGCCGATCTCCCGGAGAAGCGGAAATTGTTTCTCATTCATTTGAACCTCGGAGTCCGAATAAATGGGAACGCGGGAAAACGACTGCGCACTGATTGGTATCCATCCCCTGGCAAGGCGGAAAAAATTTACCTTACACCCGCGCGCGATGAACGCGAACGCTCCCAACCGATCGGGTTTTTGCCCGGGCAGAGGCTGGAATATGAAGAGACTTATTTGCGGGATCGGGCGCTCTACCTCAGGTTTAATTATTTCATGCCGGTTTTGATGGAGAAGATTCGCCGCGCTATCGAAACGGCGGAGGGACGTGCCGAGGGGTTGATTCTGGACCTGCGCGGAAATTATGGGGGGCTGACCATCATGGCTACCGGAATCGCCGGGCTGTTAATCGAGGAGGCGACGCCATTGGGGAAAATTACCATGCGGGAGGGCCATGTCCATTATCAGGGATATCCTCAGGAAAAGCGGTTTACGGGACCTGTTGCCATTCTGATCGACAGTTGCAGTATTTCCACTGCGGAAATGCTGGCGGCCGGTCTTCAGGAAGCGGGCCGGGCCAGGGTTTTCGGGGAGGTATCCCAGGGCGATTCCCTCCCCTCGCTTTTTAAGAAATTGCCCAGTGGGGATGTATTGCAGTACGCCATGGGGGACTTCACTACCCCAAAGGGTAAACGCATAGAAAAGAACGGAGTCATTCCGGACGTAATGGTCGACCCGGATGCGGGGGCGCTGGCGGCAGGATTGGATCTCCCTTTACAATCCGCCATGGAGTGGCTTGGAATAAAGCCTTCCTTAGAGGATGACGATGGAACTTAAGCGGATCACGAGGTATGGCATAGGGGCCCTGATCCTTTTCCTGTGGATGGCGATCCTTTCCGCGGAAGATTCAAGGGAACCTCCTGCGGCAGAGCGTGCCGCCATAGAGGAAATTATCGAGCAATACATTGCATCGCAGGGTGGCCGGGAAAGGATGGAATCCCTCCGCAGGGTGGAATTGGAGGGGCGGATGGCCCTGGAGTCGCAGGGCCTCGTCATTGAACTGCGGCAAAAGCTGGAGTCTCCGGACAAGGTATTTGTTACCATGGAGTTTCCTGGATTGGGCACGGTTCGCCATATCCTGAACGGCGATCAGGGGTGGGAGTGGCATCCCCTGACCGGTACCCGTTCCCTGGAAGAACAAGAGGTCAAGGACCTTTTGCGCGATGCGGATCTGCAACGGGACCTGCGCTTATTCGAGGTTTACAAGGAAATCCTTCTGGCCGAACCGGAGGAGATCGAAGGCCAGATGACCCGGCATCTGGTCTTATTGGACGAAGACGGTAAGGAAGAACATTGGTATTTCAAGGAGAACGGGGATTTGTTTCAACAGGTCCGCGACGTTCCCGTCGGTCCCGGTGGGGAAGTCAAGATTCGCCAACGCCATTACGACTATACCACGGTGGAAGGATTCCGGTTTCCCAAGGTGGTCCGTCTCCATAACCCGGCCTTCGAAGCCGAAATTACCATAACCCGGTGTCGGGTAAATCCGGAGTTCGATCCGGCCATCTTTCAGTTGCCAACGGCACCAGTGGAGAGTGGCGAGTAGTTAGCGCCTGCGGCGCAAGAGAAAAGAGGGAAGAGTTCAGAGGTCAGATTCTATTCGCGATTGAATTGTCTTCATTTAACCAACCAGCATTGATGAGATTTCTTTCGACTCCTGAATCCATGCGTGTGCCATTGGTTTCTCGATGTAGCCAATTTCTTTCCCAATATAGATTTGGGTTCGAAGTTCGCCACAAGAACCTTTGGCGTATCGAAGGAATT
>JAJDZZ010000007.1 GCA_022824405.1 Opitutales bacterium
AGAAAAGCGCCTGGCAGGCATCACCACAAACATCAACAACCTAACTCAATCAACCTATCAACAACCGTGATCTCTCTGCCTAAGGGTGGGTCAATTTTAAACCGCCCGTACTGGGTCAATTTTAAACCGCCATTGACACCACGCCCGCAGTAAACCGTTTCGTAGAGATACTTCGCAGAGGCCTGCTCATAACTCGTTACCACGTATCGAGCGTCAAATCCATTCGGACCGGCGATTACCCGGCAGATTACCCGTTGCGCCGCGCTCCAACTGCCCGCCTTATGCCACCCGCTGGCAAACCGACGCACTGGCTCCTCCCCGTAGCCCTCTTTCGCATTGCCCTTATAGGCGCTACGGGCCTCTTGGATGGTCAAGGCGAATTTTCTGTTCAAGGCTTTGTTCGGAGCAAGTCCTGTGATCCAGCCAACCCCGTTTTCTTCCATCCATTCCATGACCTGTGGCTTGGTGTGGTGAGAGTCGGCGCGAAACAGCAGCAGGGTCTGCCCAAATCGCTCCCGGATCTTTCTTACCATGCGTTTGAGCACCGCGAGGATTTCAGCCGCATTGGGAGTCTTGCCAGAACGCATCACCGTGGTGATGAGCCGCCCGGTCTGCCCGTCGTAAACATGAAAGGGCATCAGACAGGTGTCGCCCACATGGGTATTGAACAATCCCAATTGTTGTTGCCCGTAGACCAGATGCGCGGTCCGATCCATGTCCATCACGATCATCCGTGGGGCTTCCTCAAAGCTGTCCAGGAAGTTCTCTGCAATGGCGTAGGCCATGCGCACCAGATCTTTCATATTCACCGCGTTTTCCAGCCGTGACAGGGTCGGCTGGCTCGCCAATTGCCGTTCCACTCCGACGACCGTTTGCATAGCGCCATCATCACGCATTCGGTCACAGTCATTGGCATCGGGATAGCCCCCGATGATTTGATAGATCCTTTGTTTCAATAACGCTTTGATGCTATGGATCGGACCAGCCCGTCGATCATTAATGCATCCAGCGACCTTCTCAATATATCCAAGCGGATTTTCAAGTTGCGCTATGGCCAGTAGCCCCGCATCGGAAGTCAACTCTGGCTCATCGAAAACCATCGAGACTTTTTTGCCCTTTAAGCCTTGAAAATCCAGTATCTTCGCTTCACTATTCTTTTCCGGTGGGCTTTGTATGTTTTTTGCATAACCTGTTTTACAACAGGTTCTTACAAAAGTCCACCTTTTTCTTTGTGAATAATACAGGCTAGAGGATGCGTATCATACAATCAAATGGGAAATTTCCTAATTGAGGTTACCGGATGTGCCCAAAGGAAATTTCATCTACCCATGAAGAAGTATTGATACAGTTAATTAATACGATTCAAACCGGTTCCAATACCCCCGCCTTCGTCCGACTCAGGGTAGTCTTCTCCAATTAATTCCCAGGGGCACAGCCAAAAGGGGTCAAACGCAAAATGTTAACATCGTCCTCTAGTTTCACCTGAATAGCTGAACCGAACCAATCAGATGTTAACATTTTGCGTTTGACCCCTTTTCCCCCAACAGCTTTCCCAACTCGGCCCAGTTCCCGGCGCGAAGATGGGGGATGGAGGCGAGTGGTGGCGCCGTCACATCGGCGTTTAACCACACCGGTATGAGACCCGCGCTGGTGGCGCCCACCACGTCGTTTTCCCAGAGGTCGCCCACATACCAGGTTGCCGCGGGGTTTGCTCCCAGTTTCTCGACCGCGTCCCGAAAGATGGCCGGGTGCGGTTTCCGCAAACCAAACTCGGCGCTGGAGACGACGAAGCGAAAGGCCTCCACCAGGGAAAGCTCTCGAATATCGCTCCGCAGTAGATCGCTGCTGAAAATCGAGTTGCTGACCACCCCCATGGGAAGTTTCAAATCATGGAATTCCTGCAGGACGCGCCGGGCATCTTCCGGCGGAGCATAGTCGATAATTTCCGTTCGAATGCACCGTTCCAGATCTTCCGGGGATCCCTCCGGATCTGAACCGGCAGAGAGATGGTCCTCCAGCCACTTTTTCACGTGAAATTCCCTCAGCCCATCGCGGTAGACAGCATCCATGGCGTCGGCCAGCGCCTGCGGGAGATTCAGGTCTTCTCCAACGAAGGGAACGAAGGCCTGCCGCTCCAACCGGGACCGCAACCTGGCGCTGAGCCCCCCGGAAACACGGTCGTGAAGCAGGGTTCCCCCCAGGTCGAACAGTATCGCTTCCGGCCGTTTGGCAACGATTTTCTCCTTTCCTTTCTTCATGGCTCAACCTCAGAAATTCGTTGCGGCGGCCAGGAGGGTCAATTTCCGAACACCTCATCAAACTGCAGGACCTCCTTGAGACGGACACCTTTTTCGGTGTCCTTTACGGTGCAAATTTCATTGACCGGATCGTGTTGGAGGAAGAGGTAGTAGTTCCCATCCACCGCCTGCCGCAAAAATTTGGCTTTTTCTTCAATCGTCAGTAGCGGTCTTACGTCGTACCCCATCACGTAGGGAAGCGGTATGTGCCCAGTCGAGGGGACGAGGTCGGCCATGAATACCACGGTATTACCATCGATTTTGATGCGAGGCAGCATCTGTGCCTCGGTATGTCCATGCACCAGCAAGACATCGATTTTCGGGTGGATGGATTCTCCCTCAGCTAAAAATCTGAGCTGACCGCTTTCCTGCATCGGGAGGATATTTTCCTTCAAAAACGAGGCCCCTTCCCTGGGGTTGGGGTCGAGCGCCCAATGCCAATGGGCCTCATTGGTCCAGAAAGTGGCATGGGGAAAGGCTGGAATGAGGTGTTCCCTGGCGGGGTCGTAGGCGATGCATCCTCCGCAGTGGTCCAAATGGAGGTGGGTGAGAAAAACATCCGTGATGTCTTCTTTGCCGAACCCATAGCGAGCCAAGGACAGGTCGAGCGTATCCTCTCCGTGCAGGTAATAGTAGCTGAAGAATTTTTCCGACTGTTTGTCACCTATACCGGTGTCGATAAGCATGAGCATGTCGCCATCTTCAACCAGGAGGGATCGCATGGCCCAGGTGCACAAATTATTTTCATCAGCCGGATTGGTCCTATGCCAAAGGGCCTTTGGAACTACCCCGAACATGGCCCCGCCATCGAGTTTGAAGTGTCCCGTATTGATGGGATATAGTTTCATGGATTGGCTCCTGGTGTGCCGTCCTTCAAATTAACCACAGAGAACACAGAGAGCACAGAGTTTGATCGTGATCTTGATCGTGATCGAAAGAAGGGCAGGAATGATGGAATATGGGAGTGTTGGAATGATGGAATGGGAATTGACTCTCGCAAAGCTCGCAGAGGACGCAAAGATTAATCGTGATCGTGATCGTGATCGTGATCTCGATTAAGATTTTTAGCCTTCATCCTTCATCCTTCTTCCTTTTCTCATGAGCCAAGCCAGCCTTCTCATTGAACCGCCTCCGATGCATCGGTTTGACCAAGGCGTTCTTAATGCCTATCTGGAACGCGAGCTCGAGGGTTACACCGGTCCCATGAGGGTTCAGCAATTCGAAGGGGGTCAATCGAATCCCACTTTTCTGCTGACCACCCCCAGTGGGCGCTACGTGCTCAGGAAGAAACCGCCGGGGAAGCTCCTGCCCAGCGCCCATGCCGTAGAGAGGGAATACCGTCTCTACCGGGCCCTGCGGGACACCGATGTCCCCGTGCCCCGCACCTATTTATTGACGGAGGACAGTTCAATCGTAGGGACTTCGTTCTTCGTGATGGAGTATCTGGATGGACGGGTTTTCAAAGACTCCGCGCTCCCCGGTGTTTCCCCGGAACAGCGCCGGGCAGTTTATTCCGACATGATTCGGATAATGGCCGCCCTGCACACCGTGGATTATCCGGCCAAAGGGCTTTCCGACTACGGGTACCCCGGCAACTACTTCGTGCGGCAGACTGGCCGCTGGACGAAACAGTACCTGGCTTCCCAAACCGACGAGATTGAATCGATGGAACACCTCATGCGTTGGTTGCCCGAAAACGTCCCCGTTGACGATACCACCAGCATCGTGCACGGCGACTACCAGTTGTACAATATGATGTATCATCCCACGGAGCCTCGGTGTATCGCGGTGTTGGATTGGGAGCTATCGACCCTGGGAAATCCCCTGGCGGACTTGGCCTACAACTGCATGAAATACCATGAGCAGAACGGGAGTCAGCCCTTGTCCGAGGCGGATGGAATTCCCAGCGAATCGGAAGTGGTGGAAGAATATTGCCGGCTCACGGGCAGAAGGGACATCGGGAATTGGAATTTCTGCCTGGCCTTTTCATTTTTTCGCATGGCCAGTATCATTCAAGGGGTCTATAAGCGAGGGCTCCAGGGGAACGCGAGTTCATCGACGGCGCTGCAAATGAAAGGCAGGATCACCGAAACGGCCGACACAGCTTGGAGAATCGCCAACCGGTAAGCCTCTACTCCGTAACCGCCATGCCGAGCGACTCCGCAACCATGGCGGGTTTATCCCTACCCAAGCCTTCGATCTCCAGGATTTTTTCCGATTTTATGAGCACGCGGCCGGGAGACTTTTCTCTGACGGAAACGATTCTGGTATGGAACCGAACTCTGGAGTTAACCTTTACCGGCTGGAGAAAACGAACGCGATCAAGACCGTAGTTGAGGCTCAACACCCGATTTTCCAGCTCCGGCCAATCAACTGGACCATGCTCGGACAGCAGAGAAAGGGACAAAAAACCGTGGGCGATGGTACATCCGTAGGGAGAGTCCTTCATGCGTTCCGGATCGACGTGGATGTATTGATGATCGTCCGTGCAATCGGCGAAGCGGTCGATGCGCTCCTGGGTAATATCAATCCAATCGGAAGGGGAAAGTTCCCTGCCTTCGTAGTCCTTGAGTTCTTCCAGAGTAACCGTATGGGGCATGGAGTCAGATTCAGATTTCGGCTATCCGTTTTCAGTTGTCGCCAGTTCTGGCCAATTGATTTGATGGAGTTTAATCCATACCATAAAGAACCGCGGCCGATAACAATATATTTCACTATCCCGGCAGAACCTTCAAATGCCGCATTCGGGCCTCCCGAAATTTTGGAGATTTGACTTGCCCTGCGAATTCAGATTTTCACAACTTCCCAATCGTCAATATGAAAGTTGTAGCGACTTCCGCCTTATATCACTTTGTTCCGGGGGCCAAGGAAATGCTTCTGGCCAAATACCCCGACGCCAAGTGTTGGGATCGGAAGGATCTCCTGGCCGGGGACGATTTGATAGCGTTTTGCAAAGGCTACGACGCGGCCTGCATCGGCCTGGAACGTTTTGACGACTACGTGCTATCCCATCTCCCGGAACTTCGGATCCTCGGCATGTCTACTGCGGGGGTGGATCACCTAGATCCGGCCTGTTGCAAAAAATATGGCGTGCGAGTGGGCTGGATAGGCGGGGTCAACAAGGTCGCTGTAGCCGAGATGACGGTGAGCCAGATGGTAAACCTTGCCCGGGATCTCTACCATTTGTCGGAGCAAATGCACCATGGGCATTGGCCTTTCCGGAAAACTGGAATTCGGCTTCAAGGCAAAACGGTGGGAATCCACGGTTGTGGAAATATTGGGCGCGAGGTGGCCAAGCGACTGGTGCCTTTCGGGGTAAAGTTGATTGCCTGTGACCGGGTCGATATTTCAGAATTCTGCGCGGAGCATGGAATTGAGTCGGTCTCACCGGAGGAACTCTGGGCCCGGAGCGACATTCTCACCATCCATCTCCCCCTCAACAGCTCGACGCGCGGGCTCTACACGGCCGAGGTGCTCGATCAAATGAAGCCGGGATCCTATTTACTCAACCTCGCTCGCGGCAACATCGTGGACGAGTCGGCTCTGGAAGCTCGGCTCAAAAGCGGGCATTTGGCCGGCGCCACCATGGACGTATATGCGGTGGAGCCTGCGGTCGGTCACCCCCTTTTGGAACTGGAGAATTTTATCGGCACTCCCCATTGCGGTAGCGCCACCTTGGAGGACCGTCTGGCCATGGCCGAGGCGGGGATACGCGCGTTGGAAGAAAATGCCATACCGGAGCCCGGCGTATACCCCTTCGATTAGGGAGCCCAAATGATGCCGGATGCGGGCGGCGGGCGTGAAAACCCGCCCTCGGTCAGGCGAGCACTTCGCGGATGACCCGACCGGCCACGTCGGTTAACCGGAACCGGCGGCCGTTGTGCTTGTAGGTGAGGCGCTCGTGGTCCATTCCGAGCACATGGAGCACAGTGGCATGAAGATCGTTGATGTGAACGGGGTCTTTCACGGCCTTATGCCCAAGTTCATCGGATTCCCCATAGGATACCCCGCCCTTTACCCCGCCTCCGGCCATCCAGACGGTCATGGCATGCGGGTTGTGGTCCCTTCCCGGTTTCAGGCTGCCGATCTGGGCCATGGGAAGGCGTCCGAACTCTCCTCCCCAAATGACGAGGGTGTCCCTGAGCAACCCACGTTGCTCTAGATCGGTCAGTAACCCTGCGATCGGTTTATCGGTTTCCCCGGCGAAACGGGTATGATTTCCGAATATGTCGATATGGCCATCCCATGCCCTCTGGTTTTCGTTGCCACCTGAATAAATTTGCACGAAACGCGTGCCGCGTTCCAACAATCGGCGGCCCATCAAACACTGCCGACCGAAATGGGCACAGCGCGAGTCGTCCATGCCGTAGAGTTCCTTGGTATGCCGGGATTCGGTATCGATTTGGAATGCCTCGGGAGCGGCCGATTGCATGCGGTAGGCCCGTTCGAAACTCTCAATGCGAGCAGATAGCTCGGCGTCGTGGGACTGCTGCTCCATATCCCACCGATTGAGCTGTTGGATCAGGTCCAACTGGGCGCGCTGCCGAGTTTCGGATAGTTTTTCCGGTTTCCGGAGGTTGAGGACCGGATCCCCCTTCTGACGGAGCAAGGATCCCTGGTATACCGAGGGGAGAAACCCGGAACTCCAATTCGATCGGCCGCCTTTGGGCAGCCCGCGGTCCCGAGGGTCTGCCATGACCACAAAGGCGGGCAAGTCCTGACTCTCACTGCCCAATCCGTAGGTGATCCAGGAACCCATACAGGGGAACCCGCTTCGGGGCAACCCACTGTTCATCATGAACAGGGCCGGGGTATGGTTGTTGGATTCGGAGTAAAGGGAGTGAACAAATGCCATTTTATCCACGTGTTCCCCCAGGTAAGGAAATATCTCCGATACCATTTTCCCCGACTGTCCATGCGGTGAAAATTTGAAAGGGGACTTCATGATAGCGCCTACTTCCCGTGAGAAAAAACCGGTAAATTTGTCAAAGCCTTCCAGTTCCATGTCATGGTATTTTTCCAGCGCCGGCTTATATTCCCATGTATCCACGTGGCTGGGCCCGCCATTGATGAACAACCAGATGACCCGCTTGGCGCTCGGGGCAAAGTGCGGGGCTTTTGGGGACAGGGGACTGAGGGATCGCTTGCCCAACGGCCCGCCACGCGCCAGCAAACCTTCCCCTTGCAGTATACCGTACAGGCCGATCATTCCCAGCCCCATGCCGCAGCATTTGAGCAATTCGCGCCGGGTCATGGACAAGGGGGAAGGGGTAATCGGAAATGAGGAATGAGGAATGGGGAATCAGGGGCTAAGCGTTGGGAGTGAGGCACGAAGGCGCCGCAACGAGATACCGGGAGTTGGAAACCAGGGGCCGAGGTATGAATGGGGGGACCTCACCGAATATAGATAAATTCGTTTAAACTGAACAAGGATTGGCAAAAATCCACAAGGGCTAACCTCCGGGCCCGGTTCTGAGGCCGATAGGAGGCCTCCTGCTCCTGGAGAAATTTTATCGCGATCTCTTTTTCTCTCGGTTCGGGATACCGGTTAAAGGCAAACCGGTAGGCTCGATCGACCTGGTCCGGAAAATTTTCAAAGGGTTCCAAACGCTCGGCCAATCCCTCGGCGTACTTGCGCGTTTGCGGGCTGTTGAGAAACTGAAGCGCCTGTGGGGCCAGGGTGGTTCGGGCCCGCCGTCCAATTCCGACCAAATGTTCCGGCCAATCGAACAAAACCATTTCCGGAATCAATGCCCCACGTTTGACGTGGAAATAGATGCTGCGGCGGAGCATGTCGGGGTCTCGTGTTCCCCGCCCAAAGGGGATGGTGTCCAACAGACCGGAAACCCGCAGCAGTGAATCGCGAATCGCCTCCGCTTCCATCCTTCTGGGCGGATACCGCCAAAGTAAACGGTTTTCCCTATCCCGTTCAGATTTGCCGGATTCAAATTGAGCGCTTTGCCGAAAGGTGGCGCTGGTCGCTATGAGCTTCTGCAAACGCTTCACGTCCCAACCGTGGCGCACAAAATCGTAAGCGAGCCATTCCAGCAAGGCGGGATGGCTCGGATTTCCACCCCGTCGCCCAAAGTCACTCGGGGTTTCGACGAGGCCCCGGCCAAAATGGTGATGCCAGACCCGGTTGACAAATACGCGGGCCAGCAGACTCCCGGCTCCTCCTTGAACGTCGGTAATCCAACGGGCCAGAGAACTGCGTGAAGGGGAAGGATCGTCGAGCTCCGGCAGCAAGGATGGATCCCGCACCAGTACCTGCGGATACCCAGGTTGGGTGACGGCTCCCTTTTGGGTTACATCGCCTCTTTCCAAATAATGGGTCGTTTCGTAAAAAGACGGGAATCCCTTGGAGGCGCTTCGGTGCCATACCGGGGGCAGGGTATCGGAACAGGCCATGATGCGGGTCGCGGTTGATTTGGGCTGGCTCAATTGGTGATCGATCCACTTCTTTCTCAAGCTCATCCAATGGGTGTCGCGCAGGGCGTACCAATTTTTGAGGGCAACCCTTTCAGCTCCGGAAAGCGCCTCAGGGTTTTTTCCCGCGCGAAGCTTCAACAATCCCTGCAAAGCGAAGACGGGAACGCCTTGGCCGATTTCCAACGGGGGACTGCCATTTTGAGTAACGGAGAAGCGGGGCCTCCCCACCATTTGGTGGATATTCATCCCACTCGATACGCGAATTCTGATTCGGGTCCCCGCCTCAAAGCCTACGGGCTGGGCAAATCGAATGGCGATAGCCTGGGCTTTCCCAAAGGCTTCTCTGTCGATGGACCAACCCTGGGTAACCCCATTAATGGCCGCGCCCGCCCCGAGGGATCGGTCGTTTTCCTGGGAAGTGGCCCGGGCAGATTCGAGAGCTACCTTTACCCATTTGGGGTCTACGGCGGCCAAGTCCCGAACCTCCAGGCTCACCTCGTCGATGGTGAATCCTCCTTCATAGTCTCCTCCCGGTCCGTTGTTGGGCAAATGGGGATGGGTGAGGGTTTCCATGCGAAGACCAGAGAGATTCTGCAGACTGGTCTCGCATTCAAAAAAAACATTCTCGTCATCGATGTCCAAATGCTGGCTCCCGATGAGGACGGAATCGTCCCATAGTTTCTCCATATGGGCGCCTTCCCGGGAACTGAAGGTGTCCGGGCTGAGAACGATCCACTGATCCGAGGGCGCTTCAAAGGGTCCCGTTTTCAGCCACTTCCGAAAAGGTTCCTCCAGAACGGACCGCTCATAATCGGCCAATTGCTGGGTTAGCTCGGCTTTTCTGCTCTCAAATTCGGCCACTGAGGCTTCATACCGGGCCGATTCGGGATCGTATTCCATGTAGGTGCGAACCGTTCGGGTAAAATTGGATACCAACTCGTAGTAATCATTGGAGGTGATCGGGTCGTATTTATGGTCGTGACAACGAGCGCAGCCCACGGTAGTACCCAACAGGGCGGTACCCAAGGTATCGACCATGTCGTCCATCTCATCATAGCGGGACGACTCAAATTCTTTTTCCGTTATGACGGTGGACAACACGCCGACCCCCAGGAAACCGGTGGCCATCAATGCGAGCGGTTCCTCCGGCCTCAACTGGTCGCCGGCAAGTTGCCACCGCACAAACCGATCGTAGGGCATATTCCGATGAAACGCCTTAATCAGAAAGTCGCGGTAATGGTAGGCATAGGGTCGGTCAAAATCGGTTTCAAAGCCCATGCTTTCGGCAAAACGGGCAATATCCATCCAATGCCGGGCCCATCGCTCTCCGTAGTGGACCGATTCCAGCAAGCCATCGATCATTCGTCCGTAAGCGCCGGGTTGACCATCCATTACAAATTGAGTCACCTCGTCGGGGGTGGGCGGAAGCCCGATCAGGTTCAAATAGGCTCGTCGAATGAGAACGCGTCGGTCTGCTTCTCTATTGGGTCGCAGATTCCGGTCCTGTAAACGCTGGAGCACGAAATGGTCGATTTCGTTTCGCGGCCAGGCATCGCCCTGGGCCTCCGGTAACTTCGTTTCGATCAAAGTTCGATAGGCCCAATAGTTGCGGTCCTCTTCCGTGACGATGACTGGGGGCTCCGACGGGGCCAAGGCCCCATCCACCAGCGGTTTATCATAGGGAGCTCCAAAATCGATCCAACGGGCTATGGCCTCGATCGATTCCTCATCCAGTTTATCTCCTTCACGGGGCATGTAGGGCTCGAAGCGGTGGGTAATCGAGTCCATGAGACTGCTCTTCTGGGCATTTTCAGCAACATGGCCGCTGGCAAAAAGGGAAGCACGGGTGGAAAGGTCGAGTTCCCCTTCGACCTCCTCCAATCCATGGCATTCGATGCAGTTGTTCTGCAGGATTTCCCGAACCTCGTTCTTAAACAGAGCAAGGCCCTCATTCATTTGCCGGGCATGCCGAAGGCCGGCTAGCCCGGATATCTCAGAAAATTCGTCGTGAGCGAATGGAGGACGAGTGCTGGTGGGGGTTTCGTGCAGATTCGGGGGTGAAGCCGGGTCGAGACCCTGCAAAGACCCGAATCCAGGGAAATCCGCTCCAGCGCCGTCATTCCGAAGCGCAGCAGAAGATTGGGAGATGTCGCATTCGCTCGGTAAGTGAGATATTCGGGCTTGGGCGGAGTCTATTGCGGCGGCAAAGCAAACCGAGTGGCAAAAACCCAGAGAAAGAACCCCCATAAGGAACCTGGAAGAACCAATCATTTCCATAAATTCAACCCCAATCACCCAGAGGAATTCAAAACAATTGCCTGACCCCGAAGGCGCCAATCGGGAATGAGGAAGGAGATCTCGCCAAGGCGAGATGGCACAAAGGCGCCTGGAGGCCCGCCAATTACACGGGGGAAGGGGTCGAGCTGAACTGGCTCAATGGCTGGGAGAACGGCGCCAAGGATTACGACCCCGAGGCGGCGTCCCCGGCCGGGCGGTAAACCATCCCTTCAGGGGGGCATAACCCCCCTGCTTGGAAAATGGTCCCGGTCAGATGGCGCTTTCGCCTCGTTCGTCGGTGCGAATCCGCACCGCATCTTCCAAGGGAGTCACGAAAATCTTGCCGTCACCGATCTTGCCGGTCTTGGCCGCCTTTACCATGGTTGCCACAGTGTTTGCAGCTATGTCGTTGGAAACGGCTACTTCGATCTTCACCTTGGGAAGGAAATCCACGGTGTATTCACTCCCGCGATAGATTTCGGTATGTCCTTTTTGACGACCGAAGCCTTTTACTTCGGTAACGGTCATACCTTCAATCCCAATTTCCGAGAGCGCTTCCTTAACTTCCTCCAATTTGAAGGGTTTGATGATGGCTGAGATAAGCTTCATTTTTTCCTGATTTAAATGGTTACACAATTGGATACGGTCCAACTATTCTGGTTACAAGCCCCATAATGCTCAATGACTGGATGGGGCGAAGTCGGGATAGGCTTCCTGCCCATGTTCCCCGATATCCAATCCACCAAATTCTTCCTCTTCGCTCACGCGCAATCCGAGGACCACATTGATCAAACTGAAGGTTACAAAGGCAAAGACAAAGGCGAAGGCGGAGATGGACAAGGTTCCGAGGAGTTGAATGAGGAAATCGCCGCCACCGAAAATTCCGACGGCCAGGGTTCCCCAAATTCCACAAACTCCATGGACCGATATGGCCCCAACGGGATCGTCGATCCGGATCTTGTCGAAGAACAGAATGGCAAACACCACAATGACGCCGGCGATCAAACCGATGAGAACGGCTTCCCAGGTCCCGACCGCATCGGCCCCGGCGGTGATACCCACCAGGCCGGCCAGAATTCCGTTCAACCCCATGGAAAGGTCGGGCTTTTTCAGCACCATCCAGGAAGCGAATATGGAGGCCAGCCCGCCGGAACAAGCGGCTAAGGCGGTAGTTACAAATACGAGGGAGACCAGGGTGGCGTCCGCGCTCAAGACGGATCCGCCATTAAATCCAAACCATCCCAGGAAGAGTAGAAAAACCCCGATAGTCGCCAGAGGCATGGAGTGACCCAGGATGGGCTTGATTTTTCCGCCTTCCAAATATTTCCCCTTGCGTGGGCCCAAAACCATTACCCCGGCCAAGGCGGCAAATCCGCCGAAGGCATGCACCAGACTCGATCCGGCAAAATCGGCGAAACCCAGGCGATCCAACCATCCTGCGCCCCATTCCCAGGACCCGGTGATGGGATACCCGATCAACACGATAATGGTTGCCCCGACCATGAAGCTCCCCAGTTTGATGCGCTCGGCCACGGCCCCGGATATGATGGTAGCGGCGGTTGCGGCAAACATGGCCTGGAAGATGAAGTCGGTCCACAAAGTGTAATCGGCATAGTCGCTGGTCAAATTGCCCACCGCCTCGGTGGCATCGGGTATGGGACCTCCCTTGCCGATGACACCATCCCAAATCCAATTGTCCACGGGGTACATGGAATTAAATCCCCAAACGGCGTAAGCCAGGGTGCCCATACAGATGATGAACACATTCTTGAACAGGATGTTGACGGTATTTTTGGACTGGGTCAGCCCACTTTCGAGAGTGGCGAAACCCAGGTGCATGACGAACACCAAACCGGCGGCAATAAGTAACCACAAATTGTCAACCAGGAATTTGGGGTAAGCGGCGGACTCCTGGAACTGCTCCAAGGATTCCCACTCGGCAAAACCGGTGCAGGCAAATCCCATTACAGCTATGAGACCCAGGAAAAAGGTAATGAATCGATTGTATTTCAGGTGCATAATATGATCGGTTAGCTTTCGGTTTTATGCGGTCAAAGGCCCAACTGATCCCGAGTAAAGCACCTCATATGCCAACTGGGAGGTTTTCGCCCAAATCTTTTGGATTGTCCGCGGTCAGGCCTTCCTTTCCCAAAGGTTTGCCGAGGTTTTGCCCGGGGGAACCCAGGATTGTATAAAAAGGTACAGGTCAGTTCCGTTAGGGAGGCGTCGTTATTGATGATTGGTAGGGCTACTGCGTCCTCGCAGTGCCGATGCTACCCCATGCTTCCCCCCAAGAGGCTCCACACGTCACAGCGCAGGCATTTTTTTGTAGGAGCGGCTTTACGCCGCGATTGCTCCGAAGTTGTTTCCCGGTTCTTTTGGGCTAACGCCTCGGCTTTTCCACTACCCTGGAACGAATGTGCAAATCCCGCAGTTGTTTTTCGGTGACCGGCCCGGGGCTGCTGGACATCAGGCACTGTCCCCTCTGGGTCTTGGGAAAGGCAATGACATCGCGTATGCTCCCCGTCCCGCAGAGCAGGCCGACGATGCGGTCCAACCCGAGGGCGATTCCACCATGGGGCGGCGCGCCATAGCGAAACGCGTTCACCATGTAGCCGAAACGATCCTCGATGACCTCCTTGGGTAGTTGAAGCACCTCCTCGAAAACCTTCTGCTGCAGATCGGGTTGATGGATACGGATACTTCCTCCCCCCAATTCCATCCCATTCAGCACCAGATCGTAGTGCTGGCCACGGGCCAATTTGGGATCCTCATCCAACAAATGCCTGTCTTCCACCAGTGGAGCGGTGAAGGGGTGGTGGGCGGATACAAAGCGGTCCGCTTCGTCATCGAAAACCATCAGGGGAAATTCGATGACCCAGAAAAAGTCCCAAACCGAGGGGTCGATAGCCAATTTTCCACGCTTCCGGAGCAACTCTGCCGCCTCCAGGCGGACCTTGCCCAGAATGGAACAGGCTCTCTCCCACCCCGCCGCCATAAAGAACACCAGATCGCCTTCTTCGATTTCCATTCGCTCGCGCAAGGCCGCTATCTCGGCATCGCTAAAAAACTTGAGGATGGGGGATTTCCATGGGCCATTTTTGCGGGCCCGGATGAAGGCCAGTCCCTTGGCGCCCATGGCGGTGGCCATATCGGTCAGGTATTTCAGTTCCCCCTCCGTGATATCGGAAAGACCCTTGGCATTGATGGCCTTGACGTGTCCTCCGCTTTCGATCACCCGGTTGAACACGTTGAAGTGGGAACCCTTGAAGATATCGTTGAGGTCGGCCAGTTTGAGCCCGAATCGACGGTCCGGACGATCGGAGCCATAGTTATTCATGGCATCCTCGTAGGACAGTCGTTCGAACGGCAGATCGAGATCCACGTCCAACAGACCCTTCCAAAGGCGCTGCATCATGCCCTCGATCAAGGCGTACATGTCCTCCCGATCGATAAAGGACATCTCCAGGTCGACCTGGGTAAACTCGGGTTGTCGATCAGCCCGCCCATCTTCATCCCGGAAGCACCGGGCCAACTGAAAATAACGTTCCACTCCCGCTACCATGAGCATTTGCTTGAATTGCTGGGGCGATTGGGCCAGGGCATAGAACTCCCCGGGATTTACCCGACTCGGCACCAGATACTCCCGGGCTCCTTCCGGGGTGCTCTTGAATAGCATGGGGGTTTCCACCTCGATAAATCCCTCTTCATCCATGTAGTCGCGAATGATTTTACAGGCCCGATGACGCCTCTTCAATACGGCCAGGTTTTTGGGCCGTCGCAGGTCGAGGTAGCGGTAGGTCAACCGAAGATCTTCATTTACCCTGTCTCCTTTCAGGTCTTCGATGGGAAAGGGAGGTGTCTGGGAGGTATTGAGCATGGTCCAGGATTCGGCATGCACTTCCACCTCCCCCGTGGCCAGACGAGGATTGATGGCATCGTTTTCGCGCTCGGTCACACTCCCCTTCACCACAATAACGCTTTCCGGCTTCAATTGGTGAAGCGTCTGGGAAATAGCATCGCTACGGTGCGGATTGAAAACGACTTGGGTGACTCCTTCCCGGTCGCGCAAGTCGACGAATAATACGCCTCCATGGTCGCGCACCGAATCGATCCACCCGTTGAGTATGGCGGTCGAACCGATATCCGACCTCCGCAGTTCTCCACAATGATGCGTGCGTTTCATATGCTTTTACTGGTTTGCCTATTTCAAATTTAGCCTTTTCCCCAGGATAATGGGGAAGCGAGCTATCAACTTGAAGGAAGGCCCTTGAATCAACACCATTTTTGATCGGGTTCCGTGACGGTGAATCGATCGCGAGGGTATTCTTCTAACCCAAGCTACGTGAAAGAACGGTCGAATTACCCACTTCATCCCCGATTTCCACCATGAGACTCTGGCCTGAATCCTCCTCGGCATCCAACTCCAAGGTAAAGGATTCCTGTTTTTCGTCCAGGATGCCGTCATCCGGATGAATCGAATCCAGGTCGTTTCCATTCAATCGGAAATTGGCCCGGCGGATCAAACTGGTTGAATCGGAGGCGGTCAGCTTCAAGGTCACGGTGTCCCCATCCCGGTTGAAATCCTCCAGCACGATGACGGGCGGGGTGTTGTCTATGGGAAATACATTGCTCACGGCTTCTCCCGATTTGGCTTCGGTGTGAGGATTGGAGGGTTCATCCGAGGCCGTGACTCTAAGGCGGTAGAAGCCATCCGGGAAACCTTTGGTATTGAATGAGTGGTAGGTGTACTCGAGATGGTCGGCCAACGTTATCCAGTTTCCATCCCCCAAACGGGCCAATTGAATTTTGTAGATCAAATCGTCGTCGTTACCGTCTACCGAACGCCAGACCACCGTCTGGGAGCCCGGCTTTTCAAAAACTTTCACCTGTTTGGGCTTATTGGCCAATTTTTCAAATTCCTCCTCGATACCGGAATTAATACTGCGGGCCAAATCTACGCTGGGGGCGGAAACGGTGGAGGTAATGGTTTTTGCCTCATATCCCAGATCCAGAATTCTTATGCCGGTCACAAGAGGGGCCAGGTTCTGGGTTCTGGAAAAGAACCGGACCTGGTGAACAGGGGCGACTTCTTCTCCGCTGAACCGCAACCGGTACTGCAGGTAGCGGGAGGGCGGCAGAGGGATGTCGAAGATAAGGTTCTCGCCCGCCAATCCGGTCCAGTCCGTCCAGGTGCGATCCGGGTCCTCCACGTTGCCGGCCCGCACTTCCACCGCGACCGTCTCTTTTCCGTTCGGTTCGATAAACACCTGAAAACTGCCAAATTGGGAGACTTGATTGAAGTCGACTACCTCTGATTCGAAATATCCATCATTCCTATGGCCGTTATCCAATAGCAGGATGCGCCCGGGATTGCTGCAAATCAGGTAAGAGGTATTGTCTCCGGGGCCCTTGACAAATTCGGTAATCTCACCACCGGATTCGAGGTCGTGCAGGAAGGTCCATTCCCCGGGCTGAGCCACCGTGTACAAATGTCCCTGACTGCCCGTGCCCAGGAATATCCTCCCATCGTCCCCTTCCCTTATGGAATAGATGGAGGTATCCTTGTATTGCCACCACCGGGTCACGAAGCCATCCGCATCCATCCGGTAGAGGGAACTCCCATTGTCCGGTTTGGCCGTCACGGTCATGGAAAAGATGGAACGGGAGGAAGAGGAAGAGTTCTTGGAAGGGGTATCGTTGGCAAAATTCGAATTGCCGCCCGCATTTTCCGATGTGTTGGAGGCGGAACTTTCCCGGGACGTTTTTGCTTTTGAAGCGGGCCTTCCGGGATGGTTGAAGGAGGAGAAGAAGATGGACCCGTCCGGTCGGCCCAGAATCCGGCGAATCTCCCTGTCGCCGGTAGCATAAATTACCTTCCCCCCACCCTCCTTATCGATGCGGTAAAGGAGTCCGTGAGTGGCGCTTCCGGCCAGGAGATTGCCCTCGCTGTCAAAATCCATGGCCGTGATGTGGGTTTCCTCACTGTCAAAAAATACCTCCGCTTCGGGCTCCTCGGCGCTGGAATCAACTTTGTAGACAATCCCGTGCGGACCGGAGGCGATGTAGAGGACATCTTCTTCGTCTATCAGGATGTCCCAGACGTATGCGTCGGGAATTCCCAGAAAAACTTCCACTGCCCCCTCCCCGGAAATCCTGTACAATCCCCCCTCCGGGGATACAGCCACGTAGAGTCTATCCTTGCTATCCATGGCCATGGCCCGGGACATGAGGCGATTGGGCTTGAACACCTCGCTCACCGTTCCCTTCCCGTCCACTTTATAAACGGCGCCTTCATTGCCGGTGCCGATGTAGAGATTTCCTTTGGAATCCATTTCCGCGGCCCAGAGAATGGGGGCGTCTATTTCGGCAAACGGGGTCAATTTCGGGGCGGCCAGCAAGTAACCGTCTGAGTGAAGGGAAATGCCCTTGAGGTCGCCTTTGATAAAGTCGTTGAACGATTGTTGCACGGTTTCGTGGGTCCTCGGCCAAGCCGGAGGAGCGAATAAAAGCAACACTGAAAGGGTTCGGAATAATTTCATATCACCTGACGGTTAGGGGCAGGAAGGCGCTGCCGCGAAATTCAGCCTCGACCGGTATGCGCAATTCAAATACCGGGTCCCATTGCAAGTCCTTGTCGATCTTCAGTCCCTTGGCATTTTTCAAGAGGGCCAGGGTGGAGGGCGGCAATCCGGAGAGGTGTTTTCCTTCCACGCTGATCCCCTGAGACCTGCGCAGGATTTTTATGTAGATCCGGTCACGGCTTTTCAGAGCGTTCAACCGTTCAAGAACATGTTCGAAGCGGGTAGCGGGAAAGAATTCCTCATAGTCGACTTTCTCCGCCGCCACTGCATCCGCCACCATGACCTCCACGCGTTCCTGGCGAATTTCTTCCGGCAAGGGAAAGCTGACCTTGCGCCGGAACCGGTTTCCCGCATGGTCCTTGAGACTGAGGGTCAATTCGACCTCATCCCCGGCATCGAGCACATTATCTTTCAGATAGACGGCATCCAGAAGATGGACCAGGGTTCGGGGAAGGGATTCGACCCTCACCTCCACCGATTCCACGGCGGGAGGATCGAATAGGCTATCGGTTATCAGGCTGTGGATGGCCCTACCCTGAAAAGCTGCTTCCTGTGCCGCCCCGACCCCCGAAAAAATATCGGTAAGCTCGATTCGATCGTGACCCTCCACCTTTAACCGGGTGGTGACGGTCAGGGTTTGCTCCTCGGAAAACTCGTGCACGCGGGTCAGGGCTTCCATGGTGGCGATTCCATTCAAGACGGGACTGAAGCGAGGGTGCCGAAACATCTTGGCGGAGAAGGATTTATCCTGAGAACCGGGATAGGAGACGTGAACGGAAAAATCGGTCATTGGAACAAAGCTTCCCGCCTCTCCCGCGATTCCGTTCAGCCGATCCTGGTAGACGCGACCGAAGACCCTCCCGTAATTGGACAGCTTGAAGGAAATGGGCATGGACCGTACCACCGTCAACACTTCGGAGTAAGCCAGGGGTATCTCCACGTCCCCCCACTGGAAAAAGGAATGTCCGAAAGCCAGCAATTGATTTCCGTCCACGTAAGTGACCGTTCCGGTGGCTCCGAAATTGAAATCCCCATACATGAGAATGGCAGTGACCGGAGATCCCGCTTCCAGGGATAAATCCCCGGATTGCCGGGCCGAGCCCATCGGAGCATTCATCACCTCGAGCCCGATGGCATCCATGTCCGACTGGAAAGCTTCCAGGGTGTTGTGCGAAATTCCCGATACGAACAATGGGGAAGGAAGGGGCTTCAGAGCCGATTGGTACTGTAACAGTCGTTTCCGGCTGGCCGGTTCCACCGATTTCCAACGCGCGGAATTCCTTTCCGTAGAAGTGGATCGAACCCCCGGACCATCCATCACCGGGAGCATTTCTTCAATGGGGGTTACCCCGATAATGGCCTGTTGCTTGGGCCAAGTGTAGCCATAGGCGTAGGCCCCGACAAGTTTGCCCTCGATAAAAACAGGACTTCCGCTCATGCCCGCAACCGGGCCCGAAAGCCTGTTTTCCTCATCCGTTGCTTCGCAAATAATGACGGGCTGATTGGGTCCGATAAAATGGTCCGCTATTCCAATGACCCGCAGTTGAAAGGTCTCGATGTCCGATCCGGAAACCGCCGTGCGCCATTCCCCTGCCATGCCAGGTTTGACCTGATCCAAGGGCAGAATTTCCATTCCATGGCCAGGTTTTGACAATAGACTTCCCCAAAGGGCGGCCAGGAGAAGGCCCATAATGGCATGCTGCTTTGTCCCCATGGTCATTTCGTTAGCGTATCAGGTTTTGTCCTGTCATTTCTGTTGGTTGTTCCAAGCCCAAGAGGCGCAAAACCGTGGGGGCTATATCGGCTAGACGTCTCCCACCCTGCAACAGTTTCATATTTTCGCAACCTTTCCCGTAAATTACCAGTTCCACGGGGTTCAGGGTATGGGCCGTGTGCGGACTGTTCAGGGCCGGGTCCCACATCTGATCGCTGTTTCCATGATCGGCCGTAACCAGCGCAACCCCATTGACTTCGTCGATGGCCTCCAACAACTGGCCCAGACAACGGTCGACTTTTTCGCAGGCTTCGATCACGGCTGGAAGGGATCCGGTGTGCCCCACCATGTCGGGGTTGGCAAAGTTGACCAGTATGAATTGGTAGCGGCGGGAGAGGATGGCTCGTCGGGTGAGATCCTTTACCTTTTCGGCGGACATTTCCGGGGCCAGGTCATAGGTGGTGACCTTGGGGCTCGCTGCCATCTCCCGGTCCTCACCGGGAAAGGGCTCCTCCCGATAGTCGTTAAAAAAGTAGGTCACGTGGGGGTACTTCTCGGTTTCGGCACACCGGAACTGCTTCAGTCCCCGGTCGGCCAGCAAACCACCCAGAATATGGTTCATTTTGGGAGGCTTGGGGAACACGGCGTGGTCCAGCAGGCCCTCTTGATATTCGGTCATTCCGGCATAATAGAGATCCAACAATTCCCCGCGGTCGAAAGCGTTGAAATCCTTTTCGATAAAGGCGCGGGTAATTTCCCTGGGGCGATCCCCTCGATAGTTGTAAAAAATGACCGTATCTCCGTGCCCGATGGTGGCCAGCGGATCGCCTTTCCCGTCGACCACCCAGGTAGGTAAAATGAATTCGTCCCCCCTGCGGGATTGATCCAGAGGGTTGCGGTAATAGCTCTCCACCGCGCGGACGGCGGAGGAAGCAGAGTTACCCGCTCTGGAACCCGTCAGCATATGATAGGCCTCGGCTACCCGATCCCACCGGTTATCGCGGTCCATGCTCCAAAAACGTCCGCAAACCGAAGCGATTTTTCCTACCCCGATTTCGCTGCACTTCGCCTCCACTTCCTGAATGTAGCCCAGGCCGCTTTGGGGAGGCGTATCCCTTCCGTCGGTGAAGGCGTGAAGGTAAACTTCCTTCAGTCCGGCCGCTTTTGCCTCCTCGAGCAATCCGTAGAGATGTTCGAGCAATCCGTGCACACCCGCATCGGAAAAAATCCCCAGCAAATGCAAGGCTCCTCCTCCCCTTGCGCGGTGGAAAGCTGCTTGCAAGGTTTCGTTTTGACGGATACTCCCGGTGGCAAAGGCCTTGGAGATCCGCACCACCTCCTGATCGACAATGCGCCCTGCCCCGATGTTCTGGTGCCCCACTTCGCTATTGCCCATCACACCGAGGGGGACCCCGACGTCCAATCCACACGCGGCCAACTCGGTTCCGGGCCATTCGGCGGTCAACCGGTCCGCAACGGGGGTCCGAGCCAGTTTAATTGCGTTGAAGGAATCGTGTCGGCGGTTGTGATTGGCGCCCCATCCATCCCGGATAACCAAAAGCACTGGTCCCGTTTCTGCTGTCATAATTATTTTATCCTCAAATTCAAAATGTTCCCCTTACAACCCGATAAGGACAACACAAAGCCGGACAGCTTTTGAAAATTGGGCCCTCAAGTCTAGCCTGGATATCCCGGAAATTTTCCATGGCCAAGGCGAGGGATGGCATGGGTGCGACCGTCAACCCGGCAAAGGCTGAGGCGCGGTTGATCGGAGGGCACGCAAATAACCGGCCTTAATTCGTGCCTGCGCGCTTGACTTGGAAGGGTTTAATAGCATGTTTCCGCGCTTATTGGCTGCCGGTTAACCCCGTTGGGCCGAAAAATTTCTGCGGTATGACTGCCAACCTGAAAAAAACACTGACCCTCCCCAAGACCCGTTTCCCCATGCGGGCAAATCTGGTTCGGCGGGAACCCCAACGGTTGAAGTTTTGGGAAAAAGAGAACCTCTACCACCGCATTCAGGAAAAAAACGCCAACGGTCCTTCCTTTATCCTGCACGACGGACCTCCCTTCACCAACGGGTTCGTCCACATGGGCACGGTCCTGAACAAGGTCCTCAAGGAAATTATTCTTCGCTACAAATCCATGCGCGGATTCCGCACCCCCTACGTCGCGGGATGGGATTGCCACGGCCTACCCATCGAACACAAGGCGATGCTCGAGTTGAGAAACCGGGAAAGGGATTTGTCCGCTCGCGAAATTCGCCAGGCCTGCGCCCAATTCTCAAAAAAATACCTGAAGACCCAGCGAAGACAGTTCACCCGCCTGGGAGTCATGACCGATTGGAGCGCAGAATACCGCACCATGGATCCTGCCTACGAAGCGGACATACTGCGCACCTTTGCTTCTTTTATCGACCAGGGAGCCGTCTATCGCAGTAAGAAGCCGGTTTACTGGTCCATTCCCTGTCGAACCGCTCTGGCCGAGGCCGAAATCGAATACAAGGAACACCTCAGTCCGTCAATCTGGGTAAAATTTGTCATATCCGATGCTTCCGCTATCGGAATAAATGACCCGTTAAAAGTGGTTATCTGGACCACGACCCCCTGGACGCTTCCGGCAAATCTCGCTATAGCAGTGCATCCCCGGCTGACCTATTCCGTGCTCAAATCGGGTGGAGAACTCTACCTGGTGGCCGAGGATCTGGTTGAGAACTTCGCCCGGGACACCGGATTGGGGGCCGTGCATACGGTAAAGACCGTAACCGGAGAAAAATTGGAGGGGCTCGTGTCCCAGCATCCTTTTATCGACCGGACCAGCCCCATTATCCTGGCCAACTACGTCACCACCGAGGCGGGAACCGGCGCCGTTCACACCGCCCCCGGTCACGGCTTGGACGATTACCTGTCCGGACTGGCCAATAATCTGGATATCTACAGCCCGCTCGACGACGAGGGAAAGTACGCAAAGGACGGGCAAATCCCTCCGGAATTGGTTGGAGTAGCGATTCTCGGCCGCAGAGGCCGGAGCCCGGCCAATGAAGCGGTGGTGGATTTGCTGGCCCAATCGGGAGCGCTGATGCAATTTCGCAAATTGAAACACAGCTACCCCCATTGCTGGCGGTCCAAGACACCGGTTGTATTCCGGGCCATGGATCAGTGGTTTGTAGCAATGGATGAAAAGGGTCTGCGCCAACGCGCCCTGGAGGCCATTGGGGACGTGCATTGGATCCCGGCCTGGGGAGAGAACCGCATTCGCGCCGCGGTGGAAAACCGTCCCGACTGGTGCATCAGCCGGCAACGCAGTTGGGGAGTGCCCATACCGGCCTTCTTCGATGCCGGGGGCAAGGCTTATCTCGATGCCGGCGTGGTCCGTTCCATCGCCGAAAAAATTGGAGAAAAAGGCAGCGATTTCTGGTTTGAAAACGACCCCGCTACCATTCTTGAAGGCATCGACCTGCCCGACTCCTGGAAAGGAAAATCGTTGGCCTGCGGAGGAGACACACTAGACGTATGGATCGATTCCGGTTCGAGCAGCCAAGCCGTTTTAAAACGAAACGAGCAACTCGGTTACCCTGCCGACCTCTACTTGGAGGGCAGCGACCAACACCGGGGTTGGTTCCAATCTTCCCTTTGGGCCGGGATGGTTACGGAGGGTATCCCTCCCTACAGGCGGGTCCTCACCCATGGTTACGTTGTCAATGAGGACGGAACCAAGATGAGCAAGAGCGACGCTAGAGGCCGCCCCCAGACCGCCGACACTTTCGTAGAAAAATATGGCGCCGACGTCATCCGCTTGTGGGTCTCCTCCCAGGATTACCGCAACGATATTCCTTTCTCACCCAATATCCTCAACCGCATCGTCGATACTTATCGGTTGTTCCGCAACACCCTGCGTTTTCAATTGTCCAATTTATTCGATTTCGACATGGAGGAGGACGGCTTGGCCATCGATCGTCTCGACCATATCGACCGCTGGGCATTGTACAAGACAGCCGAATTGGTAAAGCCGGTTACTCAGGCCTATGAAACCTACGCATTTCACAGAGCCTACCAGCTTTTAAACCAATTTTTCTCCGTCACCCTTTCGGCCCGCTACCACGACATGCTGAAGGATCGCCTCTATACCCTGGCTCCGGATTCACCGCTGCGGAGATCCTCCCAAACCGCCATGTTCCATATCTTTCGGACGGTGGCCCGACTGATGGCGCCCGTGCTGGCCTTCTCCACCGACGAAGCCTGGTCACACCTCCAAAACGAAAACGACTTCTACCAGGATTCCATCCATCTTCAGTCCTGGCCGACCCCTCCGGATAGCTGGACCGATTGGGAGGAAATGGAGGATTTTGAAAAGGTTATGAGTTTTCGAAATGAAGTTAACGAATTTTTAGAAAAGGCTCGACAAGCCAAAAAAATTGGAAAATCTCTCGACGCCAATATTTCGGTAACCGGCCCGGAAGATGATTCCCTTTTTCAAATTTTGCTTCGATACGAAACCAAACTTCCTGAAGTATTTATTGCCTCTCAAGTCTCACTGGAAACAAGTGAGGTTGAAGAGGTATCCATTGAAGTTACTCCGGCAGTGGGTGAACGATGCCCCCGCTGTTGGCGTACGGTAGAAAAGCTGGTTGAAACGACAACTTACGGACCTCTGTGCCCCCGCTGCCTGGAAGCGCTCAAGGCCTGAACCAAACCCAAAACCTCATGCAAAATTCCCCTGAATCGACCGATACGTCCTCTTTCAAAGTGGCAACCATTGCCAAAGCGGTGGCACGGGTAAAATCAGCCTCGGGCAAGTCCAAGGCTTCCCCTTACAAAGTGGCCGCTTTTACCCTGGATGACGTGCAAGACTTTTTGGCCAACAAAAAGGATATTCCCACCGAGACGGAGAGGACAGTCTTCCAAAAAGTCCGGCCAAAAAAAGTGGCCGCCCTCGCAATCGACCGGCCCCAAGAAAGCCGGAATCTGGGCGCCGCGTCCATTAGCGAAATCCTCGGCTACGATCCCTCCAAGGGTTTGAAGACGGCAACGGAGGAAGCCGCCGTTCCCCACGAATTCAAGCCCTATTACAAACTGCTGGTTCAACTTCGTCGACAACTGACCGAGGAAATCGATCCGCATACCCAGGAAACGCTTAAAAAGCCGAGTATGGAAGCTTCCGGGGATATTTCCGGATACAGCCAGCACCCGGCAGATGAAGGAACGGATAGGTTCGACCGGGAACTTGCCCTGAGTCTGGTATCCAGCGAAAAGGAGGCCTTGGCAGAAATCGAGGAAGCGATTCAACGCATTTTCGATGGGACGTATGGCGTTTGCCAGGTTACCGGCAAACCGATATCCAAGGAACGACTCCTGGCCGTGCCCTTCACCAAGTATTCCGTGCAAGGGAAGAAGGATCTGGAAAAAAACAAACGCCGGACCCTGCAACGAGGCGCAATTTTTGGTAGCGCTTTGGAAGATTCCAGCCAATATTTCGGTGACGACTCTGAATAATGGGGAAACCGATTGGTAATTTAGCGCTATTCACCCGGGTTCTGTCCTACCGCTGGTTCTATATGGTGGTATTCACCACCGTTCTGCTGGATCGGCTGACCAAGTGGATCATTCAGTTGACCCTGCCCTTCGGCAGCTACGAGAAATTCAACATGATTGAGGTTATCCCGGGGTTTTTCTATCTTTGCCACATTGGGAACACGGGCGCCGCCTGGGGCATCTTTCCCGACAGGAGTTTCATGCTGGCGGTATTTGCCATTTTGGCCCTTGGATTCATTTTCGTATTTCGCCGGGCCTTGGGGTTGCGCAACCTGTATTTTCAAGCCTCCTGGGGCATTCTGGTCGGGGGAATAATCGGTAATCTCATCGATCGCCTGGCCCTTGGGCACGTGGTCGACTTCATAGACCTGCACCTCGGGTTTTACCGATGGCCCGCCTTCAATATTGCCGACATGGCCATTCTCACCGGTGTATGCATTTTCACCTGGTCCAGCATCAGGGCCAATTCGGTCGGAACCGAACCCTGAACCGCTATTCGATGTTGGCGACCTGTTCGCGCAAGCGTTCCAGTTCGTTTTTGAAAGCGATGACCTGGCGGGAAATGCGGATGTCGTTGGATTTGCTCCCGATGGTATTGATTTCCCGGTTCATTTCCTGCAGCAAAAAATCTGTGCGGCGGCCCACCGGGCCTTCGAATTCCAAAAATTGAAAGAGTTGATCGAGGTGGGATTTCAAACGGGTGATTTCCTCGGCGATGTCACTGCGGTCGGCGAACAAGGCGATTTCCTTTAGTACCCGCTCGTCATTCAGATCGAGGTGGAGGGCTCCCTGACGCAGGCGTTGCAAGAGCAACTCGCGATACCTCGCCACCGTCCCGTCGGCGTACCCCTCGATCGCGGTAATCAACTCTCCGAGATCCTCGGCCCGGACTTTCAGGTCAGCGGCCAATTTCAATCCTTCGCTTTCCCGCATCCCCATCATGAAAGCCAAAGCGCGCTGAAAAGCATCGAGCAGTGCTCCTTCAACCTCTTCGGGTTCGGGAAGGGATTGGTTTTTTTTGGCGTAAAGGGCTAACTGAAGAAGCAGATCGGGAGAAACGGTAAAAGGCACCTTGAGCGATTCGGAGAGGGCTCGAAATTCCTCGACCAAATTTGCAATGGAAGCCGCCTCGAAGGCTTCGTCGTCCCTGTCACTGGCCGGTTGGGCTTGGACGAGGATAACGACCCGCCCGCGTTCCACCCTCTCCTTGAGAGCGGACAGAATTCCGCCTTCCAGCGCCTGCCACTCCCGCGGCATCGTCACAATGGCATCCAGGTTCTTGCGGTTGACCGAGCGCACTTCCACCGAAATCTGAAAATTTTCATGGATGGCTGAGGCGCGCCCGAATCCGGTCATGGACCGCATCAAACCTCACCCTCCCCCAGTAAACGGGCCGCCTCCTGGACGTCCTTGTCACCCCGACCGCTCAAATTGAGAAGGAGGATTTCATCCTTGCCCATTTCGGGAACCCTCCTGATGGCATAAGCCACGGCATGGGCCGATTCAAGGGCCGGAATAATGCCTTCAATGGCGCTGCATATCCGGAAGGCCTCGAGCGCCTCCTCGTCAGTGGCATAGGTGTATTCGATGCGACCGGCGTCGCGGTAGTAGGCATGCTCAGGACCGACCGCGGCGTAATCCAGACCTGCTGAAACCGAATGGGTCAATTCGATCTGACCATCCTCATTTTGCAAAATGTAAGTCTTCGTTCCCTGGAGCACGCCCAATTTACCCCCGTGAAATCGTGCTGCGTGGCTACCGGGGACAATTCCCCTGCCCCCGGCCTCGACACCCACCATTCGGACCTCCTCATCGCCGAGGAATTCGTAGAATAATCCTATGGCATTGCTACCTCCGCCCACGCAGGCGCACAGTTCATTGGGAAGACGCCCTTCCCTTTGCAATATTTGGGCCCGAGCCTCTTGGCCGATGACCCGGTGAAAATCGCGCACCATCATGGGATAGGGATGAGACCCCAGGGCGGAGCCCAGGATGTAATGTGTATTCCTGACGTTGGTAACCCAGTCGCGCATGGCTTCACTAACGGCCTCCTTGAGCGTTTTTTGCCCCGCATTCACAGGCCGCACCTCCGCTCCGCTCAAGCGCATGCGGTAAACGTTGAGGGCCTGTCGTTCCATGTCCACGCGGCCCATGTAAATCACGCACTCCAAGCCGAATTTCGCACAAACTGCGGCGGTGGCAATCCCGTGTTGACCCGCCCCGGTCTCGGCGATAATGCGCATCTTCCCCATGCGCCGGGCCAGCAGGGCCTGCCCGAGCACATTGTTTATCTTATGAGCTCCGGTGTGTAACAGGTCTTCCCGCTTGAAATAGACCTTGGCGCCGCCCAACTTCTCGGTTAGGCGGCGGGCATAATACAACTCCGTGGGTCTGCCGGCAAATTCCTTGAGATGCCATTGCAGTTCTTCCCGGTATTGCGGGTCCTGCCTGGCCTGCCGGTAGGTATCCCCCAACTCTTTCAATGCCGTCATCAGGGTTTCCGGCACGTAGACCCCCCCATAGGAGCCAAAATGACCGGCCGGATCGGGCAAGGCTTCAGGGTTTGTCGAAGGCTGGGAACTCATGTCGGCGTGAAAAGGGTTAGTAAAGGATGGCTGCACGGATCGATCAAGAGCGCTTCGGTCCAACCCCACCAACCCGGCCAATACCGGCGGCCCCTCATTCCGACCTCAGGAAATTCAACAGGTTTTCAAATTTGGGAAGATTTTTCCGGTCGACCTCAACCAGATCCTCATGGGCCCCCATGAGCATTTCCTTCTTTTTCTCCTCCGTTAGATTTTCCGATTGCAGATGGACCCCGACCTCCCAGGAAAGTCCCCGATGCGGCGGCGCTTCCAGTAATTGGACAATCCGGTGAAGCCCGAGGTTTTTAATGAGGTCGAGGTTGCGGTCGCTCAACCCGGCCAGACAGATGACTCCGTCGGGTTTGTTCCGTTTCAAGTCCAAGGCTGCCCCGGCCAGTATTCCCAAACAGGTGCTGTCCATGCCGGTGCAATCGGTAAAATCCAATTCAAAGGAATGCCGGTTCTTTGCGATCATCTTCCGGAAAAAGGTCCTGAGGGGACTGCAGTTCAGAAAATTTGCACGTCCGTAGATGCGTATCCGAATCGGCTCGGAATGGGGGTCTACCAGGAAAACCGGATCGTATTCTTCGGCCATGAGGGGGCGAGATTAGGAAGAAGCAACAATACTGCGTAGAACATAAGGCAAAATACCACCATGTCGATAATACTCGACCTCAACTGGGGTATCTATACGGAGTTTCACTTGGGTTTCAAGCCGGGACCCATCGGCCCTCTGCACGGACATGTTGAGATTCATTCCGGGTTCCAAATCATCGGAGAGTCCCCTTATGGAAACGACTTCGGATCCATCCAGTCCTAAGGTGTCGGGGTTTTCGCCCTGGAGAAATTCGAGGGGCAGCACCCCCATGCCGATGAGATTACTGCGGTGAATCCGCTCGAAGCTCGCGGCTACTACGGCCTTGACGCCCAGGAGTCTGGTGCCCTTGGCCGCCCAATCCCGTGAACTGCCCATGCCGTAATCCTTCCCGGCAAAGACAATGGTGGGGACCCCGCGCCGTTTGTATACCTGGCAGGCATCGTAAATGGGGAACAGTTCCCCTTCCGGCATCAGTTGGGTAAAACCGCCTTCTCTACCCCGGGCCATACGGTTCTTTATCCGAACGTTGGCAAAGGTCCCTCGGGTCATAATCCGATCGTTGCCCCTGCGCGATCCGTAGGAATTGAAATCTTTCGGCTCCACCCCCCGGGACAGGAGAAATTTCCCGGCTGGAGTCTCGGGATGGAAAGCCCCGGCCGGGGAAATGTGATCGGTGGTCACCGAATCCCCCAGGATGGCCAGCGGCCGCATCCCCTCCAAATTGAAAATGCGGGAAGGTTTCATGGAAAAATCATCGAAGAAGGGCGGTTCCTGAATATAAGTGCTCTCGTCCTGCCAGTCGTAGATATCCCCGGTAGAAGTAGTGATGGAATACCACTGCGGTGAAGCCTGCAGAATTTTGGCATATTGCCCGGTGAACATTTCGGATTTCAGTCCCGAGGCGACGAGTTCCTCTATTTCCCTGTGGGAGGGCCAAATATCCCGAAGGTAAACCGGCGCGCCCTCCGGTGTCCTGCCGATGGGATCTTCCTCCAGGTTGATATCCACGGTTCCGGCCAAAGCGTAGGCCACCACGAGGGGCGGGGACATGAGAAAATTCGCTCGAATGGACCCGTGCACACGGGCCTCGAAGTTGCGGTTCCCCGAAAGCACGCTGGCAACTACCAGATCCCCCTCCCTGATCGCATCTTCGATGGGTTCGGCCAAAGGACCGCTGTTACCGATACAGGTTGTGCAACCATAGCCGACCAGGTTGAATCCAATCCGATCGAGATAGGTCTGCAACCCGGTCTCCCGGAGGTAGTCGGTGACCACCCGCGACCCCGGGGCCAGACTGGTTTTCACCGTCCCATCCACAGAAAGGCCCCTTTCGACGGCTTTTTTGGCCACCAAACCGGCTGCGATCATCACGTTGGGATTCGAAGTGTTGGTACAACTCGTAATGGCTGCGATCACAACGCTTCCGTGGCCTATGCGGGAATCGGCCAGGGCGACTCTCCCCTCCCCCGATCGCACTCTGACCGACCGGGAGAATTCCTCGCCGCGTTTCCCAAAACCACCCTCCGGCAAAGGCATGGAAAAAAGGGAACGGAACCGATCCTTCAAATCGGGGAGATCGATCCAATCCTGGGGACGTTTGGGCCCGGCCACCCCCGGAACCACGTCCGCCAAGTCCAAGGGAAGCGATTTCGTATACTCCACTTCTCCCGCTTGAGGAACGCCATACAATCCCTGGGCCTCAAAATAGGCTTTGACCCGTTGAACCGTCTCTTCGGGGCGCCCCGTCAGGCGCAGGTATTGCAGGGTCTTTTCATCGATGGGGAAAAACCCCATGGTAGCGCCGTATTCCGGCGCCATGTTCGCAACCGTGCTGCGGTCCGCCACGGTCAGATTTTCGGCGCCCTCACCAAAAAACTCGACAAATTTTCCCACGACGTGTTCCCGCCTCAGCATTTGGGTGACGTGCAGAGCCAGATCGGTTGCGGTTACGCCTTCCCGCAGGGATCCCGTGACGTGAACCCCGATCACCTCGGGGGTTTGAAAATATACGGGCTGACCCAGCATTCCGGCTTCAGCCTCGATTCCGCCTACCCCCCAACCGACAATTCCCAGCCCGTTGATCATCGTGGTATGGGAATCGGTGCCCACCAGGGAGTCGGGATACAATAAGGTATTCCCCTTTACCTGTTTTTCGAAAACTACCCTGGCCAGGTATTCCAGGTTGACCTGGTGCACTATTCCCATGCTCGGGGGAACGACCTGAAAGGTATCGAAAGCCTGTTGGCCCCACTTGAGGAACCCATAACGTTCGCGGTTTCGCTCAAACTCGATGTCCAGGTTGGCCTTGAAGGCGTCAACCGTTCCACTGCGATCGACCTGGACGGAATGATCCACCACGAGGTCGACCGGGACCAAAGGTTCAATACTCTTGGGATCCTTGCCCAGCCGGTCTACAGCCGAACGCATGGCGGCCAAATCCACCAATAAGGGCACACCGGTGAAGTCCTGCAAGGCAATCCTCGACACCACAAAGGGGATCTCGCCTGGGTCCGGATCCGAAGCCTTCCAATTGGCCAGCCTTCGAACATCCTCCTCCGTTATGGTTTTTCCATCGCAATTGCGAAGGACGGATTCGAGAACAACCCGGATACTCGCGGGCAACCTTGAAATGGGTCCCACTCCATCGGCCTCCAAGGCGGGCAGGGAATAGTAGACCGTGGACCCTTTATCGTCCAGCCCTCTCAGGGTTCCGAGGGGATCGGGCAGATCCATCATGGTTGGAGCAAACCGGCGATTTCCATCATTGGGTTCCCTTCCTCCGGGAGATCAACTCAGCGCCGCTTTTATGGCGTCAAAATCGGGGATGACGGTCGGGTCATCGCTACTCCAACTGTATTTTACGGTCCCATCGGAAGCGATGACGAAAGCCGACCGCTTGGCCACGCCCTTCAATCCGATAAGGTCTTCGTATTGCACGTCGTAAGCCGCGCTGACCTCCTTGTTGAAATCACTCAACAGGGGGAAGTTGAGGTTGTTCTGTCCGGCGAATTCCTCCTGGGTGAAGGGGCTGTCCACACTGATTCCGTAAAGAGAGGCATCCAGGTCATTGTAATCCTGCAGGCTGTCGCGCACGGAGCACAACTCCTCCTGGCAAACACTGGTAAAGGCCAGGGGGAAGAAAAGGAGTACGGTTTTGCCGCCGCCAAAATTATCACTCAAGGTGACATCCTGCAATCCGTCGGCGGTTTTTGTCTGGAGCGTGAAATCGGGAGCTTGGGTTCCTATTGCTAAGGCCATAATTAAAAGTGGGTTGAATTTATGTTTATAGAACCAAAAAGGATTCCTAACCATGGGGGGATTTTGGGGCTTGGCAATGCTTTAACCCAACCGGGGGTCCAATTTTCCCCCGGCCTGCCCCCGCTCGGTTTTCTATTGAAACTCCCCCTCCAACCCTAAACCTATAAGCCGTTTCCCATGGATGTCCTAAAGCAGATCAGTCGCGGCGCCGAGGCCATATTGAGCCCGGAGGAGTTGGCCCGGAAATTGGGCAAAAACCGGCCTCTTCGCGTAAAACTGGGAGCGGACCCGACCAAGCCCGACCTGACCCTGGGGCACGCCGTGGTTTTACAAAAGCTCAGGCAGTTTCAGGATCTGGGACATACCGCGGTCCTCATAGTGGGAGACTTTACCGCTCTGATCGGGGATCCCTCGGGAAAATCTTCCACCCGCCCCGAGCTGAAAAAGGGAGAGGTGGAAGAGAATGCCAAAACTTACATCGAACAGGTCTACCGCATTCTCGATCCGGAAAAAACGGAAATTCGCTATAACAGCGAATGGTTGGAAAAGTTGAATTTCGAAGCCATCTTGAAATTGCTGCGCAAGTTGACCGTTGCCCGGATGCTGGAACGCGATGACTTTTCCCAACGCTTTAAATCCAACAGCCCCATTTCTCTGGTGGAATTCGTTTATCCCCTGGCCCAGGCCTATGATTCGGTAGTCGTGAAAGCCGATATCGAACTAGGGGGCAGGGACCAATTATTCAACCTGTTGGTGGGTCGACAATTGCAAAAGGACGCGGGCCAGGAACAACAGGTCGTCATCACCGTGCCCTTGTTGATCGGATTGGACGGACAACAGAAGATGTCCAAGAGCCTGGGCAATTACATCGCCTTCAACGACACTCCCAGGGATGTTTTCGGAAAAGTGATGTCGATCAGCGACAATTTGATGTGGAATTACTGGACCGTCCTGTTCCACAAGTCCGCATCGGAATTGAAGGCGCTGAAAAACGAGCATCCCATGGCGGTTAAAAAGGCATTGGCCCGCGCTGTTACGGCAAAACTTCACCATGAGGAGGCGGCCGACTACGAATTGCAGCAGTTTGAACAGGTTTTTTCCAAAGGCCGACAACCGGACGATATGACAACCCTGTCCTGGAGGACGGTAGCGGAAGACCGCGATTCAATTCCCATGGTGACGGTTTTAGGCAAGTCCGGTTTGTTTCCGAGCAAGAAGGAGGCCCGGCGCCTGCTCCGGCAGGGAGCCATCCGAGTGGACGGCAGGAAGGTAAAGGACGACCTGGTCCTGGATAGACCGGAAAAAACCCTGGTTGTACAAGCGGGAAAGCGCTTGTTTTTCAAGATCATCCCCTGACCTCGGCCGAACCGGGAGATCGCCAAATAGGAATGCGGACAAGGGAGTTCGGGGAGGTAGCAAAATCCGGAATTATGGAAAAAATCACCCTGGAGAGGCGATTTCGCCCAATACCTGGCAATTCAGGGCAAAATTTCCTGAATTTTTCGTTTTACTTTGGGTCAGACTTTCCTTTAATTGCTGCTTAGATAAGTAACCACCTCCATTTTATAGACTGTTGATTCTTCAAAATTTCACCCCGATAGATAAAATTTTTTGGTAGCAGGTTAAAAGGATAAGTTGGGATTGTAGAGGGTATGAAGCAAGTTTCATACCCTCTGCTCGTTTAAGGCGCCGCCTTTTTTTTACCGTTACGACCGAGTGGGAATGTTGGAGAAGTGGAGTACCTCCCCATTCCCGTCGGAATATCGGTTCACCTCCACCACATCCAATCGATAGGTCCTCGGTCGCCGCTTGAATTGGCGCATATAAGCCCACATGGCCCGTCTCAAGGCCTTCTTTTTCCGCTTATTCACCGAATAGTAGCCTGGAACCAAGCCCCCAGCCTTCCGGGTTTTCACCTCCACGAAGACGAGGACTTCCCCATCGTAGGCAATGAGGTCGATTTCCTCCTTACCCGACCGCCAGTTGCGCTCCAGAATCCTGAACCCTTTTTCCATCTGCAAAAATTCGGCCGCTTTTTTCTCACCCCATCCGCCTACTGACGGCTCATCCCGCCCTAACCAGTTTCTTATTTTGAGCAGCATGGAACCGGAAAAGCCGAACAGGCCGCCGCTCAGGCGCTGGCTTGAACCACCTTCACCTCTTCCGCAATACCGGTTTTGCGATTGAATTGCATGGACAATATTTTCGACACCCCCTGCTCTTGCATGGTCACTCCGTATATGGTGTCGGCGCTGGCGATGGTGCGCTTATTATGGGTTATGATGACAAATTGGGAGTGTTCGGTAAACTGGCGCAACATGTCCACGAACCGCCCGATGTTGGCTTCATCCAGCGGCGCATCCAATTCATCCAATAAACAGAACGGGCTGGGTTTAACCTTGTAAATGGCGAAGAGAAGGGCCACTGCGGTCATGGTTTTCTGTCCCCCCGAAAGCAAAGAAATGGATTTAAGCAGGGTCCCCGGCGGTCGAGCCACTATTTCGATTCCCGATTCGAGCGGGTCCTCCGCATCCTGCAGAATCAAATCCGCCTTGCCCCCCCCGAACAAGGTATGGAAAGTAGAAATGAAATTGTCCCGCACCCGATCGAAGGATTCCTTGAATTGGGCCATTGATGTCTTATTGATCTCATCGATGGCTCCCAACAATTGATCCTTGGAATGGGTGAGATCTTCACTTTGGATCCGCAAAAAATCGTGGCGCTCTTTTAAATCGGCGTATTCCTCGATGGCCACAAGGTTGACCGGACCCATGGAGTGAAGCTTCTTTCTGGCCGCATTGACTTCCTTCTCGATGAGATCCCAATCCGGGTTTTCCATTGTCTCCAAATCTTTCCGGGTCGGCTCGACCAAACGCGGAGGCCGGTCCGGATCGGGCGCCTCAGCCCGGTCTTCCTCCAAATCCAGGGCCAATTTTTCCACCAGTTTCTGATTGGCCATGAAATACTCGCGCCGCCAATCGACACTTTCCAATTCGAGATCGTATTCCCGCCTGATCTCCTCGGAAAGATACCGCGCGTGCGATGTCTTCTCGGCCAGGATGACGGCCTCCTGGTTCAGGTTCCCCTCGGTGGATTGCAAATCACGGCGCAACAGGGACAAAGACCCTTCTCCCTCGGAGATCTCCCGTTCCCGGGAAATCAAGGTCTCGCGAAGTTCTTTCGTAGCCTCCTGGGCCTTCTCCAATTCCTGCTCAAGTCTCGCCGAAATTTCCTCTTGCCGGTCGATGGTCTGGGCCAAATCGGCCTTCTGCCCGATCAAGGATGCCTTTTCCTCCTTTCTTTGGAGGCGCTTTGCTTCGAGCTCAACGGTCTGCTCCCTGAGGCCCGTCAGATTGCGTTCCAGGTTTTCCAATTGTTGTTTTTTCGCTGTTAAATCAACCTCAACCTTGGACAAATCTCCTTGGATCTCCTCTCGTTCTTCTCGCAGGGCCTGCAAATGGTTTTCCAGATCGGTCAGGCTCTCGCGTCTGGACTCCAATTCACCCTCCGCCGCTTTCAAGGTCGTAACCCCTTTGTCCAGTTTCGTTTCCAACGCCCTCAGGTTAGCCTCCAACCCGGTCATCCCCCCTTGGACCTGACCCAGACGTTGCAGGGTCTTGGCCAAACTGGCTTCCGCCGTGCGCTTTTCCGTTAACAGAGCCACTTCCTCGCGTTCAATGTCCATCAGGCGCGCTTTCAGACTATCGACCTGCTCATTGACTTTTTCCAAGGAATGGTTCTGGCGCCGGGCTGCCTCGCGCTTCTCCTCTATCCTGACTTCCCGGTCCTTCATCCCCTGCTTCAGTTCATCGATCTGGAAACCTCGCTCCAGAATACTGTCGGGTTCCCTCTTGCTTTGCCCGCCAAAGTACCAACCCCTGCAATCCAACAGTTCACCTGACAGGGATGCCACCTGAAGAAAGGGAAAATCCGGTTCCGCTTTCCAGTAGGTTAAAAAGTCTTCCAGCAAGTCGCAGACGTAACAGCCTTCCAAAACCTTTTCCAAGGCCTGAGAGGTTCGGAAATCACTCGATTCCACCACTGAAAGGGCCGGTTTCAAAAACTTGGGCAAACCGTTTTTCTCCCACCGCTCGGACGATTCGACCGGAAACTGGAGGCATACTTTGCCCAATTGACGCTCGGCGAGGCGATCCGCAACCCGTTGGGCCGCCTCGGCCGAGTCGACCAGAATGGCATCCAGCGAAGCGCCGAACAAGGCTTCCACCGCACGGGTATATTTCCTGGAAACCCCAATGGTTTTGGCCAGCAATCCGAATTCCCCCGCAGGGAGAACGGCATCGAGCCGGCCCTGCAATACTGCCTTGGCCCCTTCGCTGTAACCTTCGAATTTCCGATTCAGATTATTCAACACCTTCGAGTGGGCCGCCATTCTGGCAAGGTCTCTGTCCAGTTCCTGAATGGAAACCTGCAATTGTCGAAAGGATTGCAGGTGCTCTTCCGCTTTACCGCTCCGCTCTTCCAATTCCCCCGCCAAAGCCATTTTTTCCGCGACAAATCGGTCCATTCTCCCGGCCAGTTCCTCCATGAATTTATCCAGCCCGGACTGCTCTTCCTCCAGGCTGAGGCGGTTTTCCCGCAAGCTGGCATGCTTCACTTCATCCGCTTTCAAGGCCATTTGAAGGCGGTAAACTTCCGTGCGGAATTTTTCGACAACTCCTTCTTGCTGGGCAATCGAACTCCGCTCATTGAGAACCTTGGCTTCGGCGTGGGCTTGGCGGCTCTGGGCCAGACGAAACGCTTCCGACCGCTTATGAAACTTCTCATCCGAAGTTCCAACCAATTCCAGTTGCAACTCCAAGGCCTCCAGATCCCCCTGCGAGCGGGTTGAAACCCCTTCCTTGCGCTTCTCAATGTCCTCTACTTCCCGATCGATATGCTCGAGCCGGTTCTGAATATCTTCTATTCGGGTTCGGGCAAATCGCGCCTGCCCATCCGCATGTTCCTTCCCGGATCGGAGATCGAATATATTCTGCTGGGCCTCCCCCACCCCGGCATAGAGCTCGGTTCTCATTACCCGTTGCTTTTCCAAATGGGTTTCCCGGTCCTCTACGCGTTGGCGCAAGTCTTCCACCTCTTGCCTCAATTGGGCCGACCGCTGGCCCGCTTCCTTGAGACTGGCTCCGACCCCGGAAAATTTGTAGGCCTGGAGGGCAAGATCCAGATGCTTGAGGCGGTGCGCTACCCGCTTGTAGCGCAGGGCCTTGGCCGCTTGGCGCCGCAGAGAACCAATCTGCCGGACCACTTCTTCCATGACATCCATCACCCGGGCCAGATTGGTATCCACGTGGGATAACTTCTTAAGGGCCTCCTTGCGTTGAGCCTTGTAACGGGTAATGCCGGCGGCTTCTTCGAAGATAATGCGCCGTTCCGCCGGGTTGGATGATAAAATCTGGTCGATCTGGCCCTGAACCATGTAGGAGTAGGAAGCTTGCCCCACCCCGGTATCCATGAACAGCTTGCCTATGTCCTTCAGACGACAGGGTTTGCCATTGATATAGTAGTTGCTTCCCCCGTCCCGGACGACCCGCCGTTTGATCTCTACTTCATGAAAGGCCTCTCCCAATTGCTTTTCACATTCCGTAAAGGTCAGGCTGACTTCGCAAATGGAATGCGGTTTCCTTTTCTTCGTCCCTTCGAAGATGACATCCTGCATTTTACCCCCGCGCAAGGCGGTGGGTCGCTGCTCCCCCAATACCCAACGAATACAATCCGCTATATTGCTTTTGCCACAACCATTCGGACCTACAATCGCGGTCACTCCCGGTTGCAGGACAATATCGGTAGACTCGGCAAAACTCTTGAAGCCGTTAATACTGACCTCTCTGAGGTACATGGATAGAAGGGATAGGAGTAGAGTTGAGGCCAGTCAGGATTTCAGCAACCCTTAATTTCAGGATTCTACCCCCGGGCCGTTCACCGCCCGTTTACACGCTTGAAGAGATACAACCCCAAGGCCTGAAAGAAGAGATTGGGAACCCACACCAGTAGGTCGGGACGCCATTCCGGCCTTATTTCCAACCAGCCCACAATTATGACCATGAAGTAAAACCCAAAGGCCAATCCCAAAGCCAACATGAAATTGGCATAGGTTTCACTTCGTCGGACCTTGATCCCCAACGGAATTCCCAGAAATGCAAAAGACAGTACCGAAAAAGCCATGGAAAAATTTTTCTGGATCTGGGTCTCCAGGCGCGTCACTCGCTGGGAGATTTCCCGAGGATCGAGTTCCTCATCGAGCAGGGTGGTTTGGCGTTCGGTGATCAATTCATTGAAATTCAGGCGGGAAATTTTCCGGTGGTAGGTCCCACCCCCCAGGAAACGGGAGAGGGGCAACTTGATACGGGCTTTCTGAAACGAGCCCGCCATCAAGGGTTTCCTCAAATCGTTTGGGTTTTCCACGTCGCGGTCCTCGGCATAGCCGTTGTAGAGGGTGAGAATCAAAGCGTCCTCAGCCTCATCGAAATGCAGTTCGCCAGACCTGGCCCGCACCAACTGATGGACGTAACGTCGCTCGTCCAACTGCCAGATCCAAAAGTCCTTCATGGTGGTTCCATCCTTTTCCCCGATGTAAATTATCCGGCCCGTAAATTCCCGAATAAAGGTCTTGGCCACGATGGCTTTCAAGGGATCTTTACCGACCGTCTCCCGCAGCGATTGGCGATAGGCAGATTTGGCGTTGGGGGCATAATAATTGTTGATCATGATGGACAAAGCCGCCCCCAATACCGCCAAGGCAAAAACGGGAGAGGTAATCCGCCATAAGCTGAGCCCGGCGCAACGCATGGCCGTAATTTCATTTTGCGAGGACAACCGCCCCAAAACCAGCAATACCCCCGTCAACATTCCCAGGGGAAGGGCATAGGAAACGACCCAGGGAACCAGAGAACCAATGATCTGGAAAAACTGAATCCAGTCCAGGTAACCCGTGGCCAGCAGCCTCACCACGTCCTTGACCGCATTGCCCATCAGCAAAATGAAGGTGAATAACGATATCGATAAAATCGAGGAAACGGCGACTTGCCTGAATATATATAGGTTTAGCGTACTCACCGATTCGCCCTTATCTCTTACTAATGAGGGGAAAGCAATAGCCGGGATGCCCCATCCCGACAACGGCAAACGCTTCCACCTCCCCGCAAACCTGCAGGAACGTGGCTTCTTTCCCGTCTGAACCACGGAGGGGAAGAAGATAAACCACAGAGAACTCAGAGGACACAGAGGGGAAAGTAAGAAAGGCCGAAGATTAAAAGCGCCGAATTTAATCGTGATCGTGACAGTGATCGATAGCAAAAAAGTGATGGCATTGGGAATTGACTCTCGCAATTCGCACCCCCAGCGCGTTTCCCTTTTGCCAGACCATCAAATTTAAATATTTTCCGACCCCGTTCACTTTCCGCCTTTCCGCCTTTCCGCCTTTCCGCCTTTCCGCCGTTTAATTCCTAATTCCTAATTTTTCCTTTGTGACTGCCACCCACATCTCCGACCTGTTGCGGCAGGGCCGACCCCTCAAATCGGTCGAATTTTATCCTCCCAAGACAGAGAAGGACAAAGCCCGCCTCCTCCTGGCCTCCAGGCGCCTGCAGGAATTTCGTCCCGATTTTGTGTCCGTTACTTACGGAGCCGGTGGGTCCACCCGGCAATTTACCCAGGAAATAACCTGTCAATTGCAATCCGAGTTCGGCTGGCTCATGATGCCCCACCTCACCTGTGTCGGCTCAACCAGGGATGAGCTTTTCTCCATTGTCAGAGATTTTCACCATGCCGGTTTTCGCAACATAATGACCCTGCGAGGCGATCCTCCCAAGGGATCCGGCAAATTCGTGGCGGTTAAAGACGGCTTTCGTTACGCCAGCGATTTGGTGGCCTTTATCAAAAAGCATTTCCCCGACTTTTGCCTGGGTGTGGCCGGATATCCGGAGAAACACCCGGAAGCGCCCTCCTTCGAAGATGACCTGGCCCACTTGAAATTCAAGGTCGATCTGGGAGGCGAATTCATTACAACCCAACTATTCTACGACAACGCAGCTTATTTTGATTTTGTAAATAGACTGCGGGAAATAGGGGTCGACAAACCGGTCATACCCGGGATCCTGCCCATATTGAACATCGGCCAGGTCGAGCGTTTCGGAATTACGCTGCCCCAAGATCTTTTCCAACAACTCAAAAGAGCGGGAAAAGATAAAGCACGGCAAAGACAGGTCGGGATCGAATGGGCCACCGACCAAATCGCCGATCTGCTCGATGGAGGAGCGCCCGGGGTCCATCTCTTCGTCATGAACCTGAGCAAATCGGCCCTGGGTATTCTACATAACCTGCGAGAACGCGGCTACTTCCCGGACTGAGGCGCCGGGGGCGCCTTTCCGCATCCGGCATCTCTCCACCTTCAGCCTTTAGCCTTCATCCGTCTTCCTTTCATCAAATCCCGCTCCTGCTTTGAAGAAAGGCCAGCGCTTTCTGGTAACTCCGGTTCTGCAAAAAGTGTTTCAGATGGCCATCGATCTCGGAGGCCTTTTCCCGTTTCAAGGAATCCAGGGCCAGAGTAGCGTTGAGAACGCCTTCGGAGTCTCCATTGGCGCTGGCAGTCAGGAGGCTCCTTATCAGTTCAGCAATTTCTTTCTCTATCATCATGCCCCATACTGTCCAAAAATTTTAAAAAATCGAATCTAATCGGCAGGGACCCCTTACCCCCATTCCCACCATCTTTGCAGGCATGCATTGGCCACGCCATCGGGCAATTGATTGGCTGCGGGAGTGGTTAGTGCGCGGCGCAGTAATTCGTCCTTGGTGAGGATGGGTCGGTGGTCCAGAATTCCGTTCTCGGTCAAGTATTCTTGAAGTTGATCTATGCTATCGGTCCTGAATCTCTTCAATCGGTCATCTCCCCGATCGCGCAGCATGGCGACAAGGCGTTGAGGATCCCCGCTCAGTTCTTTTGCTATTGTGATCACCTTTTCCAGGAAAACCTTCGACACGGCGCCGCTCTCGATCAGCACATCCCTGTCCACTGGCCGGCCCCTCCCCTCTTGCCACAACCCGCAATAGGCCTCCAACAGGTCCAGCCGCAAACCAATCTGTTCGGCGTCGATTGACCGCGAACCCAACTTTTCTGCGAGCGGGGTACCTGAGACGGTCTTCCACTGGCCTCCTCGTTCGATGCGGTTGTCCAGGAAGTCGCGCAGGAGGGGCAGGTCGTCCCACAGGATGTAAAAGACATGCTGCTCGGCAAAACCGAGGATGGGACGGAAGGTCGGGACCTTGAGAAGCACAGCGTATTCTTCGGGAGAAAGCCCATCGGGCTCGGGAACCGGTGTCTCCGGATCAATCCGGAGATCCTCCGGACCCTTGATGCTCGCTTGGCCGGTCCGTATCAGTCCCAAATCGATCTCCGCGGCAATGTCGCAATCCTCCTTTGCCAGCGCGTCCCGAATCCGGTCCACGTCGAGCGGGTCGCTGGTCAGGTAGAAAATCTGCCGACCCTGATCTCGCGCGACGCAACCGAGGCTTGCGGTAATGGCCTGGAATCGTTGTGGGTCGCTCTGGTCGAGGGCCTCATCGAGGAACAGCGGCATGACCTTGCCCTGCTCTACTTCTTCGGTGTAGGCAATGCGGGCTGCCAGAAGCAACTGGGCCCGAGTTCCGGCGGAAAGTTCATCGAGTTGACGCACTTTCCCGCTTCGCAGTTCTACGGCAGCGAGCCGCGGCTGCGCATCGCTCTTCTCCAGTCGCAATTCGTAGTTGTGCAGGGTAAAACGGGAAAAGTGATCCCCCGCTCGCTTTAATACGCGGGGGAGTTGGGCCTGCTCGTGCTCTTCCTCGATTTCAGTGAGGAGAAAGTTTCCCGCCTCCGCGAACAGGGCATCGTCCCGAAGACTCCGCAGGTTGGCGCGAGCTTCCTCGCGGGCAGCAATGAGATGCTGTAGTTTATTGCCGCGCCTTACCTCATTTCTCTTGTTGGTCACGTCGGCTATTACGTCGCGCAACTCGCTTTCCCGGGAAGCAGCGGCCTGTAGCTTCTCCTTTAGATTTTCCAGGGAATGGGCATCCAATTCCGACAGAGTCGCTTCGCCGACTTTTCCAAGTTCGGTGCGATCCAGTTCGACATTGCTCCGGAGAACCGTTTTCTCGCGGATCGAATCACGGTATTCGGGCAACCTGTCGAGCAGCAAGGCGAGGCCTTGTTCATCGCCCTCCTCCAGCCCCGCTTCCGCGTAGATCCGGCTGATCGCGGTGCGTGTTGCATCGCGATCGAAGGTATTCTGTTCCAGCTGCTCGGTGATCGATCGTTCTTCCCCAAGCGCCTTCTCCAGCATCGTATTCCGTCGGGAAAGGTTGTTGAGGCGGGCCTTGGCCTTGGCGGCGTCTTCTGGCTGCGGCTCGCCGTGAGGTTTCAGGATGCCGGACAGATCGGCCAGAAGCGCCGCATGGCATGTTTCAAGCTGTTTCACTCTGCCGTTTGCGGCTTCGTGGGCACCGCGAGCGCTACGGAGTTGATCAAGGGCCCGAGCGAAATCCACCAATTCCGCATCCGGTGGAAGCGTATCCAGGCCGAGACTGTCCTTCAGCTTTTGCCTGCGGACAGCGAGATCGCTCGCCCTCTCCGACAGACCCTCCAATTCGTTTTCCAGCGATTTCCGTTCCACGTCGCGGTCGCGAGCACGTTCCTTGGACGCCTGAAACTCGGCCGTTTCGCTCTCCATTTCGCGTAATCGGGATGTAACAGAGGGAATGTCCCAGGCCTCGGGGCCTTCCAGACCCAGATTCTCGAACGACTTCCGGGCCTCAGATCGGTTCCCGGACGAGGCTCCATCATCATCGGAAACAGAACGCTTGCCCATGAACATGGCGGCCAAGGCGATCCCCACGCCGAGGGCGGCGAATAGCGCCAGGGCGGGATGAACGAACCAAGCAAGAATACCGACCGCCAGCAGGCCGAGACCGGATAAAAGCCAGGGCCTCCGACTGCCCTCCACGGCTGGCGGCCCGGCCCGCAGCCAAGCGCGCAGGGCATCAACTCCGGTCTGGAGCTTTTCAAGTTCATGTTGTGGGTTCAGTCCGGATGCTTTCACGCGGTCGAGGAGACGTAACCGTTCCTTGATGTTTTGGACGCGTGAAGCATGTTCCTGACCCGCCCGAAGAAACCCGAACAACTCGGCATGATTGGGCAGGGTCAGAGCCGCATTGTCCATGTCCTTGCCACCCACCGCATCCAGGGCCGAAACGAGCTTATTTTTTGCGGTTTCGCGTTCAGTCAGCGCCGCATTGAGATTCAATTCGATCCGCTCCAACTCGTCGGCTTTGTCCCTCCATGCTGCCAGATCAGCCTGTTCCAAGGAGGTGGAAAGCCCGGATTCCATTTGTTCCGCCCGCGCTTTCCGAAGCATTTTTTGGAGATCCCGATCAGACGCCTCCCGTTGGGTCAGTTTTTTCCGAAGTTCCACAAGGTCATCGTGTTCCTTGCCCGTCATATTTGCTAACGCTCTGGGCATAATCCCGAGTCGTTTCTCGATACTGGCAAGTTCTTCCCGGCGTTGGGCCAAGCCGGATGCGCGATCGACGTGTGGCAGTCGGCGAGCGGCGGTTTCAGCTTCCTGGAGTTGAGATTTCAGTTGTCCAAGTTGATCGACCCGTTGAAGGAGGTCGATTTGTTGGTTTTTCTCCCGCTGGACCTCATCCCGGGCCTGGTTGAATTTATTCAGTTCCAGGCGCCTACGGCGGTGAGTGACCTCGGTGAACAACTCCGAGGCAATCCGCTCCAGGTCGAAGCCCCCAGACATCTGGCGCCGGATCTCGGAAGCGATATCGGACGTGCTTTCCCGGGACGGATCCAGCAGATCTCTCAGCCGCAGAAAAAAGCAATGATAATGGCGGGAGTGGGGAATTCTAGGGGAAACCTTCCCTTCGCCATCGCGTCTCCAGAGCACAACCGCACCTTGGCGTTCTGCCCGCCAAATGGCGCCGTTCCATTCAAATTCGCCGTTCACCGAAGTGTGCCGGGAGGAACCGCGGTCATCCCAGTAAAGCCCCTCGACGGCACGGCAAATGCTCGACTTGCCGACCCCGTTCGGTCCGAAAACGATGTGGATACCGGCTCGCTCAGCTTCGATTTCAAAGGGTTGGCCGATGCCGGGAAGCCGAAGGATAGCAAGTCGCTTGAGAATCACCGTCGATCGCCGGCCTCCCGTCCGGAAAACATCTCGCTCAAAGCCGCCTTTCCCGAGCGCAACAGCAAATCGCGCAGGACCTCGTCCGACAGGGGATCGGCGGCGTCGTGGCGCTCCCGTAGCGGGAACCAAGAATCCTGCCGGGTGTATTCATCCAATCTGGCGCGCGCTCTGCCGAGAAGTTCCCTGGCTCGGTCATCGTCCCGTCCGAGCAGTAGCAAACGGCGGGCCAGAAGGGCGGCGGGGTCATCGCCCGACGCGATGTGCTCAAGGTCCAGATGCAACTCCATCGCGTCGACGATCCTGTTGAAGAAAATGACAGTGTCATTTACGGTGCGGTTCATGGAACGCCATCTATCGGTCGCGACCCACTTCCGGATGGCCTCATAGAAGGAACTCGAACCGGTAAGCCGCACGCGGAGACCGAGGGCGCGAGGCAGCGGCTGACCCATCTGCTCAAGTTTCCGGAGGTGTTGTTGCGACGCATCCAACAACCGGTCGGGCACATCCTCGACGTGCTCGATTCCGGTTATATCCACCTTCATGCGCTCCCACCGCAAAGGGGCCAGGGGAATCTGCTCCAGGCCGATGCCGCCGTCATCGGAACCCTTCAGGAGCCAGGGGCCATGCGGCCCCGTTTCCGAAGAATCGAGCCCGACCAGCGAACCCAGATAGCCGCAAGGCCGCGAGCCGCCCGATCCCGATAGCCCTTCCAGCGACGGCTTGTGGATATGGCCCAGCAACCAAGCGTCGTAACCGGTATCGTTGAGTTCGGTCTGCCGGATGGGGGCATAGGGCCCACCGGAAGCGTCGAGATCGCCGTGCAGCAGGCCGATCCTTGGAACCGGCGGCGAGGGCGCCTGCATCGGTTGGTTTAGCAACATTGCCACCGGACTCTGACGCACATATTGATCTCCGAAGGACCAGCCGACCACTTGGGCGCGAGGAATCCCGGCCTTTGCAACCGTTACCGGTTCCCACTTGCCACCTTTCCCCAAAAGCGTGAAACCATCGATCAACGCCGCCAGGCGCGGCAGCGCTTCAAAGTCATGATTGCCCGCCACCGCCATGACTTCGATTTCCCGGTCCAGCAATCGCCGAACGCTTTCTTCGAGAGGCGCCATGGCCTCGAATCGGGCATTATCCCCGTCAACGACGTCACCGGCAAACAGCACCGCGGCCACTCCCCTTTCGATGGCGAAATCGACGGCGCGCCGTAATGCCGCAGCAGGCGTGAGTTCGGACGGGTCCGCCCCCCAGGATTTGATTTCGCCCGGCAATCCCGAACACGCCGTGCCCAGATGAACATCGCCGATGGCAAGAATCAGGGCGCCGTCGCTCATTGTTCCAACAGCCGGCTCACCGCTTTCATATTACCCAATCCCGGAGCGCGGCCAGGACGAAGCGCCGCATCCGTCGTTATGGAATGGCATCCATACACCATTTATTTGAAACAACGAGGTGTCAAGGGTAGCTGAACCCGTAGCTTATGAAGTCGACCAGGACCATGGGAACGAGGCCGAGGCCCAGTACGAGGAGGGCGAGGATAACCAAACCGGCGCCCTCCAATTTGCTCAGTTTAATCGGGGACGGGCCGGGAGACTCATTTGAAACCAGGAAGGCTTTAAGCACTATGATGTAATAATACAGGGAGACGGCGGACATGAGGAGGGCCACGGCGACCAGCCAGTAGAATCCGTCGCTCCAACCGGCGATTTCCGGACGTGAGCCAATGGCCGCCATGAAGAGATAAAGTTTCCCGAAGAAACCGGACAGGGGAGGAATGCCGGCCAGGGAAAGGATGAAGATCATAAAGAGAAAGCTGAGACCGGGATTTTTCTTCCAGCAACCGTTGAAATCCTTGATCAGGGCTTCGCGACCGAGGCGATGGCTGAGGATTCCGATAATGGCAAAGGCCCCCAAGGTGGCGGCGGCATAGACGACACTGTAAAACAGTACCGATACGTTACCTTCCCGGTTGGCTGCTATCAAGCCGATGAGGATGTAGCCGGCATGGGCGATACTGGAGTAGGCCAGGAGGCGTTTGACGCAAGTTTGTCGGAGGGCGCCGATGTTACCCAGCACCATGCTGAGCAGGGAGATCAAAACGATCCCGATGATGAGGGTGTCGCGCTGGGCCGAGAACTGCAGAACCGGCCCGAAAAGCTGGACCAACACGAAGAAGCTGGCAATTTTGGATCCCGTGGCAATCCATGCCGCTACCGGGACGGGGGCGCATTGATAAACGTCGGGAGCCCAGAGATGAAAAGGGACGGCGGCAATCTTGAACCCCAGGCCCACCAACAGAAAAGTCGAGCCAATCCACAAGTAACCGGTCGGCACCGCACCGTTGTCCAGCGCGGCGACGATGGCGTCGAAAGCCAGGGCGTTGGTGGCGCCGTAGAGGTAGCTGATGCCAAAAAGCAGAAAAGCGGAGGATACCCCTCCAATGGCAAAATATTTTATGCCCGCCTCAACGGAATATCGTTGGGAATTTTGAAATGCGGTGAGTCCGTAGAGACTGAGGGATATCAGTTCTATGGAAATAAAGAGCATCAGCAGGTTCTGGGCGGTAATGAGAAAGCCCATTCCCAAGGCGCTGAGGAGAAAGAGTCCGAAATATTCGCTGACGTGTTGGTTTGGGACCTGGAATCTGGCAAACTGCAGGACAAACAAGGCCAGAGCAAAGACGAAGGCTTTGAACCCCAGGGTAAGGGGATTGAGGACGATCTGGCCCTCCCAGGTGTCTGCCGGAACAAGGGGACTACCCACGCCCGAACTCCATTGCCAAACCACCCCGGCTAGGGCCAGGAGCAGGGAGAGCGATGTAATCATGGCCACCTTGTCGCTACGGACCTCGACGGGGGAATGTTTGTATTTGGTGTAATCGACACCGAGAGCGGCAAACATTCCCAGGACCACGATCAGGTCCGGCCACGTGGCGAAAAATAATTGCGCGTATTGCATGGTCAAAAGACCTCCTTTCCCGCCATGGCCAGGGCTTCCAAAATGGGCGCCAGGCTGGGTTCCAGGATGGAGGTCAGCAGAGGCGGATAGATTCCGATGGCCGTGACAATGGACAATAACATCCCACAACCGATTTTTTCAGGCAGGGTCATGGGCGCATACACGCCGTCCGAAACGGGGGCATCCGATTTTCCAAAGAAGGCCTCGTGGATCTTGACCAAAGTATAGGCAAAGGTGGCGAGGACCCCGATACCGGCTGTTACTATGATCCAAATGGAAAATCGGTCCTGGTTCCAGGCGCCGATCAGCACGTGAAGTTCCGCGACGAATCCGCTGAATCCGGGCAGGCCCATGGAGGCCAATCCGGCGACGACGAACGTCCAACAAATTCCGGGCATGCGCTGAACCAGGTTGTGAAATTCGCCCAACTGCCGGGTTCGGGTGCGGGAGTAAACGACCGAGCCGACCAGGGCGAAAAGGAGGGCGCCGATGACTCCGTGGGAAAACATCTGCAGGGAGGCGCCCACCAGCCCCACTTCATTGAGCGTAGCCAAGCCTAACAAAACAAACCCCATGTGGCTCACGCTCGAATACCCGATCACGTACTTGAAATCGGTCTGAACGAGGGCGATAAGCGCGCCGTAGACAATATTGATTACGGCGATCCATCCCACCACCGGGGCCCAATATACCGCACCCTCGGGCAACAGGCCGATAGCTACGCGAAGGCAGCCGTAGGCCCCCAATTTCATAACCACTCCGGCCAGGAGCATGGAGGCGGCCGTCGGCGCCGCCACGTGCCCGGTGGGAGCCCAGGTATGGAAGGGCCACATGCCGGCCAGAATGCCAAAACCTACGAAGAGGACGGGAAATACCACCATCTGGAACTTTGGGGAAAACTCCCCGGAGTGCATGAGCTGAACCAGGTCGAAAGTGTGTTGCCCGGAACCGTAGTAGATCGCGATCAATCCCAAAAGGGCCACAGCTGAGCCCACAAAGGAAAAAAGCACCAGTTTCATGGCCGCGTAGGTCCTCCTGCCGCTGCCCCAGATGGCGATGATAAAATACTTCGGAACGATGGCCAGTTCGTAAAAGACAAAGAGCAGAAAGAGATCGAGGGAGAGGAATACGCCAAATACCCCCCCGATCAGGGCGAAATAATACGCGTAAAACTGGTTGGCCCTATCCTGGAGCGTCCAGGTAAACAACACACCGCAAACGGCCACAATCCCGGTCAGCATCAACAAAGCAATACTAAGACCGTCCACGCCGACTTTGAACTCCGCCCCGATGGCCGGAATCCAGGGAAGTTCGATCACGTTCCGGAATGTCCCCCCTTCCCCCAACTGGAACTGGGCGTAACAGACCAGCGAAACGGCTAAAGTCGACAACCCGGTGACCAGGGCGATACCCCGGATCAAACGATAGTGTTTTCCGGGAATCAACCCCAGGACAACGGCGCCGAGGTAACTGATTATTACTGTGAGCAAGGCGGTCATCTACCGGGAAATCAGAAGTGTGAAGGATTCGACAAACGGAGCGCTGAAGGCCAACCAGGCGTCGGGAGCAACTCCTATCCAGACGGTGAGAACAAGTAAGGGAGAAATATAGAAGACCTCGCGGTAGGAAATGTCGGCCAATCCGGACCTGGACGGATGCACCGGTCCGGTAAAAAGACGCTGGAGAATATTGAGCAGGAATACCGCCGTGGCCAGCAGGCCCAGCAAGGCCAGACCGGTATGCCAGGGCGCCAAGGCAAAGGCTCCGGTGAAAATCAGAATTTCGGCGGCGAACCCGGCCAGAAAAGGAAGGCCCAGAGATGAAAAAACGAGCAGGCCGAATACAAAAACGTAACGCGGCATTACCGAACCAAGGCCACCGAATTCATGGATGTCCCGGCTGCCGGCGAGGATCTCAAGTTTTGCCGCCACGAAGAAGAGGCCGGAGATCCCGATTCCGTGGGCGAACATCTGGAGAATGGCTCCCTGAATGGCGATGGCAGGGGCGTTCATCCCCTCCGGACTCGCCGCAGCGCCCAGGGCGAAGATGCCGAACATGCAGTAGGCCACGTGATTGAGTGAGGAGTAGGCCAGGACCCGTTTCAGATCCCGCTGGCGCAAGGCGATGAATGCTCCCCAAAGAAGGGTAATCAAGGCAAAGGCAAGCAATGTATCCGCATAGGTGTGCATGGCCTCGGGAAAAACCGGAAGAACCAGGCGCAGAAACCCGTAAACCCCCATTTTCGACATGACGCCGGCCAGAATCATGCTCACCGGGACCGGGGCCTCGGCATAAGCCGGGGCCTGCCAGGAGTGAAGAGGAAAAAGCGGCACTTTCACCCAAAGCCCGAGCATCACGGCGACAAAGATCGCGGTGTAGAAGCCACCGAGTTTGCCTGGAATGATTCCTTCGATGGCCAACCGACGCAGTTCGATAAAGTCGAAGGTGCCGGTGTGCAGGTAGAGGAAAAGCATGCCCAGCAACATGGCCACCGACCCCAAAATGGTGAAAATGAAGAAGTTCAGCGCCGCCTTGTGACACTTGGGGCCGCCATACAGTTTTATGAGGAAAAAGGCGGGAACCAAAGCCGCCTCCCAGAATATGAACCAGTGGAAGAAATTGAGCGCGGTGAAGGCTCCATAAAGGGCCGTGAACTGGACGGACAGAAGACTGAAGTAAGGTTTTTCCTTTCCCTCGATTCCCCGGGAAGCCAGGACTATTATAGGGGAAAGGATAGCCACCATCAGTACCAGCAACAGGTTCAGGCCGTCGAGCCCCACAAAATAATCAACCCCTATGGAAGGGATCCATTCCTGTTTTTCCACGAACTGCAGGCCCTTACTGGAGACGAATCGAAGGGCCAGAGACAGGGTCAGAACGGATGAAAGAAGCGAGCCGATCAGGGCGGTCAGCATGATCTGCCTGCGATTCCGGCCGGGAGACAAAACAATGACGAGGGCGGCCAGAAGGGGAATGAATGTGATGGTCGTAATCATGGCATACCCCATCTCAACGGGCAAAAACGAGGAAAAGGACGCCCAGGATCACCGCTCCCAAGGCGACTATGCGGAGATAACCCTGAAGAAACCCGTTTTGAATAATAGCATTGAGTTGGCTGCTTTTGTAAATGCGGTCGCAGACGCCGTCGAAGGAGATCCGGTCGATCAATTTACAATCGACGGTCTTGGAGAAGAATCCACCTGTAATCGTCACGAAACTCCTCACCGTCTCGACCAGGAAATGGAAGCCGGATTCCAGGAAAACGATCAGAAAAGCCGAACCTTTCCAAAGCCTGGTAACCGTAGCGGCGTAGAGTTCATCGACAAAAAAACGGTTTTCCATCCAGGAATATGGCGTGGGCAAGGAATCCTTGACGGGATCGGTCGTATCCAATCCCAATTTGGAACCGCCGTAAACCAGGAGACCCAGGGCAATTCCTCCCAAGGCTATCACCCAACTGACAACCACCACGATCAGGGCGTGCTGATCCACCGCAAAACCGGACAGATAAGCGAGGATGTGGAAGAACTCCTCACTGACAATTCCCATCGCCAGGGAAAAGAGCGCCAGTATTACCAATGGCGCCGTCATCAAGGCCGGGCATTGGCGAATCGAACCCCTCCCTCTGTAATCTCCCAGGAAAACGTAGCAGCACTGCCGGGTCATGTAAAACGCGGTGAGCAGAGAAGCGGCGGCGCTGATCCAGAAGACGGCGCCATGGGCCGTCCAGGCGCTGATCAAAATCTGGTCCTTACTGTAATACCCACTGGTGAAAGGAAAGGCGCAGAGAGCCAACGCCCCGGCCAGGTAACAGATGCTCGCTAACTTCATCCGGTTGAAAACACCGCCCATCAGGCGAATGTCCTGTTCGTGACGGCATCCATGAATGATGGCGCCGGCCCCGAGGAACAGGAGGGCCTTGAAAAAAGCGTGGGTCAGGAGGTGGAAGATTCCGATGGATACCCCTCCCTCGCTCAGGGCCAGACCCCCGGCTCCCAGGCCCACCATCATCAGACCGAGTTGACTGACGGTAGAATAGGCCAAAATGCGTTTGATGTCGTATTGCCCGACCGCCACCAAAGCGGCAAAGAGCGCGGTGAGGGCGCCGACCCAGGAAACAATCGCCAGCGCCGTGGCATCGGCCAGGAAAAGCGGAAAGGCACGAGCCACCAGGAAAACCCCCGCCGCCACCATGGTAGCGGCATGAATCAGAGCGGAAACCGGGGTGGGACCCTCCATGGCATCGGGCAACCACACGTGAAGCGGCAACTGCCCCGATTTGCCCACCGCACCGATAAAGAGGAACAATGCGATTACTCCGGCGCCGTTTAAGCCGAAGAGCACATCCTTGGAGGCGATCAGGGCAGTGATCCGATCGCTCTCCAGCAGGCCCTGCCCCCCGTCGAAGAGTAGAAACGTAGAAGTGGCCTTAAAGGCCCAAAGCAACCCCAGGAGAAATCCCAGGTCCCCGATACGCGTGGTGATGAACGCTTTTTTCGCCGCCGCCGCCGCGCTGGGTTTTTGGAACCAGAATCCGATGAGGAGATAGGAGGCGAGTCCGACGATTTCCCAAAACATGAAAAGCAGCAGAAGGCTGTTGGACATGACCAACCCCAGCATACCCACCATAAACAGGGAGAGGTAGCAGAAGAACCGCGTCATACCCGGATCGCGGCTCATGTAACTGGTGGAATAGAGAAAAATCAATAGGCCGACAAAGGTGACCATGGCCAGCATGGCGCCGGTCAGGGGATTGAGCACAACTCCGAATTCCAGGTTTACCCCGGCCACCTGAATCCAGGTAAAATTGGCGGTCAGGGCGCTGGCTTCCGGGCCCCAGGTCATGGAAAAGGCCCGGATGGACAGAAGAAGGGAAGCCGACAGAGCCGCATTGGCCACCGCCGCGGCAAATTTGCCAGAGGGATTGAAAAATCCCAGCCATACCGTTGCCATTAGTGGAAACAGCGGAATCCACCATAACCACCCAACCGAATGCGAAAAATCAAACAGGTTCATTCCTTCAGGTCCTGGATCGACTCCGGATCGATCGTTTTGTAGTGGCGAAAGATAGCCAGCACCAAGGCCAATCCGAGAGCCGCTTCAGTAGCGGCAATGGCGATGGCAAAGAGGGTGAACAACGGCCCGTGCAAGGGTAACGGATTGGGGCTGAAATGCCAGAATGCGATCAGGTTGAGATTGGCCGAGTTCAACATGATCTCCAGACAGATCAGCATTATGATGATATGCCGACGCGTCAGGGCGCCCACCAAACCGATGGAAAACAGAATGGCGGAAAGGATCAGGAAATGGTGCAACGTCAATCCCATGGTCAGGTATTGGGATAATTGGGGCGATTTGCCGGAACGGTCTTTTTTTGGTCGGCCTCACTGGCTCCGGTTGCCGCCACTACCGCGCCAATCAGGCCGGCCGTGAGCAACAGGGCTATTACCCCAACGGAGGCGAAGTAGGGATCCATCAGGACCATTCCGAGTTGTTTCACGGATGGATTGAAGTCGGAGAGCGGGGTTGGCGTTTGGCCGCCGGTTCGGGAAATGAGGGGCAATAGGACACCCGCAAGCAAGGCGATAACGGCCAATCCGCCCCAAACCCAGCCACGGGATCGGACCGGGCGGTTGGGATCGCCCATCACATTGGTAGTGAGCATGATGGCGAAAAGCATGAGGATTCCCACCGAACCGATATAGACCAGCACCTGAACGGCGGCGATGAACTCGGCCAACATCAGGAGAAAGAGACCGGCCAGGGCGGAGAAGAACAACAACACGGAAAAAACGGCGTGAACGACATTGCGCAAGGTGATGGCCAAACCGGCGCCCAGAACGGCGACCAGGGCGAGTAGGTAAAAGGCGATATTCATTCCACTAGTTGGTAAACGCGTTTGCTCCGCATAATGGGGGACTGGTTAAGCCGACTGAGCGCCGTAGCGGCAAGCTGCAAGGCGCCGAAACCGAGTATCCAACCGGCAAGCATGGCAATGGCCGTTCCCCATTGCCGTTCAATAAAATGATAAAAGCCCGCCAGGAATATGTTGAGGATGGCCAACGGGAAGAGAAACTTCCAGGCGTAACCCATCAATTGGTCGACCCGGAGACGGGGAAGGGTGCCGCGAATCCAGATCATGACGGCGAAAAGACTGAAGAGCTTGAGGACAAACCAGGGAAGTCCGGAAAATACCGGCCCGTTCCAACCGCCCAGGAAGAGGGTCACGCCAATGCCGGCGATGGCGAAGGCGCTGATGTATTCTCCCATGAAGAAGATGGCGTATTTAAATCCGCTGTATTCGGTGAGATGGCCGGCAATGATTTCGGAATCCGCCTCGGGCAAATCGAAAGGGGAACGGTTGGCCTCGGCCAGCGCGGCGACGAAAAAGAAGATAAAACCGGCAAACCCCCAAGGTTTGAATACGTTCCAGCCGAGAATTCGGCCAAAGAATTCCTGAAGGATATTTCCGCTGCCCACCCAGGAGGAAATCTGCTGGGAGGCCACTACCTCCTGGGCATTGAGCGAACCGGCTATCATTATGACGGCGACGGCGGACAATACCAGGGGGATTTCGTAGCTGATCATTTGCGCCACCGCACGCATTCCTCCGAGCAGGGAGTACTTGTTGCGGGAAGACCATCCCGCCATAAAAACCGCGATGGTATTCAAGGAACTGATGGCAAAGAAAAAGATGATGGCGGAATCGAGCGGCAAGGCGTGGAGCCCATCACCCAAGGGCAGAAAACCGACCCCGATCAGGGCGGGAATCATCAGCATGATGGGGGCCAGAAAATGGAAGAGCTTGTCGGATCGTTCCGGAACGATATCCTCCTTGATCAACATCTTAATGCCGTCGGCAATCGGTTGAAGCAGGCCGAAAATACCTACCCGATTCGGACCGGGCCGGTTCTGGATGCGGGCCAGCCCCTTTCGTTCCAACCAAGTGGTAAAAGCGAAGGCTCCCATAAAGGACAAGGCCAGGGGCAAAGTGCACAAAAGTAGGTGGACGACTAATTTGAGCGACGGGAAATCGGCGAAGAAAGCCTCTATCCATCGGCCCAGTTCAACCAGTTTGAGATCGAAAAAATTATTCACTCTTTTCGGGTTGGGGTGGTTTTTCCCGGGCGGGAGGGGATTTCTTCAGGCGAGATGGCGGCCTTTTGGCTTTGGCGGCGGCCAACCGGGTTTTCTTTTGGCGGGCCTTTTTCTTGGCTTCGGCCAAGGCGTTTTTGGCGGCGATACGGTCGTCTGTTTCCCTTGCTTCCACGGGGTTGAGTGCGTGGTAGTAGTCGTTGGATTTGAGAAGATCGCCGCGGTTGATGAGCAGGCCCTCGAAGCGGTTCTCGTTGGAGAGTTCGAAGGCGCTGTCCATGCGAATGGCTTCGTAAGGGCACACTTCGACACAAAGTTGACAGCTCATGCAGACGGATGTGTCGATGTCGAAAATCCGTGGGCGCAGGATGGGCTTTCCCTTTTCATCCTTGTCCTTGATGATGTAAATGCATTGGGGCGGACAAGCTCTTTCACACAGGGTGCAGGCGGTACAGCGCATGCCGTCGACCGCGTCGTCGCCATCGTAGAGGAGGAAGGGAAAGTTTCGCGTAAATGGGGTTATGGTGGATTTCTCCTCGGGGTACTGGACGGTGGGAAGACGCTCCTTCCGGTAATAACTCTGGAAGAAGTTCTTGGCCGTTACCGCCATTCCTTTGAGGATACCTTTCGCTAACAAGCTCATAACGCTGCAGGGGAAATTCTCATCTCAGCGGTCGACCTCCCCCAGCACGATGTCGATGCTCCCGAGTATGATCACGGCGTCGGCCACTTTATGGCCCAGGCACATGTGGCGAAGAGCGGTGAGGTTGACGAAGGACGGCGGACGGACTTTGAAACGATAGGGGATGGGAGTGCCGTCGGAAATGAGGTAGAAACCGAGTTCGCCCTTGGGGGCTTCGATGCGACCGTAGGCTTCTCCCGGAGCCGGTCGGAAAATTTTGGGCGCCTTACCCATGATATTACCATCGGGCAAATCCCGGATGGCCTGTTTGAGGATCTTTACACTTTCCCGCATCTCGAGCATTCGGACCATGAAGCGATCGTAACAATCCCCATGCCCGCCAATGGGAATCTTGAAATCGAAGCGGTCGTAAATGCCGTAGCGGTCGACTTTGCGAATATCGTAATTGACGCCGCTGGCACGGAGCATGGGACCGGTGAGGCTGAAGTCGATGGCTTCCTCCCGGGTCACTACTCCCACGTTCTGAGCGCGGGCTATGATAATCTCGTTCTCGGTCAGGAGGGTTTCATATTCATCGAGAAAGGCGGGAAAGGCGTCGACAATCCGCTGGCACTCCCCCAACCAGCCTTCGGGCAGATCGCAGCGAACACCTCCGAACCGGATGTAGTTTACCATCATGCGGGCTCCGCTCAGGACTTCGAATAGATCGAGGATTTTCTCGCGTTCGCGCAAGGCGTAAAGAAGGGGAGTTCCGAGGGCGCCCAAGTCGTTGATGAAGAATCCGATGAGGAGGCAGTGGTTGACCAGGCGGGTGAGTTCACCGACAATAACGCGAAGGTATTCGGCCCTTTCGGGAACCTCGATTTCAATCAGTTTTTCAGCGCTCAGGGCATAGGCCCAATTATTGGTCATTCCACACAGGTAATCCAGGCGGTCGGTAAACGGCATGGACATCGGGTAGGAAATGTCCTCGGCGATTTTTTCGTGGTTGCGGTGCAGGTATCCGAAAACCGGTTTCAGATCCACTACGGTTTCCCCATCGAGTTTCAGATCCATACGGAAGACCCCATGGGTGGAGGGGTGGTGGGGCCCCATGGCCACCTCGAGAATATCGGCCCCCAACTCGTCTTTGCTGAGGTGGTAACCGCGAGGAGGCATTGTTTGGACGGGGCTCATGGCGATTGTCCCTCCAATTCCTCGCGCCTTTCCCTGGCGCGTTGCAGAACGTCCCCGTGAGGAGTAGGTTCGTATTCGTAGTCATTGGGAGGGACGTAATCCTTGCGCATCGGATGGTGTTGAAAAGCCTCCCACATGAGGATGCGACGGAGGTCGGGATGACCTGTAAAGTGAATGCCGAAGAGGTCGTAGACCTCCCGTTCCATTAATTCGGCCCCCCGGTAATGGGGAGTGAGGGAGGTGACCACCGGGTTTTCCCGGGAATGGACGCGCTGTTTCAAAATGAAGGGTCCGGTTTTCTTCTCCATGGAATAGAAATGGTACACCACCTCCATTTTTTCCGGGGAAAGGCTGGTCTTGACCACCATTTTTCCCGCCTCGTTGCGGACTCTGGTTTTTTCTTCCTTCTCGAGGTAATCGACGCCGGAAACACAACTTAGATAATCCAGGCGATAGGCGGGATCCTCTTTCAGCCAGGATACCACCTCGTCCACCCTTTCCGGGGACAGGATAAGGCTTCCCGAAAAATCGTCCCATTCGAGTTCGGGAAACCGTCGGATTACCCCTTGATGGTCTATAGCGCCCATATACCCAATCGTCGTCTCAATGGTTATAGCGGTCGGGTCGCCTATCGGGCCGGTCTCCCTTTGGGGCATCCGTCCTCTACATTGGGGTTAGCGGTCGGAGGTGTCCAAACATCCGGATTGAAGGGAGGAACAAGATCATCGCCCTTCAGTTCGGGCACCGGATAAACCCGCCTGCCATCCGCATAGGCTGGATTGGTAATGTTTCTTCCCAGGGATTTTTGTCGTTTGATTTTCTCCTGAAGGGTCATCAAGGAGTGGAGCAGGGCCTCCGGACGGGGGGGGCATCCGGGAAGGTATACATCGACGGGGATGTACCGGTCGATCCCCTTCAGCACGTTGTATCCTTGTTTGAAGGGTCCCCCCGATATGGCGCAGGCACCCATTGCGATGACATACTTGGGCTCGGGCATCTGATTGTAGATCCGCACCACTTGCGGGGCCATTTTTTTGGTAACCGTTCCCGAAACGATCATGAGGTCGGACTGCCTGGGGGAAGGTCGAAACACCTCGGCTCCGAAACGTGCTATGTCGTGGCGCGACCCGGCCGTGCCTATCATCTCGATGGCGCAGCAGGCCAACCCGAATTGCAGGGGCCATACCGAATTGCTCCGGCTCCAATTATAGATCCAGTCCAGCGAGGATAGAATAACCCCGGCTTTTGCGGTCGCCTCGGGTGAGAGGTCGACTTCTTTACGATCTGACAACTCGGGAGAGTTCATTGCGTTATTTCCATTCCAGGCAGCCTTTGAGCCATAAGTAAACCAAACTTTCGGCCATGATTAAAATAAAGATCCCCATGGCCAGAAATCCGCCAAAACCGATGTCGGTAAACGCGGTTGCCCATGGGTAAATAAAAACGGCCTCGATATCGAAAATTACAAAGACCAGGGCGTAGAGGTAGTATTGCATCTTGAACTTTCCCCATGCTTCCCCGGTCGATTCCAAACCGCACTCGTAGGTTGCCTGCTTCAAGGCGCTCGGTTTCTTCGGGCAAATCAACCTCGCGATAAGGATGGGAGTGCAGGCCAGGACCAAACCGGCTACGGCAAAGGCCACCAGGGTCATGTAATCGATCCAGATAGAGGACATGGCAAAAACGATAGATAGCTGTTTGGAGCAGGGTCAAACTTTCAATACTGACTCAGACTGCTCAGCGGTCCCGGATAGAGGCCGAGGAGCAGGATCAACAGAGCCAAGCCCCCCAGGATAATTTTCCCAGCCAAGCCGAGTTCGGGCCACACCTTGGGCCGCGGGGATGGTTCATCTTCCAATCGAGATAATTTCCAATCCCGGAAGGTGGCTTCTTTTATCCAGCCGAAATAGTAGTAGATGGAAAGGACCACACCGATAACCGCCACCCCCAGAAGTCCATAAAGCTGCGCTTTGAAGGCGGCGTAAAAGAGGAGGAACTTTCCGACAAATCCGGCCAGAGGTGGAATTCCGGCCAGGGAGGCCAGACCCAGGGCCAGGACTCCCCCCAGAAAAGGATTTTCCCTGGATAAATTCCGATAGACATCGATCGGCTGGATGTCGTCCCTGCCCCCTTCCGATACATGGGCCATTACACCGAAGACGGAAAAGGTCGCCAGAAGATACGTGACCAGGTAAAACACGATGGCGTTCCGCGCCTCCGGTATGGCAAACATGGCCACCACCCCAATGAGGAGGTAGCCTGCGTGGGAAACCCCGGAAAGCCCCATCAGACGCTTTACATTGCGCATGGTCAGGGCGGCAATATTGCCAAAGAGAATTGTCGCCATGGCAATGGCGCTGAGGACCGGAACCAGCAAATCGGCCATGGGCCGGAAGGGACCGCTTACCAGCGCCACCAGGACTGCAAATCCTCCCGCCTTGGAGGAAACGGCCAGGGCGGCCGTCACCGGAGTTGGAGCCCCCTGGTAGACATCGGGTATCCAGATCTGGAAAGGAACCGCGCCAATCTTGAAGGCTATGCCCGCCACCACCAGCAATACCCCAGTCCTCGCGATCGAATTGTCGCTGTTGAACTCCAAAAATTTACCCAACTCGTCAAATTTCAAGGCATTGCGGGCGCTATTCTCCAAACCGGAACTCTCCGCTATACCGTAGAGCAGCGCTATTCCCATAAGCAGGATAGCTGTACTCACCCCGCCCAGAATCAGGTATTTCAGACCGGCGGCCAATCCGTTGGAGAGGTTGCGGTTGTAGCTGACCAGAACATAAAATCCAACCGTGACGGTCTCGAGGGCGACGAACAACATCACGAAATGATTGCTTTGGGCCAGGAGCATGAGCGCTGCGGTGACCAATAACCAAATGGCATGGAATTCAGTCCCGGGCAGCGGGTTTTTCTTCAGGAAGATGCCACCCAGGTAGGTGACCAAAACCGAACTCACCAGAAAGAAGAAACGCATGATTTGCCCGAATTGGGAATGAACCAGCATTCCGGAAAAGGTTTCCCGGTCGAGCCGGTCATCGGTTCCTATCAGGGCCGTGAAAGCGACCAGGACCAATAGGAGTTGCCCCGTTATGGCCACTCGGGCCACCAGACGCCGGTCAATCCGGCGGCCTCCCAAAACGTCTATGATCAACAGACTCAAGGCCAGGACCACCAGACAGATCTCGGGAAATATGGAACCCCATTGATGGGTTGCGGTAAGGGCAAAAAAATGGCTCCAATTCATTACGACTTACTCCCTGTCGGGGTCCGGTTCCTCTGCCTGGGAAACGACAGCGATTACAGGGGAAAAGTTATCCCCCAGGGTTTTGTTCATCTCGTCGGTGAAAAGGCGGGGCCAAAACCCGGTAAGGATCAAAGCCGCCAGCAACACCAGCGCCGGCAACTTTTCGGCCATGGTGATATCCTTGACCTCATTATGCTTGAGATAATCGGCAAAGGCTTCCGAGGGTGGACCGAAAAAGATCCGGGCGATGGCCCGCAATCCGTAAACCGCGGATATGATGAGGCCCAATGCCGCCATGACCACAAAGGGCACGTGATAGTCCCACAGAGCCAAAAATATGGCAAATTCACCCCAGAAGTTGAGGAGGCCGGGTCCGGGCAGGGCCACACTGGCCAGTACCGCCGCGGAAAAAAGAGCGGCCAGGACCGGGGCCCGTCTGACCAACCCGCCCATATCCTCCATATTGAAGGTGTCGGTCCGGCGGTAGACGACGTGACCGAGCAGAAACAACAAAGCCACTGTCAACCCATGTGCCACCATCAGGATCACCACGCCGCCGGCGCCTAGAACGGACAGGCAGGCGACCCCCAAAAAACAGTAACCCATGTGCATCACCGAACTGTAGCCGATCATCTGTTTCAGGTCCCGTTGGGCCAGGGTGACAATACCGATGATCACCACGCTGCCAAGGGCCAGCCAGCACATTTCCTCCCTCCAATGGAGGGCGCCCAGTGGAACCAGAGGCAGCGCCACCTGGAGCAATCCATACAAACCGAATTTCTTTAAAACGCCGGCGTGGAGCATCGCCACGGATGTAGGAGCCGCGCCATAGCCTCGTGGCGCCCAGGAATAAAAGGGAAACAGGGATACCAGAATTCCGAATCCGAAGAGCAATAAGGCGAATATGATTTGCTGTGCCTCACCTTCGAGCGGGGCGCTGCTCAAAAACGATTTCAGCGTAATCATGTCAAAGGAATCGACTCCGCTTTTGAAACAGATGGCGAGCAGTCCCACCAGGGAAATCATGGCCCCCAAGGTGAGGTAAACGGCGATTTCCATGGCGGCGATGTGACGATCCCGTCCACCCCAAACACCAATGCAGATGAAAGTCGGAATGAGGGCCAATTCGTGGAAGAAGTAGAAAAAGAATACGTCCACCGAGGCGAACATTCCCATCGACCCGGACTGCATGAACAGCAACAGCATGAGGTACGGGCGTTGCGGCCGGGCCTCGCTTTGCAGGGCGTAGCTTCCGGCTGCGCAACCCACGATTCCAGCCAGGACGAACAACGGCATGGATAGACCGTTCAACCCCAGTTTGAGGGTTATGCCCAAGCCTTCCAGACCCGTGTCGAATGAACACAGGTAATCGTAGCCCGATGGGTCGATCGGTTGAAAATTCGACCACAGGACGAGAGAGGCCAAGGCGGGAAAAAAGAATCCTGCGGTGGCGAGGAACCGGACGGTCCTGAGGGATAGTTTACGGCCCACCAGCAGAATTAGGGCCATGGACAGCGGCAGGATTATCGCATTGAGAAGGAGTATATTATAACTGTTCATTCACCGTCTCCTTCCTCAAAGAATCCCAAATGCGATAGCTCCCAAAATGAGCGCCCCGGCGGCAAACCAGTAGACGTAAGCGTGAATGCTGCCCAAGTGCAGCGAGCGGCCGAGAATTCCGAGCAGACCCACTATCCCCGCCACACCGCGCACCATGAGGCCGTGGATAAGCAGTCGGTCCAGAAGAAAACTCAGCCCCTGGGAAAACGGGTCCTGGACCTTTTTCACATACCAGTCGTAGGCATCGTCGATATACAACCTGGCCGCCAAGGCTCGGAACAGGCCGGGCAGTTTGGCCTCCAAGGCATCCGTTCCCCTTTGGGGATTCCACACCCACCAGGCAATGAGGATGCCCCCCAAGGATAAAAGAGAGCCGGAAACGATCGTGTAGGTCCCGAAGGAACTTCCCCCCGTTGGTTGTCGGGGAATGATCCCTTCGAAGAAGTCGCCAAAGAACCAACCGTACCCACCGATGGCGGAAAGCACACCAAGAACCAGCAGGGGAACGGTCATGGAAAGGCCGGTTTCCTCCGCGCTTTCGGCTTGGTGCGATCGCGGTTTTCCAAAAAAAGTCACCAGGTAGAGCCTGCCCAGGTAGAGACCGGTCAAGGCTGCCGTGACCAATAGAATGATGTAGACGGGAAAATTCTCTTCCTTCGCCAGATGGAGAATAGCGTCCTTGCTGAAAAATCCGGACAAAAAGGGAAATCCTCCCATGGCCAATAGCCCCAGGGTAAAGGTGGCAAAGGTCAGCTTCATCCGGCTGGACAAACCACCCAGTTGGAAAATATCCCGCCCATGCCCGCAGGCGTGAAGGATGGACCCGGCATTCAAAAAGAGTAAGGCTTTGCCAAACCCGTGAGTGGTAAGGTGGAACATGGCCGCCGCCGCTCCGGCGGTCACCGCCAACTGGCCTCCCTCCCCCCGGGTCCCGTCCTGTCCTCCCAACCCCAGCGCCGCCACCATGTAACCGAGTTGGGAAAGGGTGGAAAACGCCAAAATCTTCTTGATATCCTTCTGGCCGAAGGCGACGAGGGCGGCAAATACCGCGGTTATGGTTCCAACCCACAGGATCACCTGCAACGCCCCCGAGGTCATGAGGAAATGAACCCGAGCGGTAAAATAAATCCCTGCCGCCACCATGGTCGCGGCATGGATCAAGGCGGAGATAGGAGTCGGGCCCTCCATGGCATCGGGCAACCATACGTGGAGGGGCATTTGGGCCGATTTTCCCAACACCCCGCAAAACAACAATAACCCCATGGATGTGGAAATCATCCCCGGTCGAGCTCCGGCTATGGCCTCCAATTCCACCAGGTCGAAAGTCCCGAACTGCCCGTAGATATACAGAATACCCAACAAAAGACCGAAGTCCCCTACCCGGTTTACCACAAAAGCTTTTTTGGAAGCCGAAACGGCGGAGGGCCGATCGTAGTAATGGTTGATCAGCATGTAGGAACTGAATCCGACCAATTCCCAAAAAATAAACAGCAGAACCAGGTTGTCGGCCAAAATAATTCCCGACATGGAGAACATGAAAAAGGAAAGTCCGGCGAAAAACCGCGCCTTCCCCGGATCGCCTTTCATGTAACCCAGGCTGAATACCTGGACCAGAAATCCCACCACGATCAGAACCAGCAACATGAGGGCGGCGAGGTCGTCGAAATTCGCCCCGACCTCGAAGGACAAGCCCTCCCCCAGGGAGAACCAGGCATGGGCCCAGGTAAACCGAGCCCCCCCGTAGATCAACCACAGTCCGAGAATGGAAAAAACAGCGCCCGAGATTACCGACAATAACGAGGCCACCCGGTGCAGCCTGCGCAGGAAGCAGGCGATGATTCCCGCCGTGGCCAACGGCAGGAGCAATAGTATCTGGGATAGGGTCGCGGCTTCCATCTCAGTTCTTCAAGGCGCCCAGTTCCTGGACGTAGACGGACCGGCGCTTGCGGAAAAGCGCCACCAGTATGGCCAACCCGACCGCCACCTCGGCCGCGGCTACCGTGATTATAAAAAAGACGAACAGGTTACCGCCCATGGTTTCGGTAAACCGGGAGAACGCGACCAGGGCAAGGTTCACCGCGTTGAGCATCAACTCCAGACACATGAAGAGTATCAGCGCATTGCGCCGGATGAGAAGACCCACGAACCCAATGGCAAAAAGAAGGCCGCTCACCATGAGAAATTCATGGATTCCCAAGGTCATTGCCGATGAGAGGCCTCCTCCCCGGAAGAATCTCTTGTCCGCTTGCCGATATGGATCACCCCGAGCATGGCTATCAGGAGCAATACCCCCGCAAGTTGGACCGGCAGCATGTAGGTAGTGAATAGCTCGACGCCGAAGGACCTCGTGCTGGCGCCGACCGGCACCGATTCTCTCAGGGTCGCCAATGTAAAATAATCACCCCGCTTATACAGGACCAGGGCCCCGGCCACGAGCAACGCCCCCACCCCGATTCCCGCGACCAAGCCCGGATAATTGGGCTTCCCGGAACGGGCCGTCTCCACGTCGAGTAGCATGACGATAAACAAAAACAAAACGATGACCGCTCCCGCGTAGACGGCCAACTGCACCGCCGCCAGGAAATAGGCCCCCAACAAAACGAAGAGGGCCCCTGTCCCGACAAAGGTAAGGATCAGGAGCATGGCCGCATTAATGGGATTGCGGGTCAGAATTACCGTCCCGGCAGCCAATAGCGTAGTGAGGGAAAACAGATAAAACAGAAAGTCGACCATACCCCAATGAGCGCCTCGCTAGTGACGCTTGGCAGCCTCCTCCTCCGCCTTTTTCCTGTCCCACTTGAAGTGATTATCGGGCAGGGTTCCGCCCAATTGGTACAGTTTTTCCTTATCGAACACCATTGCTTCCCGGCTGTATCCGGAGATGGAAAATACATCCTGCAACCAAATTGCCTCCTCCGGACAAACCTCCTGGCAATAACCGCAGTAAATGCATCGCAACATATCGATTTCAAACTCATCGGGAGCCTTTTCGATGTGGGCATCCTCTCCCCCTGTTTCCAGCTCGCGCGAGGTTATGCGAATGGCCCTGGGCGGACAGACAAACTCGCACAATTGGCAGGCCACACATTTCTCCCGTCCGTTTGCATCCTTAACCAAAGTGGGGACACCGCGATAACCCTCTGGAATATCCGGCCTTTCCTCGGGATACTGGAGGGTTACGGACGGACGAAAAAGGTTCCTCAAGGTTATCTTCAACCCGATGAGGATTTGCGGAAGGTAGGTCTTTTCCAGCAAGGACAGCGGCCGTCTCTTCAGTATCTTTACAGCCATGGTAATTCCTTATATTCCATCCCAGACGGCCAAAAACAGGGCGTATCCGATTATATTGAGCAGGGACAGGGGAAGCATCACCGTCCAGCCCAGCTTCATTATCTGATCGTAGCGGAACCGGGGCAGGGTCCAGCGCACCCACATGAAAAGGAAGACGACCAAAAAGGTCTTGGCGCAGAAAACCAGTACCGACAACACCGCCCCGGTCATTCCGCCGGAATAATAGGACGCGATGAAGGGGAGGCGCCAACCGCCCAGGAAAAGAACGGTAAACACTCCCGAACCCACCACAATATGGGCGTACTCGGCCAGAAAAAAGAGCCCGAATTTGAAACTTCCGTATTCCGTGCTGAACCCGGATACCAATTCCGATTCCGATTCCGCCATGTCAAAGGGCAGGCGATTGGTTTCCGCAAAAATTGCAACCAGAAAAAGCAGGGCGGAAACCGGCATCCAAAACACGTTCCAGAAGTGTTCCTGCCCCTGCACCACGGCAAACAGGTTTAGGCCGGCCTGGGAACCCGGCGCATTGGTCCACATGAATACCGGCAGTATGGAAAGCCCCAAGGCCAATTCATAGGAGATCATTTGGGCGGAGGCACGAATCCCTCCCAGGAAGGGATACTTGCTGTTCGAGGCCCATCCCGCCAGAATGACACCGTATACTCCCAGGGAAGCCACGGCAAAAATGAAGAGGATACCTATGTCCAGATCCGCCAGAACAATCGGTCGGGGAGTCCCATTGCGAACGATCTCACCGAAGGGCAGCACGGTAATGGCGGTCACGGCGGGAATAAAGGCCGCCACCGGGGCCAGAAAGTAGTAGAACTTGTTGACGTGATCGGGAACCGGATCTTCCTTCAAAAGCAATTTCAGGCCGTCGGCCAGGGGTTGAAAGAGTCCCAGGCGGGTCAGGCCGGCGCCCAGGAACGGAATGGCGCCGATTATAGGTAAAGCGGTCCGGTTCGGACCCACTCTTCCCTGTATCCAACTCGACACTTTTCGCTCTGCCAAAATTGCCAAATTGGAGAGCGATAACAGGACCAAGACGACGACGAGCGCTTTTGCCGTAATCCCAAGGATTTTGAAAACATCCATGTGTTACGCCCTGGCCTCCACGGTTCCGGTTTCAGGTTCAAAGTGCAGGGAGGGTCCTTCGCAAAAGGGGAGGCTTCGAAAGGCCGAGCCATCCAGGAGCGCTCCGGTCTCGGGCAAGGTGTCGAAGGAAATGCCCTCAAAACATTTCAGCCTGCGGGAGAGAACGGCCCAGACCGCCGCGGGGGTCGCCAACCGGCCCTCATCCTTGCCCAGGAGGTTGAGCAACCGGGAAATCGTCACCAGGTCGTCCAACACTCCCGGTGGTCCGGGGACGGCTTGGAGAAATTTCTGCAAACGGAACTGCTGGTTGATGAAGGTTCCCGATTTCTCGAAGACGGTGAGGCCGGGTATGACCACCGAGGCGGTCTCCGAGGCGCCATTGCCGTGGCTACCCAGATAGATCACCTCGACCTTTTCCAACAGGCTCCGGCCAATTCCCGCAGTGGTGAGATCCTCGTTGTGGACCACCACGGCATCCACCTCGCCCCGATTGATTTTTTCGGCCAGACCGGTCAAGTTGGCCTCGGGCAATGTGTCGATAAATCCCAGGCAAAGCGCTCCTCGAACATTGGGATTGGCGTCATTGGATATTAAAAACCCATCCCCTTCCCGGGTCCGGCTCACCAGGCAGTTGAGAACACTTCCCGCCGCGCGACTGAGACAATTGAAGAGAAAGTGTTCCTCCACGCTGCTCTGACCCGATCCCACGAAAGCGACCTTATCCCCTTGCAGCCGCCGGAGCGCCTCCGACAGAGCATCCTCCGGCCGAACCGGAAGGCGGTTTACCCGAAAATCGATCAGGCGGTTTTCGTCCTCGATCCTCTTGTAAAGAGCCCGCCCGCTGTCCGACATCCAGGTGTCGTTCACCCCGTCGTTTCTCCGCGGAGTAATGCGATACACTTTCCCTTCCCTGCTGCCCACCAGGGTATTTACGCCCACACTGCTTTCGGTGCAAATACTGGGAGTTTCCTTGAGAAACCAGACCCGCATCCTGAAGCGGAAATCCCGGCTGGTCAGGGCCCCGACCGGGCATATGTCGACCGTGTTGAGGGAGTAGTTGTTTTCCAACTGCTTTCCCGGATAACAGGTCAGGGTCGTATAGGTGCCCCGATCGACAAATCCCAGAACATCGTCCTCCACCACCTCCTGGCAGAAGCGAACGCAACGCGAACAAAGAATGCAGCGCTCATCGTCCAGCATTACCCTGGGTCCCAGGACAGTGCGTTTCGGCTTTACCACCTTTTTCTCGATAAAACGGCTGTAGCCCCTGCCGTAGTCCGTGGCGAACTCCTGCAAAAGGCATTCCCCCGCCTGATCGCAAATGGGACAATCGAGGGGGTGATTGATCAACAGGAACTCCAAGACCGCTTCCCGGCATTCCCTGACCTTGGCCGACTGGGTCCTGACGCGCATACCGGAGGTCAATCGCGTGGCGCATGCAATCACCGGATTTGGAAAATACATGATTTTTGGGGCGCCGTCCTCATCCAGAACCGGTTTGCCCGTTTCCCTGTCCATGGCCGGCGTACCCAATTCGACCAGGCACATGCGACAGTTGCCCGACACACTCAATTTGGGATGATAACAGTAATGGGGAATCTCTTTTCCCATACCTTCCACCAGATCGATCAGGTTCGTTCCGGGTGGGCAACGCACCTTCTCGCCATCGATAAAAACGTCGATCCGGCCATCGGTTACTTTTCCGGCACTCATTTCTCAATCAACCTTTCCGAAAACGATTCCACACCGCAAGTGTTTGACCCGGCATTTGCTTCAAACTGATCCCGAAATTTATCGATGTAACTTCGCACCGGCCAGGTAATGGAATAGCCCATCGGACAAACGGTGCGGCCTCCGATGTTTCCGGCCAAGTCGTAGAGCAGGGCGACGTCCTCTTCCCTGGCTCCGCCCGAGCACATCCGCGCAAGAATGTTCCGGGCCCAATATGAGCCCTCCCGGCAAGGGGTGCACTGTCCGCAGGTCTCGTGAGCAAAAAATGCAATGATATTGGCCAGGGCTTCGATAATATTTACCGAGTCATCCAGCACAATCATTCCAGCCGATCCCGACATGGAACCGGCCGCCTGAATCCCGTCGAAGTCGATTATGATATCTTCGAAGCCAATGGCGCGGCCATCGCGGTTCCTGAAGTTGTCGTCGACTTTGAGAATTTTCATCGAAGCCCCTCCGGGGATGATCCCGGTGAACTTCCGGCCGGGTAGCGGCCCGCCGCATAGATCGTAGAGCAGCTCCTTCATGGTGAGGGTCTCTATTTCAAAATAACCCGGGTTTTGCACCATTCCGCTGACACACCAGATTCGCGTGCCGGTATTGCCGTGGCGACCGATCCGGGCATAGGCCTCTCCTCCCAGACGGACGATATGAACGATGTTACAAAGGGTCTCCACGTTGTTGACGATGGTGGGGCACTGATAGAGACCCAGCACCGCCGGAAAATAGGGGGGCTTGATGCGGGGATAGGGGCGTTTGCCTTCCATCGATTCGATCAACCCGGTTTCTTCCCCGCAAATGTAGGCTCCGGCCCCCCTGTGGACCACAATGTCGCAGGAAAATCCACTGTGGCAAATGTTCTCACCGACAAATCCCATGGACCGGGCCTCCTCGATGGCTCCTTGCAAAATCTTGGCCCCCAATGGCATCTCCTCGCGAATATAGATAAAAGCCTGGACCACGTCGTTGGCGTAAGCCGCGATCATCATTCCTTCAATGACCTGATGGGGGTCCTTATGCACCAGTTGCCGGTCTTTGAAGGTTCCCGGCTCGGATTCGTCGCAATTGCAAATCAGGTAAATCGGCTTTCCGCTTTTCCGGTCCACCAGGCTCCATTTGAGCCCGCAGGAGAATCCCGCGCCACCCCGCCCGCGAAGCCCGGACCTCAGGACCTCCTGCCTCAAATCCTCCGGCTTTTGCTTCAGGGCTTTTTTCAGCCCCTCGTAACCGCCCTGGGCCAGGTAATTTAAAATACCGGGAGAGTAATAAGCTTCATCCGCGTGTTGCAGAAGGATTTTTCTTTCCGCCGCCATATATCTGTCTTTCTAAAGGGCCGACGCCCCCTCCGCGGACCGATCCCGAACGGTGTCGACCAAGGTCTGCAACGACCCCGGGAGGTTCAGGTTCTCGTACAGGTCTTCGTCCACCAATGCCACCGGACCGGTAGCACAGGCGGCCAGGCATTCCGCATACTCCAGCGTCAGCGTCCCGTCACCCTTGCTCTGCCCCATTTTGCAATTCAGGGCTGCTTCCAACCGATCCCCCACCCTGTAAGCGCCCATCAAGGCGCAAGGCAGCGTGCGGCAAAGGCGAACGTGCGTTTTGCCCAGTTTCTCCCGCCGGTAGTGAGGATAAAAGGTTACCAGTTCCAAAACCTTGATCGGTTGGATCTCCAGTTTGTCAGCCACCCATTCGATCGCTTCATCGGACAGGAAACCGCGCTCCTCCTGGATGAGGTGCAACAGGGTCATGACCGCGCTTTGCTTCCGCGGATAATTCGCAATCGCCGTCTCGATGCCTTGGAGGGTGTTGGGTGACAACTTCATACTGGCCTCGCCTATACTCCTTACCGGTCGCATTCACCCATGACAAAATCCAGGCTTCCCAGTATGACGACCACATCGGATAACATGGCTCCCAGGCAAACCTTGGGCAGGATGCTCAGGTTGCAGAAGGAAGGACCGCGAATTTTGAGGCGGTAGGGGACGCCGCCGCCTTTGGAATGTATAAAAAACCCCAGGGCGCCCTTCGGATTTTCCGCTTCAAAGTATACTTCCCCGGGCGGAATTTGCGGGCCCTGTGTCGTTATCATGAAATTTTGGATCAGCTCCTCCATCCGGGTCATGACCCGGTCCTTGGGCGGAGGGAAAATGCGCTTGGCTTCCTCGGCATAATACGGACCATCCGGCATTTTCTCAATGACCTGCCGCACGATACCGGCGCTCTGCCGAATTTCTTCCATGCGCACCCTGTAACGATCGTAGCAGTCCCCCACTTCACCCACCGGAAGGTCGAAATCATAATTCCGGTATCCGCAATAGGGCCTGTCTTTGCGCAAATCCGAGGGCACGCCTGAGGCGCGCAAATTCGGCCCGGTCAAGCCATAGGCCAATGCATCCTCGGCAGAGATGACCCCTACCTCCCGGGTGCGGTCGACAAAGATGCGATTGCGGGTGAGCAGGGCATCCACCTCGTCGACCTGGGGAATCAGATTTGCTATGAACCGGTTTACTTCACCCAGCCAACCCTCGGGCAGGTCTCGGGCCAATCCGCCGATTCGGGTAAAACTCGTAGTCAGCCGGGCGCCGGTCAGCTTCTCGAACAAAGTGTAGAGTTTTTCCCTCTCGGTAAACGTATACATGAAAACGCTGAGAGCTCCCGTGTCCATGGCATAAACCCCCAACCCCAACAGGTGGGCGGATATGCGAGCCAACTCGCAGAGGATTACCCGGATGGCCTGGCAACGCGGGGGAACCTCCAGATGGGCCAGTTTTTCCACCGCCAGGGCGAAGGCCACGTTGTTGGCCAGAGGGGCCAGATAATCCAATCGGTCCGTATAGGGAATAAACTGGTTGTAGGTCATGTTCTCGGCGATCTTTTCATCCCCGCGATGAAGATACCCCAGATCCGGATCGCACTTGGTGACGACTTCGCCATCCAATTCCAGCCTCAGCCGCAGCACCCCATGGGTACTGGGATGGGAAGGCCCCATGTTCAGGCTCATCTTCTCCGGACCCAAATCCTTCTCGAAATCTGATGTGCGGCTGCGGACGTCGCCCACCGAAATTTGGTGGGTTGCCATGGCTATTGGGGCTTCTCCTTGCTTTCGTTCCAGCTCTCGTCCGCGCCACGAGGTTCGCTTCTGCTCATGATGCCCCTTTCCTGGCTGGCGGCAAAAGGCCCTCCCTCCATGGGAGCGGGAATTACGCGGGTCCCGCTTTCCCGACGGATCTCTTCATCGGGCAATTCGGTATCGTGCCCGGCCAGGGGAAATTCCTTGCGCAGAGGATGCCAATCATACCCCTCCCACATCAGAATCCGGCGCAGATCCGGATGATTTTCAAACTCGACCCCGAACATGTCATAGGCCTCGCGTTCGTGCCAATCCGCCGCCGGCCACAGTCCCGTCAAGGATGGCGCCCTGGGATGCTCATCGTCTTGCAGTGGGACGACGACGCGCAAGTAACGGTGATCGATTGAAGAATAGAAATGATAAACGGCGCTGAAACGGGGAGATGACCTGAACCAATCGATGCAAGTGATATCCGATAACAGGTCGAAGCCTTCCCGTTCCTTCAAGGCGCCGGCCAGTTCGAGCAAATTTTCCACCGGGCAATTGACCGCGGGATGGTCGGAGCTGGAGCGAGGGGTGAGAAAGGGATAGGAGCCGGTAAGTTGAGATAATTTGAGGTCTTCCATGGGAATCGGATCAGGCGGGAACCAGATTTTTGGCGGAAGGTTCAGCAGCGATTTTGCGTTGAAGTTGAATAAAGGCATCCAACAGGGCTTCGGGTCGTGGCGGGCAACCGCTCACGTAGACATCTACCGGCAGGATACGGTCCACCCCCTGCATGGTGGCATAGCTCCGATACATTCCACCGGTGGAGGCACAAGCCCCCATGGCAATCACCCACTTGGGTTCGGCCATCTGGTCGTAAATCCGCCGAACCGCGGGAGCCATTTTATACGTCACGGTACCGGCCACGATCATGCAGTCCGATTGCCGGGGAGAAAAGCGCATCACTTCGGAACCGAATCGACCGATGTCGAAGCGCGACGCGCCCACCGCCATCAGTTCGATTCCGCAACAGGCCAAACCCATGGGCATGGGCCAAATGGAATGGCCTCGCACCCAGTTGATGGCAGCATCGAGGCGACTGGTGACAACCCCTCCTTCCACCCTGGAATCGTAGCCGATTTCATCTCCCGGTATAGTCATGGTAACAGATGGCTAACTTAGAAGGGGGTTCGGAAACCGTTCAAGAAAAATACAATACACATTTCAACCTGAATGGCGCTTATTTAAGCGATTTTTGGAATGTTCTTTCATTAGCTTTCCCACATCCGCCATGGGGTCAGTCATGGATTTTCAACATGAGGACATGTCAAAAATCAAGGAGCTGACCCCGACTGGCTTCCCGGTTCCGGTTCAATCTCTTTCACTTTAGCAAGGCCACGCTCTTTACCTGGGCAAACACCCTTTTTCCCGGTTCCAAGCACAGGTCGCTGGCCGACTTGGCTGTAATGCAACTCAAAAGGAAGCCATCCCCCACCCGCAAACGAACGAACACCAGGGCTCTGCCTTCCGGGCGCATCGCGTCGACGGTGGCGGGAAATATATTCAATATGCTGGTTTCAGCCGGAGGGGCCAGGGTCAGGCTCACGTCCCGAGCCGCCACCCTCAATCGAATGGAACGACCCTGTGGAATATCGGTCCCGACTATGGTAAATCTCCCCACCGCTGAATCCACCTGGGTTAAATGATGGTTCTTCTCAAACCCGGCCACCTCCCCCTCGATCAGCGCTTCCGCCTCATCCCCCTGGGCCAGGGGAAGGTCCAACCGGGTCATGAGCCGGCCAATCTTTCCCGACGCTTCGACCCGACCTTCCTTCAACAACACTAAGTGGTCGGCCAATCGGGCCACCTCCTCCGAGGAATGGCTGACGTATATGACAGGGATATCCAGTTCGTCGTGAAGGGACTCGAGGTAGGGAATAATCTCAATTTTGCGGCGGCGGTCCAAGGAGGAAAGGGGTTCGTCCATGAGCAAAAGTCGGGGACTGGCGGCCAGGGCCCGGGCTATGGCTACCCGCTGACTTTCACCGCCGGATAAGGAGTCGGGCCTTCTCTCGAGCAATCCCCCGATGCCCAGAAGATCAATCCACTTCCCCAATGAAACCCGAGGGTTGGTTTGCCCCATCCGCTTCCGTCCGTATTCCAGGTTTCCCCGCACGTCGAGATGCCCGAACAAACTGGGCTCCTGAAAAACAAAACCAAGGGCCCGTCGGTGGGTGGGGACAAATCGAGACCCATCTTGCCACACCTCATCGCCCACCTTGAGGAATCCCTCTTTGGGACGATCCAATCCGGCGACGGCCCGCAACAGGGTTGTTTTTCCACTGCCGGATGGACCGAAAATCCCCGTCACTCCCCGTTGGGGAATCTTCAAATCGACGGCCAATCCGAACCCGCCAAGCCGCACCTGAAAGCGAGCCTCGATACTCATGGCTGAACCCTTCGAAAGCGCCGGTTTAATGCGTAGACCGCTACCAGCAGGGCAAAGGAAATCACAAGAAGGATGGCGGACAAAGCATAAGCCTGACCGTATTCCAGCGCCTCGACGTGATCGTAGAGAGCTATGGAAACGACCTGGGTCTTCCCGGGGATGTTTCCCCCGATCATCAACACGACCCCGAATTCACCTACGGTGTGGGCAAATCCCAAAACAGCCGCGGTGAAAAATCCCGGTTTGGCCAGGGGAAGGGCCACGGTGAAAAACCGGTCCAGAGGGGAGGCCCCCAAAGTTGCGGCAACTTCCAGTGGTCGTCGCCCTATGGCGCTAAAGGCATTCTGAAGAGGCTGCACTACGAAAGGCATGGAATAAATGACCGAACCGATGACCAAGCCCGTGAAGGTAAAGGCCAGCGATCTTCCCCCCAGCCATTCCATGAGGGAGCCGAGGGGCCCCCGCGAACCCAGGACCACCAGAAGGTAGAAACCCAAAACCGTGGGTGGCAGGACCAATGGCAACGCAACAACCGCCTCGAGCAAAAACTTGTAGCGCCACCGCGTCCTCCCCAACCACCAAGCCAGGGGGGTGCCCGTCACCAACAGAATCAGGGTGGAGACGAGGGCCAACCTGAAGGTAAGGCCCAGGGCGGTAAGATCGGATGCGCTCAACATTAGGGATCCGGCGCATCGTATCCGTGGGAGCATATGATCTTCAATCCTGTTTCGCTGCGGATAAATGCCAAAAATTCACGCCCCGACACTTTTTCCTTCAATAATGCGGCCTGTTGCAAAATGGGCGCATACAGCCGGTCGGGCGCTTCCCAATGCGAACCCTTCGAGGCGACGCCCAAATCGTGCAATTGGGATCGGGCCACGAATCCCAACTCGGCGTTTCCGCTTTTGACGTATTGGAAAGCCTGACCGACGTTCTCCCCGCGCACGATGCGGCCGGTTAATTCGGCCCACAGATCCATCGCTTGCAAAATCTCCCGGGCAGCTCGCCCATAGGGAGCGTGCCGGGGATTGGCCATGGCCAAAAAGCGAAAGTTCCCGTTCTTTAGGACCGCCCCCTCTCCGTCGAGGTAACCGGCTCGGGGGCTCCACAATACCAGCTTTCCCACGGCATAGGTAAATCGGCTTCCAGGCAGGACCATCCCCCTCTTTTCCAGTTCCTCGGGTCGACGAACATCGGCTGCCAAAAAAACATCGTAGGGCGCTCCCTGCATGATTTGCGCGAAATGCTTTCCGGTGGACCCCGGGATTACCCGGACCCGATGGCCCGAAACCGCCTCAAATTCCACTGCGATCGCAGCCATGGCCTTGCTGAAATTACTCGCCACCGCCACCTGTAATTCCTCCGCGTTGGCCCGCGCCGGAATCAGGCAAAAAATCACCGCGATCCAACGCGCCTTTTCTCCCCTATTCCACCATTCCATCATTCCTAATTCCTCCTTTGCGCCTCTCCCCCTTTGTGCCTCTGTGCCTTTGTGCCATCTCGCCTTGGCGAGATCCAATTCCTAATTCCTCATTCCTAATTGGCGCCGCAGGCGCCTTGCTATCCGTCCTGGGGACCTTCCCCGGCAAGCAATTTGCGCCTCAATCTCGCCCCCTCGTACAATACCTCCGGGCCTTCCAGCCTCGCATTGGAAAATTCCTGCATCATCTTTTGTATCCGCACCGGATCCGTCATCTTCAGAGCGTCCGCCGCCAGAGCCTTCGATTCTTCCACCGATAATTGACTGATGAGGTACTTGATGGCGGGGACCGAATTCGGCGATACGCTTACCGAGCGCAAACCCAGGCCGATGAGAAGAGCCAGGAAAACGGGGTCCCCCGCCATTTCCCCGCATATGCTCACGGGATGATTTTTCCTCATGGAGTGTTCTACGACCTGACGCAAAACCCGCAACAAGGCGGGATGACCGGGCTCATACAAATGGGCCACGTTTTCATTGCCCCGGTCGACCGCCAACAGATACTGCATCAGGTCATTGGTCCCTATGCTGAAAAAGTCGCAATGATCGGCCAGATGGTCGCATATGTGGGCGGCCGAGGGAACTTCAATCATGATTCCCACCTTCACCTCGCGATCGAATTCAACCTTTGCCTCGGTGAGCTTCCCCTTCACTTCCCGGAGCAATCGGTTGGCGACTTCCAGTTCTTCTATTCCACTGACCATGGGAAACATGATTCTCAAGTTCCCGTAGGCGCTGGCTCGCAGCATGGCGCTCAGTTGATCCTTGAAAATTTCCGGATAGAGAAGGCTGAAACGAATGGCTCGACACCCCAAAAACGGATTATCCTCCGGATCGAGAAGATCCCTTCTCTGCAGTACTTTGTCCCCGCCCAAATCGAAGGTGCGCAAAATGACGGGAGCGGGTTGCAAAGCCTCAACCACTTCTTTGTAAGCTACGAATTGCTCCTCCTCGGTGGGAAAACTACCTCCCTTCAGAAACAGATACTCCGTGCGATAGAGTCCTATCCCTTCCGCGCCGGTTTCCCGCACCCGCGGAATCTCGTTATTGCCCTCGATGTTGGCCATCACTTCGATCTGGTGGCCGTCCCGGGTCACGGCGGGTCCTCCTGAGAGCTTCAAAAACTCCCGCTCCCTGACCTCGCGGAGCTTCTTTTCCTCCGCATAACGAAACAGGGTTTCCTTCCTGGGATGGACGATCAGGACCCCTTCAAATCCGTCCAGGATGACCTCATCCCCATTTTGCAGGATCTTCAGAAGGCCGTGTACCCCCACCACCGCCGGAACGCCGGCCGCCTTGGCCATTATCACCACGTGGCTGGTCTGGCTGCCGGCCTCGGTAACGAAACCCTGTAAATACCTGTGAGGTACCGCGGCCGCCTTGGAAGGGGTTAAATCGTGCGCCACCACGATCCGCCTCTCCTGGATGGTTCCCAGGGACCCGGGAGCCTCGCCGATCAGATTGTGCAGTATACGGCGGGACACGTCCTTGATGTCGTTCAACCGCTCCTTGATAAATTCGTCATCGATTTTCTGGAAGGCGGCGATGTATTTTTGACTGATAGTAAGGAAGGCGTGCTCGACGTTGCGGCGGCTGGATTCCACTTCCTCAATCGTTTCATCGATGAGGGCGGGGTCCTCCAAAACGACCAGATGAGCATCGAAAATCTGGGCCTCCTCTTCCCCAAGCCAATCCGCTACCTGCTGGCGGATTTGGGAGATTTCCTGCCAGGTTTTCAGAAGGGCCTGATCGAAGCGGCTGATCTCGCCTTCCACCGCTCCCTCCTCAATGGCGTAATTCGGAACGTAGAGATCGTCCTCCACGTCCAGAAATATGGTGCCGAAGGCCACACCCGGCGCAGCGGGAATACCCCAATAAATCTTTTCTATTTGTGTCCCCAAAGCCATTGAAATGATTAGCGCTGGCAATTAAACCACCACAAGCAAACGAAATCAGAAATTTCAAGGCTAAGGCGAACCCTTTCCAAACTTCAAGAACCTAAATCCCATCCAAAAAAACCACGGATTACCCGGATGCGCCCCAACCAGAAACCAGAGATTGAATCTCGCCAAGATCGCCAAGCAACGCAAAGAGGGAGAGAAGAAGGGGGTGATCGGTAACCCAGCGTGCGCTGCGCGACGCTTGGCTTTGGAATTTAACGCCGTTGGCGTAAAAGCCAGATGCTGGATGCTGCGTATCTTTTTCCTGGATATGGCGCTCCTGGGCAATCGCGGGATAAACCCGCTCCTACAACTTATCAGGGCTGTTCTTCACTAATTCCTAATTTCTAATTCCTAATTCTTAATTGGCGCCCCCGGGCGCCTTTCCCCCTCTGTGCTCTCTGTGTCCTCTGTGGTTAATCTCTCCCCCACCCAACTGGCAAAACCGAAGAAAAGTATTCTCTCCCCAAGCCCTTTTGACCAAGTCGGCCAAGTCGGCGCCTTTGTTGAAATCGGGCAACAGGGCAAAGCAGGTGCTGCCGCTGCCGCTCATGGCACAGGGCAAATGGAGATCCTCCCGGATTTGTTGAAGTAAGGTGGGAAGGGCGACATACTTTTTGAACACCGGGACCTCCAAATTATTGAAGAGAAGGGCTTCCAGCTCCGAGCGGCCCGTGTTCCAGGCGGCCAATCGGTCTTCCGCTTCCCCGGGGTCGACGTAGGCGCTGGGTCGAGCGCCGGCCAATTGGTCATAGGCCCATGCCGTATTGATGCCGAACATGGGCTTGAATAAGGCGACCCAACGCCCGGCCAGATCTCTCTTCCGCTCGCCGCTCAGCGCTTCCAGATTTTCCCCCCGGCCTCGCATGATCCGGGGTTCGCCTCGAAGGAAAAACGGACAATCCGAACCCAGTTCCGCAGCCATCTCCTCTAGCGTGGCCATGGAGAAAGGATGGTCGAAGAGGTCATTCAAAAGGAGCAACGCTCCGGCCGCGTCGCTGCTCCCACCCCCTAATCCGGCTTCCACGGGAATGCGTTTGACCAATTCGAACCTCAACCCTTCCTCGTGACCGGAAATCCTCAAAAATTCCCGTGCCGCGCGCATCACCAAGTTGGTTTCATCCAACGGAATCCGGTCGTCCTCACAGACCAACTCCAGCGTTCCGGGCCGGGCCGCGACGGAAACGATCAAATCGTCGCCCAAAGAAACCGGCGCCACCAGGGAGATCAATTCGTGAAAGCCATCGGCGCGTCGCCCGGTCACGGCCAGGAACAAATTTACCTTGGCAGGGCAAAACATTCGCTTTGTGCTGGAAAAATTCACACCGCTTACGTTGCCAGGGCGCTTCCCCGCCTCAATCGAAAAAACACCATCCACTCCTTTCCCATGCAGACCTGCCAACTCATCCTGGCCTTGGATTTGTCGAACCGGCAGTCCGCCCGTGACCTGCTCGAGCGCCTGGATGGGGAATTGAAATGGGTCAAGGTGGGCCTGCAGATGTTTACCGCCCATGGCCCGGATTGGGTCCGGGAGATAGCCGACCGGGGTTACCGGGTATTTCTCGACCTGAAACTGCACGATATTCCCCATACCGTCGCCAAATCGGTGCAGAGCCTTTGCCACCTGCCCATCGATATGCTGACTTTGCACGCCAGTGGCGGAGAGGAAATGCTTACAATGGCTGAAAGGGCCAAGCGAGAACTCAAACCGGACCTGCTCCTGTTGGGGGTGACGGTCCTGACGTCTTTGAATGAGGCGCAGTTGCGCCGGATCGGCGTTGAGAAAACCCCGGAGGACCAGGTAGCCAATCTGGCCGCCCTGACTCGGGACGCGGGCATAGGGGGACTGGTTTGTTCCGGGCGGGATCTGGTTTCCCTGGCGCCCCGCTTTGGCCGTTCCCTGCAATTTGTAACCCCTGGCATCCGGCCGGCAGGCAGCTCGGCCCACGATCAAAAGCGCGTTGTAACCCCCCTTAAAGCGGCCGAACTCGGCTCCCATTACATCGTGGTGGGCCGACCCATACTCCAGGCCAACGATCCCCGGGGAGTGGTGCGTACGATCAACCGCGAACTGGCCCTGGGAGATTCCTGATTTCCACCATGAAGACCGTGGCCATATTGTTGTGTGCGGGGTCCGGGCATCGCATGGGGGATTCAGTCGCCGACAAGGCGCTGGCCCGACTGGGCAACCGTCCCCTGTTCGATCATTCCCTTCAGGCCTTTGAAAAGCACCGGCAGACGGACGGTTACCTCGTGGTCTATCGGGACCAGGATCAAAGAGGCCGACTGGAGGGTCGGATGGCAGGCTTGACCAAACGGCCCATGATCTGGGTCCAAGGTGGCCGGGAACGGTGGGAATCGGTCTACAACGCCTTGCTAGCCCTGCCCGGAGAAACCGAATACGTATTCATTCACGATTGCGCCCGCCCCCTCATCCACCCCGACCAATTGAAGGAACTCTACCGGACCGTGGTCGAGGATAAGGCGTCATGCCTGGCCCATCGCATGGTGAATACGGTCAAACAGGCGACAAAACCTTCCTCCGGAACCCGTCGTCTCAAGTTGAAAAACCTGGATCGCAACAACCTCTGGGAAATGGAAACCCCCCAGGCTTTTGCGGCCGACCTGATACGCCAATGCTACAGCGAGGCAAAAAAAATCGGGCTGCAAGCCACCGATGATATGGCCACCGTCATTCAATGCGGACATAGAGTGACCCTGGTGGAAAATCCCCGTCCCAATCCGAAAATAACCTTTCCCCAGGATTTATCCCTGGCTGAACTCCTTTTGAAAAGAAGCGTTAATCCGAGCCCTGAACAGCCATGAACCCTCCTCCTTACCGCATCGGATTCGGATACGACATTCACCGGTTGGCAGCCGGGAGACCCCTCATACTCGGTGGCGTCCACATCGAAAGCGAAGTGGGTCTGGAAGGGCATTCCGACGCGGATTGCCTGACCCACGCTTTGGCCGACGCCATTCTGGGAGCCTGCGGGGAACGGGACATCGGGCATCATTTTCCCAATACAAACCCCGACTTCGAGGGCCTCGATTCGCAGATCATCCTGCAAAAAGCGGTCGCAATTGCCCGGGAGAAGGGGTATCGCATCGCCAATATCGACACCTGTATCATCGCGGAAAAACCGAAGATCGGGGCCTATCTGGACCGCATGAAATCCGCCTTGTCAGCGACCTTGGACCTGGCCCCGGATTGCATCGGCATCAAGGCCACCACCAACGAAAAATTGGGGTCGCTGGGGGCTTCCGAAGGCATCGCCGCGCACGCGGTGTGCCTGCTTCTAACGGCTTGATTTCATCCCAACTCTTCTATCGAATAGCCGGCTTCACTAAGAAGGAAGAGTCTCAAAGGGGTCGGTCATTTATTTTCAACATGGGGACATGTCAAAAATCAACGACTGACCCCGACGGGCATCCCTTTTCAACGGCAGGACCTCGACTGGCGTCCATACCATATTCCCCTACCTACGCGCTTAACCAGCGCCATTCGCTTCCGATTTACCCTTCAATGTTTTGAGAAAATTTTTTGCATTCCGGCGTTACCTGAGGCGATGTAAAGGGTTCTTCGCCCTGGGCCTTTTGGCAGGATTCTTTGCTGCCCTGGCCAGTGGGGCGGGGGTGCCCTACTTCATAAAGATCGTCTTCGCCGAAGTATTCGAGTCGACCGACTCCCAGTATTCGGCCATGGCAATTTTTCTGATTGCGGCCCAACTTCCCGGAGTATTTCTCATCCGCGGCGCCAGCGGATACCTTAACCAGTATTGGATGAACTATTGCGGATTGCGCGTGTTGGAAGGCATCCGCGGGGATTTGTTTTCCAAAATTCAACACTTGCCCCTGGCCTACCACGACGAGAACAAAAGCGGAGACCTTCTCTCCCGCATCCTATCCGACACGACCCTGCTGCAATTTACCCTGCAGGAATCCGCCAACGACTTGTTCCGACAACCCATGCAGGTCGTCTTCGCCTTTGCCACCCTCGTATTTCTCTCCCTCCAAGAAAAGGATGCAGCCATTATCGTGCTGATTTGCGCGGGAGGCCCCTTGGCCATGATACCCGTTTTTTTCATTGGCCGTCGCCTGAAAATACGCGGCCTGGAGATGCAGGAAGCCCAAGCCGATATGACCCAGTGCTTGAACGAGAACCTCGAAGGCGCCACCGAGATCCGCACCTTCAACCTGCAGGATCAGCAGATTTCCTTTTTCCAAGCCCTGTTGGGAAAGCTCTTCAGGAGTCAGATGAAGGTAGTGAAATACGAACGACTCACCCAGCCGCTCATCGAATTTCTTTCCTCGGCCCTGGTGGCTTTCTCCTTTGTCTACTGCTACCTGGAGGGGGTTCCGTTTTCCACCTTTATGGCTTTGGGGGGCGTCCTCTACATGACCTACGACCCCTTGAAACGTATTTTCCGGGTTTACGGAAATATTCAGAAATGCCAGGGAGCCATAAACCGGATAAACGATATCCTGCACAAAATGGACAGTATCCAGGACCCCGAAAATCCGAGACCGGCGCCCCAGGGCAAGAGCAGCATCCGCTTTGAGAACGTATCCTTTGCCTACACCGAGGCGCCCGTCCTGCAAGAAATCGAAGCCGAAATACCTGCCGGCCAGGTGGTGGCGCTGGTGGGACCGAGCGGGGCTGGAAAATCCACCTTCGCCAAGTTGATCCCAAGGCTTTACGAGGTCACTTCCGGAAGTATCCGGATCAACGGCACCGACATCAGGAATTTCCTCAAATGGGACCTGCGCGACCATATCGCCATCGTATCGCAACACCCGGTACTCTTCAACGACACCTTGTACAACAATATTCGGCTGGGCCGGGAAAACGCTTCTGCGGAAGACGTTTACCGGGCCGCGCAAAACGCCTTCGCCCACTCCTTCATCTCCGAACTCGAAAAGGGATACCAGACCCTGGCCGGAGAACGCGGAGACCGCTTATCGGGTGGACAAAAACAACGCATCGCCATTGCCCGGGCCTTTTTGCGCAACTCACCCATTCTCATTCTCGACGAGGCCACTTCGGCTCTAGACGCCCAAAGCGAGGAGGAAATCCAGCGGGCCCTGAATTCCCTGGTTGTCGGAAAAACGGTTATCATCATCGCCCACCGGTTCAGCACCATCCGGCTGGCGGACCGGATTTTTGTCTTCGAAAAAGGCAAACTCACCGCCAAAGGCACCCACGACGAACTCTATACCCACAGTCCGCTCTATGCCGAACTCTACGACAAACAGTTGTAGTGGCGCTATGCGCCAAGAGGAAGAAAGAGGGAAGAGGGAAGAGGGAGGAGGAAAGGGGGAAGAGGGAGGAGGAAAGAGGGAAGAGGGAAGTGATCAGTGGCCACCAAAAGGACGTATTGCAAAACTGCACTCTTTTTTTAACACCGAATTTTCCATAAAATGAAATTCGAAGATCTCGATGTCTGGAAAAGATCGGCACGAATGAGTGCAGAGATCTACATGGCAATGGCTGATTTGAAGGATTACGGTTTCAAAGACCAGATCTGTCGTTCCGGCCTATCCGTTCCAAGCAATATCGCGGAAGGTATGGATCGGATATCTCAAAAGGAGTTTTTACAATTCCTTCGATACGCCAAAGGTTCTTGTGGCGAACTTCGAACCCAAATCTATATTGGGAAAGAAATTGGCTACATCGAGAAACCAATGGCACACGCATGGATTCAGGAGTCGAAA
>JAJDZZ010000078.1 GCA_022824405.1 Opitutales bacterium
CGGCTTGCGCCGAATGTGGTGTAACCCCCCAAAGGACGACGACTGGCAGTAAGCATGAAAGAGCAACCCATAGGCCCAATGAAGCCTTTCTCATCCTGCGCTCCCCTTGCAAAGTGAACCGGCTTGGATTACTTTTTGTCATCTCTAGTAAAGGGTGTTTCATCTTGGTTGAATAGTGGACCCCACTGTGGTCCGATTTGATATGCTTTTGCAATGCGGATGCAAAATCTGTTTGAATTTTTTGTTACCCAGTGTTTCTACTTAGCTTAAATTTGTGATTTTTAACGAGGATCATTGGCGCTACATCGCAACGGCGATGTTTATGTTACCAGCTTCGGCGGCCGATGGCCACTTCGTCAATCTCTCGACCCGAGCCTTGGTGGAAACTGGAGATGAGGTCATGATTGGCGGTTTTATCATCGAAGATGGCTCCCGGTGGGTTCTAATCCAGGCAATTGGCCCGGAACTGGCCGATAGAGGCATTGCCAATGCGCTGGCCGATCCGGTTCTCACCCTCACCAAAACCACCGATCCCAGCAGCCCCATGGAACTCATGGTCAACGACAACTGGGAAGAGGACGACGACCAAAGGCAATTAATATCCGCCATATGGGGAGACAGTCTGCCCTTGGCGCCTGATAGCTTGAGTTCGGGCCTCGTTATCACTCTCGAACCCGGCAGCTACTATACCGCTAAGGTTGAAGGAAAGGATGGAACTACCGGAGTTGCCCTCGTTGAGGTGTATGGGATCGATTCTCCCGACGCCAACGGCCAGTTCGTGAATATTTCGACCCGAGCCTTGGTGGAAACTGGAGATGAGGTCATGATTGGCGGCTTTATCATCGAAGATGGCTCCCGGCGAGTTCTGATCCAGGCAATTGGCCCGGAACTGGCCGATAGAGGCATTGCCAAAGCGCTGGCCGATCCGGTTCTCACCCTCACCAAAACCACCGATCCCGGCAATCCCATGGAACTCATGGTCAACGACAACTGGGAAGAGGACGACGACCAAAGGCAGTTAATATCCGCCCTATGGGGAGACAGTCTGCCCTTGGCGCCTGATAGCTTGAGTTCGGGCCTCGTTATCACTCTCGAACCCGGTAACTATACTGCCAAGGTTGAAGGAAAGGATGGAACTACCGGGGTTGCCCTTGTGGAGGTGTATGGGATTGATGAGCCTCTGCCTGCGGCGGATGCGCCATTGGTGTCGATCAACGAAATCCCTGCGGGGGATGAGTACACTACCGCGCAACTGGGCGCGACGCTGACAGGCGGCGCCTACGACGGTTCGCCTGAATACGCCTGGAGCGTGAGCGGTGGCATGCTCAACGATCCAAGTTCCGCTACCCCGACCTGGACGCGCCCGTCGGTCACGGCAAACACGAATTACACCGTGCGCCTCACCGTCACCGTCCGCGGCGCGGGCGCTTACGCCCACAACGGCAGCAGCGACACGGTGAACGCGATCCAGTCAGCCCTCGTGCGCGATACCCCACCACCTTTGCCTGCGGCGGAGGCGCCGTCGGTGTCGATCAACGAAATCCCTGCGGGGGATGAGTACACTACCGCGCAACTGGGCGCGACGCTGACAGGCGGCGCCTACGACGGTCCGCCTGAATACGCCTGGAGCGTGAGCGGTGGCATGCTCAACGATCCAAGTTCCGCCACCCCGACCTGGACGCGCCCGTCGGTCACGGCGAACACGAATTACACCGTGCGCCTCACCGTCACGGTGCGCGGCGCGGGTGTGAACGCCCACAACGGCAGCAGCGACACTGCGAACGCGAATCGTTCGACACTCGTGCGCGCGGTAGTCGTGGGGCCGAACCCGGACCGTGAAACACTGATGGCGCTGTACGAGGCTGCGGATGGCGTAAATTGGACGAGATCTGACAACTGGGGAACAGACGCGCCGCTCGACCAGTGGTATGGGGTCTTCACCGACGGTTCCGGAGCCGTGACGCACTTACAACTCGACGGTAACAATCTGATGGGTTCGATACCGGCCGAGTTGGGCAACCTCGCCGACTTGCAAGAGCTGTTACTTACCTTAAATCAGCTAAGCGGTTCCATCCCGCCCGAACTCGGCAAACTCACTAACTTGCAGAAACTGAAGCTCTCCTACAACCAATTGAGCGACGTAATACCGGCCGAGTTGGGCAACCTCGCCGACTTGCAAGAGCTGTGGCTTTCCTCAAACCGGCTGAGCGGCGCAATACCGCCAGAGCTCGGAAATCTTACAAATCTGACTGAGTTGAGCCTTTTTCTGAACAACTTCTCGGGTTCCATTCCACCCGAATTCGGCAATCTCCGGCAACTGGTCTATCTGGACCTCATCGATACCGATCTTGTCGGAACCGTCCCCTCGACTCTAATTGGGTTACCGCTCCAGTACTTTGGATTCGACAGCTACGAGGGACTGTGTATGCCCGGGACACCCGCCTTTGCCGATTGGGTCGCGGGGATTGACCTTTACCGAGGTGACGACTACTGCAACGAGTCGGACCATGCCGTTCTGGAATCGCTTTATCAGGTTATGGGCGGAAAGGACTGGAAGAATGCGGACGGCTGGTTCGAAGGTGAAGTTCCGGCGTTGGGCCGATGGCACGGCATCACCGCCGATTCCCTCGGGCGGGTGACCGAGATCGATCTTTCGGATAATGGGCTTGCCGGAGTCCTTCCTCAGGAAATCAGTAACCTGCTTTTGTTGAAGAGACTCCGGATCGACAACAACCCCGACATCGGCGGACGCCTCCCCTACACGATGCCGCGCCTCTCGCTACGGGTATTCCGCTACGTGGGCACGAGGATATGCGTGCCACCGGAGCCATTTATTCACGATTGGCTTGCTGCCATTGAGGCGCACGAGGGAACCGGCTTCGACTGCAAGCCGTCACCGGATCGCGAAATCCTGGCGACGATCTACCACGCCACCAGTGGACCGACAGGGTGGTTTAATAGGGAAAACTGGCTGACGGATGCGCCTCTTCGCGAATGGCACGGAGTCGACACCAACGCACAAGGCAACGTCACCCTCCTCGATCTGACGCACAATGGCCTTGTGGGGAAGATTCCCCCCCAACTCGCTAGCCTTGCCGATCTGGCCACACTCAATCTGACCGGTAACGATCTTTCGGGCGGTCCGATACCTGCTGAACTCGGCAATCTCGCCAACCTTCGCGTGCTGGATCTATCGGGCACTAAGGTAGTGGGGTCCGTGCCTTCCAGGCTTGGCAGACTCTCCAACCTGACTCGCCTGATTATTTCCTCGAACAAGGATCTGACCGGTCCGATACCTGCTGAACTCGGCAACTTGGCCAAACTCACCTTAATGGATCTTTCGGGCAATTCATTGTCGGGTCCGGTTCCGACCGAACTCGCCCGCCTTTCCAATCTGACCGAACTGCACCTCGAAGAAAACAAGCTGACGGGATCGCTTCCAAAGTTAGACAGCCTGCCCTGGATGACCATTCTGGATCTCTCGAGCAACGCGTTTTCCGGACCCATCCCGCCAGAATACGGCGACTTTCCCAAGCTGAACTACCTGAATTTGTCCTTCAACCAACTGACGGGTCGAGTTCCAGCCGAACTTGCCAACCTCGGGGAATTAAACGAACTGCACCTGGGCGGTAACCGTCTTTCCGGGCCCGTCCCACCCGAGTTAGCCGGGCTCAAGCGGCTTAACTCCCTCGTTTTGACGGGCAATTCGGAGATGTCGGGACCACTCCCTGTCGGCTTGGCCAACCTCGTTGAACTGAGCCACCTGCAGGCAGCGGGCACGAAGCTGTGCGCGCCAAACGACCCTATCTTCCTGAATTGGTTGGACGCCCTGCTTACACGACGGGTGCGCCGATGCGACTCCTTGCCAATCGCGGCCTACCTGACTCAGGCAGCGCAGTCCCTCGATCTCCCGATCGCGCTCGTCGGGGGTGAGGATGCGCTGCTTCGCGTCTTCCCAACTGCGTCCCAAGCCAATTCGGCGAACATCCCGCGCGTGGTGGCCTCCTTCTACCTTAACGGATTGCTCGCGCATACTGTGGAAATCCCCGGGAAGGAAGGCCCAATCCCGACCGAAGTGGACGAGTCCTCGCTCGCTCGCTCGGCCAACGCGCTGATTCCAGCGGAGGTAGTACGGCCTGGGCTGGAGATGGTGATCGAGATCGACCCGGACAGAACGCTGGACCCCGGACTGGGGGTAGCGCGGCGGATTCCGGAGGAGGGCAGGCAAGCTGTGGAAGTTCGGAACATGCCTGTCTTCGACATCACTTTCATCCCATTCCTCTGGGAGAAGGATCCAGACTCGAAAGTCACACGGCTTGTGCAGGAAATGGAGGAGGCGCCCGAGAGTCACCCCATGCTACAACAATGCCGAACGCTGCTGCCCGTTGCCGATCTGAAGGTGACGGCCCATGCTCCGGTTTGGAGTTCGACCAACGAAGCCAGCGACCTGATCCGACAGGTCCAGGCAATCTGGGCCATGGAGGGCGCCACCAACTATTACATGGGGCTCCTGTCGGGGGAGTTCTCCGGTGCGGCGGGCATCGGGAACATCGGCAGGCGGACGGCATACTCCGTCACCAACGCCCAAGTCATTGCCCACGAGTTCGGACATAACTTCTCCCTACCCCATGCGCCTTGCGGAGGCGCTCTGGGAGTCGACCCGGCGTATCCGTATCCGAACGCGTCAACGGGGATCTATGGATATGATTTCAACGGCGAAATCAGCGGAACTCAAGGCTTGGTCTCGCCGGACGAGCACCACGACCTAATGAGCTACTGCGCGCCGTATTGGATCAGTGATTTCACCTTCGACAAGGCGCTCCGCTACCGCCTGCACACCGAAGGACTGCTGAGGCAGGACCTCACAACGCCAACCACCTCAATCCTCGTATGGGGGGGTGTGGACAGTGTAGGCGTCCCGTTCCTCGAGCCTTCCTTCGTGTTCACAGGCCCGCCCGCGTTGCCCGACTCGGGTGGACCGCACCGGATCACGGGGCAGACTTTGAATGGTGGCGAACTTTTCTCGATCAGCTTCACAATGTCCGAGCAGTGCGCCGGCGACCACGGATCAAGCTTCGCATTCGTCATTCCGGCCGAGCCCGGCTGGGCCGAGGCGCTCGCTAGCATCACCCTTTCAGGGACAGGGAGAGGGTCTTTCACTCTAGACAGGACCACGGACCTACCGATGGCGATCATGCGCGATCGGACGACCGGTCAGGTCACTAGCTTCCTGCGTGACCCTCCGGAAGCGGACAACATCACGGCAGCAGTCCCCGAGGAGGGCCAGAGCGGGTCCAGTCAGCGCATCCTCTTCAGCCGCGGCATTCCCGACTCGACCGCTTGGAAACTGTGAGGGAGTGAACAGCGTCAGGTGGGCACTTTGATGTACCTGATGGAATGTCTCTATGCGGGTCTTGTGTTCTTCGTGCCAGGCATTGCCGAGAAGTTGCGGATGAACGGACGGGCGGAAATTACTACCGACCAAGAACATTTGAATTTCCTGGCCATCAAAGGCAGGCTGCCGATTTCCGTCTTCAAGGTAACAAGTGGAAGAGGTATTCCTGCACTGCGCCCGCCTCTAATTGTCTAATTAAACACCTTCCAGGACCCGGCGCATTATTGACTCACGCCTCTCGATGCTCTCGCAGAGCTTCATTTGCACCCGGGCCCGGTTCAGGTTTTGCCCCATATACCTGGTTTTAAAATACACGTCCCCGGCCAGGTAATCCGTGAAAAAGCGCAATCCCAATTCGAAGGTGATGAGGCGGATCGAGTCGTAGAGATACTTGCGATCCCATTTCGTCAGGAAGCTTCCCGCTTGTTTGAGATAACCCTTCACCAGTACGGAAAAGGCTTCGACATCAAAAAAAACCTTTCTCAGGTCCTTGGCCTCCTCACCGGCCGGATTGCAGGCCGAACGAACACAATCCCCGAAGTCGTAGTGGATCAATCCGGGCTTGACCGTATCGAGGTCGATGATGGCCGTCCCCTTCCCCGTGATATCGTCCATCAGGATATTGGCGATCTTGGGGTCGCCATGAATGGTGCGCAGCTTCAGTTCGCCCCGCTCACGGGCATCTTCCAATACGGAGGCAAACTCCCGGCGCTCCTCCACGAAGGCCTCGATGCGACGCGCCTCCAGTGAGGCATCCAGCCGTTTCTTCGCCTCGGCGGTGTGAACGACTTCGTCATGATGTTTCAAGTAGCGCGGTGTAACGTGAAAACCGGGAAGCGTATCGGCCAACCTGTCCGGCGGATACGCGGAAATTATTTTCTGGAAATGCCCCAGAACGTACCCCGTTTCATACGCGTGTTCGACGTTGACCACCGTCTCGTGTGAGGTGGCTGAGGCGATCATGGACAAGGCCCGCCAGTGCCCTTCCTTCTCATCGACAAAATAATCCGCTCCATCCAAGGTCGGAATGACCCGGGGCAGTTGCCAGATTCGATCGGCCCTTTCGGCCTCCTCCTCCAAACGGAGGTGACAGAAATCGGTGATGGCTTTCATATTGGCCATGACCAGATCCGGTCGGGGAAAGACGGCCCGGTTAATGCGCTGAAGGACAAATTGCCCTTCCGAATAGGAGGTGCGCTTAATCACCCGGTAGGTATCGTTCACGTTGCCGGTATCGATGCTGAGGAGGGTAACCACGCGGCCCGGAACATCGAATTCGGCGGCTATGATTTCAGGAGTCATGGATAGGGACTTATTCAGTCGACCTATGCGCTCTTTGCGAGAGTCAAATTCTCGATGCTCCATCCTTGATGCTTGATCCTGGTTTGTGACCTCGGCCTCTTCACCCAATTCCTCATTCCAAATTCTTAATTGGCACCCCCGGCGCCTTCCACCCTTCTCCCCCTTTGTGCCTCTGTGCCATCTCGCCTCGGCGAGATCCCATTCTTAATTGGCGCCAACAGCGCCTCTCCCTCTGTGGTTAAGTCGAGCCTTCCTCAAGGCACCGAAGTCAACGGTCGACCCAATCGCCCATTTTACCAGCTTGCCACTTGGGGGAAAAGGCTCTAATTAATTGGAATTGTTCTACTTTCCTATTTAATTAATCCTGAGATTTATAAGCCATGACGTCCAGATTGAACCAATTCGGTTATCATACCATAGGGCGCCGCCAATTTCTGCGTGCGGCCGGGGCATTGATCACCCTTCCCTCTTTGGAAAGCATTGCCAAACCGCTGGCCAAGGCGGCAGCCGCCACCCGGCCTCGCAACCTCGTTTCAATCGGCACCTACCTGGGCTGGCACCAGAACGGATTTTTTCCCAAAGAGGTTGGTAGAGGTTACCGACTTCCCCCCATTCTCGAACCACTGGCCGGTCATCAGGAAGACTTCACCGTATTCTCGGGCCTGGACCACCGGGCGCCCAACGGCCATGGGGCCTGGAGCAACTTTCTTTGCGGGAGCAGCCCGAAAACCTATTCCATGGACCAAATCGTGGCCGACCGGATCGGCCAGAAGTCGCGTTTCCCTTCCGTTCAGCTCACCGCAGGTACGGGCGAGGGCAGCAAAGCGATGAGTTTTACCAAGCAGGGGATCGGTCTTCCCATGATCCAAAGACCGAGTGTGTTCTACAAGCAGATGTTCATGTCGGAGGCGGACAAGGAGCGTATGGAATACATGCTTCGCAGCGGAAAAAGTTCACTCGATCTGGTATTGGGAGATGCCCTGCGCCTGCAGAAATCGCTTCCCCAAAGCGATAGCGATAAGCTGGAAGAGTATTTCGATTCCATGCGTTCGGTGGAAAAACGCATGGCCCATCAAATCGCCTCCATTAACGACCCGCTTCCGACCACCGATTACAAACTCCCGGATTCGGATCCGATAACCCCCAACCTCCTGATGGAGGCGGAAACGCTCATGTACGACCTGATGGCCCTGGCCCTCGAAACGGATTCGAGCCGCGTGCTGTCCTTTTTCATAGATGGGTTGGGGCAGGTTTTCTCCTTCGACGGTGTGGCGCTCAAGTCCGGATATCACGGCCTCTCTCACCACGGCAATGACCCTGAAATGATCCGGGATCTGATCGCCATCGAAACGGCCCACATGCACTGCTTCAATGGTTTCCTTGATCAATTGAAGGAAAAGAAGCGTCCCAACGGCAAATCGCTACTGGACGAAACCATCGTACTTATGGGAACGGGCATGGGCGACGCCAGCCGTCACTCCAATGACAATTTACCCACCCTCGTGGCAGGTGGCGGGTTCAGGCACGGAAGCCACGTTGCCATCGATGCTTCCAAGACCGATGCTCCGCTTCTGGGCGACTTGTATATTACTTTGATGCAGAGATTAGGTGTAGAGACGAACGAGTTCTCCAACGCCAGCCGCAATTTGAATCACCTGTTTTCCTGATGGGTAACAAGTTTCTTTCTGTTCTGCTGTTCACCTGCGCGGCAGCCCAAGGCCTTCGAGCTTCGGAAGGCACGCCTATTGCGGACACACATTACGATCTACTCTCCAACTACTGCCTCAATTGCCACGATGAAGCAGAAAGGAAAGGCGATATAAACCTCGACCATTACACGGTCGACTGGACCAAAAAAGAGAACCGGGATCTTTGGGAAAACGCCCTGCGCATGCTTCAGGAAGGCCTTATGCCTCCCGAGGACAAAGATCGGCCAAGCCAAGAAGAACGCGCCATCCTCATTTCCTGGCTGGATGAACACCTTCTCGATAACACTCCCCTCGGCGGCACGATACCCCGGCGGCTCAGCGCAGACGAATACCGCTCTACCATCCGGGATCTTTTCGGCCTGGCCGATTACGAACTGCCTCTAGGATTTCCCAAGGATTCGGAGTACCATGGTTTTAACAACGTTGGCGAAGGGCTGGTCCTTTCCCCTCCCCTTATGGAGGCCTATGCCAAAGTGGCCGAGGAAATTGCCAATACCGTCTATCCCCCCGCTCAAATAGCTCCTCCATCCACTACCCGGACTGCGGGTCCCGAAGAAATGGTGCTCAGTTTCTCCGCCGCAAAAGTGAAAGACGATGCCTTGCTTCTCGTTTCACGAGGGCAGGAAATTTTTCGCAGTTGCTCCTGGCCGAGTCGCATGGAAATCATGGCGTCCGGGGTCTACCGGATCACGGTTAGCGCCGCCAAGCACAAACCCGTCTCCGATGAGCCTTTACTACTCGAGATACGCGCGCGCGAACTCAGCGCCAGCGACCGCTCCAGAGCCGAAATCTTCCGCCTCCTGAAAGTGATGGAGGTGCCATCGACCACGCCAAACTCCGTCACCTTCGAAGCCGATCTCTACGAAGGCCAGACCTTGCTCTTCCGCTGGGCCAATGCGGAGATGGACCACGACTATACCGAGTTCGCCAAACATATGCGCGAGTGGTGGTCACGGGATTCGCGCTGGTTGGCAGCCTGGCAACACGCCGTGTTTCCAAATGGGGACTTCAGTGAGAGGAGAATTTCCGTGCTGCGCGGACTCAATGGTTGGAATATCATTACCGAGGCGCTCGCCAATCCCGATTTGGACATGAACAACGCGACCATGGACAACGAACTGACGGTCGAACTCCTGAAAATCGCCAATTCCAATCGAGGCATGTTCAACCTTGCCGACGTTTTGTGTCATTACTACTTCACCAACGGTCCTGCCCTGGAATTCCACCAGGCAACGATAGAAGGACCCTTGAGGATCGTGGACGGTCCTCGTGAAATGCTGGCCAAGAAGCTGCAACAACAATTTACCGGCAACCGCAAGCCGGACCAATCCAATGAGTCGTTTACGCGAGAAATTCTGACCGGTTTTCTACCCAGGGCTTTCCGTCGACCCGTTGATAAGCAAACCATCGAATCTTATGTCGGCATCGCGCAGCGTCATTGGGAAGCGGGCAACTCCTTCAAGGACGCGATGCACCTGCTCATTCGAAACATCCTGATCTCTCCACGCTTCCTCTACCGCGTGGCAAGTCCCGGTGAGATGGACGATTATGACCTGGCCAGCCGCTTGTCCTATTTCCTGACCCAGGCGCCCCCGGACAAACAACTCTTCAAGCTGGCCCATGCCGGACGATTGTCCGACCCTGAAGTTCTGCGTGGAGAGGCGCTTCGCCTGCTCCCCGAACGCCCATCCGATGCCATGATCCTGAGCTTCACCAGCCAATGGCTCGATTTGAAACTGCTTCCGGAAATCATGCCCGATCCCGCCTTCAATTTCAGCGGAGAGGAAATAGCCACCGCCAAAAGCGAAGTGGAGCACTTTTTTGCGGCCATGCTCAGGGATAATCTACCGATGACCGATTTCATCGACCCGGATTTCACCTACACTTCCTTGAAATTTGCCAAAGAGAATTACCAGTACATTCATGACGGCATTTCGGAAGTCAAAAGGGAATACGGACAGGAAGACCCCGGGTTAGGACGACTTCCCATGCCCCGCGGAGGACGTTTTGGGGGATTGCTGGGGCAATCGGCCATCATGATGGCCACCGCCAACGGAGTGGACACCCAACCGGTTTTACGTGGAGTCTGGGTGTTGGAAAACATTCTTGGTACTCCACCACCCGAGCCGCCACAAAATGTGCCCGCCCTCACGCCGGATATCCGGGGAGCCAAAACACCGCGGGAGATGCTCGCCGCCCACATGGATGACAAGGCCTGCTCCACCTGCCATCGCCGCATCGATCCCGTGGGATTCATTTTGGAAAATTTCGATCCGGTGGGCAATTGGAGGGAAGTTTGGCCTAAAGTGAACGCCCCGATCGATTCCACCGGCGTCCTTCCCGATGGCACGCACATAAACGACATCACCGAATTCAAAGTCTGGCTGGTGGACAATATTGATTTGTTTTCTCAATGTCTGGCAGAAAAGCTCATGACTTACGCGACCGGACGCGTTCCCAACTACGCGGAGCGAGAAGAGATCGAAGGTATCGTGGAAGCAAATCACGCTCATGGGAACGGTTTCAAGGACCTGCTCCTGGCTCTGGTCACCAGTGATACATTCCGCACGAAATGAAAAAGGGGTCAAACGTAGAATATAGAATCATCCCTTCCTGATAGCCCGGGTCGGTTGCTGTATGGGCACCTTGGGGAATTAACGACAAAGGAAGGGATGATTCTATTTTCTACGTTTGACCCCTTTTTCTACCTATTTGGAGAGAAAGATTTCGCTCTGTGCCACGGCATGGATCAGGGAACGGAATCCATAGCCTTCCTGGCTTAGAGCTTCCACGATCCGGTTGATCTCACGGCGATCGGCAAAGGTGATTTCCGCGCCGGTTGCATAGGTAATGACCTGCCTCACCACATTTCCGGCTATCTGATCGAGGTCCGAGAGAGCAAGCGCTTTGAAACCCTCGATATTCTTGAATGACCTGCCATCCGGGAAATGATAACTGGCATCCACAGCCTGTCCGGTTTTCCAATTTTCCTTGGGGTTTATGGCCCGGTAATGTTCCCGCCAACCACCGATCACGTCGTAATTTTCCAGAGCAAATCCAGGCGGATCGATTTTCTTGTGACAGGCCATGCAGGATTCAATCGACCGGTGTTTATCGAGTTGATCGCGGATGGAGGTAACCCCTCGTATATCGGGTTCGATCGCAGGAACCTGATCCGGGGGAGGAGGGATATGTTGGCCCAGAATACGCTCCATGAGCCAGACACCGCGTATGATGGGTGAGGTGGTGGTTCCATTGGCGGTAACCTTCAAAACACTGGCCTGAGAAATAATTCCGCCGCGATGGTGTCCCGGTTCGAGAGGCGCCTTCCGTAAACCGGTTTGGGTTCCGAAGTCCATTCCGTAGTGCTCTGCCAAACGCTCGTTGAGTATGGTGAAATCGGAATCGATCACATGGGAAATACTCAGGTTTTTCTCAATCATATGGCGAAGGTAAGCGCGGGTCTCATCCAACATGGAGTGGAGCAGGATGTTGTCGAACTCCGGATAAAGCTTCGCATCGGGAGTGGTGAAATCGATATCCCTGAGTTCGAGCCAACTGTCGGCAAAGTTCTGCACGAATGCTTCCGCCCTTGGGTCGTTTAACATGCGTTCGACTTGAGCTCGCAAAACTGCCGGTTGGGTCAAGCGGCCCCTCCAGGCATGTTCGAGGAGTTCTTCATCCGGCATCGTGCTCCAGAGAAAATAACTGAGACGTGAAGCGACATTGTAGTCATCCAGTTTTCCAGGATCCTCGGAAAAGTAGAGAAACCGGTGAGAAGAAAGTATGGCCCGATACCCTGCCTTGACCGCTTTCCTGAGGGACCCGCTCGATTCCAGCGTTTCCAGGGCAAACTGGAAATAAGGATTTAACTCAGAGGACCTCACCGCTCGGCGAAAGGCTCGCTCGGCGAACCTTGTTATCAACGCTTTCAGGTCCCGTTCCGGTCTCTCGCTGACAAGTTCGCCATCCCGAACCGCGAGATCCCCAAATAACCGCTTCTTGAGCTCAGTTGGCTTTAATCCGGGGAAAATACGCTCTATTTCCAGGCTTTCCACCGCAATGCCCGGGGTCCCGTCATTTAGTACGGACAGGTCGGCGATCTTTTTGGAAGATACCCACTCGATCGTTTTATCGATGGGCTGAATGCCGATTATGTGGTCCTTCCTGATCCAGGCATCGAAGACGAATTCCCTTACCTCCCGGGTGGCCTCGAATTTTCCCACCCAATATACCGCCGGCGCCTTGGCCCGCAGAATACCGGTATGGATCCGCCCCCATACATTACGGCCTTGAGGCGGGTTGTGGGCCTTTGCTCTCACCTTCAGGCGATACCAACCGGTTGCGGGAACTTCGGTTCCGGCCATCCTGCCATGAAAGCCCTGCGTGGTGGGGAAACTGTATACATAACCATCGTGGTAAATCCCCTGACGTTCATTTTCGATTCGCTCCACCCCGATTCCCAATTCCTTGGGACCATAAACCCGCTTGAAGGGACCCGCGGTCAGAATCTCCATGATCCCGGCATTTCTCGCTTTGGTTCCCTCCAGGTTCAGAGGCGAATTCATATCCACCCACTCCCCCTCCGTGTAACGGTAGGTCTTGTTTTCCTCGGTGTGAAAAAGCTTCTTCCCTTCCCAATGGAAAATAGAGCCAAACTGGGAATCGATCACCGTCGGCTGCATGTCCATGGGTAACGGATCCTGCGCAACCGGCGGAGGATTGATGGCACGGTCGAAGGATTCATCCAGCATGAGATCCACTACCCCGAGATACTTTTGCAGCAAATGATAGGACACCTGTTGTCCCTCTGCGATATTGCTGAAGCCATCAATGGTAAGATCTTCCGGAAGCATCTCCAATAAGGGAATTCTGACACCGAGCAGATCGTGAATGGTATTCTCATACTCGATGCGGTTCAGCCGCCGCAGTTTGACCCGTCCTTCCTCCACCAATCGACCGCGGGACGCCTCGTGCAGGACCGCTTCGAATTTTTCAAGAAAGGCCGACCGTTCGGCCGGCTCAACCAGCGAATCCTCCGGCGGCGGCATCTCCCCGTCTCTCACCCGATCGTGTAAAAACCCCCACAAGTCCATGGTCGAGGGGTCGCTTGGATCGAAGGCAAGGGACTCCAGATCGAGTTCGCCTTTTTTATCCGCCTCGTTATGGCATTCGTAACAGTTCAAATCGAAGAACTCGGTTACGGCAGGAGGAAGATGAAGCGAATCACCACCCATCCCCCATACAGGAAAACCGACCGTCAAAAGCAGCAAAATTTTAACCGGCGTTCGCATGTTTGGAAAGTGTTCAGTGGTCAGTGATCAGTGGTCAGTGGTCAGTGATGAGTGATGAGTGATCAGTGGTTAGTGAATTTTGTCTTCTCCCAATTCATCATTGGCGCCCCCGGCGCCTCTCCCCCTTCTCCCCAATTCCTCATTCCTCATTCCTCATTCCTCATTGGCGCCTCCGGCGCCTACTCCCCTCCGTTTCATTAGTGTTCAGTGATCAGTGGTTAGTGGTCAGAAAAATTTCATCCTTCTTCCTTTTCTCCCTCTCCCCATTCCTCATTCCTCATTCCTCATTCCTCATTGGCGCCATCGGCGCCTTCAGCCCTCTCCCCCTTTGCGGTCTTTGCGCTCTTTGCGAGATTCCTCTCTCAAGTCCGTTCCTTTCGATCACGATCACGACTATTCTTCCCTCTTCCTTCTCCCTCATTCCTCATTGGCGCGCCCCAGCGCGCCTTCAGCGCGCCTTCAGCCTTGGGTTCCGGATTAGGCCATCTCCAAACCCGTCATCTCACCCGTGCTCGTCGCAAAGCGATCGACCTCCAATCCATGACGGTGCAGAATACTGAGGTACATATTGGGCAATGGGTAATTATTGCTCGTATCGAAAGCCAGGTGCTGACCGTGCTTGAATCCTCCTCCGGCCAGGACCACCGGCATGTTCCGGTTGTCGTGGGAACTGGCGTTTCCGAGGTTGGAGGTCAAAAGAACGCTGGTCGTGTCGAGCATCGAACCGTTCGATTCCTCGGCCCCTTTCAGGTCCCGCAGGAAATCACCCCATTTCCTGACCAACTCGGTTTCCACCAGAGTAAGCTGATCGATTTTTTCTTCATCGAGTCCATGGTGACTAAGGCTGTGATAGCCTTCTTCCACGCCTTCGATCGGCACGGCTCCGCCTTCTCCATTGAGGTGTACCGTGATAAATCGGGTCGAGTCGGTTTGCAGCGCCAGGAACATGACGTCGAGCATCAGTCTTTTGCGGTCGATGATCGCGTCTCTGTTTTCAATATCCACGGGCGCTTTCCTATTCACCTTCGGCTTGGGCCTAAGCGCCCACTCCTGCGCCTCACCCAGACGCTTTTCCAAATTGCGGACCGATGTAAAGTACTGATCCATCTTGTTGCGGTCCCCTGAACTCAGCTTTTTTTCCACCCGTTTCACATCGTCCGCAACCACGTCCATGATACTCCGGCCCTGCTTCAGCCGCTCGACTTGCCGGGCCTTTTCTTCAGGGGTATCGGCCACAAAAAGCTGATTGAACACGGCGGATGGAGACTCCTCCGCGGGAATCATACTCCCCGATTCCGTGTAGGAAGCGCTGGTGGTTCCGTTGATGTCGAGCACCAGTGACGGAAACCGCGTGTGGTGGCCCTGGTGTTTCGCCATATACTGATCCAGGGAAATCGAGTTCCTGAAGGCGGCATTACGCGAATACGGGGCGGCGGTCAGAATACTGCCCTCCGCCTGGTGGCCGCCATTTACACCGGGATGCGAGGAACCCGTCACGATGGTCATATCTCCGAGCAGGTCCTTTACTTCGGAAAGATAAAGGGATGGCGTGTAGTTTCGACCTGGTTCCTTCGGATTGAGATTAGGCCCATGCAATCCCAATGCCAGTGTCACCGCAACAAACCGCCTCGGTGGTTGATGGGCAATGGAGGATGCAAAGGCTGGCGTCATGGCCTCCAGCCACGGTAACGCCATCGAGGCGCCAGCGCCCTTGAGGAAGGTCCGCCGGGATAACGACCTGGAAAAATTGAAGTATACTCTTTTCATCTCGAAAATGCAGGAACCTGAACCATCATCGTCCTTAGGACATTGGCTGAATTTTGCAAGCCTAATTTAACAACCGCTATGCGAGATTCCTCTTTCTCAATGCTTCATTCGCCAAGGGGTCCAGTTCCGGCGAAGCCGGACCTCTTTGCGCCCTTCGCGTTCTTTGCGAGAGTCTTCTCTCAGGTCCGTTCCTTTCGATCACGATCACGATAATCCGTGCTTATCCGTGTAATCCGTGGTCCATCTTTCTCCCAATTCCTAATTCCTAATTCCTCATTGGCGCGCCCCAGCGCGCCTTCAGTGCATCCAATCCAATTCTGCCCAATGATCCGGTCCGTCGTTCTTTTGGGGAACCCCGGGGGTGCTGCGCCCCCGATCGATGTATTTTGTCAACAACGCCTTCAACACTTCTTTGCGATGCGGAAATTGAAATACCACATTGTTGGTTTCTCCCGGGTCCTCCCGCAGGTTATAGAGTTGGAAACGCGGAAGTCCTTTCATGTCCTCTTCGGTGGCCGGAAAAGCCCATCCCCCGGAACCCGGCCAGAGGATCAATTTCCAATCGCCTCGCCGGATGGCAAAGCGCCCGTCGCTGGAATGGTGCACGGTCGCCTCGCGCAAGGGTTTTGCATACTCCTCTCCCATGAGGACCGGTAGAAAACTGTAACTGTCCTCAGCCGAATCGTCGCCCACTTCCACTCCGAGAATCTCCGCCGCCGTGGCCATGAAATCCGTTGTGCAGATGACTTCGTCAGACCGGCTGCCCGTTCTTATTTTCCCCGGCCAACATGCAATGAAAGGCACACGGTGCCCTCCCTCGAATATATCGAACTTTTTTCCGCGATAGATATGACTGCCGCGGTGACCCGCCAAAGGCAGTTCGTCATCGTCGAAATCGGCCCTGGGCGACTGGCCGTTGTCGCTGGTAAAAAATATCAAGGTATTCTCCAAATACTCATTCCCCCGAATGGCATCCGAAATGCGGCCCACTTCATGGTCCACCTGAAGCACTAAATCCCCGTAGGCGTTGGCATTGCTTTTACCGACCCATTCCGAAGTCGGAATTATCGGCGCATGCGGGGCTGTCAATGGGACATACAGGAAAAACGGCGCCTCTTCCCCAGCCCGCTCACGGATATATGCGATGGACCGATCCGCGATTTCCTCCAGGACCCGGACGTGATTGAAATTTTCCGCCTTGGGACCCTTTCGCCAGAAGGCCTTTTCGTCGTAGTTCACCGAGACCTCACCGGGAATGGCGGTGGGCCGGCTGTTTTCCACCCACACGTAAGGCGGCGATGACAAGGAAGCCGCCATGGCAAATGAATAAATGAAACCATGGTCCTCCGGCCCATTCTCGACAGGCTGGCTGAAATCGATCACCGGCCGCACAAATTCATCGTATTTGACTTGCTCATTTCCGACCAGGCGCCAGTCCCACCCAAGGTGCCACTTGCCTATCGCGGCGGTGTGGTAACCTTGCTCTTTGAATAATTCGGAAATGGTTGTGCGCCCGTCTTCGATCAACGGCGGCGAATAACCATTGCCTCCGCCACTCTTGCGCCTGGACCTCCAGTTATACCGTCCGGTCATGATCCCGTAACGGGTTGGGGTGCAAATCGATGCGCTGGTGTGGGCATCCGTAAAAACCATTCCTTGCGAGGCCAGTCGATCGATATGAGGGGTTTTCCAGGCCGATTCCTCGTTGTAAGCCGACACGTCCCCGATCCCCAGATCGTCCGCCAGAATCAACACCACATTGGGTTTTTCCGCCTTGGCAATTTGTATAAGGAGCGCCGCCCCAAGCAGCAATAAGGGAAATTTTTTTATGGCGGCCATTTTTAGGAACCAGGTTGAAATAACCGAAAATTTGAGAGGTTTTTTTAAAATCATTTTGATAATTCCAGAACACCGTTCATCCACTGCCAGGTCCGGGAGCGATACGCGCTCGGCAGGAGGAGCCACCTGTCGGTGTGCGCCGTTTTGGCCAGAGGATGAGGGAAGGATCCAAAAATCTCCAAGGTGTCGATATTGCCGATGGTAAAGTTGTCCGTGGCGGGTAATACGGACCGGATAAATGCTTCGCTGCCGTACTTGTCACCGTTCTGACTTACCAGGTAAGGGCGTCCCGCCACCCGTTTCAACCTTTGAACCGCCCCGGCCCGATAAGTTGCAAGGGGCGTCCCCCACGTCGTGTTTCTCCACTCCTTGATACCGTCAAAATGATCGTGACTGATAAAGGCGGTCCATAGCCCGGCGATTTCATCATCATGGAGACCCAGGTAATTTATCCCAATGGCTCCACGGGAAAACCCGCAAAGGAATACCAGCTTCGGATCCCCGTTAAACGATTCGATGATGCGTGGCACATTCACCTTGGCGTAGGCGACCGTGGCCACCTCGTCACCCCACCAGGTGACCTGATTGCGCTGGCGATTCTCACTGATGTATGGCAGGGACACCCAAATGAATTTACCTCCCGACAGGCCGTAGCCGAGCCCGGCATCCTCCACCTCGCCCGTCGAACCCGATGGAGGGAAGAAATTGCCCGTATATTCGAAGATGACGGGAAACGGATCACTGTCCGGCTTCCAGTTCTCGGGCAGATACAAGGTGTGATAGACTTCCGTTCCGGCATACTCGGGCGGGGTCAGGCAAACCCGTTTACCGGCGGCCGGCTCCCCTTGCGAGAGTTTTGGGATTACCAATTTTTCCCGCGCGTCGATATCCAATGGAAGACCCAAGACCTGCGGCCCCAACCACAAGGCCAGAAAGATGGCAGCTTTTCGGAGCAATTTGCGGGTTTGCTTCCCCCAAACCGCCGCCCTGGCCGCGATCGGACGGTTCCGCAGTGCGGTAAAAGATTTGTGAGACATGCGGGCAAGACTTCCTACTTTAACACAATGACACTTCCATCCGAATCGTGGTGGGTCGAGGAGCGAAGGCGCACGTCCACCGTCCTGCCCACCTTACGCAGGGTGAAACCCGAATGATAATGGCTGTCCACCAACACGATCTTGGGCGATTCCGGAACGCCTTTGCTGTTTAAATTGATATCCGACAATACCAATTTAAAGGCCTCTCTTCCCACTACTTCATGGCGATGATCGACCCCGGAAGCATCCGGGGGCCCCTTGGCCGTATCGAGAGTGGCAAATCCCAGGTCCGCCGGAATTTCGTAACCCAAGTCGACCAGAAGCTTATAAACCATGCCGTCCCCAATCACGACGTCCGGATCGTATTCTCTCATCCACTTGTCCAGGTTGACGGAATTGATCTCGCTCTTGGGTAAGATTGGAATGCGTTGTGATCTACGGATCAGGGTCGAGTAGTAGAGAAATGAGGAGGCAAACAGCTTATGGCCGATTCCCCCCCTTGGGTAGGTCATGGCAAAGCCGATTCGTTTGTAACCGAGACTGCAGGTCTGCTCGATGAGTTCGTCCATCATCTGCAGGTAGTTTGAACAGGCCCGGTTGACCATCGGATCGATGATGCTGTAGCCCGCCGTGGAAATGCAGAAGGAATCCACGTCCAGGTCGAGGGTCCCTACTCCACTTACCCAAGGCATGGCGATGATCCCCCGAATCCCTCGAGAAATGAGTATGTTCCGCAATCGCTTCGGACTCGCTTTCAGTTCGGGAAGATAAAATATATCCAGATCGTATCCGCTCTCGCGGGCCTGAGACGCCAGACCCTCCATCAATTTGCCTATCACGGGATAGTAAGCTTGCTTGGCTCTGGTGATTTCCGGCACCAACACCGCGAGTTTGGAAAACTTTCGATCCGAGCGGTTGGTGCGCAAGTGCTCCATCAATTCCGAAATCCGGCCATCCCTTACATATCCCATGCGCCGGGCAATTCCATGAATCTCGGCCCGTTTTCTCTTCGATACTTTCGGACTGTTCCTAAATGCCAGGGAAACAGCCGATACCGATACGCCTGCTTCCTTGGCGATGTCCCGCATACTGCATCTGTAAGCCGGTTTGCTCAATTCTAACGGATCGTTTTGGAGTTTGCTCCACAGTTGAATTAAACCTTCCACCCTAAAGAGCAAGATCCTGAAAAGTCAACGGTTGACACCCGCCAAGAAGATCCTTCCCCCCAATTCCCCCTTGGCGCCCCCGGCGCCTCTCCCCTCACCCCAATTCCGCATTCCTCATTCCTCATTCCACATTGGCGCCCCCGGCGCCTGTCACCCACACCCCAAATACACAATCCACAATCCTCAAATGCGCCCCCCGCGCCCCC
>JAJDZZ010000082.1 GCA_022824405.1 Opitutales bacterium
AGTGCTTCTTCCGAGCGTCTCCAGTAGCCACCCGCGGGTTAGCACAATCACCCACGAGTTGCTTCTAATGCTTCCGAACGCTGCCATGCTTAACAAGTTTTATCAGATTCGGATTGAACGCATACCATCACAAAAGGCGCAAAGAAGGATTTAACGGAGGGCGGGTTTTCCAACCCGCCTATTTAAGAAAATGGGTGACCCGCCTCCCGGCGTGGCGGACTGGAAAGTCCGCCCTCCGTTACAAATCTGTGCTCATCTGCGTAATCGGCGGTTTATCTCCTTCATCCTAATTCCTCCTCTTGGCGCTTCTTTGCGAGCTTGGCGAGAGTCCATTTCGATCAGGATCACGATCACGATTAATTAGCCTCTGTGCTTAATCCCCTCTCAGCATCTCTTTTCAATTCCTCATTCCTAATTCCTAATTGCCCGTCCGCGGGCTCTTGTATTCCGCGGTGATGTGGGAATGAATGCCCCCTCTACCCTTCCAGATGGTCTCGACTTTCATCCGGCGGGGAGCGCAGCATTGGACCAGGTCGTCGAGAATTTTGTTGGTGAGAGCTTCGTAGTAAATGCCTTGGTTGCGGTATCCCTGCAAATACTCCTTGTAGGATTTCAGCTCGATACACCGGGCATCGGCCACGTAGGTGAGCACGATGCTTCCAAAATCCGGATGCCCCGTGACGGGGCAGACCGAGGTAAACTCCTCGGCCACGTGGCGGATTTCATAATCTCTCTCCGGGTTGGGATTTTCAAACAGGTCGATTGCCATGACCTTACTTGTTATGGCTTGGGCAGGTCCGTTCAATCCTGAAAATGAAACATGGATCCCGCTTCGTCTGAAGACTACGGCAGGACACGTGCACAGGATGGGCAGGATTTGGTAGAAGGAGTGATGGAGTGTTGGAATTGGGAATGGGATCTCGCCAAGGCGAGATGGCAGACTTTTACGCCAACGGCGTTGAAGAAAGGGGCGCCTCTTAGCGGTCTTGGCGAGAGTCTTTACCTTTTATCGATCAAGATCACGATCACGATTAATCTCAGCTTTTTCTTCCTTCTTGCTTCCTCCTCTGTGTTCTCTGGGTTCTCTGTGGTTATTTTCTCCTCAACCGTGGTCATCCGTGTGATCCGTGGTTAAAAAATAAGGATTATTGGATAAGCATGGCATCCCCGAAGCTGAAAAAGCGGTATTGCCGGCGCACGGCTTCCGCATAGGCCCGAAAGACAGGATCCTTGCCGGCAAAACTACAGACCAACATGAGCAGGGTGCTCTTGGGCAAATGGAAATTGGTGATCATGGCATCGACAAATTTCCACTGGTATCCGGGGTAAATAAACAGTTCCGTCTGCGATACTTGAGGTATCAACCGACCCCGATGACCGGTGGAGGATTCCAGGACCCGGACTGAGGTGCTTCCTACCGCCACTATTCGGCGGCCTCGTTCCTTGGCCCGGTTCAAGCGGTCCGCCACATCCTTGGGAAGTTCGAAATGCTCCGCATGCATGATGTGATCCTGCAAGCGGTCGGCCTTGACATCCTGAAAGGTTCCCCGGCCCACGTGAAGCGTCACCTTTTCCACCCGCACCCCGACAGAATCCAACCGGGAAAAGAGCTCCTCGGTAAAATGGAGTCCCGCCGTGGGCGCCGCACTGCTGCCCGGGTCCCGGGCGTATATGGTCTGGTACCGGTCCCCGGAAGCGCGGGAGCCCTTGATATACGGTGGGAGCGGGGCATGTCCGATGCGATCCAAATGACGGGGCAAATCAGATGGAGGGCAATCGAACCCGAGCAGCCTGGTCCCATCGCCTTCCACTCCCATTACCTCGGCAGTCAACCGGTCGTCGAACACAACTTTGCATCCCACTCGCAATTTCTTGGCCGGTTTGGCCAGGACGCGTTGGAATGGACCCACTGCCTCGTTGAGGAGGAGCACCTCGACCTTTCGCCCCCCGGTCTCCGGAAGGGTCCCAAACAACCGGGCCGGCAGCACTTTGGTGTCGTTCAATACCAGCACGTCTCCCTTCCTCAGAATTTCCGGCAAATCGAAAAAATGCTTGTGGGCAAGAGGCGCGCTACCTCGGCTCAATACCATCAATCGGGAACGGTCGCGCGGCACGACGGGATTTTGGGCGATCAAGCCCCGGGGCAAATCATAATCGAAATCCGCGGTGCGCATTTTCTTACTGCCCCGCCGCGTATTTCAATTCGAAGTCCGCTTTAAAGGCGGCGAAAGTCCCCTCCTCGATGCTCCGCCGCATGCCTTTCGTGAGATTCCCGTAAAACGACAGGTTGTGCAGGGTGGCCAACCGGCCGCCCAGGGACTCTCCAGCCTTGAACAGATGGCGCAGGTAACCGCGAGAGAAGTTCCGGCTGACGGCTGATTCGTTGTGGTCATCGAGCGGATCGTTGGAATTTTTCCACCGTGCCGCGGTGAGATTTACTTCGCCAAAGGTGGTAAAAATTTTGCCGTGGCGACCATTCCGGGTGGGCAGCACGCAGTCAAACATGTCGATACCCATTTCGACCGCGTTCAACAAATCCTGCGGCGTCCCAATACCCATGAGGTAGCGCGGTCGATCGACCGGCAAATGGGGAATGGAGGGTAAAACGGCCTCTGCCGTACGGGAAAAATCGACCACTACTCCTCCGATGGCGTAGCCGGGGAAATCGAGGTCGGCCAGGATACGAGCCGACTCACGGCGCAGATCCCCAAAAAAAGATCCCTGACCTATGCCAAAAAGGAGCATGGATTGGCTCGCCCCTGTCTCCTTCCATCGGGTCCGGCAACGTTTGGCCCAACGCATGCTGCGCCGCATGGATAATCTGGCCTGTTCGTGCGAACAAGGATAGTCGCTGCATTCATCCAGAACCATGGCCACGTCGATCCCCAGGTCGGATTGAATATCCACCGCCTTTTCAGGGGTAAGGTTTACCGGGCTGCCATCCACGTGGGATTGGAAGGTTATTCCCTCTTCCGTGATGCGATTGGTTTTGGCCAGGGACCAGGCCTGGTAACCGCCTGAGTCGGTCAGGATGGGGCCGTCCCATCCCATGAATTGAGCCAGTCCTCCAAAATTTTTAACGCGTTCCTCCCCCGGCCGAACGTGCAAATGGTAGGCATTGGCCAAAATCAATTCAAATCCCAGGTTTCCCGCCTCCGTTGCGGCCACGCCCCCCTTGATGGCTCCTCCCGTGGCAACGGGCATGAAAAGAGGCGTCTGGACGTCTCCGCGCAGGGTATGGAGCACCCCGCGTCGCGCCTCGCCGTCCCGGTGGAGTAAAGTGTAGGTTTTCCGCGGCATGGAAATGAAATCTCGCTATGGCGAGATGGCACAAAGGCGCCTAGCGGCGCCCAAAGGCGCGGAGAGAGGAGAGGGATCTCGCAAAGATCGCAAAGCAACGCAAAGTGATCCGGCTTCGCCGGAACAGGATTTAACGGAGGGGGGACATTCCTGTCCCCCGCCATGTTTTGCGAGAGGGGGACCCGCCTTCGCCAGAGGTCTTCGGCGTGGTAGGGGACAGGAATATCCCTCCTCTGTTCTTGGCGAGAGGCTTTTCTTTATTTCGATCAAGATCACGATTATTCGTGGTTCATCTTTCTCCCAATTCATAATTCCTAATTCCTAATTCCTAATTCCTAATTCCTAATTGGTGCCATCGGCGCCTTTTGCTATCCTTCAATACGGATTATGTTTACCGGGCAGCTTTTTTCCGCTCTACGGAGCGTCTCGGCGTCGTCTTCCCAACCCTCGCCAAACTGTAAATTGTCTTTTACCCGTAATACGTAGCGCAGTTGGGCCAGGCCTTCATCATTCATATGCCAGTAATCCGGAGCCACCTCGCAACAGAGGTCGCACCCGATACATTCCCGGTGTTTATGGATAATGTGCAGCATGGGGAAAAATCAATCGGACGGCAGGCAGGGATATCGGCCTAACGGACCGCTGGAACCATGAGGAAAACCTTATCGTTGGGGCGTACCATTTGCCCTACCCGGATAGAGAATACATCCTTGGGTTGGACTGCATTCACCTTCCCGCGGTCAAGGTGGATTTCCTCCACCCTTCCATCCACAACCCCGGTGGTCTTGCCGATTATAGCAAAATCGTCGCCCACCGAGACCTTCCCCGTGGCCGCGATTTCCGCCACCTTGAGTTTGCTGTAATAATGGGTCACCTTTCCCACCTGGACCTTGCGCTTGCTCGCTTTGGACCCGTATTGACCCGACCAGCCTTGCTCCCGCCCCAAGTAATAACCGGAGGACAGTCCCCGATTGTAAACGGAATCCAGATCTCCCAACAAGGCCTCCACCAACTCGGGGGAGTAGGTTCCCGCCCGAACCGCATCGATAGCCCTGCGGTAAGCCGTGACCACGGTGTAGACGTACTCGGGAGCGCGACCCCGGCCTTCGATTTTCAATACCTTGATACCGGATTGCAGCAGTTCATCGAGAAACTCGATGGTCGAAATATCGTTGGGCGACATGACAAAATTATTGTCGATGGTCAGCTTCTGTCCGGTTTCCTTATCCACCACGTCGTACTCCCTGCGACAATTCTGAATACAGGCTCCGCGGTTGGCCGAAGCGTTGTCCGTATGGAGTGACATCCCGCAGCGCCCGGAAATCGCGATGCACAAGGCGCCGTGGGCAAAGGCTTCGATCTCCGCCGGTCGACCTGAAGGTCCCCGCACATCCTCCCGCACGATGCGTTCGTAGAGTTTGCCAATCATGCTCAAACTCAACTCGCGGGCGAGGACGATGCGGTCGCAATATTGGGTATAAAATTTGAAGGCCTCGAAATTTGAAACGGAGAGTTGGGTGGACAGGTGCACCTCCAGGCCCAGTTCACGGGCCCGCTGAATGCAGGCCATATCGGCGGCGATGACGGCATCGACCCCATGCTCCGCCGCCGCGTCCAGCAGTCTGTAGACCAGTTTCAGGTCGTGGTCGTAGAGCAGGGTGTTCAGGGCAAGGCAGGCTTTTATCCTACCCTCCCGGCACCGCCTCATTATTTCGGGCAGGTCGGGCAAATGAAAGGACCGGCGCGACCTGGCCCTCATGTTCAATTGGGCCAGCCCAAAATAAACCGCGTCGGCGCCCGCCGCTATGCCCGCTTGCAGGGAGGGGTAACAACCGGCCGGAGCCAGGAGTTCGGGCAAGGGAAGGTCGGCTTTCATCCGGATTCGGAGAGAAGAGGAAAAACCACAGAGGACACAGAGAGAGGAGCGCGCTGAGGCGCGCCAATTAGGAATTAGGAATTGAGAAAGAGGTTAACCACGGATTACACGGATAGGCACGGATTTAAATGAGGAATCGGGAGGAGACCTTGGCGATCTTGGGGATCTTGGCGAGAGTCAATTTCTTCACCCTCATTCGATCACGATCACGATCAGGATCACGATTATTGTCAGCTTTATCTTCCTTCTTGCTTCCTCCTCTGTGTCCTCTGGGTTCTCTGTGGTTATTCTCTCCTAATCGGTGGTTTAGACTTTCTCAGGAGATCTCAAAAATGGCTTCGATCTCTACGGAGATATTGCCGGGCAGGGCCGCCACTCCCAAAGCGCTGCGGGTTCCGACCCCGGCATCCTGGCCGAATACCTGGGCGAACAATTCGCTGCACCCGTTGATAACGGCCGGGTGCCGATGGAAATCGGGCGTGCTGTTGACCAGTCCCAAAACCTTTACAACCCGCACCACCCGATCGAGTGATCCCAGGCCGTGGCGAAGGGTTGACAACAAAGCCAGGCCGGTTTGGCGAGCCGCGCGGTAGCCCCCGTCCAGATCGACCTCCGATCCGACCCGGCCCTGCAGCATGGAACCATCCGAACAGACGGGACCGTGCCCGGACAGGTAGGCCAGGTTATCGACAATGAGCAGGGGTTTGTAGACCCCGGCAGGAGTGGGAGGCGGAGGTAATTCGATGTTGAGTTGAGAAATTATCGCTTCGGCATTCATGAATTTGATCTCGCCAAGGCGAGATGGCACAAAGGCACAGAGGCACAAAGGCACAAAGGTTGAGAGAGGTCAGGTTGAAGAGTCTTTAATGGAATAAATTAAGGCTGAAAGCATGCGGTCGATTTCAAATGTGAGATTTTCCAAATCCGCAAATTGATCTTTCCCGATGAAATCCAGGTTGACTGAAATTTGCAACTGGGTTTGAAGTTCAAATAAGGAGCCGGACGCTATTTGAAGGAATCGAATGTATTCTTGAGTGGACCTTCTTCCGTAACCTTCAGCAATGTTGCTTGGAATCGAAATAGAGCAGCGGCGGATTTGTGAAGTTAAGCCGTACACTTCAGAGGAAGGAAAATTGCGGGTCAGTCCATAGATTTTTGTCACCAAGTCGATTCCCTTTTGCCAAACGATCAAATCTCGATATGTTCTGACCCTGCTCACTTTGTGCCTTTGTGCCTTTGTGCCTTTGTGCCTTTGTGCCTTTGTGCCTTTGTGCCTTTGTGCCTTTTCTTATCGGTCTTGGCGATCTTGGCGAGAGTCCCTTCTATATTCGATCACGATTAATTTCAGGATCTTCATCCTTTCTCCCTCTCTCTGTGGTCTCTGTGGTTAATCTCTCCTAATTTTTAATTGGCGCCCTTTGGAGGCGGGTCCGTAATTGGATGATGAGTCCGGACCCAATGGCGAAGACCGCCTCTCCGACACAGAAATAATAAAGGTTGGTGGCAACTCCGTCGTCGAAGCCGTAACTGTGCAGCCCCACCTGCAACAGGTTGACACCAAACCAGGCCAGGGCCACGGAGATGGGTGTCAATGCGAGGGCCACGGAAAAACCGAGTTCCTTGAGCCGGCCGGCCAAGCGCCCGTGAATGACGATGAGCAACCAGAGAACGATTAAGAGGGCGCCGTTTTCCTTGGGGTCCCATCCCCAAAAACGCCCCCAGGATTGGTCGCCCCAAATTCCTCCCAGAATGGTTCCGAAGGTGGTGAAAAAGACGGCCACCAGGCAAATTCCGTAGGATACCTTGAAAGCCTCTCTGGCCCAGCGTCTGCGCGCCGGGAAAATCAACCGCAGCAGGAGATACACGTGGGCCACCAGCCCCGCCGTCAAGGCAACCCCGTAGCCGATGGTGATGGTCAAGACGTGGGTGCCGAGCCAGAAGTTTGAATTGAGTACGGCCACCAGCATCTTCATGGTATCGCCTTCGGCCGAGTAGCTGAACCCGATGAAGTGCAGAGCGGTTCCGGCCACCGAACCCACGAGCAGCCCCAGGGTGTCGTGACGCACCGCTTCGAGGATGATCGATAACAAGACCAGGACCCAGCCCACAAAGACGATCGACTCGTAGAGGGTGGACACGGGCGGACGGCCCATGATATAAATTCTGAACAACAACCCGACCAGGTGGAGGGCAAAACCGACGATCAGACTGGCAAAGGAGAGACGACCCACCCATTTGCTGGTAAAGACGTAGCTTACCAACAGCAACAGGAAGGCCAGGATGTAGAACACGATGCTGTTTCGGAAAAAGTTGGCTTTGTTATAGAACAACTCACCCTTCAATTTTACATTGGCATTAACAGCATCCACCAACGGGTCCACTTCCTGGGAAACCTGGGCCAGTCCGTCGGCATAAAAGGCGGCAACAATGGTTTCCAATTCCCGCAACCGGTCCAACTGCCACGGGGTCAGTTGACGTCCGTCCAATAATTCCCAGGGCGCAAACCAGGTCGCCTCCTCCTGCTCGCCTTCCGGCATGACAATTTTCAGGATCTGGGAACTTCGATCGGCCAGTTTGACGTTCAACTGTTGAACCAGGTCGATCAAGGCGCTCTCCTTAGGGGAAATGGCATCCCCTTCCTGGCGGCCCCGCAGGCTCTCCAATTCGGTGGCCATCGCCCCGCGCACCTCCAGAAACTGCCGGTAGGTATAGCCCTTCCCCACTTCAAAACCAATGGCTTCGGCCAACTCGGGGTTGGATACGCTAATGTCCGGTATCAGCCCCGTTAGAGACCGGCTCAAGGCAAGGTAGCGCAACGCTTTCAGGTAAAGGGTGACCAATTGCCCTTCCGCCCGCGTCCGTTCCCCCTCCCCTTTTTCCACCAGTTTGTTGAGGGATTCCTGGCGCTCCCTTATGGCTTGGCTCAGTTCTGCAAACGAATAACGGGACTCCGGGTCCAAACCCAGGCCCAATCCCAGGATGGCTTCCTTTTCCCGCACCTTGAAAACCTTTCGCTGGTAGGCGGCCTGCGGGGCTATCATCAATTCCAACAACCAGTCGATGGCCTTTTGCCGGTCGATGGTCGATTTGGAATGGTAGAGTAAAAGTTGGGACCGGGCAAAGGTGTCCAGAGGTTTGAGCCTTCCCTGATCCTGGACGATCAGTTTCTGGAAGGCGCCGGCCCGCACCGGGGATTCGTAGGCTTCCCCTCCCAGAACCGCCCCCCAACCCATGAGGAAAACCAGGGAGATAAACAGGCGTTGAATGGAGAGCGGTTTCATGCCCGTTTCGAACGTCGGAGGAGTTTGGGCACCTGCAAAATGAGGTGAAAGAGCAATCCACAGCACATGATGATACTGGAAACGTAGGGGAAGTTTCGGCCCGCATTTTGAACGACCGCCAGAACGGTGGTCTCGTCGGGACCGTCTTCAATGAAGGATGCCTGATAAAAAGTGTAGTCCAGGTTCCGCAGGGGTTCGTTCATGGAAATGAGAACCTCTCTCTTGAGGCCGCTGCCGCTGTCTACCACGTTTACCAGCGAACTGTAATGGGAGGCGGTCTGCGTTCCCGGGTGCACCTTTTTGGTAAAATCGATCAATTCAATGGAAAAGGGTAATTGGTAACGCTTATTGCGCAACTCAATGGCATATTCCTTGCCTCCGGCCCGAATGGTCTGGGGAACCTGCATGAATTGAAAAACCAGATAGGCGCCGTCGGCCTCGTCATCGAGCCCTTGCAGGTCCAGGATCATTCCTGCCATATTCCGGGAAAACTCGTTTTCCAGTTCCTTGGAGACTATTTTGAAACGCCGGGCAACCCCATGGAAGCCTTCGGTCGCGGCAGGTTCACGCTGCACCAGGTCCACGTTCCGGTAAAAGGATCTTACCCCGATGCTGAAGGGAAATGAATCATGGGAAATGACCGCTCCGCTTCGAATGTATTCCTTGCTGAATACGGTTACGGCATCGTAATCGGCCGGGGATTTATCGATAACGGCAAACTCCAGTTCATGATAGTCCTGGTAGTAGCTGGAGGATTGCCCCTCTGGGATGGGCATGCTTCCTTCGTTGGAAAAATAGGCGGTGAAAAAGCCGCCTAACAGCAACAGAAGCATGCCCGAATGGGTTATCAAGGTTCCGATCCGGCTGAATCGCCATGGACTGTTGAAAATCAATTTGAAGGTGAGGTTGATAAACATCACCGTCATGGCCAAACGCCCGCCCGGCAATATCCCCCAGGTAAACCAGGATGAAAAATACTTCTGCTGGGCCAGGTAGAGGCCGTCCCATTTCTGAGTGACGGTTCCCACCACCAGCAAAACGAGCAACCAGATCGCGGTGTAGAAAAATACCTCCGGAGAAGCCAGGAAGTGGGCTATCCTACTCAAGGTGGATTTGGACTTTGCTCTACTCATGGTCGGTCCCTCTCATCCACCGGTGAAGGTCAGGGATTGGCAGAAGGCCTCAAAGGAGGGCTGGGCTTTTTCAACTCCGGCTTGGGAAGCGGTCAGCTTGGCAAACAATACGTAGTCGGATAATTCAAATATGGCGGCCAAAATGGCGCTGCCCGGGTTTTCCGGGTTGATCAGGGTCATCAGCATATAGGGACGCCCCTGGGCCGTGGAACGGATATGGGCAAATTTTGAAACCTCCTCCGCAGAAACCGGCCCCAACCCAATCTGGCCCCTCCAGCGATTGAGATTGGCCATAACACCTCCGGCTCCTCCACCCAGCCGAACCAGGGAAAAATCCCCCGTTTCACCGTCGAGAGGCACCTCGTAGCTGGCCGTCCGCATGGCGGAGGATTTTCCCTGCCTCCACCCGGACGGGACCGTCCAGCTAAAAGGCAATCCATCCGGGACAGAGGCCTGGTTCTCCACGGGTGGAGACGAACCGGGAGCCTTTTGTACGCGGTATTGCTTTACCGATGGCTCCTCCTTGCAGGCCGAAAACCCGAGGAGGCAGATTAAAACCATGGCCGCCTTATTCGATATCATGCGTTTCATGGGGAGAGAAAAGGCACAGAGTTTGGAAATGGGAAATGGACTCTCGCAAAGTTAATTGGAATTTCAAAGAAAATCTTGGCGGTCTTAGCGTGCTTGGCGAGAGGATAAGGCGCCCAAAGGCGCCAATCAGGAATTAGGATTTAGGAATTGAGAATGAGGAATATTGTGTTTTTTGTGCCTTCTAATCATAATCCGCGGTCATATCCAGCATCCAGAATCATGCATATCCGGCTTGTTTTCCTCTTATCCTCATACCTTTTCGCCTTTAGCCTTCAGCCTTCAGCCTTATTAGCCGACGGGTCTGCCCAGGCTCTGGAATTGATCCTGAAAAATGGAGACAAATTGACTGGAACTCTGGTAGGGCAAACGGAATCCCACGTTGTAATCGAGCATCCGCATCTGGGTGAAATCGAAGTCGCCAAATCCGCCTTGCAACCCCTGCCCGCCTCGCTCCAAGCCATTCCTCCTGCAATCGATGCTTCTTCCCCCGACCCCGTCCCTGACCCCGACCCGGTAGCTGGTCCGGCTTCGCCAACCGCGGGCCCAACCCAACGGATAGACCAGCCCCAATTGTCGGGAAAAGCCGCAATAAAGAAGATAGGGAAAGGAAGAAGAAACAGGCCCTTATTGATGCGTATTCTTCCCCGGGACCTGATTCGCGCCATGGTCAAAATGAACGCCAGATTTGGGTTGGCCTACGATATTCAGAAAAGCAGGAAGAACCACGAAGACATGCGGTTCTATTTCAATAGCCGATGGAATAACGGACAGAGCAATTTTCGATTCGATACCGATTACCGATTCGGCGAAGTCAACGAGGAGATCAGCGAGGACCGATTCCAGGCCGACTTCAGGTTTCGGCAGGAGAAAGAGGGGATGCTATTTACGCAAACCAGATCCCGTTATAGAACGGACGGGATTCGCGAAATCGACCACTTTTTCGAACAACACCTCGGCGTGGGTTGGGAATGGGTTGCACTCCCGCGGCTGAAACTTGTCGGAGGACCGGAAGTGGCTGTCCATTTTCGGGATCTGGACGTGTCGAACGAGGAACTGGGAGGTTGGTCCTACCTGGGATCGTTCTTCCAGGACTCCGAATTTCAAATCAGCGAGGTTTACCAACTCGATCAGGAGGCCCATGCCTACTTGGACCCGGAGGATAGGGAAAACTGGGGCTACACCCTTGAAATGATGCTGACCGGAAAAATTTCCCAGGGCTTCAGCGTGCGACTCGCCTACGAATACAACTACGATAATCAAGTGCCTCGGAGAGTGCCGCAGGAAGAAATCAGTTTCCTCAGCTCCTTGATGTATACCTTCTGAGCCTTTTCAGGGAGAAGGGAGATTAACCACAGAGGACACAGAGAGCACAGAGGGTGGAAGGCGCCAGGAGGCGCCTTTCCGCATCCAGCATTCAGGAGGTTGCTTTTTCAGACAGGAAGGCTTGAGGATCAAGGGCATCCGCATCCTTCCAAAGTTCATCCAATTGGTAGAACCGTCTTTGATCGGGAAGAAACAGGTGGATCATGACATCGAAAGCATCGACCACGGTCCAGCCGCTCCCCGGTTCGGAATCCGTTCCAACCAGGTTTACCTGAAGATCCTTCATTTGGCGGGACAGAGCATTTGACAAAGCCCTGAGGTGGGGGTCGGAGTTTCCCGTAGCCAGGACAAAGAAATCGGTTATGGATGATTTTTTACCCAGGTAGAGTACTTTCAGGTCCTCCGCCTTTTTGTCCTCGAGGGCGCCAACCGCTGCTCTCAACAAGGTAATCTGTTCCTCGGGAATCTCCTCGATTTGCATATAGGCCTAGAACTTCGAATAGAATTTACGCTCCATTATGAGGTCTCCAACCGGTTTTGGCAACAGATGATTCACCGCTTTTCCCTCGGCAATGCGTAGCCGGATATCGGTGGAAGAGATATCGAGCAGGCGGGAAGCAACCCGTTGCAGCCGCAATCCGGGGATATCGGTTTGGAAAAGGGCCATTTCAACTCCCGGCCGGGCAACCACGATAAAGCGTACCCTTCGGGCCAATTCCCCTATGTCGCGCCATCGATCCAACAATCTCACCTGGTCGGCGCCGATGATCCAACTGAAGGTTACGTTCGGATAGCGAACCTCCAATTGGCGGACGGTGTCGATGGTATAACTTGTTCCCCCGCGACGGAGTTCAACCCGACAGATTTGAAAATCCGGAAAATCGGCCAGGGCAAGCCGCAAGAGATCCAGGCGGCCGGCTTCGTGGAGACCGGGAGGCTCGTCCTTAAGCGGGGACTGGGCCGTGGGAACAAACCAGATAGCATCCAGGTCCAACTCGGCAAAGGTGTCCTCAGCCAAGGCCAGGTGCCCCAAATGCACCGGGTCGAAGGCGCCGCCCAAAATTGCAATTGCTTTCTTCATGCACAAAGGCACAGAGGCACAAAGGCACGGAGGCACAAAGGGGGGGAGAGGCGCGCTGGGACGCGCCAATTAGGAATTAGGAATGAGGAATGAGGAATTGGGGAGAAGGGAGTGGTGGAATGATGGAAGGTTGGAGTAGTGGAGTGAGGAATCGCAGATGGGGCAGATAAGCGCAGATTTTTTTGCGAAGTTAAGCCGTACATTTCAGAGGCGGGAAAATTGCGGGTCCAGCCATAGATTTTTGTCACCAAGTCGATTCCCTTTTGCTAAACGATCAAATCTCGATAGGTTCTGATCCCGCCCACTTTGTGCCTTTTCTTAGCGTTCTTGGCGTGCTTTGCGAGAGTTAATTCTTCACCATCAATAGACCACGATAATGATTAATTTTCAGCCTTCAGCTTTCTTCCTTTTCCCTCCTCTCTGTTTCCTCTGTGTTCTCTGTGGTTAATTTCTTCTAATTCCTAATTCTTCATTGGCGCCATTGGCGCCTATAATCCGTGAGCCAAGCCCATCTATCCACCGACCTCGAAGAGTTGCTGTCTCAGGGGGACGCCAGGGGGATCTCCATCGGTCGCCTTCTCCAGGCCCTGGGCGATCGCGGATTCGGACTCCTCTTCATAATTCTCTCCTTGCCCAGCGCCCTGCCCGTACCGGCTCCCGGCTACAGCACTCCATTCGGAATAATTATAACCATCCTCGCCCTGCAACTGATGGCCGGACGCCGAACGCCCTGGTTGCCAAAATGGGCCACTGAAAAGTGGATCCGTCGAAACCTGGCCGAGACCTTGATCGGAGCTGGGGCAGGATTTTTCAGGCGGGTGGAACACCTGATCAAACCGCGCTGGGAGTTTGTGCTGGCCCGGGGCGGACAATTCTTTGCCGGAATTCTGATCATTATCATGGCCGCGCTCATGATTGTGCCCATTCCCCTGACCAATACAGCGCCGGCCATGGTCATATTTGTTATAGGTGTGGCCATGGTGGAAGACGATGGCCTGGGAATGTTGTTGTCCTGTGTGCTGGCCTTACTGGCCGTGCTGCTCTACCTGGCGGTTTTTGCCGCCATCGGCTATTTCGGCCTGCAAGGATGGGATGAACTCAAGGAGATCTTCACGAGCGGTTGACCGGTGGTGTATTCGTTGGAAAATAAAGCCCCTGCGCACAAAGATGGCAATTCATGGCCGGCTCGTTTTTGGAGGAATTTCCGGGACACGACACAATAACTGTTTTACTCTATGAAAATGCTTACCCGCCAATTATTTACGTCCTATCTGTGGCTTTGTTTATCCTTTATTTCCGGATTGTCCGCAGCCAATCCCAATGTGGTATACGTCCTTGCCGATGACCTGGGTTGGGGAGACCTGAGATCTTTCAACCCAGGCTCCAAAATCCACACTCCGCACCTCGACCGCATGGCGGCCCAAGGCATGCGGTTCACCGATGCTCATTCGGGTTCTTCCGTGTGCACACCCACTCGCTACGGCATTCTCACCGGGCGCTACAGTTGGAGAACCCGGTTGAAAAGTGGAGTCCTGGGGGGTTTTTCCACTCATCTGATCGATCCGGATCGCTACACCGTGGCGGACCTCATGAAAGAACAGGGTTATGACACGGCGATGATCGGCAAATGGCATTTGGGGTGGGATTTCGTTTTTAAGGAAGGCGAACCCAACGATCGTTTTCTTTTAAGGGAGAACGAGGTAATCGATTATGAGGGCAAAGTTAGGAACGGGCCCGATGTATTGGGATTCGATTATTATTACGGCCACTGCGGATCCCTTGATATGGCGCCCTACGTCTACGTGGAAAACGGGAGGGTTACCGCTCCTCCCGACAGGATAACGGTAAACCATGACTACAAAGGGTTTTGGCGGGAAGGCCCGACCGGATCGGATTTCGATCATGTTCAGGTAACCCCAAACTTTGTGGACCGGGCCTGCCGCTATATCGACGAGCAAGCCAAATCCGGCCAACCTTTCTTCCTCTATCTGGCATTGCCCAGTCCCCACACCCCCATTCTCCCTTTGGATAAATTCATGGGGACCAGCAACACCAACTTCTACGGGGATTTTGTCAGGCAGGTGGATTGGCACATGGGGCAGATCATGGAGGCCCTGGATCGAAATGGCCTGGTCGACAATACACTTTTCATTTTTACCAGTGACAATGGATGCTCTCCACGGGCCGACTTCGAGGAACTCAAAAAGGCAGGTCATAACCCCGGGGGCATCTTCCGGGGCAACAAGGCCGATATTTACGAGGCGGGTCATCGGGTGCCGTTTATCGCGCATTGGCCGGACGGCATAACAGGAGGTTCGGTATCGGAAGCGACGATCTGCCTGACCGATCTCTTTGCCACCCTGGCGGACATAGCAGGCGCCGGCATACCTCAAAATGCCGCCGAAGACAGTGTAAGCTTCTTGCCGGCTTTGAAAGGCGAAGCCGATCGGGTTCGCGATGCCACCGTTCATCATTCTATCAACGGCTCCTTTGCCATCCGCAAGGGCGTCTGGAAACTTGCCCTCTGCCCCGGATCGGGAGGCTGGAGTGATCCACGCCCGGCAGAGGCCAAACTACTCGACTTGCCTCCCATCCAACTCTTCAATCTGGAAGACGATCCGGGGGAGACGACAAATGTCCATGCGACTCATTTGGAGGTAGTCAGGGAACTCTACCTCTTGCTTGGAAGTTACATTATGAATGGCCGAAGCACGCCCGGCCCCGCGCAGACCAATGAGGAGGACACTCCTTTTGAACCCGCTGGATTTGAAACCATAAAGCGAAAACTGAACCTCTGATCCGCAAGGCTTGACCCCTTAGGCCATAAGCTTACCTACATCCCTACGTCCATCATGGGGTCCCTACCATATTCCGAGGCATCAATTTGGTGCCCGGGGCGGGACTTGAACCCGCACGCCCTCACGGGCAATGGATTTTAAGTCCACAGCGTCTACCAATTCCGCCACCCGGGCTCCCAAAAAGGCAGGGAAAGTAGGCGAAAAGTAGTTACCGCCCTCTCCAGTGCAAGCACGGAGTGCGGAAAGGGGCGCCGAGGGCGCCTCAAGATGACTGACCTCTTTGGGGAGCGAACGGAACGTTGACGCCCCGTGGGAAGCTTCTTTAACTGCCGATCTATGCCCAATATCTTCGGCAAAGTTTTCAGCATCGCCACGTGGGGGGAAAGCCACGGCGGCGGAATCGGTGTAGTGGTAGACGGATGCCCGCCCAATCTGCCCATCACCGAAGAAGAAATTCAATTGGAACTGGATCGCAGACGGCCCGGCCAGAGCGCCATAACCACTCAGCGCAAGGAAACGGATTCGGTGACGATCGTTTCGGGAGTCTACGAAGGCAGAACCTTGGGCACGCCGATAGGCATGTACATTCCGAATGCCGACCAAAGGCCAGAGGCCTATGAGGAAATTAAAAAGAAATTCCGGCCATCCCACGCTGATTTCACCTACCTTACCAAGTTTGGAATACGCAACCACGAGGGCGGGGGGCGAAGCTCGGCGCGGGAAACCGCCGGCCGGGTCGCCGCCGGAGCCATCGCCAAAAAGATCCTGAGACTGGCCGGAAACGTTGAGATCCGGGCTTATGTTGCGAGCATAAGAGATATCCAAGCCCCGGCCCGGCAAACCCTTCCCAGTATGGAAGCGGTCGAGGCCAATCCCGTTCGCTGCCCCGACGCGCCCACGGCCGAAAAAATGATCGCATTGATCAAATCGGCCCGCCGCCAAGGCGATTCGGTGGGCGGAGTCATCGAATGCCGGGTCGAGAACCTTCCCGCCGGTTTGGGGGAACCCGTTTTCGACCGATTGGAAGCCGATCTGGCCAAGGCGATGTTGTCCCTGCCCGCCACAAAGGGATTCGAGATCGGCAGCGGTTTTTCCGGCACGAGGTTGAAGGGGTCCGAACACAATGACCCGTTCGAAAACCGCAAAGGAAAAATCCGCACTTCGACCAATCGGTCGGGAGGGGTCCAGGGCGGTATCAGCAATGGAGAGGAACTGGTCTTTCGCACCGCCTTCAAACCGACTGCCACCATACTGAAAGCCCAGGCCACCGTCGATATTGAGGGAAAGGAAACGGTCCTGAGAGGACGGGGGCGACACGATCCCTGTGTTTTGCCGCGAGCCGTGCCCATCGTGGAGGCCATGACGGCGCTGGTTCTACTCGATCACTGGATGCGACAAAGCGCCCAAAACCACACCTTTCGGTTTGAGGACTAATGGAATCCCCGGCCTATTTGATATTAGGCGCCACCCATACCGGTCGCAGAGCAGCGGTTTTCGATCTGATCAAGGACTTGGCCTCGGAATCGGATCCGTTCCAAGTCGCCCTTTCCAAGCGCGAACCGCCATCCGAATACGATGAAAGGATCCCGGCCCTGGAAGGCGTTGAATCGATCTGCTTCGAAACGGATCCGGGCAGTTTACCCCCCACAGAACTAAGATCCGGATCCGCTTCTATTATCATAGCCGCCGGAGCCATGAACCCGGTCGATCAAGTAGAGAGCCTGAAGGATCTGTTGGTTCGCGCAGGAAAGGAGTTGGGCCGGATCATAACCGTGGCCAATTGCCCCATGCTCAACCGCCACCCCAGCCTCTTGCCTTACTACGACGCCTGCATTCATTTTTCCGACGTCGTTCTGATCAATGAGCCCGAGTCGGTCGGAAAACCATTCGTCAATGACTTCATTCAACGTTACAAGAATGATTACTACCCTTGCCTTTTTGAACGGATGAAACGGGGAAAGGCAAAAAACCCCAGCCTGATTCTGGAGACTCAAGCCCGTAGAATCTCCCTCTATTTCGACCCGGAGGAGGACTTGCCGGAGGAAGAAGACCATGAAACCATCCCGGTCGATCCTTATCTGGATCGCCTGCCCAACGGAACGCGCCGGAAAACCATTCCCGATATCGCCAAAATTCTGGCAGAAGGCTAAAAAGAGAAACCACGGATTACACGGATGGGCACGGATAATGATTTCGAAAGGCACGAAAATTGTAACTACTCAGATGGTTTTTTGCCCTACCGCGATGAACGGCAGAGCAGGGATGCTCTTGCCCTACCATTCCTACCCAGCGTGCGCTGTGCGACACTGGGCTTTGGATTTTAACGCCGTTGGCGTAGAAGAAATTGGCGCCCCCGGCGCCTCCGTGCCTTTGTTTGTCTTGACCCGCTTTCCCTAGGTAGTCATAGCTTCAGGAAGTCGCTTGACTAAACACCCTTCTTTCCGGGCTCCCCATTACAAATGGCAACTCCGGCCTTCTTTTTTCACCCTTTCCGAAAAGCAACCGATGCAATACCCGATTGGACGAACCGATATAATGCTTCCCGTTGACAAGGACTCCGGTCCTCTCTCCCCAAAACACGGGCCCGGTCCGGGGAAGGCCTGGCGGGGCCTGCCTTTCCTTACTTACTTACCTCTCCTGGTATTAGCCCTATGGGGAATTTCCACGCCTTCGGCATCGGCCGAATCGGGGTTTTATCTGAGTGGGGAGTTGGGCGCCAATTTCGCCTCCGGCCTGGATATGACCGGCACCTCCAACGACAGGGCCAGCGTGTGTGACGAGTTCATCAACCCGATGTTCGCCACGGTCACTCAAACTCCGGGATACGAGAACTACAACTGTACGGGCCCGGATCGTGGAATTGGCAATTTCTGGAAAAACGGGTTCGACAGCGCGCAAGGGATTCTGGCCGGCGCGGCGCTCGGTTATGACATTAGGGGAAAGGACCCAGGCCGTGGGTGGGGCCGATTCAGGTTTGAACTGGAATACTTCTTTCGGAACACCGAATACGATCAGACGTCCCCCATTCCGGGCGCCACCGGGGTTCAGGACGACAAGCTGGCCCAGGAAATTCGCACCGCCATCGACCGCATTGGCAACGTTACCGCCCATAACCTGTTTACCAATCTATACATCGACTTTCCCAATAGCAGCCGCTACACCCCCTACCTGGGGATCGGCCTAGGGGTGGGTTATACCGATATGGACTACGCCAGCGTGTGGTCGAGAAATCCCGATGTAACCGCCATTGCCACCGGCGGCGGCTTGCCCAATGTGGATGAGATCCGCCGGAACCTTGCCGGTAGCACCAGTACCGCCCTGGCCGAGATCTCCGACACCCTGTTCGGCTACCAGGCACTGTTCGGATTGGACTATGATCTCACCGAATCGATCTCTTTTGGCGTAAAGGGAAGGTGGGTCAATTTCGACTCCTTTGGCGGGGACAACTTCGCCTGGGATCCGCTACGCAGTCACGTCCCCAATCTGCGCAAAGACTTGAGCGAACCCGTATGGGGCTGGCTCACCACAGGGGACCTCAGAATGTTCGGGGTCAGCCTGACCATGAAATACCACTTCTAGCCCGCATGTCTCACAAAATTCGTAGCGAGCGTTTTAAGGCCGAGTGCTCGTGCGGGTTTCGTGCAGATTCGCGGGTGAAGCTGGGTCGACACCCTGCAATGCCGCTAATCCAGCGATTCCCGCTCCAGCGCCGGTATTCGGGCGCGCAGTAGAAGATTTGTTAGACATGCGGGCTAGGACAGGCCCAAAGGCGCCGAATGCGCCAATCCGGACAGGCCTGCCACGCCGCAATAAATGACTCTCGCAAGAGCGCGGAGAGGAGTGGGAAGCACAAATACCGAGCGCCATTCTCGTCTTGACCCCTCCCAGACAATTAATTCTCATGCTTCGGCAAGGAATAAGCTCAACCAAGTAGAATATGAAGTTTATTAACTCCCGATCGAACCTCGTAATCAGCCTTTTCATTTTTGTCGGCGCTACCCTTCCTTCCTCCCATACGGTTGCACAGGAGGAGGAGGAGGAAGCGTTTCTGGCATTCATAGACCTGGAGGAATTTGTCGTCACAGCCACCAAGAGGGAACGGAATTCCCAGGAACTGAGCATGGCCCTGACGCCCTTTTCGGAGGCTCAGCTCGAATATTCCGGCGTGACCGACATCCGCGATCTGATGGCCGTTTCCTCCAGTCTTTTCCTAACCTCCTCCCAGGCCGAGAGCACCGGAGCCACCGCCAAGATCCGCGGTATCGGCACCAATGGCGACAACCCCGGCTTCGAATCTGCGGTCGGGGTTTTTATCGACGGCGTTTACCGGAGCCGTAACACCGTCGCCCTCACCGAACTCGGTGAGGTGGAGCGCATCGAGGTCTTGCGCGGTCCGCAAGGCACGCTGTTTGGCCGGAACACTTTGATGGGATTGATCAATGTGATCACGAAGGGCCCATCGTTTGAAACGAGCGGTTATGGAAAGATCGAATACGGCAATTACAACAATCTCCGCCTGGAAGCCGGTGTTGGCGGAGGGCTGATTGAAGATACCGTGGCCGGCCGCATCGATGCCGTTTTTACGGAAAGGGACGGGTTTCTCGAGGACATCGTGTCCGGCAAGGATTACAACAACCGGGGTCGCATGCTCACGCGCGGCCAACTCCTTATCAAACCAGGAGAGGATTCCGAAATTCGCATCATTGCCGATTATTCCGACCGGAATGAACAATGCTGCGGCGCCGTCACCCTGGTTCCGGGAGCTACGCAAGGCCTGATTCAGGCCATGGGGGGCGACCTGCTGGGAGACCCGTTCGATCGAAACGTCTCGGTCAATCCCAACCGGGACTTCAATGAAGACGTTATCGAATGGGGGCTCTCAAGTGAATTCACCGTGGATACGAACGCCGCATCCTTCACTTGGCTCACAGCTTACCGCGACTGGGAGTCGTCGCGCGGCCAGGATATCGACTACACCAACCTCGATATTGCCTATCGGGACAGGGGCGGATATTTTCAGGGGTTCGAAACTTTTACCCAGGAGTTTCGCGTACAGTCTGAAACGGATTGGGCGGAATGGATGGTCGGGCTGTTTTACATTCGAGAGGATCTCGACTATCGAGACGCGCTTCGCTATGGAGCAGCCTTCGAAGGATACGCCAACGGACTTGTTTCGGGCAATCCCCTGAGCGGATTTTATTCAGGCCTGACTCATTTGCCGCCCGGTCAGGTTTTCCCGGAAGGTGACGGCGTCGTCGAAGACAGCTTTCTGCAAAAGGTGGACAGTTGGGCCCTCTTTACCCATAACCACATCCACGTGACCGAGGACTTCGAAATAACCTTGGGTTTGCGCTACACAGAAGAAACGAAGGAGATGGAGGCGGATCTGAGGAGCCGAAATCGCGCCTGCAGTCCGACCTTTCTGGCCAACCTGGGGGGGGCGGTCGCCGCTGGTCTTTTGCCACCCCAAGCAGCCCCCACTGTTTCCGGTTTGGCCTGTTTGCCGTTCGTTAATCCTTTCCTCGACGGCAATTACACCGACACTCTGGCGGAGGACAGGTGGTCGAGCACCATCAGTGGGGCCTATCACCTGAATGAAGACCACATGCTCTTTGCGGGATACTCCCGAGGATTCAAAGCGGGCGGTTACAATCTCGACAGGGCCATTCTGGCCAATCCCCTATTGGGTGGCATTCCTTCGGCTTCGGACCTCGAATTCGGCGAGGAGGTGGTCGACTCTTTCGAACTCGGCGGCAAATTCGCTCTCCTGGAAAATCGAGCAAATCTCAATGCCACGCTTTTTTACACCGACTTACAGGATTTCCAACTGGTTTCTTTCACGGGCACAAGTTTCGTTTTGGAGAATATTGAAAAAGTAACCTCCAAGGGTTTCGAATTGGAAACGACGGCCCGACTGACCAACGAGCTTACCCTACGCAGTGGTGTGACCTATGCCGATACCCGGTACGGCGTACACATTACCAACGAAAACCTGGCAGGCCGCCAACTGACCAATGCCCCCAAGTGGTCCTTTACAGGCGCCGCCACTTACGAGCACGACCTGAACAATACCTGGCGAGCCTTTGCCCACATCGACCTGCGCTACATGAGCAGCTTCAATACCGGCGCAGATCTGGACATTGAGAAGATGCAAGCGAGTTTTGCCGTTTTCAACGGCCGTATCGGGCTGGCTCAACTCAATAATGACTGGGGGATTGAATTGTGGGCCAAGAATCTCTTCAACAAGGATTATATCCAAATTGCCTTTGACGCGCCGATTCAGGGGTCGGGAACGGGCCCAGGATCCACCCAGACCTTTGCCGCCTTTCTGGGCAATCCCCGCACCGTCGGCGTTTCCTTGCGCAAGCAGTTCTGAGGCGCGCGGAGGCGCGCCAATCGGAAATTGGGAAAGTTTCGATTTGGGAGTTGGCGGGTGGAGAAATGGACTCTCGCAAAGCTCGCCAAGAGCGCAAAGATGGGAGCGAGAATAACCTCAGAGGTCTCATCCCGCTTCGCCTGAAGCAGGCTACGGCAGGACAGAGGAGGGAAAAAGGGCCTCCTATCGTTTATCCGAGGCAGGTCCGGACTCCAGCTCCGAAACAGTTCTTTCCCCTAACAGAGCAAACCGGTTCCCAAACTTGATAAGAATCCTCAATGATTGCATCAGAGGACTGGAGGTCTTACTAGGCCCCTTATTTGTAATTTCCAGGATGCATTCATCCGTTATTGCGTCGATTTGGTCCTGTGTATTGGAAACGATATTCTTGACCTTGTTGGTAATGGATGGATCGGTTGGATTTGTCATGGATATTAATTTATGGCAGGATTTATCGGGAATAATCTCAGGCAAACAACTAAATGAGTTTTTGTCATGGCGTCAACTATGAGATGGTGGGAATACCTTCTCCTGCCAACATCGTCATACTTATATTCAGGACCCGCGATTTCCTCCTTTGAGCTCATGCAGGGATCTCCCTTTGCTTACCCGGGACAGCCAAAAAATTTACCTGAGAAATAATTTGTCCGGACCGAGAGCATTAACCCAGGCCTTCCTGCTAAGCGTTGCTGGGAGTGAAAATTGGTGGAGGTGGCGGGAGTCGAACCCGCGTCCCTGGAACCTTTACACACGACGTCTACACGTTTAGTCACGCTTTTGCTTTCGCAACCCGATCGCGGCGTGACCCGCTAGCGAGTGGCTAGTAGCCAGATTGATGATAAGGCCCCCGGCTGGATACCCCACGGGAACTATGCCTGATAACGTCGCCCCTATCCCCCATCAGGCGTCAGGGTAGAGACGATGACCGGTTTACGCAGCCATTGGTAATGCTTCATCATAGGCACTTAATATAAGTAGTGACAGCATTTTAACGATGTTAACTATCATCATCGACGTGCAGCCTTATGCTCCGATTCCAGGTCGAATTCCGGAACACCCCCAAAAAATTCGGAGAATTACTTTGAACTCCAAAGAACACTCAGTGGGAAGAAAAGTGCCCGCTTTTCCGGCGAAATCAAGCGGATTTTCGGATAAGGAAGGGCGGAGGCGCCTCAAAGGGTAACCCCGATGGATTTCAGGGTGTCGACCAACTCGGGGTCCATGGGGTGTCCGTTGAACAACACGCCGCCATCCGGACTGATGAGGACCATGCGCGGAATAGAATCAACCATGAGAGCCCGGGAAAAGGGACTGGACTCCGGCTCGATCAACCAAGGCATCTCCATGCCGTGCTCCTCCTGCACCCTTTTGGCCTTTTCCAAAGGGTCGGTTCGGTCGGTGTTCATACCGGCGACGGGGACGCCCTGGGAGGGGAGGATCTCGGCCTTGTTTTTCAATTCGGGCATGAGGGCGATGCAGGGCCCACACCAACTGGCCCAAAAATCGACCAGAACGGCCTTCTGGCCTTCCGACATCTCGGCTAAAGTTGTGGTTGAACCGTCCACACTGACAATTGCCGTCTCCATGGGAATTTTCAATTCCGCCATGGCCTTCTTCATGGCTTGGTCCGCTCTGGTTTCGGATATCAATTCCCCCATTCCAAAGGCCCGGCTGAGATTGGGAGCCTTCCAGAAGCCCTCTTTGACGTGCCTTTCAAAGGCTTCCCAATCCTTGTCCTGGCGGGCGATGAGGGCTTTCAGATTTTCGATGAGGCCGAAGACCTGGGTCAGATCGGTAAAAAATCCGTCCTCTCCCACTCGAAAATTTTCGGCGTGTTCTTCCATGGCGGGCACGAGGTCCATTACGGCTTCCAGATCGCCGCGACCGAGCAAATGCAGCACCTTGCTTTCGAGCAGGTCCGATTCCCCCACCCCGGCAGCCTCGGCCGCCGAATAGGCCTCGGCGAAGTCGTTTTCCGGGTCGATGGCGGCTTCTTGCAGGGCCTCCCTGGCCTGCTCGACGGTGGCTGGACCTTCCGCCCATAAAAAAGAGGAAAGACCGAGAAGAAAAAGGGAATAAATAATTTGTTTCATGATACGGGCTTGGCTCATAAGAGGACTGAAGCGTATGATTGTTCCCGACATAATGTCACGACAACTCGGGAAAATCCATTAAATGGCTGGCCTGAGGCGCGCCGGAGCGCGCCAATCAGGAATTAAAAGGCTGAAAAGGGAGAGGTTGAAAGAGGAAGGAAGAAGGGGCCGGGATCAATCATGATCGTGATCGAAAGAAAGGGTACTTTGGAAATGATTTGTGGAACCCCGTTGGGGTTCGTTATTTATTACCCATTCCTACCCAGCGTGCGCTACGCGACACTGGGCTTTGGAGTTTAACGCCGTTGGCGTAGAAGAAAGGGGCGCCCAAGGGCGCATCTTAGCGATCTTTGCGAGCTTTGCGAGAGGCAAAGGCGCGCTGAGGTGGGCCAATCAGGAATGAGGAATGTTTCGATTTGGGAGTTGACGGGGGAGGAGGCATTAATTTTCAACATGAGGACATGCCAAAAATTAACATGAGCAAAGAGACCATAGCATTTATCGGAACCGGGGTCATGGGTCAAAGCATGGCCGGGCACTTACTCAAAGCGGGGCATCCGCTACAGGTTTACAATCGCACCAAATCCAAAGCGGAAGGTTTATTGGAGGGCGGCGCCATCTGGTTTGACACACCGGGACAAGCCGCGTCCGGAGCAGACGTTATCATAACCATCGTCGGTTTCCCCAAGGACGTGGAGGCAGTCTACTTCGGAGCGGAAGGGATCCTGAACCGAGCCCCAAAGGGTTCCCTGGCGATCGATATGACAACCTCCAGCCCGATCCTGGCAAAACGAATCGCGGCGGCGGCGTCCGAAAAAGGGATGGGTTCCCTGGATGCCCCCGTTTCGGGCGGCGATCTGGGCGCGCGAAACGCCAAGCTCTCCATCATGGTGGGAGGAGAACGGGAAGACTTCGATCGGGCCATGCCCATCTTCCAAATCATGGGAAAGAATATCGTGCTACAGGGGCCGGCTGGCTCCGGGCAGTACACCAAGATGTGCAATCAGATCGCCATCGCCAGCGGGATGATAGGGATTTCGGAAGCCATGGCCTATGCCGGGAAGGCCGGGTTGGATCCGTTTACGGTGCTGAAGAGCATAGAACCCGGCGCCGCCGGCAGTTGGTCCTTATCCAACTTGGCGCCTCGCGCCCTCAAAGGCGACTTCGACCCGGGGTTTTACGTAAAACACTTCATCAAGGACATGCGAATCGCCATTGAATCGGCCGAAGAAATGGGGCTCGACCTGCCCGGCCTGAAACTGACCAAAACGCTTTACGGGAAACTGGCGGCGCAGGGAGGAGAGGATTTCGGAACCCAGGCCCTGCTGAAGGTTTACCGGTAAGGCGCGCCGGGGCGCGCCAATTAGGAATTAGGAATTAGGAATGTTTCGATTTGGGAGTTGGCGGGTGGAGGAAAGGCCTCATTCGATCACGATCACGATTATCCGTGCTCATCCGTGTGATCCGTGGTTCATCTTTCTCCCAATTCCTAATTCCTAATTCTTAATTCCTAATTGGCGCCATCGGCGCCTCTTAGCGGTCTTTGCGAGCTTTGCGAGAGTCCTTCTCTATTGCCAAACGATCATATCTCGATATCTTCTGACCCCGCTCACTTTGTGCCTTTGTGCCTTTGTGCCTTTGTGCCTTTGTGCCTTTGTGCCTTTGTGCCTTTGTGCCTTTTCGAGTTTAATACCGAAGGGTGTAATGGAACTTGGCGGCCAGTTTGGTATCCCCGGTGAGAAAACGCAGGCTGCCCGTATTCTCACTGATCCAACCCTGGTTGAAAGAGACGAAAAGGTCGTTACCCGGTTTGAGGGTCCAACGCATGCGGCTCTGCCAGCCGAGGTTGCGGGACCGGTTGTCGTACTGGACCAGGTTGGAGAAGGTAAGGCGGGGCGAGGCGGAAAAATTGACGGTGGAGGTAAGGATGCGGGCGGTGAACTTACCCTGGGGGAGGTTGGCGAAGGTTTGGTTGGCGCTGGCCGTAAAGGTGAACCAAGGGGGCAATTTGTAGGTGAGCCTCGCCAAAACGTCTTCTGAAGAACCCGACCAAAAATCCCCCCAACCCAGGCTCAGGCTACCGGATAAGGGACGCTTTCGGGCAAAGGCAACGTTAACTTTGTGTCGGGTGGTATGGTATTCGCCCGCTGGCAGAACCACTCCCGGAGAAATCTCAAACGGCTCGAAAAGGCGCTCGAATCCTTGGATGAAATCGCCCAACTGGTGAATGGAATCCCCGGAGCGAAAGTGCCAGTCGATAGGGGTGATATAGAGTTCGGAGCTTTCCGTCATTCCGTTATCCAACCGCTCGAAATGGGTATAGTAGATATCGTGAAACATCTGCTGCATGTTCCAGAAGTCTTTCGGACGCGGGTTATAGCTGCCCGCCACCCGGTACATGCGCACATTGTTTCTCTGCACGAATCCAATACCCGGATCGAAGTTTTTCTGAATCTCCCTGTAAACCAGCATCCCATCCCACTTATCGTTGGGATAACGAGCTGAAACCCCATAGGACATATCATCGCCGGATACACCTTCATTCTCACTCTTCAGCCCATAGGCATTGAAAACAAAATTGCGCGGCCCGCCCAGAAACTGGGAAGTTGCCAAGCTGAGGTCGGCCCCGTAGGTTTCGCCGGACCGCCCGGTCCTCGGGTTGCCCCGGGTAAAAATCCCACCCACGTAGGACTGCTCGAACAAATCCTGTTTGAAACGCCCCACGTAGAAGGTTTTGTCTTCCACAAAATTCGTACTACCGGTCCGAACACCCATAAACCCGATATCGGTGTTGTTGACTTTCCCGGTCAACTTGACACCCACGTCGATGGGAACTTCCCGACCGTCCAGCAACCCGATTCTCCGACTGAAGAAAGGGTAGACGTCGGCTCCCGCTCGGGGAATACCCCCCGGGGGAATGGGCCCGGTGCTGGCGAAATCGAAAACCCCCACGTCCTCCAGGAAGAAAGACCGTTTCTCGGGAAAAAACAGGGAGAAGCGGGTCAGGTTGATTTGGCGCTCATCCACCTCGGTCTCGCCGAAATCGGTATTGATGGTACCGGTCAGGTTCAGACTCGGGGTGATATTGTAGAAGATATCGAGACCGGGTTCGAGGTCGATGTCGTCACTTTCTCCGCGCCGGCTTAACCAGGTGGAGGCCAAAAAAGGCCGCACATCCAAACCGATACCCTGGTTGAGTCCCGTCATATTGGAAATCTCTCCTGCCTCGGAAATTTGCAGGAAATCCGTTTCCAGGCGGGCCCCCGACCAATAATCCTCCTCCTGTTTGCGGAAAATATTCCGCGCGAAATTGAATCCCCACACCTCGCTTCCGGAGGGAAAGTTGAGACTCTTGAAGGGAATGGCCAATTCCGCTACCCAACCGCTATCGCTACGGGTGGTACGAAGGTCCCAAATGGCGTCCCAATCGGTATTCAGATCCTGGTTGCCGAAGGCCAACCCATCGACGAGGGCTCCGGCCGGAGTGGTGGCAAAATAGAAGGCGTTGCGTTGATCGCGGAAGGTATCCAAAAGGATTTCGATGCGGTCATCGGCCGAGATAAGCCCGTCGCGCACCATCTGGGTTCCAATCACCTTGTCCGGCTCGGAATCGTAAGCCCTCACCCCAATGTAGAGATAATCGGCATCACGCAGCAATATGACCTCGGTCCGTTCGGATGGGGGTTCTCCGGTATGGGGCTGTTGCTGGACCAGATCGCCGATATTCGGCGCGGAACTCCAGATCGGTTCGTCGAGCACGCCGTCGACGGTGATAGGGTCGGAGATTTCCGTGACGAAAAACGATCTTTTTCCCGTCTGGGGGTCGGCTGGAAAATCCTGATTATTGCCCGCCGTGGCCAAGTGCCCCGTGGAAATAGTCAGGGCGCAGGAGGCGAACCTGGAGCACAACCAAATAATCTTTTTCGTCCGTATCAAGGGATAGTTCGCGCCACCCTAGTTTTTCCCCAAACAATACAACATGCCTTCAGTGCGGTAATAAATACGTCCGTCGACAATAGCGGGGGTGGCGTGGGTCATTCCCGGTATGACGTTTTCGGAAACCTCCAGGTATTCTTTCGGATCGGGCTTTATCACCTTGGTGACCCCATTGGCCAAAGTCAGGTATATATGACCGCCGGCAACAAAGGGGGAAGCCAGGACTTCTTCCCTGAGCAAATTGCGCCAGAGGATCTCCCCGGTCTTGGCGTCCATACAGGCAAATTCGCCCCGATTGTTGGAGCCGTAGAGATAACCTCCATGCAGAACGCTGGATACGATGTAGGTGGCGATCCGGTTGCTCCACTCCTGCTCCTTGGTTACCACATTGAAAGAAAAAGTCCCTCGTTCGGGATAACCGCCGCTAAAGTAGATGAGGTTGCGACCCGCCACTGGAGCGGCAACCGTCACCCGCGCGCCCCCTTCGGTTGTCCAGAGCACCTGGCCGGTATCGGGATCGTAACTGGTCATAATGCCATGTCCCGTGGTGACCAGTTGATCTCTCCCCTCCAAACGGAAAACTCGCGGAGTCTGATAATTGTGGTTCTCCTGATAATTTTCGCGATCGCCCTGCCGCTCGGTTTTCCAAATCCGATTTCCGCTCCTCAAATCGTAAGCGGCCACAAAATTGTGGGGCCGAATGTCGTTTAGAACGATGACTTTCCCCTTATAGAGTAGCGGGCTGGCCCCGATGCCAAACCGGGAATCGATTTCCGCCACCTGGGTCGACCAAAGCCGCTCTCCATCCAGATCGAAGGCGGCCAGAGATTGGCCCCCGTTTATGCCAAAGAGGGTGACGACGATTTCTCCGTCGGTTACCGGGGTGGGTGAAGCCTCGGTGTTGAGACGATGAGAGGGAACGAGAAACTCCCCTTCGAAAGCGAGTTTCTGCCAGAGCAATTCGCCTGAGTTGCGGTCGTAGCAGAGGAGGAACTGCTTGCCCGCTTCGTCGTCCGCCGTGGTGAGAAACAGCTTCGATCCCGCGATAATGGGCGAGGAAGCGCCGCGACCGGGAACCGGCGACTTCCAAATGACGTTTTCGGCATCGGACCACTCGGTGATCAACGGACCGCCCGCTATGATCCCGGCTCCGTCATAGGAGCCGCGCCATTGCGACCATTCGGAGTTGGCCAAACAGGCAGGAACAAAGCTGAGTAGAGAAAAAGTATAAATTCGCCACATAGAGACAAATTCAGCCCATTGAACGAAAAAAGCAAATATTTCCTGCCTGGATTGGAAGGGAGACCATCAGTCGGTCATGGGATGTTCGGCCAGAATTTCATCCACCATGTAAAAGGTATTCCTGTCCTTGATCTCCTCCCGGATGCGAGCCACCCGGTCGGGCCTGATGACCTTGGCCAACCCTTTGGGATTCCCGAATTGGATGCGCGAATAGGTAAGCACTCCGGCAATTTCCTCATCGGTAAGCAAATGCTCAAACCCGGTCATGGGGGGAACACCGGTAGCGGGATCGTAAATTTTTCCACCTACTTCAATCGGACCCCAAAGGCCTTTGAGGGTAAGTTTGATCAACCGGTCATCGTCCCCATTTATCCATTCATTATTGGTAAGGGGCGGATAAATGCCTTCGGTCGTCCCCCTGCCTCTCTCCCCGTGGCAGGTGACGCAATGAGCATCGCGGTGGTAAACTTCGGCGCCGATACGGAGGAGTTCCAGATCGGCCGCGGGAAGGTTGGTCTGGGGAATTCTTGGGGGAGCGTCGCGCTTTTTGTCGTACAACGCGAGGTCTCCCGCCAAGTAGGAATGAAGCGTGGGGTGTAGGGTCCGATCCAATTGCTCCAGGTCTTGCAAGGCGCGAATTTCGCCATCCAGGGTGAGCAAGACCCCTTCCAGGGCCGGACCCATCCACCGGGTCAGCGGGTGCTTCAATGCTTCAATGACGATCCTGGCCCCGGCCTGGTCGGCCATCCAGGAAGCGGCTACGGCTGCTTCCAGGCGGACGCGCGGATGGGAATCGGCCGCGGCTTTCAGGAAAAGGTTCAGGTAATGAGGGATTTGCCGGTAGGCATAACGCATGACCCGGACTGCGGCGGCCCGGCTTTGATAACTCTCCGCCTCCAGACAGCGCTTGAGCAAATCCAAATCGACTCGATTTTGACCCCAGGTGACCCAGAGGGCTTCGAGCAGATGACGCTGGTAGAGGGGATCGTTTTTTTCGAGCTTCCCGGCCCAATCCTTCACCGCTTTCAGGACCTCATCGGCATCGCGGCCCCGGAGTTCGCGCCGGGTGCGATAACGGGTGCGGTATTCGTGCGCCTTCAGGTTCTCCAAGAGGACGGGGATGGGAGCGCCGGCGACGTTGGCCGGTTCGACCGGAGGCCGGGATGGGTAGGTGACGCGGTAGATGCGCCCGTGATCGTGGTCGCGGTTGGGATCGCGGGCGGAATGTTGCATGTGACCGATCAGGGGGTTATGCCAATCAATGAGGTAGAGGGAACCGTCGGGGGCAAATTCGAGGTCGACGGGGCGAAAATTGGGATCGGTGGAATAAACCAGATCCTGTCGCAATCGACCGGTAAAGCCCGCCCCGTCCTCCACCAGCGTATGCTGCTTGGTTCCGAGAAACCCGATGGTATTGTTGATGAGAAAATCTCCCTGAACCTCATCGGGGAAATGCCGGGAATAGATAAACTCCGATCCCGAGGTGGGGCGGACCCGATGGGTGGTAAACTGGTCCACCTTGGCGATTTCAAAACCGTGGGGCACTTTGGCGGAAAGGGGAAGCGACCACCAGTTTTGCCCACCGGAGGCATCGGATAAAAAGTTCTGCCCCCATTGGTCGAAGGCCATTCCCCAGGGATTGGATACATCGGTCTGCATGAACCGCTCCAACCGCCAGGACTTCGGATCGAACCGCCATACTCCGCCATCGGTGCAGCGCTCGGGACCGTATGGCGTTTCCACTTGGGAATGCAAAAACCGGCCTTCGCTCATGTAGAAGGCGCCGGAGGCATCGGCGGTAAAGGCCGAAATGGCGTGGTGGGTATCGTGAGAGTCGAATCCATGCAGAAGTATTTCCGTGCGGTCCGCCCTGTCGTCCCCGTCATCGTCGACCAACAAGACGAGGTTTGGCTCCTGTGCGACGTAGACCCCTTCAGGGGCCAGTTCAAATCCGATGGGCAAATGTAATTCATCGGCAAAAACGGTCTGCCTGTCCGCCCGGTTATCCCCGTCCGTATCCTCAAAAATGAGCAACTTGTCGTTGGGCCTGGCGTCACCCGGTCGGTAGTGGGGATAAGACGGTATGACGGCCACCCAGAGGCGCCCCTCGTTGTCAAAGGACATCTGGACGGGATTTTTCAGGTCGGGAAATTCCGATTCGGAAGCAAACAGATCGATGGCGTACCCCTCGGAGAGAACAAACCTGTCCAAGGCGCGATCCACGTCCAGAAATTCAATCGGTTGGTTGAAGTTGGTTTCCACCGGGGTGAGGGGCCGTGTGCGCTGATCGTTCACGGCGAGGTCCCGCGTCTTACCCTGAGCCACGTGGTGAATTCGGGCATCCCGCAGATCGGTCATCTGGCGAATTTTCTCTATTTCCTCGGGGTAGTTGACGTTTCCATAAGGCTTGTAACGTCGACCGTATACGTGCACGCCGTTCAACATGCGGTAGTCGTTAAACCAGAACCAATTCTTTTCCTGGACGGCCCGATTGACCATATTATGGGTGGCCTTGGATTGTATCTGAGATCGGCCGAACAAGGCATTGGTGAGGAGTGGGGCAAGCTTGCGGTATCCCGTATCGGTCAAGGCGAACCCATTAATGGTGAGGGGCTCCTCATTTTGGTCGTAGAGCCGCATGGTGGGCTGGAATAAATCGACAAACCCCACGTTTCGGCGGAGGGCAACGCGCCTCATGGCATCGGTGTAGGCGGCCAGCCGCTCGTTCTCCTTCACCCCGTCGGGAAGGGGTTGTCGGTCGGACAGGTCTTCGAAGGCGATGGGAGAAATCAAGACCAGCCGGGGCGCGGTTTCGCCGTTGTATTGTTGCGATAAGGTATGCCGGACGAAGGCATCGAGTTCCCCTGAAAAATCTTCCAACCGGTCCAGTCCGCCGAAGGATTCATTGTAGCCGAAAAAGGCCAGGATGATATCGGCTTTCAAGTTGGTGAGCCATTGGTCGGGAGTGGGAAAATGGCCGATTCCCAAATGGGTTTGGTACTCGGGACGATAGGCCTCGGCGCCCGGGAAGGCCCACTGGCTCTTGCGCGATGGATGGGGCCGGAAGCCCGGGGTATCCCCGGGGCGGCAGATATTGCGGATGGTGAGGTTTGCATCCGGATAGAGACGGTGCAAACGGGTTTCAAAATGGGGGAAGTTGAGCATGCGTTCGCCCAATCCGTTGCCCAGAAGAACGATGCGGTCATTTTCCCTCACTCCCAAAGGAAGCGCCTCGGCCCGTCCCACCGAAAGCAGCGCGAGGCATGCGAGTAGTATAAGAAGATATTTGCCCATAAATTCCTTAGCGTCTTATCCCCTGAAAAGGATTAGTTTGAAAAGCTTTCGACGCTTACTTTTTGCGCCTCCCAGTAACCCTTCTCTTTAAAACCGTAGGCGGTCGGCTTGAAGCTCCCGACGATGTCGACGTTGGTACCCCCTTCGGGGACGGGAATGCCCAGGCACCAGTAAACCCCATTCACGATCATGCGACGGGTTCCGGCCTCCTCCAGATCGGTCGAAGATCCCATGGTGGTAGCGAATACTTTGCCCTTTTTGCCGCCAGGCAATCGATAGCTCTTGGTCCAGGCCAGCGGCATCATGGGATCGTTTTTGTGAAATCCCGGGTGTTTCCCATACTTGGGCGCCCTTTCGTAAGGTCCCGGGCCAATGGGCGGGTCGCCCTTGTTCATTCCGGCCAGGACCTGGCCCAATACTACGGCCTTGGAATCGCCGGGCTGGGGCAATTTTACCCCGTAGACATCGGTGGGACCCCAAATTTCGCCCTCCCCTATTCCATTGGTAATCTCATGATTTCCCACGGGAATGCCTCTGGTGCTTTCCTTCTTGTGCCAGCCATGGTGGCTTATCCAGGTGGTGCCCAGGACCAACTCCCCGAATCCATTATGCCAGGCGGATTTTTCGCCGGAATAGTTGAAACTGTAGTGAGCCCACTTCGAATCGGCCGGGAAGCGAAAGGCGTGGGTAGCGGTTCGTAGGCCTACAACCGGCCGACCGGAGGCGAGATAGTCGTCGATTTCCCGCATCTGCTCGTCCGGCAAAGCGCGAAAGCGGGTTGCGATGATCATCAGGTCGGCATCCCGCAAGGCCTCCAATCCGGGTATATTTTCCTGGAAGTCGGGATCGATAAATCCGGGAGTATCCGGCTGCTGGGCAAAAAGAACGGTGCATTTGAACCCATGGCGCTTGGATAAAATCCTGCCCAGTTGAGTCAGAGCTTCCTCGGACCGGTATTCCTCGTCGCCGCTGATCAATACCACCTGTTTTCCCTGGCCGGGACCGTTCATCCCTTCGAAGGCCAACCAACGAAGCGGTTCGGAACCGCTATCCCCGAAACAACAAAGCATGAAAAATATCAGGCTGACTCCTTGGTATAAGACAAATCTCATCGTGAAAATAGGTTGATGGCCATTTTACGGACCGGAACCGGGTCATGGTCCGGAAATGGCGGATAATTTAGGAATTGCGAAAATAAAAGCAACGCATTCTTTTGTGAACCGGCTGACATGCCTGGGGGGATGGGTTTCAAACTACACGGCTCCCGTCAAAACGAAATCAAAGCGCGCCGCAGCCGCCTCACCCGCTCGGCCAAGGTTTTCTGAAAGGTCGGCACGGGCTCCTCTCCCCTCTCCACTTTCCAGATGAAAACGCTCGGGCCCTTGCCCTGGAAAATCAAAGGCAATCGCTCTTCGAATTCTTCCTCGTCTTCGACGGTATAAACCTGCTCGATCCCCGCTCCCCGGGCCATGGCTGCAAAATCGACCGAACCGACTCCGGGGACCTCCTGGTTGCCCGTCACTTCGTAGGTACCGTTTTCGATGATCACCATGACGTAGTTTCGGCACGGCCTCTGGGCAATGGTGACCAGAGTGCCCAAAGACATGAGCATGCTCCCATCGCCGTTCAAAACGATCACCCGGCGACCGGGTTGCGCTAGGGCGATCCCCAGGCCGAAGTCGGCGGCATGGCCCATGGCGCTATCCACCGAAGCGAAGTCCAGGGCGGTATCGGACAAATTTTCCCAAGGCTTGGCCGTGCCCATGCAGGTAATGATGATTTCATCGGTTCGGCCGGCGGCCAATTTTTCCAGACAGGTGTATTTATCGAGCATGGTCAGACCGTGGTATCGGCCAGAATTGCGGCGGCCGGCTTGGAAGTGGTGTCGGCCTTGGCGAAGGCGTCATGGAGCTTGGCGAGGTCCCGGTCGTCGCGGATTATCCCGTAGGGAATATGCCATGCATCCAGGGTGGGTTCGGTAAACAAGGCGGCTGAATCCGTGCGCTCCCTTTCCCCTTTGAGCGACTTGAAACCCCGATAACAGAGAAGGATCACCTGGGGAATCCGCATATTCCAGGAGGTCCCCCGCAACGCGTCCCCCGCCTCCAGGAGACCCGTATTCTGAATGAGCACCACCGCCTTTTTCCCCCCGATGTGAAGCCCCGCAGCAATGGCAAAAGCCTCCCCCTCCCGGCAGACCTTGATCACTTCCAAATCGGGGTCTTCCTCCAAACCTCGAAAAAACACGCGGGAAAGGTTATCGGGCAACCCCACTACGTGGGTGATACCCTGCTCTTTCAAGGCCTGGTGAATCTTGGAGGCTGTCAGCTTCAAACCGTTACCGGCTCCAAGGCTTTGACTTCGGGCAACATGCCCTGCCGGTCCAATGGCAGGGGGCGCGGTCCGATTACGATTTCCAAATCATCCCTCTCCCGGGCTTCATCCAAATACATGGCCGAACATTCCAGCTCCGCGACGTCCAGGGTATTGCGGATCCACATCAGCCTGGCTTGGGCGGGAGGGGTCAATCCGATCAAAGGCAATGCCGCGTCCAAAACCTCGCGGTCGGTTTCATAATGAATCGGAATCATGGCGGCGGCGGCGCCTCCCCCGGTGAGACTATTGATGCGGGTTATTTCGACGTCCATTTGCTCGATGGCACGGGTCAGGGCAAATTCCACCATGCCCATTCCCACGGCGTTTCCATGCGTTTCATAGGTCAGGCTGCGCACACAAATATTCCCGATTACGGGAGTTTCACCGGGACCGGCCGAATGCCAGCCGAATTTGCGTCCGATCACATTGGTATCCATTCCCGTTCCACTGATGTTTTTACCCATCTCGTCCACCAGGAGGATGTCGCCTGCATCGAAGGGCAAGCGGGGCAGCCAGCGCTTGGCCAGGACCAGCAACTCTTTTTCCCGCTCTTCCAACTCCTCCGGAGCAACCGCCAACAGCTTGGCTGTTTCGTCATAGGAATTTTCCACTATGCCCAACCCGGCGACGATATTGCATTTGGCGAGCACTTCGCGTCCCACACTGCGGATGATTTGTCCGAAATTGTAATCCAGAATGGCCCGGTGGTATACCCTGGCGCCGTTGTGTTTACCCAGCCCGATCAGCATCATTTTCATCAAACCGCTTTCGATGTCCCCCACGAAATTGGTGTGCGGTTTTACGCGGCCCACCACACAAACGTGATCCGCTTCCCAGGCAAATTTATCGAAGTGGACGGGGAAACCTTCCGCCGCCTGGCAAACGATGACGGTTTCCATACTGGCCTTGATGGGGCACCCGCAATACTCTTCCGTCACGCCGTAAGACGCCAAAATCTCCCGCTGCCCGGCGGCGGTGCCGCCTCCGTGACTACCCATGGCCGGGACGATGAAGGGCGCGGCCCCAAGCCCTTTGAAGTGATCCACTACGGCTTTGATGATGGTGGCGATATGGGCGATCCCACGGCTGCCCGCGGTTATTGCCACCGTCTGACCCGGTTGTACTCTTTTATGAAGAGAGAGCCTCCGCAGTTGGGCCTCCACCTCGGCCGGTATGTCCTCAACCAAAGGGCGCTCGAAGGTTTGGCGTACGCGAAAAATGTGGGGATATTCAGACATAGGAACTCTCAGAATGCGGAGAAAATGGGGATCTTGCAAGCTTACAGCGGCGGAGCAAGGATGCTCTCGCCCTACCGTTATTGATGATTGGTAGGGCTACTGCGTCCTCGCAGTGCCGATGCTACCCCATGGCGCATGCAGACCCCTTTCTTCTACGCATCGGGCTTCAAACGCAGGGCGAGGACGGTCGTATCGTCCTGGGGAAAATCTCCCCCGCAATACCGGGCGAGGTGGTCCCTCACCCCTTGCACGATTTCCTCGATGGGGTTTTTGGCATTCCTCCCGAATGTCTCAACCAGCCCCTCCGTCCCCAATTCATCGCCTTGGGGATTGCGAGACTCTATGACGCCGTCGGTCATGAAGAGCAGACAATCCCCTTTATCGAGGTCGAGTTTCAGGGTCTCTATTGACTGGCAAATCCCCAAACTCACCACATTTGCACTCGGCACGGTGACGACTTCAACGGTGGATTTCGCCTCCCTGAACCATAAGACCGGCGGCAACGCGGCATTGGCCAAGGTGAGGGTGGGATGTTCATCGTTGCTCAGATCCAACGCGCCGGCCAAGGCGGCGACAAATCCAAAGGGAATGAGGCCTTTCAGGTGCTGGTCCAGAGAAATCAAGGCTTTATCGGGATGGGCAAATTTGGAGGGCATGATAAAATCTGCCATGTGTTTGACCAGAATGGTGAAAATACCCGCCGACACGCCATGGCCACTGACGTCTCCCAACAAAAAAGATAGTTGATGGGGTGAAACGAGGGGAAAAGTGACGACGTCACCACCCACGTCCCCCATGCTCAAACTCATAACGGCAATCTCGACGGCGGGATGTTCCGGCAAAGGTCCGGGAATAAGAATCTGCTGCACGCGCCCGGCGTTCTGAAAGTCCATTTCCAAGGTTTCGTTCTTCTGGCGGAGTTGTTCCCGGCTTTCTTCCAAGGCCCTTTGAGCTTCCACCTGGGCGGTAATATCGCGCGTGATCCCCATGAGCCCGGCCGGTTTCCCCGATCCCAGATTAATCGGCACCTTGGTCGATGTAACCCAGGTCACCCTGCCATCCGGCCAGGTTTCCTTTTCGGTTTTGTTTATCAGCTTCTCATTATTTTTCATGACCTTCTGTTCATCTTCGAAGGCCTCGCGGGCGTGCTCCTCGGAGAAAAAATCGAAATCGGTTTTGCCAACCAGTTCCTCGGAGGACTTCAACCCGAATTTGGCGGGCACGGCATCGCTCACCCTGATAAACCGACTCTTCCGATCCTTGAAGTATATCTGGTCCTGAGTCTGGTGCAATACGGCATCGAAAAGCACCGAAGCCGAAGCCTTGAAAAGAACGGAATCTTCTCTAACGGAAGCGCTCATGTTGGGAGAAAATAATTCCCCAGGGATCATTGTCCATCCACCAATGCAAAAATCTTCCACCGGCGATTCTCCACCTTAAACGCGGAAGAAGGCGCCATCGGCGCCTCTTAGCCTTCTTGGCGTGCTTTGCGAGAGTCAATTTCCGGATGCTGGGTTATAATCCATGGTTCGTCTTTCTCCCCATTCCCCATTCCTCATTCCTAATTCCTAATTCTTAATTGGCGCCCCCGGCGCCTCTGTGCCCTCTCTTAATTCATCACAGTTCTCCGTCCAGCCATTGTTCGATGATGAGAAATTCCTCTTCGGTGACCTTTGAATCGGGGTGGGTAATGCGGTAGCTTTTGATGGGCATCAGGTCGTCCAGAATTTCATCGTAGGTTTCCTCGATTTTATCCTCCTTTTTTCCTTCGGAGTATTTGCCCCACTCCGAGTAATTGACTTCGCGGCGGCCTTCTTCCACGTGGTGGGCGATCCACCAGGAAAGGGGGGCCACGTAGGAATACCAGGGCCAATCGCTTTCATTGGAGTGGCAATCGTAGCACTTGGCTTGCAGAATCGCTCTTACCTCCTCGGGGCCGTCGAAGTCCAAGTCCGCATCCACGGGCGGATTGGTGCGGTCGACCGGTTTCAATTGAATGCCGATAAAGGCAATTCCCAATAGGATTACCGTAATTTTGAGGACTTTCTTCATGCTTTCCGGGGGAGAGGTTTTTTGAATGGCAGGATGTTAATAGAGATTGAAATCCTCTAATCGCAGCCAGGAAATTTCCACATTATTTTCTTATGGAATGTACTCTCGCAAAGCTCGCCAAGACCGCTAAGAGGCGCTCCTGGGCGCCCCATTCTACTAACGCCAACGGCGTTGAACTCCAAAGCCCAGTGTCGCGTAGCGCACGCTGGGTTACCGATCACCCATATGACCGAACCCCAACGGGGTTCCACAAAAGGCATGCCCTCGGTACGCCTCTTAGCGGTCTTGGCGAGCTTTGCGAGAGTACATTCTATTTTCGATCACGATCGTAAGAAATCCTCTAAACTTCAAAAGGGAATGGTCAGGCTGAGCCGGGCCTGCACTGTCTCCGGCGCCTTTGTAATCAGGGCGTTGCCGGCAAAGGTCGGTTCGGACCCCACAAAGTAATTTTCACTGGTCAAGTTCTCCAAATTCAGAAGGACTTCCCATGTATCGGCCTCATAGGAGAGGTTGGCGTGGAGGACGAAGGTCGGGTCGACGCGCAGGGTATGGTCGTAATTGTGGTAGTAGCTTCCATTATAGATGCCGCCTAGGGCGAAGCCCCACCGATCCCCCAAATCGGTGGCGAGAAAGAGCTTTGCCGTTTCTTCCGGGATACCCGGGACCATCAATTCCGCATTCCGGGAGGGATTTGCCCCTTCCGGGGTAAATCCGCCAAAGGCGTTGGAAAACTGAGACAACAATGCTCCGCCTTCCAGAGCCAAACCGATCTCATCGTTACCCTGCCCGGTGGGGTCGGCCAAGGAGAAGGGCATGGTGCGGAAACCCAGGCTGCTTTTGCGGCGGGTTTCCCGATTGCTGTAGGAACCAATCAGGGTGGTGTGCTCATTCAGGGAAAAAGTGATTTCAAGCTCGAATCCTTCCGAGGCGTAGGGATCGGAAGTATTGGTGCGGTCGTTGAAGGCGGACTGCTCCCATTCATAGTAGGCCGCGGTGGCGTAAAACCGGTTTTCCGGAAAAGAAACCTTTATACCTCCTTCCGTGAGCCCGGAATCACCAAAATTTCGTTCGTCCAGGATGGGTCCCCCTTGCAGGGGCGCATAGGTGACCGCCTTCTGGTGGGAGGCGTATAGACTCACCGCCTCGGATAACCTCAACACCGGATTTATACTCCCGTTGAAAAAGCTGTCATCTCCTTCGCTTTGGTTTTGGGCTATGTCGGTTGGGGCCTCCGGCACTTTTACCTTGAAGTCGACACTGTCAAACCGGCCGCTGACGATCAGGAGAAAGGGGCCATCCCAATCGATAAGGGCGGAAGCGAAACCGCCGAATTGCGCGAGATCGGATTGGGCGGCATGGCCTCCGGGAGCGGCGGCGCCAAATCCTCCCCCCCAAAAGTTGTGCCCCGAAATCGGATCGATCTGGTCGCCCGAAAGAAACCTGGTGTTGTCACTGATGGCTCCCCGCGAAACATCCCGGCGGGCGAAGGGCTCAACCCAGAAGTCCTGCAACTGAGTGGCCTGGGTGAACCTGGCTTGCAATCCGTAGTCCAAAACCAGTTCCGCTTTCCCACCGAGATCCCATTGCGTAGTCAAAGACAAGCGGTTGTCCAGAACCCATTGATCCGATCGAGTGGCGTATTGGTAGGAACTGAGTTTCCGGGTGTTTATCTTTTCGAAGAAGAATTTGTTCTCCAGGGTGGTGCTATCCGAGATGAACCGCTCCAGATCCAGGAATGCCATGAGATCCTCGGAATCGGCGAAATCCTCCCGGTCGGAAAGGACCTGACTGCCCTTGATGGAGGTGGTAAAAACCGGACCGCCAGCCCGAAAATAATCGGGAGTATACAAATAACCGCTCTCGGTCTGAATGACGTCCTCGGGCAATCCGGCGTAGATGGCAGCTCGGATATGCGGATCGCTCAAATCCTTCATTGCCGCCAATTGCGCGGCCGAGACGGTCCCTTCGGAAACGGCGGCATCGATCACCGCGGGAGGCACGACCAAGGCCCGGAAGTCTCCGTAGTTCTTGTTCAGCAAAGGCGCCCTTCCGAAAACCATTCCACCGAGCAATCCCCGATCGGGGTATCCTCCATTTTCACTGCGAACAAGGCTGAGCGGTTCCCCGATGACGTATTCTCCATGGTCGATGAGGTTTTGGGAAGGACGGTTCCATCCGGCGTTTTCATTGGATTCAAAAGTGTAATATTCAGCCCCGGCGAAGAGGTAGGTGTCATCGGACAATTTCATTTTGATCGATCCGTAGACCGAAATAAAATCGTTCCTCACCCGATCCCACCAGCTTTCCGCTTGCTGAGTCGTTACCGCCAGACGATAAGCGGCCGGTTTGTCGAAAACCAGAAACGGCCCGCCTTTGTCCACCTCGACGTGGTACAGGTTGTTCGAGTCCAACTCGATTTTTATGGAACCGCGGGAGGTATCGAAGAAGGGAGATTTCGGCATCATGTTAACGAACCCTCCCACGTGGCTGGGCAGGTATTGGGCCGGGGCGGGGCCCTTCATGACCTCCATGGCCTCCAGCGAGCAAAATGACGCGGGCATTTCGTTTCGTTGGAAGGCTCGTAGCATTCCGTTGAAATAGATGCCTCCCTGCCAACCGCGCAGGACAGGAGCCCCGGCGATGCCGTAAAAATTGTAGCGCTCCGTACCGGCCCCGACTTTGTGCAGGTCGTCAAAATCATGGATCTGGAACTGTTCGATGGTTTCGGGCGAAAGAACCAACACCGATCTCGGTATATCCATCAGGTCCATGTCGGCAAAGAAAGCCGAGTCGATCTTTCGGTCGGTGGCCAGCAGCGAATCCGAATCCTCCTGGGCGATGGCCTCGGTGATGAACTTTTCCAATTCGAAAATGGGACTCTCCCTCTCTTCCTGGCCGGAAAGGCTACCGGTCAGGAGAACCACACCGAAAAATACCCCGGTTAATATGGATTTGTTCAAATTCATGGAAAGCTGGTCCGGCAACTGGCAAGCTCGCGACGGAGCCGGAGATAAATTTGCCAATAAAGGGGATATCCGAAAAGCAAACAAGCTTGGAAACCTCCCGCCTCCAGCATCGAGCATTCAGCATCGAGAAAAGGACTCTCGCCAAGCTCGCCAAGACCGCAGAGATTGGGAAGAGAGGGCCCAGAGACCACAGAGAAAGGCATTATAAACTGTAGGAGCGGCTTTACGCCGCGATTGCTCAGGGGAGGGAGAAAAGGAAGAAGGATGAAGGCTGAAAATTAATCGTGATCTCTCTGTGCTCTCTGAGTCCTCTGTGGTTATTCTCTTCCCCATCTCTGCGGTTTTGGCGATCTTTGCGAGAGGCAAGGGGTTCAAAAAAGAGTGGCTATTTTGAGGGAAACCAACAAAGTGCTAAGGTTTCATACAATTAAGTTTATCATGAACACATTTCCTAAGATATTGCTTCCCGTCGCCCTGTTCTCCTGCCTCAGCGCCCCCGTGCAATTGATGGCAAAAACCCAGCCTCCCGAAGGTTTTACAGCCTTGTTCGACGGAGAGTCCATGGATGGATGGTTCACTGTCCCCGAAGCCCCGCAAAAGGCCTGGAAGGTCGACTCCAAACAAGCCACCTTGGGTCGCTCTTATCGTGGCGGATACATCTGGACGGAAAAATCCTACGGAGACTTTATTCTGCAACTGGAGTATAAGATCTCCCGGCATTGCAACAGTGGGGTATTTTTCCGGACCGATCCCAAAAATCCGGTCCAGGGCGGTTTTGAGATCCAGATCCTCGATTCCAAAGTCATGGAATTATTGGGGCCGGGACGTGAAAAACACGCCAACGGAGCGCTCTACGATGCGGTGGCTCCTTCCAGCGACCCGGCCAAGCCGGTGGGAAAGTGGAACAAGATGCGCATTCGCACCAAAGACGACTCGGTACGCATCTGGATAAACGGAACCTTGGTCGCAGAGGCCGATTTGTCCAAATGGACCACCCCGGAGATGAATCCCGATGGAAGCAAAAACAAGTTTAAGACCGCATTGAGCAAGTTGCCCAAAACCGGCCATATCGGCCTTCAGGACCATGGCCATAACGTGTGGTTCAAAAATATCTTCATAAAGGAACTTTGAGGAAAGGCTGAATAGGGACTCTCGCAAAGATCGCCAAGGTCGCAGAGATCCTTAGGTAAAAACATGGATGAACAGGATGGATGGGATAAATAGCCACAAAAGGCACAAAAAACTCAAAATTCCTCATTCCTCCCTGGCGCGCCCCAGCCGAGACATTTTTGTCAACTGTAGGAGCGGCTTTATGCCGCGATCCCAACAAACGGCCTCTCGCAAAGATCGCCAAGACCGCCAAGACGCGATAGAAGAAACCAAAGAAACCACAGATTTCACGGATGGGCACGGATTTAAAAAAACAACGCTTCGCTTGATGCCTTCCGCCTACGCCCAAGACTACGGCATGACAGGACGGCAACAGGATGGCACTGCGTGCCAACAGGAAAAAAATCAAAAAAATCCTGTTCGCGAAGCGGTCCTGTTCCGGCAAAGCCGGATCAAGCGACTGAAAGGCGCGTTGTTCAACTCCTCCCTTTGCACTGCTTGGCGAGCTTTGCCAATTGCGTGACTTGTCCGCTTTGCGAGAATCGTTTCCTCAATGCTCGTGCGGGGTTTGAAGCAGATTCGCAGGTGAAGCTGGGTCGCCCAGTCAGGAATTTTCTCTTAAAATGCTGAAATACTCTTCAGCTGACATGGAGCATTGAGCGAGTCGTTGAAGCTTACTCAATGGAAGACCTAGATCGTTGATTAGGTGTTTATGATCACTTTTTCTGCCGTGTCTGATAGAAAATCTGTAGGCTTTACCATTGACCCTGAATTTGAACCACATGTGTTTTGCCTTTTTTCTTTTTACGCGTTCAGCATCGATTTTCCTGGCAATTTTTTGAGCATCATTTCTCTGTAACATGCCGTTCTTTTATATAGGAAAGGACGGTTTTCACATCCTTGGTAAAATCCGGATCATTTCGAAATACTTTCAAAAAATCCATGATGGTATAGGCAAGCTCATCTCGCGCATTGGATTTACTGTATCCAGTCATTGAGATATTAGCTTCCTTAAAGACGGCCACGCACGATTCAGGCTCTTCGTGTTCAAATTCGATTGGAATTGGCCGTAATATTTCGTACCGATCCAAAAACTCCCGTGGAATTTCTTTTATGACATGGGGTTCAGGCGGAGCTATAATGGTTCCATCTTCCGTCCGATATTCTGACCACGGTTCTTCAACCGTCTTATGAGAATCTCGTTTTGGTTTTGGCATAGTCTTCCAATTCTCCTTTTTCCCCATGGGGACAAATCACTCCCCCTTTGCCCCGATGGAACCGTAAAATCCTGTAATCAGTCAATGGAATTGCGGAGTCTCTTCCTCGATGACGGAGGGTAACCACGGATTTCATGGATGGGCACGGATTTAAAATAAAACAACGCTTCGCTTGATGCCTACGGCAACAGGATGGCACTGCGTGCCAACAGGAAAACAAATCAAAAAAATCCTGTTCGCAAAACGATCCTGTTCCGGCAAAGCCGGACCAAGCGACTGAAAGGAGCGTTGTTCAACTTCTTCCTCTGCGCTGCTTGGCGTGCTTGGCCAATTGCGTGACTTGTCCGCTTGGCGAGAGTCAATTCCCTTTTCCGTAAGGATGCGGAATCGATATCGATATCTTGGTGCCGACTTGGTGCCATCTCGCCTCAGCAAAATCCCATTCCTAATTCCTCATTCCTAATTCCTAATTGGCGCCTCTGGGCGCCCCCTCCCCATGCGGCCGGTTGGGAATTCAGGAGAAAATTCCTTTTCTCAAATCGCGCATCACCATCAACCCCGAATCCTTCAGGCCCAGCATGGGCCGCGCCCCCGAAGTCCGACGTTTCCCAAATAGACCGCGATGCGTCTCGAATATCCCGTTCACGTAATCCTTCGAGCCGAGAACCATGCCATCGGTAAAATAACGTACCCGCAGCCTCAACACCTGTCCCAGCGGCAAGGTTCCATCAGCTTCCAATACCTTTCTGACCGCCTCGCGGTCCATCGCTTTCTGGCCTTCCCGCGATGTCGTCGCTCCCATCAGGAACAGAATCTTGCGATACTCCGACAAGGCGGCCTTCCCAGCCTTCATGGCAAGCGCACGACACAGCCCACTTCGCGCTTCGATGTTCCCGGCCACCGCCTCGGAGTAGCCGCAGTAACGATAGTCCTTGGGATCCTCCACCAGGCTCGCCCGCACCGGGTTCAAGTCTATGTAAGCGGCCACCGCACCCAAACAACTCGCCGTATCCTCGATCAGCACGCTCTTGAACCGCTCCGCCCACAAGGTCCCGTAACGCCGGTGTGTACGGTTATACCAGATGCTGAAGCGTTGCTTCAACTCTTTCATATACAACGATATATCCCCCATCCGCGCCAGGAGCCTCTCCCGTTCCGCCTGCGCTTGATCCCCTCCCTTTTTAAGGATGCCCTCCAAGGTTTCCACCCGCCCCTTTTGCCGCCCGTACAATTCGCAAAACCGGGCCAATAATTCCGTGTCATCGACTTCCTGATTTTCCGGCACCCGCACCAGGACGTGGAAGTGGTTGGTCATGATGCAATAGGTCAGAATTTCCACCCCGCAGAAACGGGCCATGTACCACATCTGCTTGCGCAACACTTCCTTAGCCCGATTATCCAACAGCATCGCGCCACCCACCACGCGCGTCACGCAGTGATACACCGCACTTTGCCCCTTCACCTTCAACCTGGACGTTCTCATACCCCCCACCCTGCCCATTCCTAATCCCCTGTCAACAAATTTTAGCCTGTCCCTTTTAATCTCCCCCATGGGTGTCCACCTTTGATC
>JAJDZZ010000025.1 GCA_022824405.1 Opitutales bacterium
AACTTCTAAAACTTGCAACTGTGATGGGAAAGCAAAAGCTCACTGAGCTAGGCTATCCCAATAGGAACGCATTTACTCACCATATCTATAAACAAATTAAACTTTGCACTTGATTGACCACATACCTGCTTTTTGTGGCTAATCATTCCTCCACTTCCTGTCCCCCGCCATGCCTTTTGAATGGGGGACAGGAATGTCCCCCCTCCGTTGATTCTTGTTCCGGCGAAGCCGGACCTCTTGGCGATCTTTGCGAGAGGTGATGGGGGAGAGGCGGAGGGGCAGGAACCTTCTTCTGGACCTGCGGGCGGGCGGTCTTCAAGATGGGGAGGCACCAAATAATTCAGAGATATGCCCATGAAAACGAAATCGGTAACGCGTCGACGATTCATAACCTCCGCCGCTGTGGCGGGCTCCGCCATGGCCATGAGCCGTTCTTCCTGGGGAAACGTTCTGGGAGCGAATGAACGGGTCCGCTTTGCCCTGATCGGGTGCGGGGGACGGGGAAGGAACGTCACTTTGACCATGATAGGGCAGGGGGGTGAATTGGCCGGTCTCTGCGACCTGAATCCGGAGCGCATCGACAGGGTCGCCGCCCAGGTGGCCGATTACCAGGAGAAGAAGCCCAAGCGGTACGATCATATGATGAAGGTCTTCGAGGATAAATCCGTGGATGCCGTCATTATCGCCACTCCCGACCATTGGCATGGTCCGGCTTCCATTCTGGCCATGCAGGCGGGAAAGGACGTCTACGTGGAAAAACCCCATGCTCACAACATCTGGGAGAGTAAACAGATGGCGAAACTGGCCGGGAGGAACGGTCGCATCCTTCAGGTTGGAACGCAAAACCGCAGCGCGCCCTACAATTTCCAGGCCCGCGATTACGTTCGCTCCGGCAAGCTGGGGGACATTCGGTTGGTCAAGGTTTACAACCTGAAGCCCGGGGGTCCGTTTTATCTGGGGGATCCCGGGGAAAAACCGCGGGATTTCGACTGGAATGAATGGATCGGTCCGGCTGCGGCCCTACACGAATGGCACGAGAATATCTTCGTGAGGGGCTGGCATCATTTCTGGAATTACTCGGGGGGCGATTTGGCAGACGATGCCGCTCATCAGATCGACCTGGCCGCCATGCTGATGGGGGATCCCGGGTTGCCGTTTTCCGTTTCCAGTGCCGGGGGGAGGCTGCAGCATAAGGGGGACGATTCCGAGGTGCCCGATTTGCTGGAGGTCGTCTACGAGTTTCCGGGTTTTGTCATGACGCTGGAGCATTCCAACTTCCCCAAATACATGCGGAAGACCGACAACAGCATCCGCCGGAATGACGAGTTTCCCTACTGGACGCAGAATTCAACCCGCATCGAGCTGTATGGTTCCGAATTGATGATGACGATCGGTCGGCATGGCGGGGGTTGGATAGTGACCAAAGCGGGTGGGCGTCTGGAAGAGAAAGTTTACGGTCGCCCGGGAGATGAGCCCCATTGCAGGAACTTCCTGGAGTGCGTGAAATCGCGTGAAGCACCCAATGCCAATCTGGAGGCTCTTCACGCCAGCACGGCCCTGCTTCACTTGGCCAACATAGCGCACCGGGTGGGGAATAAGAAGCTCTGGCTCGATAGGGAAAAGGAAAGGTTCAAGGGCAATGCGGAGGCCAATCAACTGCTGGGACGGGAATACCGAAGGGGTTTCGAGGTCGTGGTTTAGGCGCCGGGGGCGCCAATTAGGAATTAGGAATGAGGAATTGGGGAGAGTGGAACCACGGATTACACGGATAGGCACAGATTAGGAATTGAACATGGATAAACAGGATGGAATGGATTTTTTATTAACAACGCTCCTTCCAGTCGCTTGATCCGGCTGCGCCTGAACAGGATCGCTTCGCGAACAGGATGAGGAGGGAGGTTTAGCCACAAAAGGCACAGAAAACACAAAATTCCTAATTCCTAATTCGCGCGCCTTGGCGCGCCTCTGTGCTCTGTGGTTTTTTCCCTCAAAATAACCAATGGACAGCGATATCAAGGCCTCCTCGTTGGTAGGAGTAGCGGTCAGGGGAAATAGCCCACTGGTCTGGGTCGGGATGCATCTCGACTTGCCAGTGACGGTATCCTACCCGAATGCACATGTTCTTGTTCACCACGATCTCACCGCCGATGCCCAAATGCCAATAGAGGTCGGATGACGAATCGGTGAAATCAAAGCTTCCAAATCGCTGTACGAGTGTGATGTCGTAATTCCAGTAGCTACGACCGGCGCCCGCGTAGAAGAATGGCTGTATCGGGAAATTCACCGGCAGAAAATACAACCCGGTCATAGCGACGTTCCACATCTGAAGGTCCGCGTCGAGGTTGTCAGAAAACAGCTTGCCTTTGAACGAGGACCACCCGATTTCGCCTTCGACCCGGAAATTATCGTTGATCCGCCAGCCCGCATAGCCACGCGGACCCTGGAACAGAAAGTTGGTTTCGAGATCACCGTCCTGCTCCTGGTCGAAATTAAGTCCATGTAGACCTGCTCCGGCATACCACCGGGCGGACGTGGGAGCGCAGAAAAAGATTAGGGATAAGGCTGTGATTAGGTGTTTCATGACTAACTAACGGGTATTGATTCCACTAAAATCAAGCCTTAACTCGAGGTTTGATTCTGATGGACCCTCGCAACGAACACAAAGACAGGGAGGCAGAATTTACCACAGAGGGAAGAGGTGCCCTCGGCGCCTCCGTCCCCCCTCCGTTAACTCCTGGTCCGGCGCTGTGCCGTGCGGAGCGTTCAGGCAAAGCATGGAAGGCGGATCACTTGGCGTGCTCCGCGATCTTGGCGAGAGGTAATTTCTCATCCTGCTTTTTTCGATCACGATTAAACTCTGTGTCCTCTGTGGTTATTCCTGTGGAGCCAAAAAGAAAATCTTGGCGTCCTTGGCGTCCTTGGCGAGAGTCGTCTCCTCGATTCTCAATACAATGTCCAAATCCGTGAAACCTGTTCTTGCCATAACCATGGGGGATCCCGCCGGGATCGGGCCGGAGGTGGCTCTGCGCGCTTTGGCCGATGGATCGATCTATGAACAGTGCCGACCGGTGTTGGTGGGAGATATCGGCGTGCTGGAGCAGGCCATGAAGTTTACCGGGGAGGATTTGAAAGTAAATTCCGTTACTCGGGCGGAGGAGGGGAAGTTCCGGCACGGCACGGTGGATTTGTACGACATGGGCATGGTGGATCCCGGGCAATACGAGATAGGCCGTGTGGCCTCCGTGACGGGTGAGGCGGCTTTTCGATACGTCGTCAAGGCGATTGAGCTGGCCCAGTCGGGTGAGGTGGATGGCACGGTGACCGGCCCCATCAACAAGGAGGCCATCCACCTGGCGGGCCATCGTTATTCGGGGCATACCGAGATTTACGCTCATTTTACCAAGACGGAAAAATATGCCATGTTGTTGGTGGAGGAAAACCTCCGGGTCATCCACGTCTCCACCCATGTTTCCCTGCGCCAAGCCTGTGATCTGGTGCGGAAGGACCGGATCCTGGAGGTGATTGAACTGTTGAACGAGGCCTGCATCGGTTTTGCCATAGAAAAACCTCGCATTGCCGTGGCCGGTCTCAATCCCCATGCCGGTGATGGCGGGTTGTTTGGGGATGAGGAGGAGAAGGAGATTATTCCCGCCGTGGAGGAAGCCAGGGCGAGGGGCATGGATGTTTTCGGACCCGAGCCCTCGGATACGATGTTTTCCAAAGCCCGAGGGGGCGATATAGACGGTTGCGTAGCGATGTATCACGATCAGGGGCACATCCCCTTCAAAGTTGTGGGTTTCCAGTGGGATGCCGAGAAGGGACAAATGAAAAGCGTTCGCGGGGTAAACATCACCCTGGGTTTGCCCATCATCCGGGTATCGGTCGATCACGGCACCGCCATGGATATTGCCGGAAAGGGAATCGCCAGTCCCGATGCCATGCTTCTGGCCATCGAATACGCCGCGAGAATGGCAAGGGGGAAAGAGAAATAGGTAGCTCGAAACTGAAGGATGATCGGGGTCATTGCAGATGACTACACGGGGGCGGCTGAGATAGCAGGGATAGGCCTTCGATTCGGTCTTCGCGTGGCTTATCAGGTGGCGGTTGAGCCGGTCGAGTCGGTCGACCTCCTGGTCATAGCGACCGATACGCGAACCTTGCCGGCCGATGCGGCCGGGGCCGAGAGCGAGGCCTTGACCTTGAAGTTGGCGCGCCTTGGTCCGGAAATTATCTACAAGAAGACGGACTCGGCCTTTCGGGGCAACGTTCTTGCGGAAGTGGAACCCATGTTACGGGCGCTGAACCTGTCCAAAACGCTATTGCTTCCCGCCAATCCCGGCCTGGGACGCACCATTGGCGATGGGCATTACTTCCTGAACGGAGTCCGGCTGGATAAAACCGAATTTTTCAAGGACCCGGATTACCGTCACCGCACTTCTGAGGTCCTCGGCATGCTGGGTGAATCGGAAGGCACGGCCACTCATTACCTCCGGCTCGAGGATGCGGTTTTGGCGCCTGGGGTGAACGTGGGGGAAACGCTCCAGGAAGCGGATTTGGCCCGATGGGTGGAGTTGATGGATGAGTCGACCCTGCCGGCTGGAGGTGCGGAATTTTTCGATCACATCCTGCGGGCCCGCGGACACAGGGCGATCCGACTGGGAAATCGTTTCGAAGAGGGACCGGGCAAGATCCTCTACGTATGCGGCAGCGCTTCCCAATACAGCCACGCGGCTATTGAACGGGCCAAAGCGGGAGGGGCCACAATCTGCGAAATTCCCGAGGAGCTGTATTCGGGCAGGGGAAACCGATCGCTTGCCCTGCAAAAATGGGCTGAACAAATCCTGGGCCGGTTGAATGAGGAAAATACCGTGGCCGTGGCCATCAACCGGCCGTTAAAATCGGAAGCCGTAGCGCCTAAGAAACTGGCCCGGGACATAGCCGAGGTGGTGGAAAGGGTCTTGCACGGAAGCAAAGGCGTTGCGGCGTTACGGATTGAAGGAGGCGCAACCTTTTCCGCCGTTGCCCACCGCTTGGGGTTCAAAACCTTTTTTCCCACCCGCGAATATGCCACGGGGGTGGTAGGGATGAGGGTGGGAGGTCCTGGCGGGCTGTCGGTAACGGTAAAACCCGGCAGCTACCCCTGGCCCAAGGGTTCGTGGTTTGCCCAGTTCGAGGGAGGGGACTCTCGCAAAGAGCGCTAAGAAACGCAAAGAAGGGAGAGGTGAACCGCAGATGACGCAGATTAGCGCAGATTAATAACGGAGGGGGGACATTCCTGTCCCCCGCCACGCCGTAGACCTCTGGCGAAGGCGGGTCCCCACTCAAAAGACATGGCGGGGGACAGGAATGTCCCCCCTCCGTTAACTCCTGTTCCGGCGAAGCCCGATCCCTTGGCGTTCTTGGCGATCTTTGCGAGAGGTAATGGGTGAGCGGCCGAGGGAGGTGAATCAGGCGATGATGCCGCGGGTTACGAGGTTGTTGAGACGGTGGGCCACGTCGCCCAGGCCCTGGCAGACGCACTCCGTATAGGAACGGCCGTCGGTGGTGTCCAATCCGTGGCGCGGGTCTGCTTGGCGCAGCCCGGCCAAGGCGGGATCCTCGTGGTGAAAAAGTTCTACCAAGACCATCTCCAGCCCACCGGTGGCGGCACAGGCGGTAAGGAGGTTCCCAATCCAGCCGTCGTCGGTGGAAAGGCAGCCCCGGGTCGTTTTGGCCGAAGCGTGGAACATGCCAATTCCCCCTTGGCGTCCGATTTCCTCAATCGCGGCGGCATTTTCTTCCATGGACAAATCGGAGTCCCCGCAGTGGGCCGCATCGACCAGGATCTTGAAGGCGTTTTCTCCCAGGGCGGCATTGATGGCGCTGACGGCGCCCCAGGCCTTTCCGATATCGGTGAAGGTCTGAAACTCGACCCCGCGGAGAAATTCGATGTGCCATGCTTTGATACAACTGTCCGAGGCCCCGGCTTCCCTCCAGGCCCGGGCGTGCAGTTTGGCCACCTGAGCCACTGCCGCGTCATAGGCTTCCCCGGTGAGGGTTTCCGCCCCCTGTTTCATCCATTCTTCGATCGAAGTGGAGGAAACGTGCTCGATCCGGTAACGTTTGGCCGCCTCCAGGCTTGCCACCAGATGCGAGCAGACGAAATCTTCATCGTCCGGGTTCATGGGATTCCCTCCGCCCACCATGGCGATGAGGGAGGGGTTGATTCCCTTTTGCCTGATCGAACCAAATAACTCGTCGCAATCGGCCTGGTCGAGGCCGGGAAAAAAGGGGACTTGCACCGCCGTGATGTCGACGGGCGATCGGTCAATTATGCGGTCTATTTCGGCCAGCAACCGCAAATTACCCTCTCGGTGGCGGGGCAATTTACCGTTTTCGTCGGGGACGAGGCCCGGGACAAATTTGATATGGGTTGGAACGATGCCGAGTTCCACGGGAGCTTTCAGGGTAATCTTAGCCATGCCGGAAGCCTTGAGAATTTTCGGGGTCACTTCCAGTTTTTAAATTGAGCGGGGATCTCGCCAAGGCGAGATGGCACAAAGGCACAAAGGGGGGGAGGCGCCTGCGGCGCCAATGAGGAATTAGGAATTAGGAATTGAGGAGATGACTCTCGCAAAGAGCGCGGAGCCTGTCCCCCGCCATGTCTTTTGAATAGGGGACAGGAATGTCCCCCCTCCGTTAACTCCTGTTCCGGCGAAGCCGGATCCCTTTGCGTTGCTTGGCGTTCTTTGCGAGAGGGCATTCAACTTGTACCTTGCTTCGGGGTGGTGTCTGAAAATCATGGGATTCCGGCCATGCAAGAAAAACCTTTACGGACCTCGGTGATAGGAAGTTACCCGTTTCCGGGGTGGTTGGAATTTGCCTCGCAAAATCTGGATCGGTTCGGGGCAAACGACATCGCTGAATTGCAGGAAGACGCCGTGGTTGCCGCCATCCACGACCAGGTGGCGGCCGGGCTCGACGTGATAACCGACGGGGAGCAAACGCGCTTCGATTTCAATTTGTCCTTTTACGGATACCTGGAGGGAATCGAGTTGGAAGGCGCTTCGCCGCGCCGCTTTGGCCCGCCAGCCCACGACCAGCGGGGCAAACATGAAATCAGCGGAGAGCTGGCCGCACCCAACGGTTTGGGGGCTGTGGAAGAATTTGAGCGGCTCAGGCGCTTGGCTCCGGAAGGCCCGGCTCTGAAAGCCAGTATTCCGGGTCCATATACCTTGAGCGGACGCCTCTTGCCCAATGACCGATATCCCGACCGCTATGCCGTAACCGAGGCCCTGTTGCCCATCGTCCGCAAGGAGATCGAGGATCTGGTGGCGGCGGGTTGCAAGGAAATCTGCGTGGATGAGCCGTCCATGAGCTGCTACGCCTACAAATCCGACACCCGCGCTTTTGTCGACCTGTTCAACCGGACGGTGGAACCCGCCGCGGGAAAGATCCGCGTTTGCTCACACCTCTGTTTTGGCAATTACAAGGGCCGGGCCGTGGGTAAGCGAACCCCCCGCGACATGTTCCCGGCATTCCTCGAGTTGCTCGTGGATGAAATGCACATCGAGATGTGCACCACCCATTTCGTTTATCTCGATCTGATAGAACAGATCGTCAAACGGTTCGATGCTGCAGTGGGGGTCATCGACGTTAAGAGCTACTACATCGAAACGCCCGAGGACGTCGCGGCCATCATGCGCCGGTGCCTGGAATACGCCCCGGCAGATCGGCTGGTGTTCGCGCCGGATTGCGGGCTTTCGCAAACCGCCCGCTGGGCCGCGCGGCAAAAGCTGCAAAATATGGTGAGAGGGGCAAAAATCGTTCGGAAAGAGTTGTGATCAGGAATTGGGGAGATGACTCTCGCAAAGATCGCCAAGAACGCGAAGAGGGGGAAAGCGCCGGGGGCGCCAATGAGATATTAGGAATTAGGAATTGGGAGAGAAAAACCACGGATCACACGGATGAACGCGGATTATTCAAATCCTGTACGTCCATGTTTTTTCCGCAATATCTTGGCGAACTTGGCGATCTTGTAGGTCTCCCAACCATGAATTTACCGGCTTTTGAGCGCTTTCGAGAATGGGTCCAAATAACTCGTCGGAGAAAGCGCTCGAAAAAGCCTTCGATGGTGTCAATCGTCATGATTGCAAGTGCCAGGAAA
>JAJDZZ010000034.1 GCA_022824405.1 Opitutales bacterium
GCAGGGTTTTCCTGGTACTTGCAATCATGACGATTGACACCATCGAAGGCTTTTTCGAGCGCTTTCTCCGACGAGTTATTTGGACCCATTCTCGAAAGCGCTCAAAAGCCGGTAAATTCATGGTTGGGAGACCTACAAGAAACGCTAAGCGATCCGGCTTCGCCGGAACAAGAGTTAACGGAGGGGGGACATTCCTGTCCCCCACCACGCCAAAAGTATACTGCCCACGGATTATTCAAATCCTGTCTATCCTGTTCATCCATGTTTTTACCCAGAATCTTGGCGAACTTGGCGTGTTTTGCGAGAGGTGTTGGGAGACAGGGGAGGGGTTCCAATCAGGTCAGGATATCGCGGACTACGTGGGCTTCTTCGACGCCGGTGAGCTTGAGGTCGAGGCCCTGGTGTCGGAAGTTCAGTTGTCGGTGGTCGATGCCAAAACGCTCCAGGATGGTGGCGTTGAGATCCCTTATGTGGACTGGATTTTTGGTGATGTTGTAACTGAAGGGGTCGGTTTCTCCGTAGACCGTACCTCCTTTGACTCCAGCTCCGGCCATCCATTTGGTAAAGCAACGCGGGTGGTGGTCGCGACCGTAATTGGTAGGGGTCAGTTCGCCCTGGCAGTAGATGGTCCTACCGAATTCCCCGCCCCAGATGACCAGTGTATCGTCGAACATTCCCCTTTGTTTCAGATCGGTAATGAGGGCGTAACAGGCCTGATCGATATCCTTGCATTGATTGGGCAGGTCTTTGGGCAGGCTGCGGTGCTGATCCCAACCGCGGTGGAAGATCTGAGAGAAGCGCACGCCTTTTTCGGCCAGGCGACGGGCCAGAATACAATTGTAGGTGAAGGTGCCGGGCACACGGGAATCGGGGCCGTACATGTCCAGGATATAGTCCGGTTCATCGGAGAGGTCGGTCAGTTCCGGAACCGATGTCTGCATGCGGAAGGCCATTTCGTATTGGGAAATGCGCGCGTGGGTTTCCGGGTCGCCCACTTCTTCGTAGAGGTCCCGGTTGATGGCGTTGACTCCGTCCAGCATGACGCGGCGCAGGTCGCGGCTCACTCCCTGTGGATTTGTCAGGTACAATACGGGATCGCCGTAGGATCGCAGGGCCACCCCCTGGTGTTCGGAGGGTAGGGGACCTGCTCCCCAGAGGCGGGAAAAAAGGGCCTGGGCTTCTTTTCGCCCTGTCCAGGTTGAATTCAGGACTACGAAAGTGGGCAGGTTTTCATTGAGGCTTCCCAGACCGTAGCTCAACCAGGCGCCCAGGCTGGGACGGCCCGGAATCTGGTTGCCGGTCTGAATGTAGGTGATGGCCGGGTCGTGGTTGATGGCTTCCGTCCAAACGGTTTTAACCACGGCGATGTCATCCACTATTTTACCGGTGTAGGGCAGCAATTCGCTCACCATGGTCCCGGATTTGCCGTGGGGCTGGAAATCGTAAATGGAGGGCGCTATGGGAAAGCGCACCTGGTCGGAAGTCATGGTGGTCAAGCGCTGGCCCCGTCGCACCGAATCGGGCAGTTCGGTGTCGAACAGCTCCTTCATTTTCGGTTTGTAGTCCCAGGTATCCATTTGAGAGGGAGCGCCGGACATGAACAGGTAGATGCCTCGTTTGGCCTTGGCTGGAAAGTGAGGGCTGCCCAGGATTCCCCGGCCCAGACCGCCGTTGGCCAGAGATTGAACGGGCATTCCCGGCCCGGCCATGGAGGAAATGGCGGCTATGCCCAGTCCCTTGGACATTTTACTGAGGAACTGCCGCCGCGTTTCCAGTTTTACGTATTCTTGGATTGGATTCATGGGTTTACCGTTCCCGTTAGAATTTATTGACGAAGCTGTCCAGGTTCATGATTTGGTTGGCCACCAGGGTGAGGGCGGCGAGTTCAACCGGTTCCAGTTCCGGCGGGGCAGGGGATTCACCCACCCGGATCAGGGCCTCGGCATCACGGGGATTGCCGCGGAAGGCCGATTCGAATTTTGCATAGGAGTCGGATAAGACGGTTTGGTATTTTTGGGAAGGGGCGGCGCCAAAGGCATAGCGGTACATGGCGCGAATCGTTCCAGGGGTCGATCCCCGGTTTTCCAGCATGGAGCGTTGAGCCAATTGGCGGGCCGCCTCCACGTATTGCGGGTCGTTCATCAGGGTGAGCGCTTGCAGGGGGGTGTTGGTCCTTTCCCGGCGCACGCTGCAAGTTTCGCGGGAAGGGGCGTCGAAAACCACCATGTTGGGGGGAGGAGCGGTGCGTTTCCAAAAGGTGTATAAACTTCGGCGGTAGAGGTCCTCCCCTTGGTCCATCTGGAAAATGGCGGTATTGCTGTCGGTATAGCCGACGGCATACCAAATCCCCTTGGGTTGATAGGGTTTTACGGGCGGGCCGCCGCGTTTCGGATTCAGGGCGCCGCTGACAAACAGGGCCTGGTCGCGGATGGTTTCGCCGTCGAGGCGGTAACGCGGCCCCCGCGCCAGGAAGCGGTTTTCGGGATCCTTTTGCAATTTTTCCGGGCTGAAGCGGGAACTTTGCCGGTAGGTGGCGGATGTCACCATGAGTTCGATCAGTCCCTTCACGTCCCAACCGGATTCCCGAAACTGCAGGGCGAGCCAGTCCAGCAGATCGGGATGGGAGGGGATTTCTCCCATGACGCCGAAATCTTCCGAGGTCCTGACCAGCCCGGCGCCAAACAGGTTTTGCCAGAACCGGTTCACGTTTACCCGCGAGGTGAGCGGATTGTCGGGATGGACCAGCCATCGGGCCAGACCGAGGCGATTGGCCGGGGCGGTTTCCGGCAAACCGCCAAAAATTTCCGGGATATCGGCGAAAACCTTTTTATCGGGTTTATCGTATTCGCCCCGTTTCAGCACGTGGGCGGAAGGTGTGCCAGCCTTTTCCTCCATGACCAGGGAAACGGTGGCTTTGTCGTAGACGAATTTGTAATCCAGTTCCTTGGCGGCCTGCCTGAGTTTCAGCTCCCGGCCTCGCGGATCGAGAACCCCGAAATAATAGTTTCTCAAAAGGCCCCATTGCCCTGGGCTGCGGCGGTCTTCCGCCACTTCCAGAGCCGTATCGAACGCACTCTTTTTCCCGGCCAGGTCGCTTTCGAAGGGATAGACGATGCGGCTGAAAAAGGCGATTTCCAGAATTCGGCCCGAAGTAAAAGCGTTGCCTTCCCGGTCGCGACCAATCCGCAAATCGGAATCGGTGGCGGTTGGACCGGTCAGGTTGTCGAGGAGTTTCGCGTAATCGAAGGATTGGCGCGATCCCGCTGCAATGGAGATTCCCCGTGCCTGTTTGGAGCCATCGTAACTGATATAAATGGTCGACGTGTTACCTTCCCGTGGATTGTTGCGTTCGGGCTTGGTGGTGACGGAAACCATATCGTTGTTCTTGAGGGAATGGATCAGTTGAAAAGTGATCTGGTAACGGGTGGGAAAGCGCGCATCGGCGCTGGCCATGGTCAGACGCCAGCCCCGGTCTCCGTCAAATTGAGAGAGCAGGGGGATGAGGGGCTTCTTTTTTTTGCCTTCCTCGGGGAGTTTTACTTTGCAACGCAGGGTAAAGGGTTGGTCGGAATCGAAGGTCAGGCCGAGATCCTTCAAGTCGACCGCCTCGCCCATGGAAAATTCCGAGGTCGGGTAGGAAGGGAGTGGTGCGGATCTCTCGGGGTTTTGCTCTTCCTCGTTATTATTATCTTCATTCTTACCCTTCGATTTGGCCGGGTTGAGAGCAAACTGAACGTGTTGTTGCACGAATTGGTCGTTGTGGGCGGCCTTTCCACTGGCGAGCCAGGCCTTGAAGGCTCCTTCCCTGGCATTTCTGTGCTGAGCCAACTCATGGTTCAGTTCTTCAAATTCCCTTTTTAGTACGGGCCAAACCTTGCGGTGTTCGGGTTTCGGGATGACGACAATGGGCTTTGTGTCGTAGGCGTTGCCGTCCATAATGGGCCCGTTCAAATTGTTGAAGAAGGCGGAGAACCGATAAAATTCCTCTTGATTGAAGGGGTCGAATTTATGGTCGTGGCAGGCGGCGCACCCCATGGTGAGTCCCAAAAATACCGTAGCGGTGGTTTCGACCCGATTTTTCGCATAAATGGCCCGGTACTCATCGTCGATGGCCCCTCCTTCGCTGGTGGTGGGGTTGCAACGGTTGAATCCGGTGGCCAATCGCTGTTCCAGGGTGGGATTGGGAAGCAGGTCTCCGGCAATCTGTTCGACCACGAATTCGTCAAAGGGTTGGTTCCGGTTGAAGGTGTCGATGACCCAGTCGCGGTAAGGCCAGATTTCCCGATAGTTGTCCAGGTGCAGCCCGTGGGTATCGGAGTATCGAGCCGCATCCAGCCAGATGCGGGCCTGGTGTTCGCCGTAGGCCGGGTCTTCCAGCAGGCGGTCGACCAATTTTTCATAGGCCTGCGGAGAGGAGTCGTGAACGAATCGGTCCACCATCTCCGGAGTGGGGGGGAATCCGGTTATATCGAGGGCGAGGCGGCGGGCCAGGGTGGTGCGGTCTGCCTCGGGGTTGGGTTCGAGGCCCTGTTCCTTCATGGCCCGGTAGGTAAAGGCGTCGATTTCGTTAATTCCCCAGGATAGAGGGGGGACGCTGGGCCGGACTGGTTTTACAAAGGCCCAATGGTCCTGCCAAACCGCTCCCTCTTGGATCCATCGGTATAGGGTTTCCTTCTGTTCCCCGGTAAGGGTTTTACCGGAATCTTCCGGGGGCATTCTCTCGCTCCGCAATTCGTGGGTAACGCGCTGGTAAAGGGGGCTGTTTTGCGGATCTCCCCGGACGATGGCGGGCGGCCCGTCCTGCCGTTCCCGAAAGGCCCATTCCTCGATATCCAACCGAAGATCCGCCTCGCGGGTTTCGGAGTCGGGACCGTGACAGGCGTAACAATTTTCCGATAGGATGGGGCGGACCTGGCGGTTGAAGTCTACCGGCAAAGGCTCCTGGCCGGAATTGACCTCCTGGCCTTCCGCCTGCAGGCCGGCCGGGAGGAGGGCAATGCACAGCGTGGCCCAAGCGGGGAAGCGGGTGAACAGTGCCTTCATGAAATATGGGTGGGATTATCGCTTTAATTCGTGTGAGCCCAAAGGATGAATTGGGGAGAATTGGTGATAGAAAGGCAATACTAGAACAGTTCTGAGTATTTTGCAGTATCAAATATAGGCGCGCTGAGGCGCGCCAATTAGGAATTAGGAAAAGAGAAACCACGGATTACACGGATAGGCACGGATTATTCAAATCCTGTACATCCTGTTAATCCATGTTTTACCTCAGAATCTTGGCGTTCTTGGCGAGCTTTGCGAGAGGCCATTTCTCATCCCGCTTTTTTCGATCACGATCACGATCACGATTAAACTCTGGGTTTTTGGAGAGGGGTAGTTGGAGAAATATGTGGGGGATGAATCCTTTAGGCTAGACCTGGAAAGCGGGCCCAATGAATATGGGCCGGTAAGGATTGGGACTGGTTCCATGGACAAATCTTCACCCCCGAGAAAGACACCGGAAGAATTGCGCAGCCACCGCTGGTATGGCGTGGATAATATGCGTGCTTCGACTCACCGCTCCCGTACCGCGCAGATGGGGTATGGCCGGGATGATTACATGGGCAAGCCGGTCATAGCGATTTTGAATACCTGGAGCGACCTCAGTTCCTGCCACGGCCATTTCAGGACGCGGGCCGAGGAAGTGAAGAGGGGGATTTGGCAAGCGGGGGGATTTCCGGTCGAATTGCCATCCTTCACCTTGTCGGAGGTTTTCATGAAGCCTACCACCATGTTGTACCGCAACCTTTTGGCCATGGAAGCCGAGGAACAGTTGCGGGCCCACCCGGTGGATGGAGCCGTTTTGATGGGGGGCTGCGACAAGACCACGCCCGCCCTCATCATGGGCGCGATCAGCATGAACCTGCCGGCAATTTACCTGCCCGCCGGGGCCATGCTTCGGGGGGATTACCAAGGCAAGGTGTTGGGCAGCGGGACCGATGTCTGGAAATACTGGGCCGAGCTTCGGGCGGGCAAGATTTCCGAATGTGAATGGCGCGGCATCGAGGATGGAATTGCCCGTTCCTTCGGCACCTGCATGACCATGGGAACGGCCTCGACCATGATGAGCGCGGCCGAGGCCCTGGGGTTCACCTTGCCCGGGGCGTCCTCCATTCCGGCGGCCGATTCCCGGCATTCCCAAATGGCTGCCTATACGGGCCGCCGCATCGTCGAAATGGTCTGGGAGGATTTAAAGCCCTCGGATATTCTGGTTGCGGAGTCGTTCGACAACGCCATCAAAACCGTTTTGGCCCTGAGCGGTTCTACCAACGCGGTCATCCATCTGGTGGCCATGGCCCGGCGGGCGGGAATACCGCTTCAGATCGATCGTTTCGACGCCTTGTCCGAGCAGGTTCCCGTTCTCGCCAACATGCGTCCCGCCGGTGAATATCTCATGGAAGATTTTTTCTATGCCGGGGGTTTGAGAGCGATGTTGCAGGAGATGCGTTCCCTGCTGGCCACTGACTGCCTGACCGTCAACGGCAAATCATTGGGCGATAATATTGCAGGGAGCAAAATCCACCAGGACGCCGTCATCCACAGGTTGGAGGAACCGGTCCACACCTCGGGGGGCCTGGTCATATTGCGGGGAAGCCTGGCTCCGGATGGAGCGGTCTTGAAACCGGTGGCGGCCGAACCCCACCTTTTGAAGCACCGGGGGAAAGCCATCGTTTTCGACAGTTACGATGAAATGGAGGCAAGAATTGACGATCCGGACTTGGAGGTGGATGCCGACTCTGTCCTGGTCTTGCGCAATGCCGGACCCAAGGGCGGACCCGGAATGCCGGAATGGGGGCAACTGCCCATTCCCAAGAAGCTGTTGCGCGAGGGGGTGCGGGACATGCTGCGCATTTCGGATTGCCGGATGAGTGGAACCAGTTACGGGGCCTGTGTTTTGCACGTCGCTCCCGAGTCCTATGTCGGAGGCCCCCTCGCCCTGCTCAGGACAGGCGACCTGGTCGAAATGGACGTTGCGGAACGCCGCCTCGACATGCTGGTGGAAAAAAGAGAGCTTGAACGCCGCAAGGCGGAAATCCAATCTCCCAAAATCACGTATGCCCGGGGCTATGGCCACTTATACCTGAAGCATATCGGGCAGGCGGATGAAGGATGCGATTTTGATTTTCTGGCCCGCAACGCCGCCGTGCCGGAACCCGAGATTCACTGAACATATTTTTCTATATTTATGACCGAACCATACTCACCAATCCCCAATACCTTTCGTCAGAACCTCCGCGCCAACAAGAAGCAAATCGGTTGTTGGTGTGCTCTGGGAAGCCCATTGGCGGCCGAGGTTCTCGGAGGCGCCGGATTCGACTGGGTCCTGATTGACGGCGAACATTCCACCAATGATTTGCAAAGCTTCATCTACCAATCGATGGCCTTGAAAGATAGCCGAAGCGCGCCGGTAGTCCGGCCCCAATGGGCGGAACCCGTTATCATCAAACGGTTGCTGGACGTGGGGTTTTTCAATTTTCTCATGCCGTTTGTCGACAACGCGGAACGAGCCCGGGAAATCGTGGCCGCCACTCGTTATCCCCCCGAGGGTATTCGCGGAATTTCCCTATCCAACCGGGGTAACCGCTTCGGATACCTCGAGGGGTATCATGACGAAGTCAACGACAACATCACGGTGTTGGCCCAGATTGAAAGCGAGGAGGGGCTGCGCAATGTGGAGGAAATTGCCGCGGTTGAGGGGGTGGATTGTCTGTTTGTCGGACCATCCGATCTTTCCGCCGCTCTGGGTTGTTTCTCCGATACCCAACATCCGAAAGTCCAGGATGCCATCCGGGAAATTCTGCGGGCCGGTGAAGCAACCGGGACGGCGGTGGGAACCATCGCCGTGGTGGAAGAACAGGCCCGCCGTTATCTCGATATGGGCATGACTTGCGTGGCGGTTGGAGCCGACCTGGGGCTTTTGAAAAACGCCACTCAGAAACTATGTGAAAAGTTCCGGTCGGGTAACTGACAGCGGAAGGGAAAATTAACCACAGAGGACACAGAGAGCACAGAGGGGGAGATGGAGAAAAGGAAGAAGGAAGACGGATGAAAATTAATCGTGATCGTGATCGTGATCGAAAAAAGAATTAACTCTCGCCAAGCACGCATCCGCCTTCGACCGTTGGGACTACGGCGTGACAGGAAAGGCACAAAATGGCCACGGATAATTCAAATCCTGTACATCCATGTTTTTGTTTCAGAATCTTAGGTTTGCGAGAGGCCATTTTTCATCCTGCTTTTTTTGATCACGATCACGAATAAACTCTGTGCTCTCTGTGTCCTCTGTGGTTATTCTTATCCATGTCTCCGCGTTCTTGGCGTTCTTGTAGGTCTCCCAACCATGAATTTACCGGCTTTTGAGCGCTTTCGAGAATGGGTCCAAATAACTCGTCGGAGAAAGCGCTCGAAAAAGCCTTCGATGGTGTCAATCGTCATGATTGCAAGTGCCAGGAAA
>JAJDZZ010000050.1 GCA_022824405.1 Opitutales bacterium
TGCCGCTGCCCTACCGCATGCAGCCGGGTATATTTGGTAGGGCAAGAGCATCCTTGCTCTGCCGCGTGTATTCTTGGTAAAGCAAGACGGGAAAAGGACACCCAGTATTTCGATAAAGGTGGTTTTGGGCAACAACCCCTCAACGACTGACCCCGACGATCGTCACTTTTCTACGGCAGAGACATGCGGGCTAGAAATCAATTGTCCAGCATGGTTAAGACAGGGTTATACGTTTCCGACCGGGCAATATGCGCGACACCCGACTATGCTCGGCTGTTAGTTGAGGAGAAGGGAGTCGATCTCTTTGTCGTGCGTAGCGGATTCGATCCAAGGCGCGAAAGTTCCGTCCTGGACAAGGCGATCGGGAAACTGAATCGGCTTGGAGCGCGTTACATGTTCCTGGTGGGCACCTGGTGGGGGGAAGGATTGGAAGACGATCCGCTGACGATGCGAAACAGGTCCCCCGTTTTCAAATATAATAGCAATGAGGCCCATGAGTCGCAATGGAGCATGCTCACGCCTAGCCCTGAAACCCATAAGCCCATTGTGGAACGGATCCTGGAATTTACGCGTCGCTACGAGCCATTCGGCATTTGTCTCACCCATGCAAGGTTCAAGCACGCGGCCGACATCAATAGCCTGTTCGATATGGGTCGCGATGGGTTTTCGGATGCCATGGACAAGGCTGGCCTGACGCCCGCTCGGATAAGGTTGGAATTGGTGAATGTCATTAAGACGTTGGAGGGGCTGACGCTATCCAAACTGGCAACTCATGCGGAGGGAAAGACATTGATTGAATTCTTGGATGCGCTCAGTGGCTCCGATCTGTTTTCCAGGTGGTTCGACTTTCGCTGTGATTGGATTGAGGAATCCGTTGACGGGATCTTTGCTCAAATTCGTTCAGCCCGAGGGAATCTATTCTTGGGCGCCAACGCCATAGGTCCGCTTTTCAGCCGGTTGTCCGGTCAGAATTATTCCCGGTTGGCCGGAACCTGTGGTTTTATTCAACCCCTGTTCGGCTACATGCGCTGGCACGTGCTGCAGCCCATTTACATGTGGGCCAAATTTTTTGCCCGGCAATGTCCTTCCATTCAATCGGCGGAAGCGCTTTGCCTGAGCGCAAAGCTATTTGGATATACCGTGGATGAACTGTCGATGAATTGGAAGGACCGGAACCAATCGGATGAGGGAGATGAAGCGGCCATTATTCGTATGGTGAAAAAGCAACTCTCGGCCTTACCGGTCGATTCCGGCCATTACATGCCCGTCCTGCGCGGGCACGGATTGGGTGTGGAAACAACAAGGACCCTTGCGGAACTTGTCCGTGAGAAAGCGGGTGGTTCCGTGATTTATCAGGGGTCGAATTTTATTGGAGGGGAGGCGCCACATCCCGGATGGAAATAGGAGATGGTGTTGGAGCGATTTTGTGCCGAATAAGAGAAAAACGAAAAACGTGAAAGTAGAACCATGCAAGATGCGTCCAGTAGTGGAAGGGCTTGGTTTACCCTGTTTGCCGTGAGTGGTCAGCAAGTCGTTCAGCGAGGTTTGTCCATCCACCTGAATGACAGACTGTTGGGCGGGGCAAGGCTCGGGAGCGTTTCCCTGCTGAGTCCGGATGCCGATCCGGTTCAACTGTCGGTGAAGAGCCGCGACGGCGGTATGGATATAACTATCCCGGAACTGAGAATATGGGGGCTTCTGGTAGTCGAGGTGGAATGATTTTTTTAACCGGAAACAATGTCTGATTATGAAAAAAATAGGGCCAATTTCCCTTTTTGTTACTATTCTCTGTAGCGGATATGGCTTGGAGCGCTCCACCGTATTTACCCTGCACGCTCCCCATACCCCGGAAGAAATTGCCAGCGTCTTGTCCGAGTATCAGGTTGACGTAATCGGGTGGGGAAGCGCTGCGGAACAGAATCTCGCGGCTATCAAGGCATTGGGAATTGAATACCACATGACCTTGAGCGGCAGTGTTTGGGGGGGCGCCTCGCTGGATGATCCCACGTCGCCGCAAGGAAGGTTGGTTTGTGAATCCTTTGACGGAACCAGGATCAGAACCAGGGGCACGGGTTTTACCACCACCTTGTATCGTATGTGCGGAAACAAACCCGGTTGGGCGGATGAATGGTTGGCCAGGAACGCGGCCAGCGGGTCCTTTGACGGATACCAGTTGGATGCCCCGATTGGTTCAGGGGGTCATTATGGAGCCTTTTTGGTGGACGGAGCCTGTTACTGCGATCCGTGTATCGAGAAATTCAGGGAGTATTTGAAGAACGAATACAGCGCAGAGGAATTGGCCGCCCAAGGTGTTGTCGATATCGAGGCTTACAATCAGAGAGATATTGTGAATGCCGCTCTCAAGGGAAGGACCTTTGCCGATGCCTTCAAGGCCGATGATATAAAATTCGGGAAGGATTATTTGTGGTTTCAAATGCGGACGGGAATCCGAACCGGCACCCGGATGCTGGAGATTATCAGGGAGAACGATCCTGATGGCGTCCTCAAGGCCAATGCCTGGCATCTCGCGCCCTACAATTTGTATACGGCGGATCTTGTGGATTACTTCTTTGTGGAAAACCATTATTACGCGGGGGAGTGGCGGAAGAGATCCATGTCCAAAGGGGTTTCCAAGCTGTTCAAGTTGGCCGATTCCACGGGAACATCCTGCGTATCCATTCCCACCATCGATGATTTTAAAATCCTGAGAGAGAATGGGTTTAGGAACGTAAACGAGCAAAAGCTGTGGATTGCCGGTTCCTATGCCTTGGGTGGGTACTGTGTGGCTCCTGTTCGCTACGAATGGGCTGGAACTCCCTTTTACGAGCCGGACCCGGCTTTGTTCTCCCCCATCTATAAATTCATCAAGGAGCATAAATTTCTCTTTGACGGTTTCGAATCCTACGACGAGGGAATTGCCTTGATCTATGATAATGCAGCCTATTTCGAGACTTTCGGGGAGATCGATTTGGGATCGGATGCCTACCAGGAAGCCTTCGATGAAATCAACGCCGCATTGTGGGACGCGAACATCCAGTATGCTTTGGTGACGGCCGCCGATAAATATTTTTATACCCATAAACTCACCGGACAGGAATTGGGCAGGCATGGTATCGTCTTTAATTCTTCGGAGAGTTGGCTGGTCGAAGGCCAGAGTGAGATCGTTTCGGAATTTGAAGATGCCGGTGTGGTAAGAACCATCGCGGGGCCGGAAGGGATAGAGGCAGTCCTGCAGGATTATGCCCCAGCCGTTTCCGTTGGGAATGCGCCGGTTTGGGCCGTGGTCAGGAAACATGGGGAATCGAGTGAAACGGTCATCCATTTGCTGAACCGACAGCATAATCCCGAAACGGATGAGTTGACCGGGGTTGATGAAGTCAACTTGAGCGTTCGCAAAGACGTGTTGGGAGCGGGGAGGGTCGACCAGGTCGCCGTTTATGCCCTGGGCAAGGCAATGGTTCAACCGGAGTACAGCTTCGATGAGGACGGCCTCAATATTTCAATAGAGGACGTGGATCTGTGGTCCATCGTTCACGTGACCATGGCGCCATTGGACTACTCCCACTGGTCCGCCGATTTCGAACTGAATGGATCCGCTGAGGACGATCCGGATGGAGATGGACAAATTAACCTTGTTGAATATGGATTTGGCGGCGATCCGACGAATGGGTGGGATACTGGAGTATTGCCCGTTCTCCGCTATGACGGAATGGGCGAACGCCTGAAATTAATTCATGTTTCCCGTCAGAACGCTGAGTCAGGCATCGTCTACAAAGTAGAGCAAACCGAGGATCTGAAGAATGGAGTCTGGACTACCGGGGATTGGAATAGCGTGACGAGTGCTGCCACTTCCGATCCGAATTTTGAATTGGTGGAATATACCTTCCCAGCCGCATCTGCCGGGAATCGCTTTTTCCGGATTCGTATTTCGCTGCTCTAAGGCGCAAAGGGACCCCTTTGCGCCTAAATTAATATCAGCAATAGTAATGAATCTATAAAAATTATTATTGGACATTATGAAATGCTTATGGGATAATATGATGGTAGCAAGATCGAAACGTACAGGGCCTAAAACCGTGGTGGCCCTATGGACGCAAAACTACCTCAAAACGTTACTTCAGCTCTTCAAGAATCATGATCTACAAAAAGCAAACTCTGTATCCGTTTCTCATCAGCCTTCTTTCCATTGTGTGCCTGGGTAGCTTCCAGGCTCTCGCTCAGGATGAGGACGACGAAATCTACGAACTGTCTCCCTTTATAGTGAACACTTCCGGGGATATCGGGTATCAGGCCGAATCGACTTTGCAAGGCACTCGGATCAATTCTGCTCTGCGGGACATTGCCGCTCCCATCTCCGTATTCACCAAAGAATTTCTGGATGATATCGGAGCGACCAGCGTGGAGGATGTGACCAAGTACATGCCCAATTTTGAGCAGGAACTCACCGAGAATTCCGCTTTTCACGACGGTCACGTGACGGTGCATAGTGACACGGGCTTTCGGGTGCGAGGCTTGGCCAACGGCGCGGTTACCCGGGACAACTTTCGTTGGAGCTGGAATGGGGACGGATTCAACTATGAACGCATTGATTTCTCCCGTGGTCCCAACAGTATTCTGTTTGGAATCGGTTCTGCCGCGGGAACGATCAATCAGACGAGCAAGCAAGCCCGCTTCAGTGATTTCAATTTTCTGCAATTTCGCGTGGGAAGTTACAGCCACCTTCGAGCCCACCTGGATGCGAACCGGGAGATCGTGGACGGGAAATTCGCCTTTCGCGTAAACCTTCTTCACGATAATACCGAGACTTGGCGGGAGCACGAGTACAGGGAAGCGGATCGCGGCGCTGTGGCGGCGACTTTTCGTCCTTGGGAAAAGACGACCCTTCGCTTGGCCTGGGAAGGCGCCACGGTGGATCAGGTTGCTTATCGCCCCTGGGGAGCCCACGACCATGTGTCCGGTTGGTTGGCCGCGGGCAAGCCACTGACTGATATTTTACCGTTTTGGCCGGGTTCCTTACCCCACGGAGCAGGAGGGACTCGGATTCAATGGGCAGGATTTGAAAATTACGCCTACGTGGCCAACGACGGTGTGGTGCGCAATTACGCCCTGACCTATGTTGGTCGTTACCCACTTCAGTTCGGGGGCACCAACGAGCTGGATGGCATGTTTGGCAACAACCTCATGGACATTGCTCCGGTGGAAGGCGTTGCCATCGACGGATTAAAATTGGCCGGCTTCCCTTCATCTCTGCGAGGACCGGGAGCCACTTCGGATTTTGACTACGATGTTTACAACGTATTCTTGGAACAAGGTATTGGAGATAACCTATTTATCGAGTTGGCTTTTAACAAGCACGTATCCGACAGCGACGTTATATCCAATGGTATGTTCAGGTATGCCCAGCCGCTGTATGGGGATCCCATGGCTGTCCTGAAAGACCTATCTCCCAATCCGCATGCCGGAGAATTCTTCACTATTACGGAAGGGCAAAGAAATCCAACTGGAACGGATGCCGACACAGTGCGGGCCACCGTCGCTTACAAGCTGGATTTTTCGGAAAACGAAAATTGGACCCGATGGCTCGGTTCGTGGAACTTTGCCGCACTTTACGAAAATTGGGAAAACGACAGCTATCAAATGGACATTCGGAATTACCTGTCCCGTTTCCCCGGCAATCCAAATCCTCCGGTCAATCCTTATAATTCCCAATTGGAATTCCAGATGCGCACCTATTTGGATTTTGAAAACGGTCCTCGCAGCGCTGCGAATTACGCGGAGGTCATGCCGACATCCGTAACCATTGATGGCGATACTGTTTCGACGCATTGGCTGTTGTTCCAAGGTACCGATAACATTGAGGAATTGGAGTCACAGTCCATTGCGGCCCAAGGATTCCTGTTCAACCGCCGTTTGGTTGTTACCGGGGGCGTGCGCAGTGACGAACAAAATGTGATTCTCTCCCAACGTCTCACCGATCCCGTTACAAATTTTCGCTATCTGGAAAAGGATGCATTTAGGGAAGGACCTCGCGATGGCGATACCTATACGCTTGGGGCGGTAGGTCACATTACCAGAACGATTTCAGTTTTTTACAACGAGTCGGAAAACTTCATTCCTCAAGGAGATCAAAGGGGGATCGGTGGGATTCCCCTACAGGATGTCGAGGGCATCGGCAAGGACTACGGTGTGAGGTTCAGTTTCCTGGATGACCAGGTAACCTTCAGTGCGGGCAAATATGAAACCAGCGATACGGGCGCCTTCCTCAGCGCTCAATTCATTGGGAATCCGATTCGCGAGATCTGGAGAACCATGGCTTCACACCAACTCATTCCGTTCGCTGATTGGGAAGAGTTCGACGGTCTTACCCCCCAGTTTGTCGGTGATACCAGGGACAACGTCAGTGACGGTTATGAATTGAGCCTGCTGGGCAATTTCATGGAGAACCGCTTGTCCATCATGTTCAATTACTCCGAGAACGATTCGGTGGATTCCAATCGCATTCCCAATATGCTCAAGCATATAGCCGATAACCGCGACTTCTGGCTGCAAAATGGCGATCGGATCATGTCCCCTGGCGCAGTTGGAGATTTTCTGGACCCGGACGACCCGAGCGACCTTTATCAAGGAGTGAAAACCGTTGGGGAAGTGGTAGCGATAATCGAAAACACTCACGTTCCCGAAGTCCTCAACGATCAGGGTACCAGTGCTCGAGGCCTGACCAGGGAAAAGATCAACTTCTGGGCCAACTACACTTTCGACGAGAGGCTCCAGGGCTGGTCGGTGGGCGGAGGTATCCGCTACCGCAGTGGCAAACTGATGCAGTATACCACCATCGACGCCGAGACTCGCGAGCCGATTTATGGCAATAGCTACACGCTGGCGGACGCCAAGGTAGGCTACAAATTCAAGATGTTCGACGACAAGGTCGACGTGAACGTGCAGCTCAACGTAACTAACGTGGCTGACGACCGGGACGTCGTCCTCACGCGATCCCTGCGCAATGGCATTCCCATCAACTACCACTATCAAACTCCCCGGGAGTGGCGGCTCAGCGGTACCTTTAATTTCTAATGCTTTAGGAACCCGAAAGAAGTAAGCCGGGTTGCCCTCTTGGGACTATCCCATTTTGGTGAGAAGTCAGCGTCTGAGAAAGGCGCTGACTTCTTCATTTAAGGGCATTTTTCTAACCACAGATAGGGAAGCGCGCCGAGGTGAGCGAATTAGGAATTTTGAGTTTTTTGTGGTTATTCTCTTTCTCCCCTCTTTGCGACCTTGGCGCTCTTGGCGAGAGTCAAATCCGCATTCGCGCCTGTCGGGTTAAGGCGTGACAGGCGGAGGGGTGTCAGCTTCGGGTTTTGGCCTCGGCTTTCCATTCTTCCATCAAATTTCGGTAGAGCTGCCGGGCTTCTTCGACCTTTTCCAGAAGAGCATCGGCCTGATCTTTGAGTTGAATCTGCTGCTGGTCGTAACGAATGGAATAACGCATCGCTTCCCGGTGGTCTTTTTGCCGGTAGGCCAGCCATTCGGAAGGGATTGGTTGCCTTTCAAGTCCCTCGGCGCTCCAGGTAAGGTTCAGGTAACGGCGCGGCGTCCCCGGATTCGAATAAGTGAGGGTGATCTCGTGTTCTTTTTCCGATACGAGCGTTACCGTCTTTTCCCTGGTCCCGGGTTCTTCTTTGGCCATGAGCATTTCTCCATCGATGCTCACGGTGGATGGACCGGATGAGTCGAGGTGAAAGGTCAGGGTATTCGGATAATTTTCGGGTAATCTCAGGGTTCCCTTCCACCTCACGGACCAAAAATTTCCTCTGCTCGAAGATGGCCAGCCTTGTTCGGAATGGTCGAAGAAGTCGATTCCCCTGGGTTGAGTGAAATCCGATTCTCCATACCAGACACCGACCAAGGAACCTTTTCCTTCTTCAAGTGTGATCGCGTCAAAATCCGAGGCCACCTGAGCCATGTTCCGGACTTCGTCCAATTGTTCCAGGCATCGATCGATGATGGCGGGGATATTTTCATGATCCCAAAATCGCAGGGGTGACCTGCTCAGGTAAATGGGGGTGGTATGCGCGCTCGATCCATCATCGGCGTAGGTCCTGGCCGCTATCCAGCAACCCCACCCGGGGTCCAATTCAAAATCCAGATCCAGGGCCGCCTCGGAGGAAGTTGGTTGTTCAACCGACCGAATGACCTCCCCGTGGCGGACGATCTCGAGGCGGGTAGGGGCCAATCGGTCGGTATGACCCCAACTGCGGGCTTTCACCGACACCTTGGATGATTCCTTTGTCAGTTCGATTTCATCGCCGGGCAAGGCTCCGTTCACGGAGAATTCCAGCATGGGACCGTTGGTGACAAAGGTTCGACCGGCTTCCACGGCTTCAAACCACCGGTCCGCGTTGAGCGTTTTGTCGCCGATATAGGCGTAGATGCGAACTTCGCCTACCGTTCCTCCCCAGGGAACATCCGATCCGGCCGAGGCGGTAATCTTTGCTCCCAGGTTGAGGAATTCGTAGTAGAGTTCGGTTCCCATATTGTGGAACTGGAGCAATTCGACAAAATCCACTTTGCCTTTTGGGATATTCAGGCTCAAGTCCCGGTGTATGTTGAACATCTTTCGGTTTACATGGGCGTAGCCGTAGAGTCCCCCCAAGGCGTGAACGCGGTCATAGAACCAGTCGTGCAGGTAATATTTCGAGGTGTTCCGCACCGCTTGAGAGATATTCATGGCGATGGTGTGCCCCAGGTTGAATATGCGCGGATCCTCCTGGCCGGGGACGAGGAGGATATCGCCTCTTTGGATGCGCCCGGCCTGTCCGAAAGCCCGCTGTTGAAAGTAGGTGCGCTCGTGATCGCCCATCTCCAGAATGTTGAGAACGTGGGTGTCTTCAGCCTGGGCCCAGGCAACCAGCCGGTCCACGTCGGTGTCGCTGAGGATCTGAGCGTGGACGTGGTCGTCTCCGGAATACCATCCTCGGTCGGCCATTCTCACCCAACGTTGGGGACGGTAGGACCGTTGGGTGGTTTCACCCGAGCGGATCGGGAAATTGTCCTCGACCACCAGGTGTTCGAGGCCGCGCAGGATGGTCACCTTCCAGTCTCCGGGGGGGACCATCATGTCGACCTCACCGGGAACGATCCAATAGTTGCCCGGGACGAGCCCCGGAAGCTTCAAGGGTCTGCTGCCGACGGGGCCTCTGCGGCTCGATCCCTGGGAGTCGAATTGTCCGGTCAGGTCCAGGGCGGATTCGGGCCTGCGATCGCTGCCGTCCAGAAGCCATTCCAATCGAACCATGGCGGGGGTTGGTTTACCGGTATCGTCGGAAAGAACCTCCAAGCGCAATCGGCCCATTTTAGGGGCGGATACATGCAAAGGTATTCTAGTGGAGGCGCCGGTCTCATCGGAGATGGTCAGGTAGAGGTGGGTGAGGCCGTCGGGCACGTGGTCCAGGCTGAGCAGAGACCAGGTTGTCCCGGACGAGTATACCGGCAAGGCCAGTGTTTTCTCTTCTCTGGAAAGATCGCCCTCGGCGCTTGTGAAACTTGTCGGTCCAGGGCCTTGGGTCACCTTGAACATAATGCCGCCCCGGTCGCCGGGGAGTTCGAATAACCGGACCTTGGAGGGCGATAAATCCGCCTCGCTTCTCATATCCACCGATAGCGAATCCTGAACCGTTTCAAGAATTTGGAGAAACGGCTCGGTGGGAAGTTCGCGGTTCATCTCATTCTCGGCCGTCTCAATCTGTTGGGCCAGATCTTGACGTTGGTCGGGATGCAAAAGGTAGGGATGCTTATCGAGGAGGCGGTAGGCCAATTCCATCGATCCCTCCGGCCAGGATTGGTGGTAAAGCTCTTCATGGCCGTCCGTTATCGAGGGAGAGGCGGCCAGAAGAATGAGGCTGAGGCGCGCTAAGGCGCGCCAATTAGGAATTAGGAATGAAGAATTAGGAATGGGGAATTGAATCCCACCAAGGCGAGATAACACATCCGCCTTCGCTGAAGATCTACGGCGTGACAGGGAAGGCACAAAGTTTAATCGTGATCGAAAGGAACGGAAAGACATTGAGAATTGGGGGGGGAGTGAATATGCACAGAGAACTCAGAGGGGGGCGCCAAATGGGAATGAGGATGGAGTCGGTATTTTGAACTGGTTCAAAAGTATAGTCTATGTCAAATTTCGAGGTCAACCTACTCAAACAAATGAACCTGGGTAAAATCACATTTCTCCTTCTGATTTTCCTGTCCGCCGGGCTGCTATTTTCCGCCATGCCTCCGCCGATGGAGGAAATTAAGGATAATCCGGTAATTTACACCGGCCATGAAACCAGCGACAAGCGATGGCATCACGGGGGCTTCAGGCATGCCGTAGGCGTGCACAGAATACAGGCTTACCGGGCTGGCCGGGACCAGCCGCTGCATGGGGACAATGTCGGCTGGACTTATAACCACGCTCCCATGTTGGCCTATTGGCAGGGGAGGTTCTGGATGAATTATGTGTCCAATCGGGTCGAGGAACACGGCACGCCCGGTAAGACCGGTTTTACCTCTTCGCCGGATGGCTATGTGTGGGAATTTCCCAGGACGGTATTTCCCATCGTCCGGTTGCCGGAATTGAAACCGCCGCCCCGCTATTTCAGCGGGCGGGATTTGCCGGTTCTTCCCAAAGGAACCGAGTCGGTAATGCATCAGCGCATGGGTTTCTACGTCGCCGCAAACGGCCGCCTTCTCACCTCCGGCTTTTACAGCTATTGTCCCAATGTCCGATGGGGACCCAACCGCGGGCACGGTCTCGGGAGGGTGGTTCGCGAAGTCCATGCCGATGGAGAGTTCGGCCCCATTTACTTTATCCGTTACAACCGTCATGCCGGTTGGGATGAGAGCAATACCCCTTTCCCTTTTTACCGAACGAGTGAGGATCCCGGCTTCTTGGAGGCTTGCCAGGCATTGCTGGCGGACAAACTCATGACCTTGCAGTGGTGGGAGGACGACCGGGCGGAAGACGGCTTCTTTACCTTGGAAATACCACTCGATTTGACCATTTCGGATCTGACTTTCGGGCCCGTTCCGCAGGATGATGTCCATTACATAGAGCCGAAGGCCCTGAGTTGGTATGAACGGCCCGATGGCGTGACGGTAGGGCTCTTCAAGAGCGAGTTGGCAACCCTCAGTCCGGATGACGGCCTGACCTGGGTAAAAGGCCGTCACTATTTTCCCGAATCGGCGGCAAAGATATGGGGGCAACGTACGGAGGACGGCCGCTATGCGTTGGTTTACGATCACAGCGCGACCAAACGGAACCGTTTCCCCCTGGTGGCGGTGTCGGGTGACGATGGATACGCTTTCGACGACATTTTGAATATTCACGCGGAAGTGCCCCCCATGCGTTTCCGAGGGGCCAACAAGTCCCTGGGCCCCCAGTACATTCGCGGCATTCTTCCCGGCAATGGAAATCCACCCGGGGACCACATGTGGCTGACCTATAGCGGGAATAAGGAGGACCTTTGGGTGGCTCGCGTCCGGGTCCCGCTGCAGGGATCGGTGGAGGAACACCTGAGGGAGGGATTCGAGGGCTACGAACAACTCGCCGATATGGAGTTGTGGAACCTCTACCTGCCGCAGTGGGCCCCGGTTTCGCTGCATACCGATCCGCTGGATCCGGCCAATCCGGTTTTGAAAATAGCCGATGAGGAGCCCTACGACTATGCCAAAGTGGAACGGCACGTCCCCTCCAGCAAACGGCTGAGAATTTCCTTTCGCGTAATGCAGCAGCAATATGGATTGAACGGATTGGAGTTCGAGGCCCAAACGGCGCGCGGGGTCCGGCCCATGCGCTTGTGGTGGTTCCCCGAACAAATCGGCTTCGACCGGGCTGGAACCGAAGTGGAACGCGCGCCCATCCAATTGGGCCGCTGGCACAAGATAGAGTTGGAACTGGATTGCAACCGGGAGCGCTATTCCGTTTCCATCGACGGAGAGGTAATCCACCGGGATTTGGATCTGGAGGAAAATCCGGAGTCCATCGAGCGATTGGTATTTCGTACGGGTCCGTGGCGGATGGACGTCCGGCAGTTTATCATGGAGGACGGGGAGCCCGGATCACCCGGGGTGTGGGACGGGGATCGCCCCGGAGCGGACCGAAAGGTGAAAGCGAGTGTCTACCTGATTGACGACCTGAAAACAGAGACCTTTTAGGGCTTAAGCAAAAGGGGTCAAACGTAGAAAATAGAATTTCCCTCAGTATCCCCCGTGCTCAAACGGCAAACTACCAGGGCCATCCCAACCGAATCACGATAGTAATCAGGAAGGGAAATTCTATTTTCTACGTTTGACCCCTTTTGCCTTCTCCCATCATTACGGGATGATATCCCCATCCCAAAGGCGTGTCAAAAAGTCTGATACCGTGTAAACTTGAATCTCGCCCATTTTTAGAGATCGTTTTCCCTGAAATATCCCGAACGCTTTAACTCGATCTTTACCCAGATCGTCGCGAAGGCGGGCCAAACCTCTGCCGAAGCGTTTTTCCCAGCGTCGAGACGCCTTGATTTCGATGGCTCTGAATCCATCTATGGTTTCGCAAAGAAAATCGACTTCGACGCCATCATAGCTTCGCCAGAAATAGAAGGGATAGCGCTTTTTAGTGTAATCGAGGTAGGCTCGCAATTCGGAGTAGATATATGTCTCGACCAACGCTCCTAGCTCCTCCTGAGTAGGCGGGTAAGGAAGTCTGCCAGACAGGGCCCGGGCGATTCCCGAATCGAAAAAGTAGAATTTTGGATGGGAGACTTGTTTGGTAGTCGATTTCAAGCGCCAGGCCTTCACCCAGTAGCCAATTAATGTGTCGATGAGAATTTCGAAATAAGTTTGGACGGTTTGCCTGCTGACCTGGGCGTCTCTTCCAATGGAGGTCGCGTTGGTGAGCTGCCCGTTTTGCCGGGCGGCGATCTCCAGGAATCGAGAGAAGTTGCCTATGTTGCGGGTGAGCGCTTCGGCTTGAATCTCCTCCCGTATGTAGGTTTCCGCATAACTGTGTAGGTAATCCAGAGGATCGTCACTGGTCACGGCGACCGGCAAGCCACCGCAGAGGATTCTCTGGTCGACGTCGAGATGTTCGCCCAACTCTTTGGATACCAGAGGGTGCATGTGGGTAACGCGAGCGCGCCCAGCGAGCAAGTTTACTCCCGATCGTTTGAGCTTTCGAGCGCTCGACCCGCTCAGTACGAATCTTATGCCGCATTCCTCCATCAGTCGTTGGGCTTGATCGAGAAGCGCTGGAACCTTCTGTACTTCGTCTACGACGGCCCAGCTTTGCGGGGGAAGGTGAGACAATTCCTGGAAGAGCAACTCCGGGTTTCGGCTGAGCCTCAACGCTTCCGAGGTGTTCAGCAAATCGTATTGCGGCGCTTTCGCAAAATGTTCCCGGATCCAGGTAGACTTGCCCGTTCCCCGAGGACCGAGCAAAAGGACTGAATGCTTCGGTTTTGCTAATAGGCGGCCATACATGGAATCAACTAATTTTTCGGAAATTCGCCATAAAGCGAGCATAAATACCGGAAAAATGCCAATAAGATGGCGGAATTACCGGAAAAATGTAAAATTTCCCTGTTTTGTGGGATATGGACGATTTTCGGTAGCAGCCCCGTGCTCGGTAAAGACCCAAGGTGGTGTGCGCCTTCCGCCGTGGCGACTTGATGTCACAGATTGTGATATCAAGTTTATAAACTCTTCTTGGGTAAGCAGAAACGCAAATTCATACGGGAACCGTTTTTTGTTCCGCTTAAACGCCTGATTAAATACTCCGGTCGTAACGCCATAGATGTTGGCTAGATCACTATCCAATACAACAGGTAGACCACGGATTGAATAAATTTCTGGTTGATCGTAGGTTTTCGGAGGCTGACTAACTTTCATTATTGTCTTGCCTGAGCCTTTCCTTTGCTTCCTCCCAATCCATCATCTCCTCCTGGCCACTATCAACCCGCTTCTTTGTTTCTTCGAGAACTTCACGGTGCCATGCTGGTGACTTAAACGTGTTGGATGATCGACAGAGGTCATCCCAAATGACTTCCATAACTCGAAGCTTTTCGTTTAACGGCATCTTCTGGATTTCCTGGTTTGTTATCATGCCACAAAAATGAACGATTGGTGGCTAGCCGCAATCGAATTATAGCATCTTCAGGTCGTCCTTAAGGCGCTGGACCCGTTTGGCCGGTTTATTCCCGCTAGGCTGGTCCCCAATTGGAGTAGAACTAATCAGGTCTATTGGGAGAGCAACCAAATGGCCCATCCATGATGTGTCGATACAAGGGTCGGTAACACGTTTTAGGGATTAAATGAAGCATGCTATTCCGCGATTTCTACTTCAGGAAGGCGCGGCGGTTTTTCTGAATTGGCCCGGTGGAACACCCTTCATGGATGTGAATTGTCGGGTAAAGTAGAGGGGATCCCGGTAGCCGCAGGTGTTGGCGATTTCCTGAATGGAGCGACGGGTGTTGGTGAGCAGGTCGCAGGCGCGGGAGAATCCATATCGTTTTAACAGAATTCAAATTGCTCTTTTCGGGACTGTGGCAAAGATTGGAGGAGTTGTCTGGGGATCCGATTGAAATATGAGAAACCGATCCGTACTGGAATGGCCTACGGGATTGACGGTGTGCAAGCCGGAGAAATGCTTTCCCGGGTTTACCATGTTTCACGTGGAGGGCACGGTCTACCTCATCGATATGAACGGGGAAATCTGCCACCTCTGGGGCGGGGCCAGCCCGGATAGCAAGTATCTCGGCAATGGAAACCTGCTGACGGGAATCGGTGGCCGGAGCGCCGTGTCTCTGACCCGTCACCACACCGCTGCGGGTTGTGCCAGCAAAGCCGCCGAGCTGAGCTGGGAAGGGAACGCGGTCTGGACCTACGAGATTGAGCCGGGAACGGAGCTGCATCATGACCTGGCCCGCATGGATAATGGTAATACGCTGCTGCTTTTGCGTAATTGGGCCGAGGCGCCGGAAGGTTGGGCGGCATACAAGGAACCGCAAAACCTATGGTATGTCCTGCCTCGGGAAAAGCCGCTGAAAAAGCCCGTGTTGAATGATTTCATACGGGAAGTGAATCCTGCGGGCGAGACGGTTTGGGAGTGGCATAGCGTGGACCATTTTGAGGACTTCGACTGGGACGAGAAGACGCGCGAAGCGGTGGCGGTCAGTGGTGGTGACTGGCTTCATGCCAATTCGATCGAGGTATTGCCGGACGGGAATATCCTGACGAGCTTCAACCGGGCCAGTATGGTTGCGATCATTGAAAGGGAAACCGGAAACATCATTTGGACCTGGGGAACCGGCGAGAACGGTACGGTTGGCCAGCATGGCCCCACCCTGATTCCGGAGGGGTATCAGGGCGCCGGAAATATCCTGATATACGACAACGGTGGCGGGAATGGCTATGAGGGCAAAAAGCGGGGCTACACGCGGTTGATCGAGGTGAATCCGGAGACCGATGAGATTGAATGGGAATACGTGAACCTTCCGATGAATTGGATGCGCAACCACCATGCCATGGGACCGACCATGATGCACCACGTGCGGCGTTTCTTCAGTCCGGCCTGGGGATCGGTCCAACGATTGCCCAATGGCAATACGCTGAGCGTCGATTCGGCAGGCAACCGCCTTTTCGAGATCACTTACGAAGGAGAAATCGTTTGGGAATACATCAGCCCGTATATGGGCTCTGCAGTGCTTCCGCTGGTGGAGGGCGGCATCGAGGATGACGCCCAACTTAAATCGGGTCTAAGCAAAATGCCGGGTGTGGATTTCTATTTCCCGGAAAACTGTCAGATACAGGCGCCTGCAGCCAGGATGCCTACCTACAATCAATTTATCTACCGCTGCTACCGCATACCTTACGAGGACGCGCCGCGAGCTGTGCACTCTTAACCCGCATGTCTACCTACCGAACGAATGCGATATCTCCCAATTTTCTGCTGCGCTCCGGGGCGGAGGAAGGGGTCAAGCCTGAATGGCGCTTAGTTAAGCGTGTTTGTAGAGGAATTTTGTATGGACGCCATTCGGGTCAAGCCTTGAATCGGTTGACTCCGCAAGCTGCGTCAAGATTACATGGCATGACCCCGAGGCCAGCGCTCGCTACGAATTTTGTGAGACATGCTTGTTAACCTTTGGTAAACCTTGATCAAAAAATGGATACGAGAACAGAACTCTACATAAACGGCGCGTGGGTCGAGTCCACCGCCGAGGAAACCATCGATGTCGTCAACCCGGCAACGGAAGAAACCATCGGGCGCGTGCCCAACGCGACGGCGGAGGATGTCGACCGGGCCGTCCGGGCCGCGCGTGCCGCTTTTCCCGCCTGGTCGGGAACAACGCTGGAGGAGCGGATAGGATGGTTGACCAAACTCAAGGAAGGAATCGAGGCTCGGAGCGAGGAATTCGCTCTCCTGGTGACCCGGGAGATGGGCGCTCCATTGGAGATGTGCAGAAATGTCAACGTGGCCAATGCCAGCCGGTCCATTGAAGCGATCATCCAGGAATTGCAGGCTTTCGACTTCTCGGAAGAATTGGGGAACTCCCTCATCGTTTACGAGCCCGTCGGTGTGGCCGCTTGTATAACACCGTGGAACTTCCCCTTGGTGCAGGTGATTCGTAAGGCGGCTACGGCTATGGGCACCGGGAATACCGTTGTGGTCAAGCCGTCCGAACAAACTCCTTTGGATGCCTACCTCGTAGCGGAGGTGATCCATGAGATAGGGCTTCCTCAAGGCGTATTCAACCTCGTAACCGGATTTGGAGTACCTACCGGCGAAGCCCTCGTGTCTCATCCTGAAGTGAATTTGATTAACCTGACGGGATCTACCGTAGCCGGGAAACGGGTGATGGCGCTGGCCGCTGATGGGCTGAAGAAAGTGGCTTTGGAATTGGGTGGCAAAACGGCCAACGTGATTCTGGATGATGCCGATCTGAAACAAGCCATTGAGGCCGGTTTGGGAAGTTGCTACTATAATTCCGGGCAAGTCTGCGTAGCGCAATCGCGCATGTTGGTGCCCCGGGAGCGGTTGGAAGAAGCGACGGCGATTGCCAAGGAGATTGCCGAATCCTATTCCTGTGGCGATCCAATGGAGAGAGGCGGGAAATTGGGTCCATTGGTGTCGGAGCGACAGCATCATCGAGTGCGCGACTATATCCGCAAGGGAATAGAGGAGGGGGCAACCCTGGTAACCGGAGGGAACGATGAGCCCGATGGATTAGATTCAGGCTATTACGTGCGGCCCACTGTTTTCACCAACGTCAGTAACGATATGACCATTGCCCGGGAGGAAATATTCGGCCCGGTTTTGTCGATCATTCCCTACGAAGATGAGGAGGACGCAATTCGCATCGCCAACGATACACCCTATGGTTTGGCCGGAGCGGTTTGGTCCGGCGACATGGAACGTGCCAAGAAGGTAGCCCGACAGATCCAGGCAGGGAAAATCACCATCAATGGAGCCATGTGGAACAGCAGAGGGCCTTTTGGCGGTTACAAGCAATCGGGGATCGGTCGCGAGGGCGGCAAACATGGCATTCATGAATACCTCGAAGTCAAGTGCATGGATCTTTAGGTGAGGGGTAAACCCGCATATCTCACTTACCGAGCGAATGCGACATCACCCAATTTTCTACTGCGCTCCGGTATGTCGGCACTGGTGGGGATTTCCCTGGATTCGGGACTTTGCAGGGTGTCGACCCGGCTTCACCCCCGAATCTGCACGAAACCCCCGCCAGCACTCGACCTCCGTTCGCTCGTCACGAATTTTGTGAGATATGTGGGTTAAACCCCATTTTTCCATCTACCGACAGAAGCATTCCCATGAAGTGGTATCAAAAGACAAAACGGGCCTACCTGCTGGATTTCCAGATGCCCGATGACCTTGACCAAATGCCGATCGGGCAACCCCGCAATCTGCGCAACATCGATATCCCGCGGATCGTCCGGGAACTCAAGGAAGCCCGTGTGCAAGCCATTTACATGCATGCCAAGGACAATCAGGGCAACTGCTATTACGACACGGAATACGGGGTGAAGCATTCGGGGATCGGAGAAAGAGATTTGCTCAAGGAAATCTCCAGTGAGTGCCGCAAGCACGGAATGAATATTCTCTTTTACGTCCAACTGAGCCGGGAACGCAGAGGGGCTCGTTACTGGCCAGCCATGCGCTACGACGGATCCCCTTTGGTATTCAGGACGGAGGGACCGCTCGACCCGGATGATGACGCTCACCCGGTCATGTGCCACAATGGCGGCGGCCGCGAGTACCTGAAGAATATTCTTCGAGAGCTTTCGGAAAACTACGATTTCGACGGATTCTGGTTAGATAACCCGATGGCTTGGATGACCAGGGCCGTTCCTTGCTACTGTCCAACCTGTAAAGCGAAGTACAGGGAGGAGAGTGGGCGAGACCTGCCTGGTCCCGAGGACAAGAAGAAAGAAACTCCGGCCTGGAAAGCGTATCTCGATTACAGATGGCGTCTCAATACCTTGATAATGCAGGAGTATTACAAGACCATTCGTCTGGCTAATCCCGAGCTGACCATCGTGCACAATGGGGCCAATTTCAGTTATAGCATGGGCGACGATTTCTGCGATGGGGCGGACTATGTCATGCATGAGTTCCATTACAGTCAGGGTTTCGGACATCTCTCTTTCATGATGCGTAAGCTCGATGCGCTCAAGCCGGACCACAATTACGAAGTGGAAACCTGGAGGTTCTTCAACCGGGGGCATGCAGCAACCCCTGAGGCCAGGATGGTACGTGCTTACCAGATCCGACCGGTCGATCATTTGTCGACGGAAATGGCCATGATCATAGCCAACAATGCCCTGATTCAGTATTACGACCAGATCCGTCCAGAGGGTTTACTGGATGATCTGAGCCTGGAGCACATGGGGAAAGCCTTCGAGCACGTCGAACAGTGCGAGCCGTATATTCCCGCTGGACAAAAACGGATCGATTACGCCTCCATTCTTTGGTCCAAACGCACCGAATCCTTCGCCAACCACTCCCACAAGGGAACGCATGGGAATGGGATCAAAGGCATCCACTTCGCCTTGACCGAAAGACAAATCCTGAACCGCCTTATCACGGAACCGGAATTGATGCGCGGCAACATTGGAAATCCCAAGGTTATCGTGCTCGACAATGCGGAATGCATCTCCGAGCGGGCTTGCGAACAAATTCGCCGGTATGTGAAACGGGGAGGGGGACTGGTGGCCACCTACCGCACATCCCTGGCCGACCGCATGGGCAATGCGCGTTCGAATTTCCTCCTGGCCGATGTCTTTGGCTGCGACTATCGGGAACCGGTCTCGTTCACCTACAGCTTCTACAAATTTACCGAAGAAAATGCTTTGTCCAAAGGCATCCCCTTGAACTGGGACATGACCTTGTGGTCGAAGCTTCAGTTGAAGGTGGATCCGACGACGGGGGAATCCGTCGGAAATATCGTGAATCCCATGCGGGGCATGAAAATGGGGCACCCGCCCCAGGAAACCACATGGTATCCGGCTGCCGTTACCAATAGATTTGGAAAGGGCCGGGTGGTCTACCTTCCCCAGGAAGTCGGCCACGGGTATTGGGATTACGGGCACCAGCACCAGCAAAAACTCATCGAGAATGCCGTAAGATGGGCAGCCGGTTGTGCTCAACCAGTCGAAGTATCGGCCCCGGAAACCGTGGAATCGGTGCTCTATGAGCATGAAGGAAATTTCTATCTGCACCTGATCAACAAAACAGCCTGTGGATCGGTTCGGGCAGTGGAGAACGTCTTCAATTACGCAATTCCGGTTTACAACCTCTCGGTGGATCTCAATATCGACGTAAAAAGCGCCATGGAACAGCCGTCAGGCAGAAAGCTCGGGATCGTCAGGGAGAATGGCTCCGCTCGATTGGATATCCCCGAATTGAGGATTCACACCATAATCTGCCTGGAAACATTCTGATTCCAATTTTGGTTACGACCGTGTTTGAATTCGATTTCCGATGAGAACATTCGGCGAAAATCGAGTTCAGAAGAATTTGTTATGATGGATTGCGGTAGAGGATTCTCATGAGGAAGGACCCGGTCGATGTTTTGATTATCGGTGCGGGCGCCTCCGGGGCAGCCTTGGCCTGGTCGCTTTCCGAGACCCGGATGAGCATTCTCTGCCTTGAGCAGGGGGACTGGCCCCAGATCGAAAAATACCCCAATACCCTTCGTGATTGGGAGCGGCACCGCTACGGTGGATTCAGCTCGGATCCAAACATCCGCAAATGGCCCGAGGATTATCCGATAAACAACTCCGACTCTCCCATCACACCGGTCAACTACAACGGGGTAGGTGGCGGCACCGTCCTTTACATGGCCCACTTTCCGCGTCTCCACCCTTCGGATTTTCGAACCCGAACGCTGGACGGCGTGGGCGATGATTGGCCCATCGACTACCGGACATTGGAGCCGTTCTTCGCAATCAATGACCGTATCATGGGCGTATCGGGATTGTCGGGAAACCCCGCCTATCCCCACTATGACACCGCCTACCCTCCCGTTCCCATTGGCACCATCGGGCGAACCCTGGCCAAGGGCTTCAATAAGCTGGGCTGGCATTGGTGGCCCAGCGACTCTGCCATCCTAACTCGGGACCAAGGCGGTCGCAAAGCCTGCGTAAATGCCGGGCCCTGCGACCTTGGATGTGCCAGCGGTTCGAAGGGAAGCGTCGATATCACCTATTGGCCACGTGCCCTTAACCGGGGAGTTCGCCTCAAGACCCGATGCCGGGTGAGCGAGATCACGGTGGGAAAGAACGGCATGGCCGACGGCGTACTTTATTTCGATGAGGAGGGAAAACGGCAACGGCAGGAAGCTTCCATCGTCGTCGTCGCCTGCAACGGAATTGGGACGCCACGCCTCCTTCTCAATTCCGGCTCGAACCAATTTCCTGACGGATTGGCCAATCGAAGCGGCCTCGTCGGAAAGAACCTGATGTTCCATCCCCTCACTATCGTAACGGGTTTATTCGACTATCCCATGGAAGGTTACAAGGGACCGCGCGCGTGCAGCATCACCAGCCACGAATTTTATGAAACCGACAAGGACCGTGATTTTGCCCGCGGATACATGCTGACGGCCGGGCGCGGTGTGGGGCCTTTGATGGCCGCGGTCGGCGGATTGTCAGACGATCGGCCCATTCCCTGGGGAGCCGTCCACCGCGATGCGATGGACTCGGAGTATGGTCACACGACCGCTCTTGTCGTGGTCAGCGAAGACCTTCCGCGGGAGCACAACCGGGTCATCCTGGATCCCACCCTGACCGACAGCAACGGGATCCCGGCCCCTAAGGTCATCTACCGGCAGGGAGAAAACAACAAACGGATGCACAGGCATGGGCTGGCCCGCGCCCGGGAAGCGATCGAGGCAGCCGGCGCGTTGCGTACTTTCACAGACGACACCATCATACGACAGGCCGGTTGGCATTTGCTCGGAACGGCCCGAATGGGTACCGATCCGGAGAAGTCGGTGGTCAATTCCTGGGGCCGGTCGCACGACGTCAAGAACCTGTTCATCATCGACGGCAGCGTATTTGTAACCGCCGGCGCAGTGAATCCGACCTCCACCATTCAGGCCATCGCCCTATATATCGGTGACCGGATAAAGCGTAACCTGACCAAACTGTTCGACTGAGGAGATCGAGATGGGTAACGCCCAAGCAAATTCATGGAACGAGGAAGAAGGCGTGCTTCTTAGCGCCTTGCTCGACACGATCGTCCCTTCCGGTCGCGGCGGTGCGCTTCCGGCCGCGGGAGCGCTCGGGGTAGCGGATTTCCTGGCGGCCCGGGTAAAGGATACAGCGGGATTCGGCGATCACATTTCCAACCTGTTGGAATCGTTGTCCGAAGTGACAGCTGAACACGGCTCCGTCCCTTTCCACAAACTGGAAGGCGCCGTTCGGGAGGAAATGGCCAAGAAGGTTGAAGCCAGGCTGCCGGAAGCGTTCAAACGACTGGTCGTTCAAACCTATAGCGGTTATTACACGCGTCCGGAAGTGACCGTTCATTTCGGGACGGGGCCAAATCCTCCCCATCCCTCCGGGTATGAGTTGCCCCCGGATGACCCCGAAGAGCTGATGTCGCTTCTGGAACAGGTGAGGGTGCGTGGTAAGCGCTATCGCGAATGCTGATTGTTATCCTTTTTGCGACAACCAATTGATAATGTTCAACAGCAACCGGTCCGCCACGGGGTCGGATCCTAGGTTGTCGATCAACCTCAAGGTGCTCAACAGGGCTCGTCCCTTTTTATAGGGCATGAGGGTCAAGTCGCGGTGAATGACGGGTCCCTTGACCCCACGGTAATCCTGACGGTGTTTTTCACCGGCAAACCATTCACAACCAATGGTGGTAACGATGTGCTCGCCCTCGGGCAGGTTTACCATTGAAGCTCTCGGATACACATTTTCGTAGTCACGGCCCATGATGCAATCCGCCGGCAAGCCCCGGGCGACAGGGTGCCGGCGAATGATATGTGAATAGGGCGTCCACAGACCGAAGGATCCTTTTATGCTTATGGGCCTGGGAAGCGCGGTGGAATCCAGGGTTCGGGTGCCGCGCCATATGTCGGGCGGCAGGCTGGGATCGACGTATGCCGCCGTGCCGCCGGACTCGATGAGGGAAACCAGATCCCCGTTACGGTCATCGTCGTCACTACAACTGACCAGCACAATGGCATCGGCGCTTGTAGAACTGCTGAAGTCTTCGAATGGAATACCGACGCCGTTGAGGAAGTCGGCGATGCGGCCCGAAACATCCATGATGCTCACCGGCCTTTCCGGGGCAACGGCCTCGAGCTTCTCGTAAACACGGATGGTATAGGCATTCTCGGTCACCACCTTTCCGTCTGGGCCGGTCAGTGTGGCCGTTACGGTATGGTATCCGTTCCATGCGTCGGTCGCGATTATGTTGTTCACAACCTCGGTCACGCGTTCGCTTGCGGCCACCTTCTCTTCCAATTCGGTGACGGTCTCGCCTTTTTCCGAACCCACGCTTACTTTCAGGGTTCCCTCGATACGATCCAGGTCGTTGGCGCAGGTTACTTTGAGCCCGAGTGGCTCACCCCTGTAAATGTTTCGCTTATTTGTGCGGACGGCGAGATAGACCTTCTGGTTCACCTCCCTGGAGGCGTAATAACTTTTCTTGGGGTTCCTGAACAGGTCCACCAAGCCCGCCCCGATGACCCAGTCCCCATCGGTAAATGCATGCACCCCAATTCCGTTTACATCGGGATTAATGCGCGCCGCCTCGATCATCAACTTATTGGCTTCGGCATGGATCTCCTGCGTTGCCAGGCAATAGTCCCTCACGGTTGGGAAGATTTTGTCAGCCCCGGTCTCCGCCAAAACTTCCTCGTACTGCAGCAGCAGTTGTTTGTGGATACGGTAGGTGGGGGTGAGGCGGTTGCCTTCCCTTTCAAACCGGGCCACGTTGGCCTCCAGGTCGGGTAGACTTCCATAGCCTATCTCCGTGATGTTCGTGAGCACACCGGGGACGGTTTTACTCCCGGTATGCTGGCGCTTCTCCAAACCCAGGGCCTCGAGTTGCTCCTCTGATTTTGAAATGGCCAGGAATGAGTCGTAGGCCCCGTTATCGATAGGCGCCCCGGGGTAGCAGTGCACGTCGTTCATCCGGACGGGTTCCAGGCTGTAAGGCGGATAGATTGCGGCGCCGCCCGCGAACCCGCCCGCTTCGTCACATACCAGGCGGGTCGGATCGAGCTTGCGGGCAAGGGCCGACATCGGATGCTTCATCCGGGCAAGTTCCGGACGGAGAATCTCATTGAAAATTTCCCAAAGCACGATGCAGGGATGGTTGCGGTCCCGCATTATGGATTCGCGAACGTCCGTTTCGATGCGTCGAGACATTTGCGGGGTGATCGTCGGCCAGTAGCCCATACACTCGAAGGCAAACACACCGACCAGCATCATGCCCATCTCGTCGGCTATGTCGTAAACAAAGGATGGTTGCGGTTTGCGCCAGGGCCGAAGCATGTTGAACCCGGCCTCTTTGAGCAGCCGCATCTCCTCGCGTATCAGTTCTTCGCTCTCCGGATAGGCCAGGCCATGCGGATACAAACCCTCGTAGAAGGTCGAATTGAGAAAAATTTTCTCGCCGTTGAGCAGGAAGTCATTCTCACCGAGGGTAAACTCCCTCATTCCGAACCGGACGCTTTGGGCGTCGGCCACCTCATCATCCCTTCTCAGTTCGATTTTGAGGGTGTAGAGGTGCGGGTTGTCGACGTCCCAATAGACGGCGTCTCCGATTTCGAGGGTAAGCTCCACAGCGTTGCCCAGTGGCGCGACCGTTATGTCAGCGGTGGCTTCGGCCCCGGCCGTAGAGATTCCGACCGACAAATCCCGTTTCTCCAGGAGCAGACTTTCTATTTCGAGTCGAACCTTTACCGTATCGGTATGAATGTCCGGCAGGACGAAGACGTCCTTGATGTAGACTTTGTCCGTGACCAAAAGGCGGACCGGTTGCCAGATGCCCCCTGTTATGGCGCCGCGCCAGTGAGGCATTTCGTTCATTCCCAACCCATCGATAGTTACATCACGGGTGATAATGGGGCCGATAACGCGAACGATTATCCAATTTTCCTCACCGTATTCGAGCAGGTCGCCGATCTCGATTTCAAACCCGGTATAACCTCCCTCATGCCAGTGTATGGGGCTGTCGTTTACGTAGATTTCCGTCTCGTAGTTAACCGCGTCAAACTGAAGCCGCACACTGCGTCCGGTCCATTCCGCCGGCGCCTCGACTTTGCGCCGGTACCACGCCACACCTTCGTAGTCCTGTTCGTACCGTTCCCAACAGGACGGAACTTCAATGGAGCGGACGTCATTATGTCCTGAGAATCCTTCGACCGTGGCCCAGTTGTTTGCTTTCCCGACATTTGACGGATCGAATATTATGTCCCAAGTCCCATTGAGTGGGATTTCCTCTCTCTGTGTCATAATATTAATTGGTCGAGTTCCTCCTTGCTCAGGTTTATGTTTGCCGCTTCCAGGATCTCGGGGATGCGGTGAGGCTTTGCCGTGCCAATGATGGGGTAAACGGGCATCGGTTGGTTTAATAGAAATGCGAGCGCTATCTGATTGGCGGTCACCCCGCGTTTTTCCGCGATCGACGCGGCTTGTCGGAGGCGTTGACGGTTCAAAGGGGAGTCGTATTTCGGTCCTCCCAAGGGGGCAGATCCTTCAAACCCGCCCCGCATCCAGGCGACATTGCGTTCGCTGAAGTACCCTGTCGCCTGTGATGTATAAGGGATCACGGGGAAGTGGTTTTCCACATGCCATTGCAGGGCTGTGTCGTCCATGGCGAGTAAACCCGGTACCGGGGTAGGAGGCCAGTTCGGTTTGGCCAGGCTCCAGTTCGGTTGGCTCGCTACAAATCCGGATAAACCGGTTTTTTCGGCGTATGCGTTGGCCGCCTCGATTCGTGCCGTGGTCCAATTGGATGCGGCAATACGCTTCACGCGCCCATCCCGGATAAACGCGGCAAGTGTCCCGATTATTTCCTCTACCGAGCGATGGAGGTCATCCATGTGAAGCCAATACATATCAATCTGCTCAATACCCAGGCGTTCGAGACTCTCACTGAGGTCCTGTTCCAATTCCGCCGATGACAAGCGCGGATGGTCCAAATCGTCCACTTTGGGGTGGCCGCCCTTTGTCCCGACGATTACCTGGTCCCGGATCTTCCGGTCCCGAAGCCAAGCCCCCACGGTGCGCTCGCTCATTCCCGAGCCTCGGGGATGCCAGTCCGCATAAAAGTGTGCCGTATCGATCAGTCTGCCCCCGTGTTCGAAAAAGGCATCCATTACCGCAAAGCTGGTTGCCCGATCGTCTGAACTTCCGAAATGAGCCGTTCCCAGGCAAAAGGGGTCAAACGTAGAAAATAGAATTTCCCTTCCTGATTGCCATCCTGATTCGGTTGGAATGGCCCTGATTGTTTGCCGTTTGGACACGGGAAACTTTGAGAAATTCTATTTTCTACGTTTGACCCCTTTTGGCATCTGTCTCATTGCCATCGTGATTCGGCTGGGATGGCCCATGTTGAGCCTTTTTGCCAGCCATGGATTTTTACAGGTTGTATGCTTTCGGGTTAATCGTGCCACCTCCATTTTCCAGGGCGACCCCTTCGGATCTGCTTCAATGTCTTTTTCTGTCTTCCCCAATTTTTTTAGTTCTTCACGAACAAAGCTGTCCCATTTCCTTTCATTGAGTTCTGCCAAATCCTGGCCTTCCCAATCAATACCGGAATGTTGCCTGTTGAGATCTTCTGACAATTCCTGTTTGGCTTTTTTGCTCCCGATAAACCAACCACGACAATAGCTGCGGTAAAGTTTGTCTGTATTTCGTGGATCGCTTTCTTCGGACAATTCCAGGTGCTTTTGGTAGATCTGCATTCCCCCGATGCTGTCCTCCACACCCAGCAGTGACAATAGTACCTTGCGATTCAATGGTTTGCGAACCTTGTGCCGCCAGAATTTCGGGTAGCTGCTAAAGGTATATTGCTTAAGATGTTCTTTCTGGCAAAGTCCCGCCCTTGCCGGATTAAGGTGAATATAGTCTAATAATCCCAATAAAGAACGGTCCGGTTCTACGACCAAAGCTTTATACCGCCCCTGGAACACATGTCCGCGTTCTCCATGAAAACGGTTAAACCGAGTGGCAAAAGTGCTCTGCAACCACTGCATGCCCTCTACCAGGTTTGGGTGGGGAGTTTCCATAGCCAAATGGTAATGATTGCTCATGATCACATAGGCATATAAATTCCACTCACACCGTTCGACAGCTTCGAAAATGGTCTTTTCAAAAGCCTGGGTTGATTTGAAATCAAAAAAGAGATCCTTTCTGTAATTTCCCCGACTGATGACATGATAGACTGCTCCGGGAAACTCAATCCTCTGTTTTCTTGGCATAGAAGTGAGCGTGACCCTGCAACGGGGCAGTTGACAAGAAGCAATAAAGGGGTCAAACGTAGAAAATAGAATTTCCCTTCCTCATTGTTATCGTGATTCGGTTGGGATGGCCCTGGTTGTTTGCCGTTTGGGCATCGGATACTGAGGGAAATTCTATTTTCTACGTTTGACCCCTTTGGGTAACCCTACGGTCGCTTAGCCAGGTTTTCGGGCAAACCGGTTCCTGGAGGCGGAGGAGGACGGAGCAAGTGAGGCATGGCCTTCCCGGGCGCCTCTTTCTTCGGAAGCCACTTCCGGTGCTCGGCAATGACGCCGGCGTACCGCGGATCACCGGCCAGGTTGTCGTGTTCCCAGGGATCGCTCAGGTGGTCGTAGAGTTCTTCATCGCCAGTGTTGTAACGGATGTAGCGCCAGCGTTCCGAGCGTACCGCATGATTGCCGGGGCCTTCATTCATCAGGGCAGGGCGAACCCATTTCCCGTCCGGATGTTTCAACAAGGGGACCAGGCTGAGCCCGTCGTTGTCTGCTTTTTGGGGAAGGCCCGCCAACTCGATCAGGGTAGGGTAGATGTCGATGAGGCCCACCGGCTGATCGATCCGACTGCCCGGAACTGAAACCCCGGGCGCCACAATGATGAAGGGCACGCGGTTGGCTTTTTCCCAAAGGGTAAACTTGACGCAGGTTTCCTTGTCTCCCAAGTGATAACCATGGTCGGCCCAGAGTACTACGATGGTGTTGTCGGCCCGACCGGTATCATCGAGTTTATCCAACAGGCGACCCACCATCTGGTCGGCATAATCTGAGGCTGCCTGATATGCCTGAACCATCCGAGGCAGGCTTCCGGGCGCCTCGCACGGTTGAACTGTCGTGTTGTCCCAGATCCAATACTCCTTGCGGACCATGCGCCGTGCCATGTCGCCCACGTCGTCCAAATCTCCCGCAGGCATGGGCGGCATCTGCAAAGTTGCAAAGGGGTAACGATCGAACGTATCCTGCGGCGCGTAGAAGGGGAGGTGAGGATTAAAGATCCCAGCAGCCAGAAAGAGCGGTTTATCCCAGGATTTCTCCATTTGCGCTTCCACGTATTCGCACATGTCGTCATCGATCATCTTCCGGTCATGCACGCCCCAATCGAAAGCGAGCGCTCCGAGACGAGGATTGGTCGGTTTCCTGTAACCGTTGTAGTTCTTATTCAAGCCGGGCCCGCGGATATCGAGTTTCTTGAAGAATTCCTGGAAGGCTGGCTTGCCTTTGGGCTCTTTTCCGGTGGGACCATGATGGAAAATTTTGCCGGCTCCACGTGTGGCGTATCCACCCTCCAACTCGAAGTATTTTGGGATGGTTACCGCATCCGGAATGATTTCCGCCCAGGCCGTCCGGTTTCCGTATACACCGGAAGTAGTGGGTCGGTAACCCGTCATGATGGCGGTGCGGGAAGGATTGCAGCCCGGGGATGCACAGTAGGCCCGACTGAAAAAGGCGCCCCGTTCAGCCAGGCGCTTCAAATTGGGCGTCTGGATCGGATTGCCCTCATCGAACAAGGTCGTCCAATCGTTCATGTCATCGATGGCGATGAAGAGGATGTCCGGACGATCCTTGGCGACCGAGAAAACGGTCAGTTCCAAAACGAAAAGAATGGTCAATTCAAGTGTGCGCATGAGTTTCATGGTTCCTATTTCTCCCCTAAAACTTCAAAATCCTCAACACCCAGATAGTCGCGGTACCGTGGTGTGTCCCCGAGTTCAATCAGGTGATATTCAGCATCGAACAGCATCCCGGGTTCGCGGGAGTTTTCCGCAATTTCCCTGGCGTGATGGTTCAGGATTTCCTCCAGTTCAGCCACTAACCCAGGAAACTTTCCGGCCAGGTTTTTCATTTCCCCGATATCCGCGCTCAAGTCGTAAAGTTCGAACTTGCCTTTGGCTCCTCTAACCAGTTTCCAGTCGCCCCGTCTCAATCCATCGTTCTCGTAGAACAGTATGGGATGCTTGGATACGGCATCGGGTTTTCCCAGGAACACATCCAGCGAATTGCGGCCATCGATGGTTCTATCCTCCGGTAGCTTTGCCCCTATCAATGCGGCCAAAGACGGAAGCACGTCGATGGATGGAACAATCTGGTCCGATCGATTTCCGGCAGGGATCGTCCCCGGCCACCAGCTTATGGTCGGCATACGGTTATGTCCTTCATAAACAGGGCCTCCCTTTCTTCCACGAAAGGGTCCGGCGCTCATTCCACCGGCGGGACCATTATCGGAGGTAAATAACACCAGCGTATTCTCCGCGAGATCAAGGTCCCGTATTTTATCCAATACCCGCCCCACCTGCGTATCGATCTCTTCCACCACGGCGCGGTGGATATTTCCTTCCGCCTTCTTGCCGATATCCATGCTGACGAAACGGGGACGGTGAACGCTGACAAAGGGCAGATAGAGAAAAAATGGCTTCCGGTGGTTTTCGTCGATAAACCCAATTGCACGGTCGATGATGGAACGACAGAGCAGGGCCTGATCCATTCCGTCGCTCACATAAGCGACGATTTCTTCGTTTTGGATTACGGGTAGTGGCGTATACGGCTCTTTGGTGTGGCGATGCCCTTTCAGGTTTCCCGGCCACATGTCGTTCGAATAAGGAATTCCGTAGTACTCATCGAAACCCTGGCGAAGCGGCAGAAATTCCCACTGGTCGCCCATGTGCCACTTACCGAAAATCCCGGTTTTGTAGCCGACCGATTTCATGGCCTCGGCAATGGTCGTCTCCTCCGGATTGAGACCGCGCCTTTCACCCGGGAAACATACAGCTCCATCCATGCCGATCCGGTGCGCATAGACGCCCGTCATGAGGGCCGACCGGGATGGCGTGCAATTGGTGTTGGATACGTAGAAATGGGTGAGTCGATTCCCTTCCGCGGCCATTCGATCCAGGTTCGGAGTCTGGTTGATCTCGTTTCCAAACGCCCCGATGTCCCCATACCCCATGTCGTCAATGAAGATAAGGACGACGTTGGGCTGGGCCGCCTCGGCTCCCAATGCCAGGAACAAACCCGGCAGGGCAAAGTTAAGTATCCATTTTTTCATATCTCGAAACCTTTCGACGGCAATAAAGGGGTCAAACGTAGAATTTAGAATTTCCCTTTCTTAAAGCCACCGTGATTCGGTTGGGATGGCCCAGGTTGTTTGTGGTTTGGGCATCGGATACTGAGGGAAATTCTAAATTCTACGTTTGACCCCTTTGGGTATCCCTGGTACATGAGGAGAGTCAATGTTTACAACCGCCTCACACTGACATAGATGGCACTGCAGAGAGCATCTCCCTCGTCATCGAAAAAAGTGGTTTCCAATTGCGTCCGGCCGGTCGGCAAACGAACCCGGAAACGGGCATGGGTATCGTCAGGACGGGTATCCATGGTCTGGTTTCTTCCCGCTATCTGCAATTCGGCCGAGGCAATGGGACGGGCGGCATCACCCAAGTCGCTCCGCTCAGGCCAGCCCTCGGTCAGTCGCTTGCCGGACTCCTTGGGCCAGCGTCGAAGCTCGATTTCGTACTCGCCGGCCCGATCCACAATTACATTCCAATAGCCCCGAGCGGTAGACTGGGATAAACCCCGCGGATTATCACAGTAATCTCCCACCCAGTCCTGAGCATAGAGTGTCATTGGATTGGAAGCCTCGTGTCCGATCGTAATCCAGCGCGGGAGGTCAAAGAGGTTCTTCGCTTCGGCATACCATGCTTCGTAGTGCTGCTTCATCGCCGTGAAGACCTGAGGATGATCGGCGGCAACGTCCTTCTGCTGTCCGGGGTCTCGACCCAGATGATAGAGTTCGAGCTTCGCGTTAGGATCCTGGGGCCGCCTTCCTTGCTTGGGTTTGAGGAGCCGCCATTGATCCCACAGGACCACCGCCGGGTCCCACGGCGATCCGGAGGTACGATACTGCACCACCAATTTTCGGTCCGGCAGATTCGTGGAGGTTCCCTTGATCAGGCCGGCCAGGCTGAGGCCGTCGAAGGCCATTTCGGTCTCGTTCTTCAATCCGCACAGGTCAATCAAGGTGGGCAGCAGATCCTGAACCTGTGTGAGTTCATCGACGCTGGTGCCATGGGCAAGTTTGCCGTCAGGCCAACGAACCATGAGCGGAACCCGGTGCCCGCCCTCGTAGACGCTCGTCTTCTTATCGCGCATGCCGTAGTTGAAGATCTTCATTGCCCCCGTGCTCTGGGTGCCATTGTCCGTCATATAAATGAGGATCGTGTTTTCTTTGAGATTTCGATTCTCCAGGAAGGCTTCCAGCTTGCCCAGGTTTTCGTCCAGGTTGGCAATCATTCCGTAAAACTTTGCCGGTATCGTTTTGCTGTCGTGGCGACCTTCGTAGGGGTCGGAATAGGCATCGGCTACGATATCCGGAACGTGCGGGGTATTGGTAGCCAGATAAGCGAAAAAGGGTTTGTCAGCGTTAGCCTGACCATCGATCCAACGCATGGTTTCGCCAAAGAAGATATCGGTGCAATAACCCTTGTAGCGTTTATCCACTCCATTGTGCGAAAGCACCGGATCGAAGTAGGCGTCGGTATGGTTCTCCCAGTGATCGGCCAAGGAAGTGATTCCCCAGGCGCGGTGATGAAGGGTTTCCTGAAACCCCCGGTCCTGGGGTCGGTGCGGATAACTGTCTCCCAAATGCCATTTGCCGAAGTGTCCGGTGGCATAGCCGGAATCGGCAAAAAAATTGGCCATGGTGGGCAGGTCCGCGCGCATCATGGAACGGCCCTGGCAAACCGCCGTGCACCCGTTGCGCATGGCGTCGAGGCCCGTCATGAGTTGTCCCCGCGTCGGCGAACACATGGGCGCGACATGAAAGTCCGTAAAGGAAACACTCTGCTCCCTGAAGGTGTCCAGATGCGGAGTCTTCAGCACCGGACTGCCATGGGCGGAAACATCTCCGTAACCCTGATCGTCGGTAATGATCAGAATGACATTGGGACGGTCAGCTGCGAAGAGGGGAGTGAGCAGGCTTCCTGCTAAAAGGAATAGCGTCCAAAGTCTTTTAGTCATTTTCTCTTTATCATTTTGTAATTGATATGCTCTTCCTGATCCCATCCGAGCCGTTCGAAATATCCATCCAGGTTGCCACGCAGCAGAGCCGCTTTTTGGGGTAATTTTCCGATCAGGTTTTTCTGTTCTCCCAGGTCATCCCAGAGCGACCAAAGGTGCTCCTTGCCGCTGCCGATATCCCGCAGCAACTTGTACCTGTCCTGTACGATGGCAACATCGAGATTGCCCTGTCGCTTGGTGTAGCGGAAAACCATAAAGGGATCCTTTCTCTCCACGCTTCCCGTTCCGCCATTTTCACAGAGCGAGAGAAGACTTCCTCCTTCCACACCTTCCGGAATGTGATCGGTTGCACCCGCCATATCGAGAACCGTCGGCAGGATGTCCCAGCCAACCACCGGCACCCGGGAACTCTTTCCAGCCGGAATTCCCGGACCGCTTATAACAAAGGGTACGCGCAGACCACCTTCACTGATCATGTATTTGTGTGAGAGAATGGGATACGCTTTGTGATAGGTGCGCTGCTCAACCGGCTTCCATTGATCGACTTTGCTCTCATAGCCGTTGTCGGCGGTGTAGATAAAATAGGTGTTCTCCCGGATGCCCAACTGCTCGACCGTTTCCACAATGCTTCCGATGGCCATATCCATGTCCTCATGCATGGCAGCCCATAGAGCCGAGTTTTGGTACTGCGTCGCTTTATCCTTCCTCGCCTCGTACTTCTTTATCGTTTCAGGCAGGGCCATGTACTTCAGGTGGTTGGCATAAAAGGAAACCTGGACGAAAAAAGGATGACCATCGGCTACTTGGCGGGTCATAAAATCGTTGGTTTTTCGGGCGAGGGAAAACGTCAATTTGGGATCGTCGGGCGGACATTGATTCCCCTCCGCGTTCATGGTTTGCCCGTCACTCTCGTCATAGCCAATGTCCTCCGGCGTGCGGGTGCGCTGATGCCACTTTCCAAAATGGGCCGCCCGGTATTCGGGCCAGGCGGCTTTCAGGCGGGAGATCATGGCGTCCGAAGGCGGAGGCAGGTTCGTGGGCAATGCCTCGGCAAACTTCCCCACCATCGAGGGCGATTGTCCGTACTGAATGCTGGTACGGGTTGGCCCGCAGGTGGGCGCCGGCGAATAAGCCATGGAAAAACGCACTCCCGATAATGCCAGCTTCGAGCTATGGGGTGTTTGATAGAACGCACTCCCCGAACCGTCGATTTCCGGATCGGCCGGTATATCCAATGCATTCCACCCGGTATCGTCCAGCAGGATGAAAACGATGTTGGGTCTTTCCGCGGCAAGGACGACCGAGAACACGAAAAATAATACAAGACTGATCAGGGATTTCACTTTTTCGACCTTCTCCCCTTACTCATAAATACTTCCCATCTGCCAGGCATCGAGAGAGACCAGTGTTGCTTCCGAACCCTGAGCTCGCAGCGCCAGGCCGACGCTGTCTTCGCGTCCCGGATATACGCGGGCAGCCACGCAGGCTTTTCCGTTTACGAAAACCTCGACCACACTGCGGTCGATAAAGATGTGTAGTTTGATCGCTTCCCCCTTGCCTCTCTTGAAACTATCCATCTCTGCCGGACGCGACTCGGCCAGCCGAAGTATGGATGAACGTGTGTTGTCGAGGGTAACAACCGTGTCATACATAACCTCTTTTGCAGCTCTTCGGGCCCGCATGTCATCCAGTCCGAACGTTCTTGGACTGTATCCCTTCTCAGGTTGAATGATGATGCGGGTTTTTTCTTCACCTCCCGGAGAACGCAGCAATTCGAGTTCGATGGCCTGGGCGGACATTGGGTCGATTTCCGCTATCAGTTCCATGGTGTTTCCGGAGATATTTTTCAGTACGATATTCTCATTCGCCGCCAAGCTAAGGTTTTTGACGCTTTTGTGTTTCCCTCGGAGGGAGGCATGATCCCCGGCAGGTTCCTGGCGAATGGGATCGAATCTGTCGTCTAGGGCCAAGGTGATCCGTCTCGGAAGAGACATCAGTTGGTTCCAGCCCTTGCTAGGGTAGGCGTCGTTCATGTTAAAGATAACGATGAGGCCGCCTTTGCCATCCGGAAACACCGAAGGAGCGTGAACCCCCCCAGGTCTGGATGGACCATGATTAAAATCGCCGCCGTCGGTCACCATGAATTTCATGCGCTTTTTGTCGAAATCACCAAGGATCCATTTTCCGCCGCTGGTGTGACTATAGTGAATGAGGATGTGCTTTTCATCATTTTCACCAATGGGCCAGAAATAAGGACAAGCCCCATCGTCACCCACCTTACCGTAGCGGTCATTTTCAAGAAACTGATGAATGTACTGCCAATTGGCTAAATCACTCGAACGGTGCAGGTAAACGGCTCGAACGCTTTTGCCTCCCGGCCCGTTGGCGGTTTGGCCGGCCGTAAGAGCGAAATAATAGTCGCCCTCCTTAAAAATGGCTGGATCGAAGATTCGGTTGGGCAACGGCGGTGGACCCGCTCTCCATTCCGGGATTACAGCTTGGCCGGTAACCTTCTCCCAATTCAGTAATAGCGGATCATCGGATACGGCTACCATCGAACCCACTTCGGTACCGTGATACATGGCAATCGCTCGATCTTTTTCAATGATCACATTCCCGGAAAAGCAGGCCCGTTCCGGATCGGGATAAATCGCGTATGGAAGATCGCGCCAATGTATTAAATCATCGCTTACGGCGTGTCCCCAGTGCTGTCGCGGAAACTCCGGCGGATAACCTTGGTAAAACAGGTGCCACTGTCCGTTCCAATAGCTCAAGCCGTTAGGATCATTCAGCCGGTTTTCCGGACTGCTGAAATGAAAGCGCGGATAATGCGGGTCTTCCAGCAACTTGGAACGGGACTCGTGAAAGCGTTTGAGCAAGGAATTGTCGGCCAATTCCATTTCCTGCTCCTCCAAGGTGTTCGAAAAGGTAAAGCGGGGCACCGGGGAAGCATTACTGCCGGGGGCAGTCTGGGCTGAGGCAAAGGTTACGGCTGAGATGCTCACAGCCAATATCGACAGGATCGGGGATAATTTCATAACTCTCGTTTTTAACCTTATTAACAACTTTATTTTCAATGAATCCAAAAATTCAGGTTACCGCCTTCGCTTCCACTTTCTCAAGAAACCTTCCTTTGGTTTCCGGAACAAACAATTTTACCCAAGCAGGATGGGGAATAATAACTCACCTGATCGGGTGATTGACGTTTTGGACGTTTTCTCTCATAGTGGTCCCATGTTTTGCAGTTATTCGCCTTGTACCCTATTCTCGAGGGCTCTCCCCAAGGTGATTTCCGCATTCATAGCCTGCATTCTTTCTACTGCATCGGCCAAGGTCGGCTTCGCCGAGCCGCCCAAGTCGCTGAACGTCTTTCTCGATCGGCATTGCCTGGAATGCCACGACGACGTCGACAGCGAAGCCGATCTCAACTTGTGGGATTTGGAATTCGATCTGAAAGACCCGGCCAAGTTGGCAATCTGGCAGCGTGTCTTTGAGCGCATCCGCGATGGTGAAATGCCGCCCGCCAAGAAACCGCGTCCCGCAGCCGCCGAACTGGCCGAGCTGCTCCCGGCCCTCAAGGAGCCTTTGATGGCCGCGGACAGGATCGACGCCAATGAGAGGGGCCGCGTGCGCAGCCGCCGCCTGACCCGTCTGGAATACGAACACACCTTGCATGACCTCCTCGGCATCGACCTGCAGCTCAAGGACCTCCTACCCGAGGATCCCGCGTCCCATGGCTTCGAAACCGTCGCCGACGGCCAACAGCTATCGTACCACTTATTGGCGCGATACCTGGACGTTGCCGACCTCGCGTTGGCCGAAGCATTTGATCGCGCTCTCAACGGGGACGCCACCTACGCCGAGGACTTCTCACCCAGCGTTTTGTCGCAGGGAATTGGGAGGCGCAACTACCGAGGCCCCGAGCCTCGAAATGGCGAGAGTATTTCCTGGCCAATTCATAGATTGCAATTCTACGGACGAATGCGTTCGATCAAAGTGCCGGAAGACGGCTGGTATCGAATCACGCTTCGCGATGTGCGCGCAATCAACCCGGCGACAGGTGGAACCGTCTGGGGAACCTTGCGATCGGGGGCCGGGATCTCTGCCGAACCGATTCTCTACGATGCTGGTATCGTGGAGGCGACCGAGACTCCGCGAGACCTGCATTACGAAGCCTGGATTCGGAAAGGACACTTGTTGGAGCTGAAGCCGAACGATCGAACCCTCCCCAGGGCACCCAACCAATACAAACGGGCAGACACGGCCGTCTACGAAAAGCGAAATGAGGAGCTAGGTTTTTCAGGGATCGCCCACAGTGGTATCCGCATTGAGCGCATCTACCCCAACGGCGACCGCGCCGCCGTGCGCAAAAACCTGTTCGGAGACACGGATCTTGAGGCAGCCAGGAAGAAACCGAAAGTCGCGCTCAACCAACTGATCGCGCGTTTCGCTCATCGGGCCTTCCGACGCCCCGCCACCGAAACGCAACTGGCGCCCTACCGGGAAATCTCGCAGGCCGCACTGGCCGAAGGCGATTCGCTCGAAGAAGCGTTGCGCGCCGGTTACCGCGCCATCCTCTGCTCCCCACGATTCCTTGCTTTCATCGAAAAGCCCGGTCAACTGGATGACTATGCCCTGGCCTCGCGGCTCAGTTACGCATTGTGGGTGAGCATGCCGGACTGGAAGCTCACGCAGGCGGCGAGCGAAGGCAGGCTGCGCGATCCCAAGACTTTCGACGCGCAAATCAACCGGATGCTGTCCGACGCGAAATTTGAACGCTTTATCAATAGCTACGGCGACCAATGGCTCAACCTGAAGGAGATCGGCTTCACCAACCCGGACCGCGGCCAATTCCCTACGTTCGATCCGGTCGTTCAGGAGTCCATGCTCCAGGAGACCCGCTCCTTCCTTCGCGAGATGATCCAGTCCGACCGCGGCGCCGCCGGCATCGTCGATTCCGATTTCGCCTTCTGGAATGAACGTCTCGCGCGGCACTACGAAGTCGACGCGAAATTCAAGCCCGGCCAAGGTTTGCAAAAGGTCTCGCTCCATGAGAAGAACGTTCGCGGCGGGCTGTTGACGCAGGGCGCGATCTTGAAGGTAACCGCCGACGGCTCGGCAACCTCTCCGATCGTTCGCGGTGTCTTTGTCAACGAGCGCATCCTGGGTGAACACTTGGCGCCGCCGCCGCCGGACGTCCCGGCGATTGAACCAGACATCCGCGGCGCCGTCTCGATTCGCGACCAATTGGACAAGCACCGCTCCAACGAGTCCTGCTACTCCTGCCACAAGACGATCGACCCGCCCGGACTGGCCCTCGAGAACTTCGATCCGGTCGGCAAGTGGCGCACGCACTACGGCCTCGGCAAAGGCGCCGCCGTCGACGCCGCCGGCGCCACGCCGGATGGCGAACGCTTTGCCGACATCCTCGCCTGGAAGAAAATCTACGCGCAGCGCGACGAACAACTCGCTCGCGCCTTCACCGAGCATTTCCTCACCTATGCAACCGGCGCTCCCATGCGCTTCAGCGATCATGCGGCGGTCGACGAGATTGTCGCCGCTTCAAAAGCATCCGACTACGGCTTGCAGACCCTGATGAAAGCCACGCTGGCCAGCTCGATTTTCCAACAAAAGTAACCTAGGATCGGAGCCTCAATAATATGAAAAACGTAAACATCAATTTGGGCGCCAAGATTTCCCGAAGAACGCTGCTCCGCGCGGGAGGCGTTTCATTGGCGCTTCCCTTGCTCGACGCCATGACTCCCGCGTTTGCGAAGACGCAGCAGGCGATGCATGCGAAACGGTTTGTCGGCGTCAGTCTGTCTCTCGGCCTTCACTATCCGAATCTCGTGCCCGAAACGGCCGGAAAGGACTACCAACCCTCGCGCTACCTCAAATCGTTGCAAGACATTCGGAACGATTTCACGGTGGTTTCAGGATCGTCGCATCCCGGTGTCGGCGGGGGGCACTCGGCGGAAGGCAGCATCTTTTCCGCCTGCCCGAACCAGCGCGGCTCGACGTCACACAACACCATCTCATTGGACCAGCTCATGGCCAAGCATCTCGGCCATGAGACGCGTTTCCCCTCCCTGGTGCTCAATACCTCCGGGCAAACCAGCCCGTCCTATACCGAAAACGGGGCGATGATCCCGGCCGAAAACCAGGCCATGCGGCTGTTCACCAAGCTCTTTGTTGACGACTCGCCCGCCGAACAAGATCGCCAAGCCGAGCTCATCCGCCGCGGACGTAGCGTCATGGATACCGTCGGCGCCGAAGCCAAAACCCTGCAGCGCGAACTGGGGGCCGGCGATCGCGACAAGCTGGACGCCTGGTTTACCAGTGTGCGCAAATTGGAGGGCCGCCTGGTCGCCAACGAGCAATGGATACGGCGCCCCAAACCCAAGGTGTCACTCCCGCCGCCAGTGAGCGTGCCGCGGAACAACGAGGTCGCCGTCGAGAAGATCTTTCTCGATATCGTGCACATGGCCTTGTCCACCGACTCCACGCGCTTTGTCACCCTGCACACCACGGGTAACGGGGTGTCCGACATCGAGGGCGTCAACGACGGCTACCACAACCTCAGCCACCACGGCCGCAACGAGGAAAAAATCCGCCAACTCGGCGTTGTCGAGCAAGGCATGATCGACGTATGGGGAGACTTCCTGCGAAAGCTGAAACGGGATCATTTGCTGGACGAGACCATGGTCCTGATGACCTCCAATCTCGGCAACGCCTCCGCACACTCCAACGACAACATGCCCGTCCTGTTTGCCGGGGGCGGCTTCCGGCACGGGCAGCACCTCGCCTTCAGCCAAGAGAACAACTATCCCCTGCCCAACCTTTACCTGAGCGCCCTGCGCCGGCTCGGATTGGACATTGACCGTTTCGCCACCACCTCCACCGAGATGCGCGGCCTGGATGTTGGCGGGTGAAACCCCCGCCGGCGCCGGCTGGCCGTTGAGGGAATGCGGTTTACGGAGGCCTATGCCAATCCAACCTGTTCTCCCACGCGGGCTGCATTGATGACCGGCCAATATGGTTACATGGATCTGCCAGATAAACCGGGATTCGGGGTGGAAGTAATCGACGATATAGAAAAGAAATTCCCATGGGTTCCGGGCTCCTATTCAAAACCAAATCCTCTGTTCCCGCAGAGATAATCCAGTAAATGGCGAGGGCTATATCTGTCTGAAACAATATTAATCACTGTTCATATTCATATCTCATGATCACTATGACCATTGTCATAAAATCATACTGAAATTCGAAAGACCGGAAAGTCTTCCAATCCTGAGGGCAGATCCGGTAACCGCGTATTTTTCAACTTTGATTGATAAAAGCGTTAAAAGCTAAGTTCTCTCACCCAGAGTTTCAGCAATTCTTATGGCCCTGCTGCCGGGGATAAGCATTTCGTATGCTTCTTGTGAATGCATT
>JAJDZZ010000081.1 GCA_022824405.1 Opitutales bacterium
AACTTCTAAAACTTGCAACTGTGATGGGAAAGCAAAAGCTCACTGAGCTAGGCTATCCCAATAGGAACGCATTTACTCACCATATCTATAAACAAATTAAACTTTGCACTTGATTGACCACATACCTGCTTTTTGTGGCTATCCCCGGCGCGCCTAGTATACTCCTCCATTATGGTTAAAATCGGTATAATTGGCGGGAGCGGACTGGACGATCCCGATTTATTGAAGGAGATGAAAGAAGTTACGGTGGAGACACCCTATGGTTTGCCTTCATCTCCATTGAGGGCGGGGTTGATAAACGGTCGTGAGGTGGTTCTATTGGCCCGCCATGGAATCGGGCATACCATCCCGCCTCCCCAGGTTAATTATCGGGCCAATATATGGGCCCTGAAAGAAATCGGGTGCAGCCATATTCTGGTCACCACCGCGGTCGGTTCCCTGCGGGAAGAGATCGAGCCGGGCCATTTTGTGGTGTTGGACCAATTTATCGATTTTACCCGGGGGCGGAAGAATTCCTTTTACGAACGATTTGAACCCGGATTGCCCATTCATATTTCCATCTCCGAACCTTTTTCTTCCTTTCTGCGAAAATGTTTCATCAAAGCGGCCGAGGACCTGGATTTCGTTTGCCATGCCAAGGGCACGGTGTTGTCCGTTGAAGGCCCTCGGTTTTCCACCAGAGCCGAATCCCACCTTTTTCGCTCCTGGGGAGCCGACGTCATCAACATGACCATTGCAACCGAGGCGGCCCTGGCCAAGGAAGCGGAACTCCCCTATGCCGCCGTGGCCATGGCCACCGACTACGATTGCTGGAGGGAAGATACCGTGCCCGTGAGCTGGGAGGCGGTCCTGCAAGTTTTCCGGGACAACGTCCAACGCGTCACCCAACTCCTCGTCGCCACCATCGCCAAGATTTAACCCCATAACGCATTCTTTAAAGACTCTCGCCAAGCACGCCAAGAACGCTAAGAGGCGCCGATGGCGCCAAAACAAGAGTTAACGGAGGGCGGACATTCCTGTCCCCCAACAACCACGGATTACACGGATAAGGCGTGCCCCCTTTGCGTTTCTTTGCGATCTTTGCGAGATTCCTCTCTCCCTCTCTCCCTCTCTCCCTCTCTCTGTGCTCTCTGTGTCCTCTGTGGTTTATCCTCTCAAATTAGCCATGACCGCTTCTCCCATTTTGCGGGTGGATACCGGTTCCCCGGCAAAGGCGATATCGGCGGTGCGATTTCCCGATTTTACCGCCGTCTGAACCGCCTCTTCCATGGCGGAAGCGGCTTCGTTTTGTCCGAAGGAGAACCGCAGCATGAGGGCGGCGCTGAGGATTTGGGCGCAGGGATTGGCCAATTTTTTTCCGGCGATGTCGGGGGCCGATCCCCCGGCCGGTTCGTACAAGCCGAAGGGAAGACCCTGGGAATTTTTTCCCGCTCCGAGACTGGCCGAGGCCAGCATCCCCAGGGAACCGCAAATGACGGCCATTTCATCGGATAGGATGTCGCCGAACATGTTTTCGGTGAGAATGACGTCGAACTGATTGGGGTCCCGGGCCAATTGCATGGCCGCGTTGTCCGCGTACATGTGGGAGAGGTCGATCGAGGGAGCCTTTCGGGCGAGGTAATCCGTAACGGTCTTGCGCCAGAGAACGGAGGTCTCCAGGACATTTGCCTTGTCTACCGAGCAGATGCTGTTGCGGCGGGATTGCGCCGTGGCGATGGCCACGTCGGTGATGCGCTCGATTTCCGATTTTCGATAAATCATGGTATCGATGGCCTGGACGTCGCCATCGGGGAGGGTTTCGGTGTGTTTGGGTTGTCCGAAATAAAGGCCGCCGGTCAATTCGCGGATACAAACGATGTCGATACCGTGGGGAATGCGATCGGGTTTGAGGGGGGATGCCTCCTGCAATTCCGGGTAAAGCAGGCCGGGCCGGATATTGGCAAAAAGGGAAAACGCCTTGCGCAAGGGCAGGAGGGAGGCGCGTTCGGGTTGTTCGCGGGCTGGAAGCGATTCCCACTTGGGACCTCCGATGGAGCCGAACAGGATGGCGTCGGATTCCTGGCAGAGCTTCAGGGTCGAATCGGGCAGGGCCTTGCCGTGACGGTCGATGGCGATGCCTCCGACGTCGGCCCGTTCGTAGTCGCAGACGAAGCCGAATTTGTCGGCGGCAACTTCGAGCACGTTCAGTGCGACTTCCATAACCTCCGGTCCTATGCCGTCTCCCGGCAATACTGCAAATTTGATCTTACTCATTTTCTCTCACTGTGGGTTCTAAAAAGCCTGGGACCCTGCCAAGTAAGCCGGACGAAATCAAGGAATTATGGGGAGACTCTCGCCAAGATCGCCAAGAACGCTAAGATTTCCGGCTTTGCCGGAACAGAAGTTAACGGAGGGGGGACATTCCTGTCCCCCACCACGCTGTAAAGGCGGGTCCCCTCTCGAAAGACTTGGTGGGGGACAGGAATGTCCCCCCTCCGTTAGCTCTTTGCGTTTCTTTGCGATCTTTGCGAGATCCTTCTCTCCCTTTTGCGCTTTTTGTGGCTATTTTTTATCCGTGCTCATCCGTGTTATCCGTGGTTTTTTGTATCCATGTCTCTGCATTCTTGGCGTGCTTTGCGAGAGTCTTTTTACTTCACACTCAATCGATCACGATCATGATCACGATTAATTTAAGCACCTTCAACCTACAGCCTTTTCCCCTCTGTGTTCTCTGAGTCCTCTGTGGTTTTTCTTCTTCTTCTCTTTGTGCCTTTGTGCCTCTGTGCCTTTGTGCCATCTCGCCTCGGCGAGATCTCTTTCCCATGAAGATTTTTACCCGTGAATTGGGTATAGCCGCTACCAACACCTTTCTGTTTTGTAATGAGGAGACCGGGAAAGCGGTGGTATTCGATGCGCCGGAAGGGAGCTTCGAGTGGGTGAGCGAGGTGTTGGAGCGGGAGGAACTGACCTTGCAGGCCCTATACCTCACCCATGGGCATTACGATCACATGTGGGATGCCTGGAAATTCAGGGAGGAGGGAATTCCGGTCTACGCCCATCGGGACGACCGGGTCTTTATCGAGCAGGCCGGGGCGCAAGGGAAATTTTTTCGGAATGCCGTCGCAATGAAACCGGTTCAAGTGGATTCCTGGCTTGAAGCAGGGGAACCTCTGGTAATTTTGGAGGAACCCTGTGAGGTGCGCCACGTGCCGGGTCATTGCCCGGGAAATGTGTTATTTTATTTTCCCAACCTCGAACTCGCGGTTGTGGGCGATGCCATATTTGCCGGAAGCGTGGGAAGGGTCGACCTGCCGGGAGGCGATTGGAGCATCCTGGAAAATTCCATAAGAACTCAAATTTACACCTTGCCCGACAGCGCCGAATTGTTGCCGGGGCACGGTCCTTCCACCCGGGTGGGCCGGGAAAAGACGGCCAATATGTTTATCAGGGGCTCGACCTCATGACGGATTCCGATACCCACTTCATGCAGCTCGCGCTGGAGGAAGCCCGGCTCGGATGGGGCGGTACTCATCCCAATCCAATGGTCGGAGCGGTTATCGTGGAGTCGGGAAAATTGGTCGCCCGGGGCTACCACGCTTTGGCCGGTGGGCCGCATGCCGAGGTGCATGCCCTGAGCAACCTGGGGCGGAAACCCCATGAGGATGCGGTTCTCTACGTTACCCTGGAACCCTGTAGCACCCAGGGCAAGACGGGGCCTTGTTGCGGCGCCATTACCTCGAGCGGGATCGGCAAGGTGGTGGTGGGGGCGATTGACCCCAACCCGAAACACCGGGGGCGGGGCATTGATATCCTGACCCGGGCGGGGGTGCGGGTGGAAAGCGGAGTCCTGGCCGAAGAATGCGAGGACCTGAATCTGATTTTCAATCATAACCAGTTAACGGGGCGGCCCTTGCTGGCGGGCAAGACGGCCACGACCCTGGATGGGAAGGTGGCCACCCGTTCCGGCTCTTCCCAATGGATTACCGGCCCAATCGCGCGCGAGGACGTGATGCGGTGGCGCCGCCTTTTTCCGGGGATCGCCGTCGGTGGCGGGACGGTGCGGGCCGATGATCCGAACCTGACCAGCCGCCTTCCCGGGGATACCGCCTGTCCCCTTCGGTTTATTTTTGACCGCAACTTCAGGACCCTTCCCGGGATACGGAATTACCGGGTCTTCAACGACCCCTTCAAGGCGCGGACGATTCTGGTGGCACCGGCCGGTCGGGATGAAGTGCGGCAATACCGTGAATACGGGATCCAGGTCTGGGAAATGCCCGGGGACGACACGTTTTGGAAGGCCTTTGCCGACACCTGTATGGAAAGGGGCGTAACAGGCGTGTTTTTTGAAGGTGGGCCCGGATTGATGAGCGACCTGCTCGCCCACGGGAAATTGGATTATCTCTTCTCCTACCGCGCTCCCAAATTTCTGGCGGACGAGGAGGCTCCGGGTTTCGTGGGCGGATGGGCCGTAGAGAAAATGAAGGATGCGCTGCAATTGACCCAGGTGCGACAGACCGCTTTGGGGCCCGATCAACTCCTGCGCGGCTTTCTCAAATACCCCGAGAAAAAAACCACAGAGAACACAGAGGGCACAGAGAGGGAGGAGTGACTAACCACAAAATGCACAAAAAACACACAAAGGCGCCGGGGGCGCCAATGAGGAATGAGGAATTGGGAGAAGGCACAAAGGCACAAAGGCACAAAGGCACAAAGGCACAAAGGCACAAAGGCACAAAGGCACAAAGGCACAAAGGCACAAAGGCACAAAGGCACAAAGCGAACGGTGTCAGGACATATCGAAAATTGATCGTTTGGCAAAAAGAAAAGACTCTCGCCAAGCGATAACGGAGGGGGGACATTCCTGTCCCCCAACAACCACGGATTACACGGATAAGGCGCGCCCCTTTATTCTACGCCAACGGCGTTATTTACATTTCGAAATGGTAGGGCTATCGCGTCCCCGCGATGCCGTAACTTGCGCCTTCGACACCCGGCGCGGCAAGGATGCCGCCGCCCTACCGTTTGCGTTTTGAAACTCCAAAG
>JAJDZZ010000073.1 GCA_022824405.1 Opitutales bacterium
TTCCTGGCACTTTCAATCCTGACGATTGACACCGTCGAAGGCTTTTTCGAGCGCTTTCTCCGACGAGTTTTTTGGGCCCATTCTCGAAAGCGCTCAAAAGCCGGTAAATTCATGGTTGGGAGACCTACAAGATCGCTAAGAGGCGCCTATGGGCGCCCCTCCTTCCTTTGTGCCTTTGCGCCATCTCGCCTCGGCGAGATCCCATCCTTCATCCTTTCCTTTCCTGCCCTTGACCCCGGCCACTATCGTGGTATCACGAGTGGAAGTCATGCCAAATTGCACACTGGACGCTTTTCCCTTGTTGGTTACCGATGCCAGCTCGGTCGGAGCCCAAGTGGGGATCATGGGCCGGGATGGCTGGATGGCCTTCCACTCGGAAAGGGGCGCAACTTCCAAGACATTGTTTGCCTCGGTCCAGCGCCTTCTCGCCGAGACGGGACTCCACCTCGGCGATCTGCACGGTTTTATTTTCTGCGAGGGCCCCGGTTCCACCATGGGTATTCGGATCAACTGCATGGCTTTGAGAACCTGGGTCTGGCTCAATGCGGACCGACCCTCCGTCTACGCCTACAAGAGCCTGGAAGCCATGGCGCTCATTCAGTCGGACCGGATGGGCCATCCCTTCGCCATTTTTTCCGATCTGCGGACCGACCGGTGGAATGCCATACGGGTGGACGCGCCGGGGCAATCCTCTCCCGTGCAAGCGGTAACCTCAAAGGACCTGGAAAATTGGCCGGATACCCGGTATCACCTGCGCCAAAGGGTTTATTCACCCGCACCTCCGCCGGGCAGCCAATTACTGCCCTACGATATCGAACCCCTGCAAAGCCCCAACCATTTTACCGGGTTGATCAGACGGGTGAGAACCCCCAAACCCTTTCAGACAACGGAAACCACCTTTAAAAAGTGGGTCCCACAACGACATAAAGGCGCCGGGGGCGCGAAGGAAATAGGATGAAGGAAGAAGGATGAATCACGATTAAGAATCTCAGAATGAACATATATTACCAGGAACAAGCCCGGTGTTGGGCGGAAATAGACTTGGCCGCCCTGGAACGCAATCTGTTCAAAATCCGTTCCGCCTTGCCGGCTCACATTCGTTATGTGGCGGTGGTCAAGGCGGACGCCTACGGACACGGCCTGGCCCAAACCGCGGCCCGGCTCATGCAATCGGGCGCGGATATGTTCGCCGTGGCCAATGTCCGTGAGGCCATCGCCATCCGTGAAATGGGTTCCGGTTGGCCCATACTGGTCTTATCGGCCGTACTTCCGCATGAGGACACCTACCTCTTCCAACACAATTTGATACCAACCATCTCCACCATGGAGGAAATCAGGCGGCTGGACGGCAAAGCCAGGGCGGAAAAGGCCACCCTGGACGTGCACTTGAAGATCGATACCGGAATGGGGCGCCTGGGCGCTTGGCACGAAGAAGCCGAACCGGTCATCGAGGGACTGGGAAAAGCCATTGGATTGAAATTGTCCGGCATCTTCACCCACTTCAGTTCGGCGCCGACGGACGGGGATTTCACTTCTCTGCAGCGCAACCGTTTTCTCGCAGTGCTGGAAAAAGTGGCTAAATATCACGAGTTGGAGGCATGCCTCATTCACGCCGACAACAGCGCCAGTTTGAGAAGTTTCGACCGATCGAGTCCCTTCAACGCGGTACGGGTGGGCCTACTGCAATTTGGCGCGGCGCCCTACCCCGATTCGTTGTTTGCCAATGTTTCGACCGAACCGGTCCTCTCCTTCCACAGCCGGGTATCCCTGGTAAAACCGCTTCCCCAAGGCGCCCCCATCAGCTATGGACGCCTTCTCACCCTGCAACGGCCTTCCCACATCGCCGTATTGGCAGCGGGGTATGCGGATGGGATCCCGATGCAATTTACCAATCGGGGCCAGGTCCTGATCAAGGGCATTCGCTGCCCTGTCCTGGGCAGGGTCACCATGGATCAATTGATCGTGGACGTAACGGATTTGCCCAGCCTCCCCGAGAGCGGGGAGGTAGCCACCTTGATCGGAAAAAGAGGGGGAACGGAAATCACCGTGGCCGAATTCAGCAAATGGGCCAAAACCATACCATGGGAGTGCTTTTGCTCGATTTCCCAACGGGTGCCCAGGATCTACAAAACCTTCCGGGAGTAAGAGGAGAGAGGAGAGAGGGAAGAGGGAAGAGGGAAGAGGAAAGAGGGAAGAGGAAAGAGGAAAGAGTTTAGTGGGCGGCTGCGCCGCCAATCGTGATCGTTATCGTGATCCTGATCGATAGGAAAGTGTTGGGAGTTCGGTTATCGGAGGTCAGAAATTGCCTCTCGCAAAGAGGAAACCACAGAAGGCACAAAAAACACAAAAGAAAGGCGCCGTTGGCGCCAGTTTCAGTGGTCAGATTTGGAAGAGTTCAGTAATAAGTTGTCGGTTGTCAGTGACAATTTACGATAGCGAAAGGAGGGGGGACATTCCTGTCCCCCATTACCCTAAAATAGGGGGTTGGAAAACCCGCCCTCCGTTATTTTCCAGCTGAAAATTCAATCCGTACTTATCCGTGCCCATCCGTGTAATATGTGGTCAGTGGTCAGAAATTGCCTCTCGCAAAGATCCCCAAGATTTTTTATAGTAACGCTCTCTTTGTGCCTTTGTGCCTTTGTGCCTTTGTGCCTTTGTGCCTTTGTGCCTTTGTGCCTTTGTGCCTTTGTGCCTTTGTGCCTTTGTGCCTTTGTGCCTTTCGTTAATAAATCTTGCTAAAGGAGACATCCACCGTAACTTATTGTCAGACTCATGAAAAACCTTGTCATCAGAAACCTAGAACCGGCCCAGGCTTGGTTGCCGCTGAAAAAATCCGACTGGAATGAGGGCGCGGCCCGACACTTATTGAGGAGAATCGGCTTCAGCGTCCGCCCCGAGGCATTGAAAATTGCCATGGAGGAGGGCCTGGGTCCCGCCATACGGCAAGCCTTCGCCGGGGCGAAGGTCATGAAACCCACGGATAGCCTTCAGGAAGTGGCGGAGGACTACCGCACCATGCGCCAGCGTCAAGAGGGTCTGCCCGAAAAAGAGCGCCGCAAGATCAGGCAGGCCATGAACCGGAAACGCCGGACCACCATGGAGGAGATCACCATCAATTGGTTGAAGAACGCATCCATGGCGCAAAACTCCGCTTTTGAGAAATGGGGCTTGTTCTGGGAAAACCTATTCGTGGTTACGGCCCAGAAGGTGAAAAACCCCGCCATGCTCTACCACTACCAGACAACCTTGAGGCGGTATTCCTTCAAGACCCTGGCGGAATTGGCCAAAGCCGTTGGCCGGAATCCGGCCATGATACATTTCCTGGACCTGCAACAGAACAAAAAGGGAAGTCCCAACGAAAATTACGCCCGGGAGTTGTTTGAGCTCTTTTTGCTCGGGGAAGGCAATTACACCGAAAAGGACATCAAGGAAGCGGCCCGCGCCTTTACCGGATACCGGCAAGTGAATGGGCAATTCCGCTTCATCCCCAAACAGCATGACGACGGCAAGAAAACCGTTTTTGGAAAAACCGGGAATTGGAACGGCGATGACATCGTAGACCTGGCCCTCCAGGAACCCGCCGCCCGCACTTTTATCCCCAGGGAACTGTGCAAGCACTACCTGAGCGACCAGGTGATTCCGGATAAATACCTCCAACCCCTCGGAGACAAATGGGCCGAGAGAAATTTCGACCTCACTTGGCTGGCCTCCACCTTCTTTTCTTCCCGCCTGTTTTTTCACCCGCAATTTCGGGGGAACAAGATTAAAAGCCCCTTCGAATTCCTCATCGGGTTGTTGCAGGATCTCGATCTGGACCTGACTCCCCTGCCCAGGCGGGTTCTCCCGGCCTTGGGTGGAATGGGGCAGAATTATTTGAATCCACCCAACGTGCGCGGCTGGGTGGGCGGTCAATTGTGGATCAACAGCGCCACTATTATCCAAAGGCGTCTTTTGGTGGAAGGGCTGTTCAACCCGCCCCATCGCAAAAACCTGAACTCCGACGAGACGATGGCCCTGGAACAAGCCCGAGAAGCGGGACAAGGCCGTTTTTTCGTCACCCGCCGCCAGGGCGAAATTTGGGCCGGCCTGCCCCCGGAGGAACGCCTGGACCACATGGAGAAACAGTGGCTGGCCAATCCCCTGGAAGAGGAGGAACGGAAAAGTTTGATCCGGTTCCTGCTCGATAACCAGTCCACTCCCCTACCCGCAACCCGTGCAGTGGCCATCACGCTGCTCCAGTCACCCCAATATCAATTAGCCTAATTGAAAACGTCATGAAGAATTCGATTTTTAATTTTCCAGCCACCCGACGGGAATTTATCAGCGCTTCGGCCAAGGGAACCGGGTTGCTGGCTTTCAGCCAATTCGTCCCGGCCTTTTTGCGGGACTCGGTAGCAAACCAGGCCCCCCTTCCGGAGAAGGACCGGAGGATTCTGGTTCTGGTTCAGTTAGCCGGGGGCAATGACGGACTGAACACCCTGATTCCCTACGAGGATTCCAACTACTACCGGCTCAGGCCTACCCTGGGAATTCGCAAGGAGGATGCTTTGCCGCTGACGGATGACCTCGGGTTGCACCAGAGTTGCCAGGGCATCAAAGAGTTGTTCGATGAAGGCTTGCTCTCCATCGTGCAAAACGTCGGTTATCCCAACCCCAACCGCAGCCACTTCCGTTCCATGGAAATATGGGAAACCGCGGCGGAATCGGATGATTACAGCTCTTCGGGATGGTTGGGCCGTTTCCTCGACAACAACTGCAATGGGACACCTGAAATTGGAGAACCGGAAGCGGTATCCTTCGGCAACGAAATTCCCATTACGGTGCAAGGGAACCAATCCCACAACCTGTTCGCGCTGAATAACCGGTACGGCCGCGCGGCCAAGCGGGCCGATTATGGGCTTCTCGACAACATGGTGGGGAAAAGCAGCAGCAAGGACAACTCCAACTTCCTGAAGCACACCATGATGGACACCCTCCTCACGGAAAGGCGCATTCAGGCGTTATTTGCCAAATTCAAGCCCTCCGTGACTTACCCCAACCATCCTCTGGGCATATCCATGAGCAATGTGGCCTCTCTGATCAGCGCCGAACTTCCCACCCGCGTTTATTTTGTCTCTTTGGGCGGATTCGACACTCACCAGGGTCAGGCAACCCGCCACCAGACCCTGCTCAAAACCTTGGGCGACAGCTTGCAAGCCTTCCAGAAAGACCTGCGGAGCAAAGGATTGGAAGATCAGGTTCTCACTATGACGTTTTCCGAGTTCGGCCGCAGGGCGAGTGAAAATAAAAGTGGCGGGACCGACCATGGAACCTCCGCGCCCCTCTTTGTCATGGGCAGCAAATTGGGAGATTCGATAGTGGGCCAGCCTCCCGACCTGAACCTGGGCAAAAATAAGGACCTGACCTATTCCACCGATTTCCGACAGGTCTACGCCACCGTGCTGGACCATTGGCTGGATTGCGATTCCCGGACCGTCCTGGGGCAGAAATTCCAGCCCCTTCCGATTATCTAGTTTTAGTTGTTAGTGAAGAGTGGAGAGTGGAGAGCTTTTTGACCCCCTCAGAATTGACTCCCGCAAAGCTCGCCAAGAAGCGCAAAGAGGAAACCATATAAGGCGCCGTGGGCGCCAATTAGGAATTAGGAATGAGGAATTAGGAATGAAAAGGCAGGGAGAATTAACCACGGATAGGCACAGTTAAGTCGGGATTGAATTTTCAACAGGAAATCAAAGGAGGGCGGGTTTTCCAACCCGCCTTATAAATGCAATGGCGAACCCACCTCCCGTCGTGGAAAACAAGAATGTATGTACACTTTCCTCTTTCCTCTTTCCTCTTTCCTCTTAAAAAAGGATCACCCCTATGAGACACAGGGCCAACACCAGGGCTAGCACGGAAAGGGCGCGTCTCTCCTTGGAGGTCAGTCGAAAAGGCATGGAATCACCTTGGCGGATTTGGAATTCTCGGCAAGCAGATTGCCACTAAACTCTACACTCTCCGTCTCCTCTGCGGTTGATTTCGATCACAATCACGATGACGATTTATCTCTGTGCTTTTTTTGGTTATATTTCCTAAATCTCCGCTCTCTCTGTGTTCTCTGAGTCCTCTGTGGTTGTTTATTCTTTGCTGGTCCATTGCAACCCAAGGCCTGAACGGCGTAGAACACCTGAGCCTGGTCTGGGCGGATGAGTTTGAATACACCGGACTGCCCGACGCCAATAAATGGAGTTACGATGTCGGCGGCCATGGCTGGGGAAATAACGAGTCGCAATACTATACCCAAAACAGACCGGAGAATGCCCGAGTCGAGGATGGCGTCCTGATTATCGAAGCCCGCCAGGAAGCTTTTCAAAATAGGAGGTACACCTCTGCCAGGGTGATTTCAAAGAACAAGGGAGACTGGAAATACGGGCGTTTCGAAATTCGAGCCAAATTGCCGCGAGGTCGCGGAACCTGGCCGGCCATCTGGATGTTGCCCACCGATTGGGTCTACGGCGGCTGGCCTGACAGCGGGGAAATCGACATCATGGAGCACGTGGGCTACAACATGCATCACATTCACGGTTCCATCCACACCGAACGTTTCAATCATATTCAGGGGACCCAGATCGGTTCGAGCCTGAGGAGCCGCAACGTGGACACCGAATTCCACGTCTATGCCATGGAGTGGCGGCCGGACCGCATCGATATATTTTTGGACGGACAACGCTATTTTACCGTGTCCAACGATGGGAGCGGGTTTGAAGCATGGCCCTTCGATCAACGTTTCCATTTGCTGCTGAATATCGCGGTTGGCGGGAATTGGGGAGGCGCTCAGGGTATCGACGATTCCATCTTCCCGCAACGCATGGAAATCGATTACGTCAGGGTTTATGCCTTTGAAGATTATGACCATTCGATCATCCAGACCGTTCCGGGGCGGGTTGAGGCGGAGGATTTCAGCGATCAGTCCGGCATTCGCCTGGAGGAAACCCGGGATTCCGGGGGTGGCAGCAATGCGGGTTACCTGGATAAGGGAGATTGGGCCGAATACTCCTTGGATGTTACCATACCAGGCCGTTACGCCTTCGACCTGCGGTATGCCAGCCCGAGAGGAACTTCGGGGATCGAACTTTCCATCGACTCCGAAACGGTGGCTACCTTCGAGCCCTTTGACGCCACCGGAAATTGGCAGTCGTGGAGAACCCAACGATTGACCGAAAGGGAACTGCCAGCCGGCAAAATCACCCTCCGCATCAACATCCTGGGGCAACCGGAAAGCGATTTGAACTACAATTGGCTCGACGTATTGCTTTTGCAACCGCACGCCTTGGCCGAACCCTTTGCCGACCCCGACCGGGACGGCATTCAGAATATTTACGAATACGCCTTCGCCTTGGACCCCTCGAAGAACACCTCCCCGAAACTGCTGCCCTTTGGTTACACCGTAAAAAAACCGAACGGGACCTATGTCGGGATCACCTATCGTCAACGCATAGGCGGCACCGGTAGAACCGGAATCGACTACACCGCCGCAGCGGTAACCTATCGCGTGGAAGATTCCGGCAACTTGGCCGAAGACTCCTGGAAAACGATCGCGACTCTTTTAAACCCCATCGGCGAGCCCCGAGACAATGGCGACGGCACCGAAACCGTGTCCGTCGAATTCGCCTTCCCCATCAATGTCGGTAGACGGTTTCTCCGCCTAAAGCTGATCACAGAAGAAAATTAAGGCGCGCTGAAGCGCGTTAGGAATTAGGAATTAAGAATTAGGAATTGGGAGAAAGGTAAACCAATAGAGTAGTCGAGGGGGCCAGCCTGCAGGCCAGCCCGCCTCGCCCCTCATCGAACCGAGTATACAGATTTCGAAAGGCACGAAAATCAATCGTGATCGATGGAATAGGGATTTGACTCTCGCAAAGAGCGCCGAGCTACGCAAAGAAGGAACGGACAGGAATGTCCCCCCTCCGTTATTAAATCCGTACTCATCCGTGTAATCCGTGGTTTTTCCCCTACAGGTGAGTTTGTTCTTGTCCCGAAAATGAATTGCATTAATGTGCACCTTGAATAGGGAGACTGAACTTCCTCCGCGAACCGCATGAAATATTGTTATCCATGGCTCCTCCTTCTGGGAAGCTTGTCCTTGCCCGCCGCCTCGGTTTTTACGGTTGAGGACAGGCAAATCCTGCTCAACGGAGAGCCTTTTATCGTCAAGGGTGTCTGTTACAACCCTACTCCAATCGGGCTCGACATGAGCCTGCAAGCGCCTTACAGCGATTTCTATACCCTTCTTTTTCTGGGTTTGACGGCGAACGACATGGCAAGCCTGCGCCGGATGGGGGCCAATACCATCAGGGGTTACGGTTGGACCCCCGGGAGCAACCACCAAGCCTTCATGGATCGTGCCTACAATGAAGGTGAAGACCCCATCTACATGTTCATTAACCGTTGGATTAACCCCAATACCAATTGGGGCGACGCCAATGCCGTCAATACCTGGACGAACGAATGGACTCGAATTGCTGAGGAAACGAAAGATCATCCGGCCATCATAGGTTACCTGATAGGCAATGAGCACAACAACGACGCCGGAAACGGGTCGAACCCACTGTTCTGGCAAGCCATGGAGACGATCGCCGCCGCCGTTAAGGAAGTGGCCCCGGACAAGCTGGTTTCCGTCCCCATCACGGACCGGGTCGATCAAGTGACTCGATTCGATGCGACGCTGAAGTCCATCGATTTTTGGAGCCTGCAGGTGTATCGTGGGACTTCCTTCGGCAGTTTGTTCGACGAGTATGCCAACGCCAGCGAGAAACCCCTGGTCATCACGGAATTCGGTTATGACGCCTTTAACCATCAGGCCAATAGCGAATATCCCGAAGATGCAAAATTTGCCGCGGACGTGGTGGAAGGATTGATCGAGGAATCCGAGGAGGCCGATGAAGTGTGCGCGGGAGTAATTGTTTTCGAATACCGGGATGAGTGGTGGAAAGCCACCGGAAGCGCCAGCGCCCAGGACGTTGGCGGATTTTTCAATGGAGGCTTTCCCGACCGAATGATGAACGAGGAATGGTGGGGAATCTTCCGCGCCGAAGATAATGGATTTTTGCCCGACGTATTGACCCCGCGCGCCTTGTACTACCGGCTAATCGCCCTCTGGAACCCAATTCCCGATTTCAGCGCCAATTTCGACTTCAACAACCCATCCCTAGTGGTGGAATTCGAGCGCGACGTGGGGGACCGCGACTTTCGTTATGCCATCGAAGTGACAAACGATCTGGAAAACTGGAGGACCATCGCCGACAACGAAGGTTCCATTGCCCTGGTTGCCAAGGGGGAGGAAAACCTGGTCATTACCGAAACACCCGAAGCGGACCGGGTCAGAATTCGCGTCGAGGATCCCCGGTTTTTCAACCGGGGCCAGAGAACGTTTTTGCGAGCCGGAGTCGGCACCAGATAGGAAAAAGGGGACAAACGTAGAATTTGTAGGGGACTTTCGCAAAGCTCGCCAAGAGCGCAAAGGAAAAGAGGGAACCACAAAAGGCGCGCTGAAGCGCGCCAATTAGGAATGAGGAATTAAGAATGAGGAATTGGGAGAAGAGAAACCAAAAACCAGAAGACAATTTTCACTCACCACTAATGAAACGGATGGGGCCGGATAGATATTCCAAAGCCCAGTGTCGCGTAGCGCACACTGGGTGGGAATGGGAAAAATTACGAACCCCAACGGGGTTCCACTTCGGGTCAATCCCAACCACGGTAACAAAGGTGTGCGACGTTGGGTTCCAGATTCCGGATGGTGGGCGCATTTAAAGTGCAATTTAATGCAATTTAGGGATTGACAGCGCTCCGATTGGCAGCCTGACTCACCCAAACTTCTTCAATTTTGGTCAGATACGAACCTTGGCGTCCCTAATCAAAAGGCCCTCAAAACCAGTAAACTTCATGAAAATACACCGCTTCATAATCGCCTCCCTATTGACCTTCCTTACCGGAAGCCTGCTCAACGCTCAGGACCCGACGTATGCCGATGAGCTACCTGTCACCTTTGACGATCGCGCGGCAGATTCCTACTTCTTCCGGGATTTCAGTCCGGAAGCGCCCGAGGGAGAGTCTTTCACATCGGTGGTGGCCGATCCCGATGACGCCAATAACATGGTGGCTCGAACCAATCGTCAGGCCAACGCGCAAACTTGGTCAGGCGTGACCTTTATGGAAGGTCAAGGTAGCTTACCTGGCTTGAATAACGGCTCTGAACTGAAGATGAGCGCGCGGGTGAGGGCTCCGGCCGCCGGCATACCCGTTTTGCTGAAGGCGGAAAGCAGTACGGGCGGCGGCGATCCACCTACCTTTTTTATGCAAAAATTGGCCCACACCACGAAGGCCGATGAATGGGAAATCCTGACCTTTGACTTCTCCGATCTCTCCGGTCAGGACGACGGTAGAAATTTCAATTCCGAATTCGATCCTTTCCTCGATCGGTTGGTCCTGTTCTTCAACTTTGGCGCCGCCAACGCCCCACCTCAGACTTATTATTTCGATGACGTGAAGTTCGGAGCGCCCGAGGTTCTCAACCTGCCCTTCGATTTTGAATCGGATACCCTGGAATACGACTTTGGTGAAGAAGGAGGTTTTGACGGCGGCGTCGCCACCATTATCGACAATCCGCAAATGAATGACGCCAACCCCAGCGCCAAGGTGGGGCAGATGGTCAAAGACGGCGGGCAAACATGGGCAGGCAGCACCCTGAAGACGGATGGCCCGATCAATTTCGGCGTCCATACTCACATTGCCATGGATGTTTTCTCCCCGGCTGCCGGTAAAACAATTAAGTTCAAACTGGAACCCAGTATGGGTGAGGCTGAGGTGGATGTCGTTACCACCAAGGCCAATGAATGGGAAACCCTCCTTTTTGATTTCTCGGAAATACTGCCCGGGGAATTCACAAATTTCAGCCTGTTTTTCGGCTTTGGAGAGGTCGGGGACGGTAGCGCCGCTCACACCTACCTCTTCGACAACATCCGGTCCGTCCCAGCACCGGAAGTACCTGCAGAATTACCTCTGACTTTCGAGGATGATGCTCTGTCCTACAATTTCACCAACTTTGACGGGGGAGTCGCAGAACGGATAGAAAACCCGGATATGTCCGGGATCAACACCAGCGGTCACGTGGCAAGGATGGTGAAAGACGGAGGCCAGGTTTGGGGGGGAGCCTGGATTCGAATCTCCTCCGAGGGTTTGGATTTCTCCGAGAGCAGTGTTTTCAAGATGAAGGTATGGTCCCCACGGGTAGGAGTGCCGGTCCTTTTCAAGTTGGAAGGGGAGGACCCAGCCATCTTCAATGAGGTGTCCGTCGATACCACCGTGGCCAACGCATGGGAGGAAATGACCTTCGATTTTACAGGTATGACACAGGAAGGATTAACTAAATTGGTCTTGATCTTCGAAAATGGAACAATGGGAGATGGCAGCGTGGATTGGACCTTCTATTTCGACGATGTGTACCTGGAGGGAACGGGAATCCCATTGAACCCGGTGGACCTGCCGGTGACCTTCGAGCAGGATAATGTGGATTTCAATTTCATTGCTTTCGGTGATATGGGGGATACCGTCATTGCGGAGGATCCCACGGATGCTTCGAACAAGGTGGCTCACGCCGTTCGCCCTGATAATGCGCAGACCTGGGCTGGAACCACCATCGGCTCGGGCGAAGATGCCGTCTTGGCCAATCCGATTCCCTTTTCCGATACCGCCACTCAACTGTCCATGAGGGCCTATTCCCCGGCGGCAGGTATCCCGATCCGGTTGAAGGTTGAAGATAAGACGAACCCGGCCATTTTTGCGGAGACGGAAGCGGTTACCACCATGGCCAACGCCTGGGAAACCTTGGTCTTCGATTTCGGAGAACCGGTGGAAGGCACTTCCGCGCCCGACTTGGCCAATACCTACGACAAATTGAGCGTCTTCTTTAATTTCGGAACCACCGGAGCGGAAGCGGGTGAACAGACCTTCTACTACGATGATATTGAATTTACCGGAATGACCAGGGGCGGACTTGGCGGTCCCATGAAGATCGACCTGCCCATCACCTTTTCGGATTCTCCGGATGAAACCGACTATACCCTCACTGATTTTGGCAATGCCATCACCATTCTCGGGGCCGACCCTTCAGACCCTACCAACGTGGTGGCGATAACTCAAAAAGGCCCCGGAGCGGAAACCTGGGCGGGAACGACCATGAGCACCCCTTCCGGGCTGAAGAGTCCGATTCCCTTCACGGCGGATAATACCCAGATATCGGTTAGAATATATTCCCCAGCCGCTGGTATCCCCGTGCTGCTGAAGGTGGAAGAACTAGAACCCGAAAGACCAAATCTCGGCATGGAAGTCTTCCGCAATACCACTGTGGCCAACGAATGGGAAACCCTCGTATGGGATTATTCCGAATCGGTGGCAGGAGAAAACAGCGCCCCCCTCGATCTCAACGCCACCTATCAGAAGATTTCCATCTTCTTCAATTTCGGAGTGACGGGAGACGATGGGGGAGAATTGATTTTCTACTGGGATGACGTGATCTTTCTGGATAACACGCCTCGTGCGGTGGGCGAAGAGGCAGGATCCGGCACCATTACTCTAACCATGGATCCTACTCCGAATGTAACCGTAGGTAAGCTGGTATTTCTCGATGATGGAACTGAATTGGGTAAGGTTGCATCGATTGCCGGTCGGGTGCTTACATTGGAGGCGCCGCTGGCAGTTGCTATTGCAGCCGATTCCCGTTTAACCTTTGTTACCCCGGCTCCCGGCTTCGAGATTGAAACTGGAGGAAATGTGATCAACATTTCGACCCGTGGCGTGGTGGGCGATGGCGCTGAAGCCATGATTGCCGGTTTCATCGCTGTTGATGCCAATCAAACCGTGATCGTTTACGCTAAAGGCGTCGGCGATCTCCCTGAAGCGGTGCCCAACAGATTGGCGGACCCGGTGCTCACGATCCAGAATCAGACAACCGGGGAGGTCATTATGGTAAACGACAATTGGGAAGACGATCCCGAGCAGGCCCAACTGATAGCTGACCTTTGGGGAGGCACATCTCCTCTGGCTCCTGGAAGTACCAGTTCAGGCGCTGTTCTTACGGTCTCAGCCTTCCCGGAAACCTGGACTGCTAGAGTGAACGCCAAAGAGGGAACCGACTCAGGTGGTATAGCTCTAGTCGAAGTATGGGAAGTACAAGAATAAGGTTTCCGAACCATCCGTAAAACTTTCCTGACGGATTGAATTTACCCGGGCGGGTATCGAACCTGCCTGGGTAGTTCTTTTTTTGGTCTTCCCCTCTCCTGCCCTTTTTGATCTTTTGTGCATTTTGTGGTTCCTCTCTCCCAATTCCTCATTCTCAATGATTTGCGGCCTTGGGCGCCCCTCTCTGCGTCCTCTGCGAGCTTGGCGAGAGTCAATGCTTCATCCCGTCCATCCTGTCCATCCATGTTCAATTCCTAATTCTCTTCTCCCTCTGTGTTCTCTGTGCACTCTGTGGTTATTCCTATTTGGCGCCTGCCCCTCCCCGGCGCTTTTCCAATTTCCGGCGGATCTCCCTGGCTTTGGCCTGGGAAATTGGGAAGGTAAAGATGGCCCACATGGCTATGGCGGAGGTCAGGACGGGGACGGCCACATCGAATAGTTTCATCAGAAAAAAGGTTCTTTCGCTCTGACCGCCTCCCAGTTCCACGTCGAATCCGGTAAGGTTGAGGACGTGGCCGGAAAGCGCCAGGGCCAGAGCCATGCCCAATTTTACCACCCACCAGAAAATGGAGCCGAACATGCCCTCCCGCCGGTGGCGTGTTTCCAGTTCATCCAGGTCGCACACGTCGGCAACCATTGATCCCATCAAGGTAAACAAGCTTCCCAAACCAAAGGCGATGAGGGGGGCCGTAAACAATATCAAATGGGGATGTTCGATGCTGTAACAAACCCACTTCAATGCATAACCCACCAGGGAAACACCGATACAAATGAAAAAGGTCCGGCGTTTGCCGATACGGGTGGCCAACCAGGTGGTCAAGGCAATGACACAAAAAGTGGAAATGGTGGTGGCGGTGCCAAACCAGCCGATCAATACACTGGCTTTGTCATTGTCCCCCTCTGAAACATAATAAATCAAAACAAAGGAGGAAAAGGCCGAGACCAGCATGAACCCGTTGAAGACGAGGAAGGTGGCGATACAGAGTTTGACAAAGGGCAGGCATTTGATGGCGCTCAAAAACCCCTTGAAGAAGTCTTTAATGTGCTCCGGCAAACCGGACATACCTTTTTCTCCGGACTGGCCGGAGTCCTTGGCCCGGGCTATGTCTATCATTCTTTCCCGGCAAAAGATGGCCGGGACGATCCCGGCTACCACCACGAAGACCCCTATCAGTATTGCCAGACTCCGGGCCCCTTCCACCGGGTCGGAAAAGAACCGGTCGTTTTGCATGAAGGCATAAAACCAGGGAAGGGCCAGCCATACGCTCTGTCCCATGAAATTGGCCGTGCCCATGACCCGGGTTCGCTCATGATAATCGGGAGTCAACTCGTAACCCAAAGCTACCCAAGGGGTTGCAAAAGCGGTGTAGGCCAGGTAAAAGAGGATGGACCCGATGAGAAAAAACCAGAAATAGAAGTTCTCGCTTTGCCCCTCGGGGAGTTGCCACAAAAGGGCAAACAATATTCCGGAAAATAGCGCCCCAAAGAAAATGTAAGGCCTCCGTCGACCCCACCTGGAATGGGTGCGATCCGAAAGGTAACCCATGATGGGATCGGTCAGCGCATCCGTCAATCGGGGAAGGCCCATCAGGGTGCCGACCAGAGCCGGGTTCATTTTCAGGCCCTCGATCAGGATTATGGACATCACCCCGATAGCCGCTCCGAGCAGGTTGTTGACCAGGGCGCCACAACCGTAAAACAGCTTTTGTAGAAGAGGAACCCTGTCCTCCTGCGGGGTTTTGTTACTGGATGCCGGGTTCTTGATGCTGGTTGCTTGTTCGTGACCTTTGCGAGAGTCAAATTGTTCAGTTGTCAGTTATCAGAGGGGAAAGGAATGCGGACTTTCTTGCTTGCCACGGCGGGAGGTGGGTTCGCCGTTGCCTTTATAAGGCGGGTTGGAAAACCCGCCCTCCGTTAATTTCCAGTTGAAAATTCAATCCGTACTTATCCGTGTAATCCGTGGTCAATATTCAGCGACTAGTTGCCAGTGCCGAGTGGCTAGTGTATTGTTCCTCATTCCTAATTGGCGCCCTTGGGCGCCTTTCCTCTCTCTGTGTCCTCTGTGCCCTCTGTGGTTAATCTCCTCATTGGCACCCTTGTAGCTGAGGTTGCGCCCGCGATCTTCTTTCCCGAAACCTGGATGTGCCGACGGGCCGAGTTCGGCTCGGAAATTCTCCTCTGCAGGGACAATACCGAAGACATGCCCATGTCTTTAAACGGAATCCGTACAGTAGTCACCTGGGGAGTTCCCGGGGGTGGTTTGATTCCATCGAACCCGGTCACCGAACAATCGCCCGGTACCGACACCCCGAGTTTTTTCAATTCATCGATCAAATGATAGGCTTGGTGATCTGCCGCGCAGACCCACGCAGTAACGCCTAGTTTCACATAATGGGCAACTTTTTCAGCCAAATCCTCCAAACTGATCTGTTCTTCATTGCGGGCATTTAAGACCAGGTTGGGATCGAACTCCAATCCGAGGCGATACAAATTTCCAACATAAGCTCCCAGCCTCCGTTCTACCCACGGGGTTTCGATGCTGTACTTCCAGGTCAGAAATCCAATCCTCCGGTGACCCAAGTCCTTGAGGTGCCGCACCATCGCTCCAATACCGCGATCCTCATCGGGATTAATCGAATCCAGTTCAACCTCCTCGTAGTTATCCAATACCGATACCGTGGGAAACTTGGTCATGAGGTTACGAACCGCCTTGGGGTTAAACGGGTATATCAGGATAATACCCCTCCAGGTGGATGAACGGGCACGGGGCACAATCTTCCGCGGTCGGGGACCGGGAAGAAAACGGGATGGTTCGACATAGTGAATTTCGATCCTCAGCTTCTCGGCCGCGGCTTTTTCACTGATGCCGTTAATGATTTCCCCCGCCGTATCGTCGACCCGTTTTCTTTCGGATGCTGCGGCTCCGACCAGGACGCTGATGGTATTGCGAACCGTTCTCTGAGAAGCCTTCACATTCCTGGGGGCAGTGTATTCATAACCTAACTCCGCCGCTAACCGGAAGACCCGGGATCGGGTTTGAGGATTGATTTTCGGATGATTGGTAAAACAACGGGAAACCGTTGTTCGGGACAGTTTCAGGAGCCTGGCGAGGGTTTGCTGGTCTACTTTGGCCACAATCAGGCGGCTTCGCCGCCAGAGGAAAGATGAAAGAGGAAAGAGGAAAACATCCTATCAATCCTATTATTGCATGTTTCAGTTTCGATCACTATCACGATCACGATTGGCGCGTAGCGCCTCCCTTTGTGTCTTTTCATTCCCTTCTTTCCACTTTACTCTTTCCACTTGGCGCCAACGGTGCCTTGTTACAGCGCGTGTTAAAAGTAAATTCCCAACTGAAACCTCCAGGAAAGTCCCGGGGCGTAGAGGAGTCCGTATTGACCCGTATCGTTCCAGAGATTATCGACATTCAACTGAGCGTAAACTTCATGCTTATCCTTCCAAAGGGTGGTGTATTTGGCCAGACCGGTAAGGGTAAGGCGAGGATCGGTCAAGGCCTGAATCTTGACGCCGGTTTCGTTCTGCTTTTTCTGACCGGCTGTGGTGAAGGCGGAAGCGTACTCCCGTTCACTTTCCCAAAAGCCCCCCAAACCGAACTGCCATCCTTTGAAGTATGAATCTTCATCGATTCGAACAGTGGCCCAAAATGAGATAGCGTGTTCAGGGGTATCGTCGAGCGACTCCCCAAGCCCATAACCAACACCTGTCCAGGATCCGGTGTCCATGTTGGGCAGGTCACCCGTTCCACCCGGATAGACTTGCTCGTTGGAAAACCCGGAGAGCCCCCAAAATGCGTTGGGAAAATACCACATGGCCCAGCGGTCCCAGTTGCCTCCGACATAGTCATAGGAGGCAAAATTACCCGGATTGGTAATGACCCGTTCGACATTCGAATAATTGACGATCAATTGGGTGTTTTCGGTAGGCGACATCAGGACCTGCATTTCCCAGCCGCTGGATTCATCGGATATGGTTTGATAAAAATCTCCGGTCGACCAGTCCTCACCGGACGAATTTACCTTGGGGTCGTCGAATCCATTGTACAACCACCCCGGCCATGGGTCGAGGTCGTTCCGCCGATCCAAGGGCAGGGCGAACTCCTCCCGCAGCGCGGCGAAGACCCCATCCAGATAAGCGGCGCCATCGGGTTCGGAGGCGTTAACATACCATAGCCCGGATTCCTGGTCCCGATAAACGGCGCCCGAATCCCTGGCCGCCAGGTATTCCGTCAGGGCAGCCTGAAGGTAAGGATTGTCGGGGTTCCTCTGGGGGTTGAAATCATCCAACCGGTAAACAATATCCGCATTCCGGTCAAAATCACCGCGCGCGGGAGCGGGAGCCCACCAATAACTGAAGGGAACTCCCGTCCTTTCGATCTTGAAGGAGCTGAAAGTCGCCGCCAGTTTCCCATCGAACAGGCTCAATTTCAGGCCAACCTCTTCAGATTTTGCCGTGGCCGCCTTCAAGGCATCGCCATAACCATCCACCAGACCTTCAAAGTTCGGCTGAACCCCCTCGGAAGATAGAGCGAAGGCGGTTACCCCTTCCAGAATTTCGTAGCTGATTCCCCATTGGGAGCTATCGTGCTCCAAATCGGGACTGGTGGAATTGAAATTTGCGCCCGGATTACGAAAGTCATCCCGACTTGTGAAAACCCCATTGGTGTCCCGGCGCAACCCGGCCACCAAAAACAAACGGTCATTGAGAAATCGACCGGAGTATACCACGTATTCGCCCTCGTTGGTGGCCTCGCTCATGGTCCGGTAATCGGGGGTTATGGGCTCATCCACTTCCCCGTCTCCCTGCCTGCCGAAGCGAATGTAAGAGGTGTCGGTCGGGTTTTTCCAATTCCAACCATCGCGAGCGAAGTCCAAGGGAGTCCCCGTCACCAGGCTGCGGGCCTGAGTGCCCTGTTGATAGTTGTCGTTTGCCGCCTCTTCCAGGGTGTAGCCCGCAAGAAAGGAATGCTCGGAATTAAACCACTTGGAATCCTCGAATATTCGGACGGAATAGGTCCATTCCACACGCAATTGATCTCGGTCGGTGTCATCCAGACGTTCACCCCAGGAATATTGTAAAATCGCATTGTCAATTTCCGCTTCCACATCCGTGGTTGAACCATCGATCACCTGACGGGCTTTAATCGTTCTCCGCATCTCTTCCGGTCCGGAATTCTGGGAGATTCCGGCAAATACATCCCGGGAGGAGAAGTCGGCGCTGGCCGTATTATATCCAGCCTTGAAATACATGTTTTCAACGATCTCCTGAGTGAGGTCCAAGAGGATATTGCGGGATTCGGTATCCAAATAGGTATCCGGGCCGGACCAACGGAAGGTGCGAGGGTCCTTTCCGGGGAATTCCAGAAAACCAAACGTTTCCAAACGGTCGGTTTGAGTGATGGGAATCCCCTCGATGCTGGGGGCGCGAACACTCAAAAAGCCAATGCCGCTGGAATCGGCCTGCCCGAATTCCATATCCAATAACACGGTGGTCCTGGAACTGGGAGACCAGGAAAAGGAGGGAGCCACAAACCAGTGATAGGATTGCTTCAGCTCGGTGTAGTCCCCGGCATCCTGCATGGAAAAATTCACCCGGTATGCCCATCCCTTTTCCGGATCTCCCAAAGGCCCCGTAACGTCTCCCGTCAGCCGGTACAGACTATCCGATCCCAGGGTAATGGAATACGCTTGAAAAGGCTCCATCAGAGGCGCTTTCGAAATGTAGTTGACCAAGCCTCCGAAATTCCCAATCCCGTACAACAAGGCCGAGGGTCCGCGAATGACTTCGACGCGGTCAATGTTCACTGAATCGGTGGCAAACTGCCTTCGAAAACCATTCCGCAATACATTGTCGGTGACAAATCCCCTCACCTTGAAAGAGGTTTCCGTTTTGCTGTCGGTAACCCCTTCGGCGCTGTTGACCCCTCCAATACCCGAAAAACTGTTGGCATTGAACGCGTCGTTTTGCGACTGCAGGAGCAATCCGGCGCTGTAACGTAAAGATTCCCGTAAATCGACGGCCCCGGTGTCCTCTATGAACTCCGAGGTTATAACTTCAATGGATAGCGGTATATCCTGAATCCTGGCGCTGACCCTCGTCCCGGAAATCGCATTGGACGCAAAATAGCCATCGTCCAAGGTCTCGTCGATTTCAAACGGGGATAGATCGTAAATCTCCTCATCGGTGTCGTCTTCCTGAGCCGAAAGGCCCAAAAAACAGATTAAAATGCTCAGTTGAGAAAATAAATTCCGAAAAAATGCATGGGGCATATGGGGTCCCTTCATGAGGTTTTGTCGGTTACCTGGCATTGAGACCAAATAGTTCCGATCGGTGATAATGAGCGCCATATTCCTCGAAAATTCGCATATGATCAAGAAAAATAATTGCATCGTATTGCACTTTATGAATTCAATCGGGTCCCTCATTTTATTCTTCGATGCCGACAATCCAATCGCCAAAGCAGTACCGCCATACCGACCCGGAAGAGGGAGAAACAAACCCCCTATCCCTTTCCGGTAAGAAGAAGCGATTTCTGAGGATCGAAGCCGTCCATAAGATGCCGCCCTTCCTCATCAATTTGGTGAGTCCGGAAAACCAGTGGATTTTTATCAATAGCAACGGGGCGCTGACGGCTGGGCGCGAAAATGCCGATCAGGCCCTTTTCCCCTACTGTACAGACGATAAGCTGGCGGACTTGGCCGAGACGGCGGGAAGCGTGACTTTTATTCGGAAGACGGCGTCGGCTCGTTCCAATCCGTCCATATGGAGACCGTTTTCACAAAAACCGGAAGAATCCGAAAATATCTCTCGAACGCTTTATAAGAGCCCCGAAGGAAACGAGGTTATACTCGAGGAAACCAATCACAATCTCGGTCTTCAGATGTCCTGTGGCTGGTCGTTCAGTTCACGCTACGGATTCGTGCGCAGTATGGAAATCGAGAATATCGGACCGGTGGAAACGTCAATTCACCTGCTTGATGGAATTCAAAATATAGTCCCCAACGGGCTCGACCAAGCCTTTGAAAATCGCTTCAGCAACCTCGCCAACGCCTACAAGAAAAGCGAGCTGGTACTTTTTGAAAACCTCGGTATCTACTATCTCAGTTCCATTCCCACGGATAAGGCCCAACCAAGCGAAAGTTTAAAAGCAACCACAGCGTGGTCGCTGAATTATGAGCCGGACCATACCCTGCTCAGCGGCAATCAAATTGCAGCCTGGAGGCGGTCTAAGGCCATTCGGGATGAAGTCGATGTTCGCGGGCAACGGGGGGCCTACATCTTGGAAAAGAAAATGTCCCTGCCAGCCGGGGCAAGGTTCTCGGGATGGATTGTGGCTGAGGTCAACCAGGATGCCGGGACCATTGAAATTTTGCGAAGGGAGCTGAAGAAACCGGATGAACTTTTGTCAAGTTTGGCAAAAGACATTCAATCCGGACATGCCGGTATCCGGCGAAAAATCAGCGCTTCGGACGGCATGCAAAGCACGAACGACCGGGAAAGGTGCAGGAGGCATCTCTCAAATGTTCTATTTAACATAATGCGGGGCGGGATATTTCACGACAACTATTTCATTCCCCGGATCGACTTCCTCAAACACCTGAAGAATTCCAATAGCCCTCTCTACTCAAAATTCAGCGGCGAATTGGAAAGCCTGCCCAGGACGATCCAGGCGGGCGCGCTCATGGAAACCGTAGAATCCTGTAAGGACCCGGATTTGTCGCGTTTGGCCCTGGAATATCTTCCGCTCACCTTCAGCCGCCGGCATGGTGATCCCAGCCGGCCCTGGAACACATTCTCCATCGATACAACGGATCCTGAAGGTAATCCCATCCTGGCTTACCAGGGCAACTGGAGGGACATATTTCAAAATTGGGAAGCGCTGGCCTATTCTTACCCGAAATTCCTGTCCGGCATGATCTTTCGCTTTCTCAACGCTTCAACCGCGGATGGGTACAACCCCTATCGCCTGACCAAGAACGGATTCGAGTGGGAGGTATTGGGTCCGGATGAACCGTGGTCCAACATCGGATACTGGGGAGATCATCAAATCGTTTACCTGCTGAAATTTCTCGAGTTATCGGTGAAATTTCAGCCCGACGAACTGTCGTCCCGGATAAACGACGCACAATTTGTCTACGCCAACCTGCCCTACCGCATAGCCGACTTCGAAGAAATCTGGGAGAATCCACATGAAACAGTAAGGTTCGATCAGTCAGCCAACGACACCATAGAGAAGCAAGTCGAGAGGGTGGGAACAGATGGGAAGTTGCTCCTGTCCGAGGACGGCCAACCCTTGAAGGTTACCCTGCTGGAAAAACTGCTGGTTCCAATCCTGAGCAAACTGTCCAACTTCATCCCGGAAGGAGGCATCTGGATGAATACCCAGAGACCGGAATGGAACGATGCAAACAATGCCTTGGCCGGAAATGGTCTCTCGGTTGTGACCCTGGGTTATATTCACCGCTACCTCAATTTCCTGATCGCTTTTCTGGGTTCGGAACGGGTCGACCGCACCAGCTTCATTTCGGAAGCGGTCTATCGATTCTTCAAGAGCCAGTCCTCTACCCTGAGGACCCACGCCGGATTGTTGGAAAATCCAATAGACAACGGAAACCGGTATAGGATCGCAAAGATGCTCGGAGAAGCCGGAGCAAAGTATCGCCAAGCCGTATATGAAACCCGGCTTCGGGGCCCTGGGAAAGATCTTTGCATCGAAGAAACAGTCGAGTTCCTCAAGACATCCAATTCCTGGATCGAGCATTCATTGAAAGCCAACCGCAGAAAGGATGGATTATTCCATTCCTACAACCTGCTGAGACGGTCGTTCGAAAGCATCGGCATTGAACACCTTTACGAAATGCTGGAAGGGCAGGTATCCATCTTGAGTTCCCAATGCCTTTCTCCCGAGGCAGCGGTGCAACTCCTCGACGGGTTGAGGCGGAGCAAGATATTTCGTCCCGATAAAGGCAGTTTCATGTTGTATCCCGATCGTGAGCTTCCGCGGTTTCTGGATCGGAATCGGGTTCCGGAAAAGGAATCCCGGAAATCTCCAGTCATTCAGCACTTGTTGAAATCTGGCGATAAGCGAGTCTGTTACCGGGACATCCGGGGCAACATCCGGTTCAACAGCGCTTTCAGGAATGTCGAAGACCTAAGCAAACAACTGCATATTCTCCGTGATGGTCTCCTTGCCGATTTTTCCGCCGAACGGATCGGCGAGGTCGGAGAGATTTTCGAAACCACCTTTGCCCACCACGCTTTCACGGGAAGATCGGGTACCTTTTTCGCCTATGAAGGACTAGGCAGCATCTATTGGCACATGGTATCCAAATTGTTACTGGCCATACAGGAAACCTACTTGATCGCATCTGAAAACAATCCCGATAAGGCGATTTTGGATGAACTGGCCCGGCACTACTATCGAACCCTGCAAGGGCTTGGAATCTACGACAAACCGGAGGATTACGGCGCTTTTCCGTCTGACCCGTATTCTCATGTGCCAAAACACAGCGGAGTGCAGCAACCGGGCATGACAGGTCAAGTAAAGGAGGATATCCTCGTTCGATGGGGCGAACTCGGCATCCGGATCGAAGAAGGCTGCTTGAGCTTCAAACCACGGTTGCTGAGAACCAGTGAATTTCTGACAGAACCCGGTCAGTTGAATTTCAATGGATTGGATGGGAAAGACCATTGCACCGAATTGGAACCCGGCCAATTGGGCTTCACTTTTTGCCAGGTCCCAATTGTTTATGCATTAGAGGAGGAGGAAAAAATGAGCATTCTCTTTTCGGATGGTTCAGTGAAGGAACTTGCCTCATCCCGACTCACTGAAGACTTGAGCAATTCCCTATTCTCCCGATCGGGAAAAATAGGCCTGATCAGGGTCGGTATCCCCCGAAAGCAACTCCGGGACTAAACCGATTGGCACTCAGTAAAGCGACAAGCATATGAAGTACAACGGAATACAGTTTTCAAGGCCTGACCCTTTTGCTCCGTAAGGCATCACGTTTCTACCGCCTGACCCCGACTGGCGGGCATCACTTTTTCACGAATCGATAGGGGTTGTCGGCCCATTCACCGGCGTAATCGACCCCTATTCTCTGGGTGGTTTCATAAACCGGGGATTCCGGGCGATTGGGGTTTCTTTCCAGCCAAAGCCCGGTGGACCGACCTGACGGAAGCGCGTTGAAGCGTTTATCGATTTTCAGTTCCCGGGTCAGGATACCGGGTCCATGGTAGCTCCCGACTCCCCGGATCAGAATGGCCGCCGGGTAACCAACCGGACCGGTCACGATATTGAGCAGCCAATGTATGCCGTAACACAGGTAGACGTACCAACATCCGGCCGGCCCGAACATCGCCGCATTGCGGGGCGTTCTACCCCGGGATGCATGGCAAGCCAGGTCCTCTTGTCCATCGTAGGCCTCTATCTCCAGCACCTCGGCGCGCACGATGCGCCCCTCCAGGCGTGTGACGAGGAAATGTCCCAGCAGTTCGGGACATACTTCCAGAACCGGTCGATCGAAAAAGGCAGGAGGTAATACGGGTTGGTGGGACACTAGAAACGTTTGTCCTTTGAATCGATGACCAAGGTGACGGGTCCATCGTTGGTCAGGTCGATTTCCATCATGGCGCCGAAACTGCCCGTAACCACGGGTTTCCCCAGACGTTGTTCCATTTCCCGGACGAAGGAGCGGTAAAACGGCAAGGCTTTCCCGGGGGGAGCGGAGCGGTTGAAGGACGGCCGCGATCCCTTTTTCAGGTTTCCAAACAAGGTGAACTGGCTTACCACTACCATTTCCCCGCCAACGTGGCCGATATCGCGATTCATGCGGCCCTCATCGTCCTCAAAGATCCGCAGCTTCTCCACTTTATTGGACAACCAATTCAGGTCGTCCTCCTCGTCCTCCCGATCGATACCCAGCAAGACCACCAATCCCCGGCCAATGGTTCCCGTTTCCCGGCCCTCCACCCGAACCGTTGCCCGGGATACTCTCTGGATAACCACCCTCATTGGTCCGGTCCCGGCCCTATTCCGATTTCAAATCACGTAGCATGAGCGCCTCGATGGCATTGCGCGGCGGCAAGCCTCCAAACAGGATTTGGTAGATCTGATTGAGAATAGGAGCCTCTATATCCTGCTTCTGACAGAGTTCGTGAAAGACGCGCGTAGCCAAAACACCTTCAACCACGGTTTTGCGGTGGCGCATCAAATCTTCCAACTTCGATCCCTCCCCCAATTGTTGGCCCAGCGTCCGGTTGCGGCTCCAGGCCCCGTTGCAGGTGGCAACCAAATCGCCAAAACCGCTGAGCCCGAAAAACGTTTTGGCATCGGCCCCCAGGGAAGCTCCGAGCCGGATCATCTCACTGAGGGATCGGGTGATCAGGGCCGCCTTTCCGTTGTCTCCGATGCGCAGACCATCGGCACAGCCGCACCCTATGGCGTAAATGTTTTTCAGACATCCCCCCAACTCCACCCCTTTGACGTCTTCACAGGTGTAGACCCGCAGGTTGGGACTGCTCAATGCCGATTGAACCTGCCGGACAAAGCCGGAGAGAGCCTCCACCCCCAGGGTCAGGGCGGTGGGGTTTCCCCGAGCCACTTCCGCCGCATTGCTGGGACCGGATAATACGGCGTGGGAAATGCCGGGCAGAGAGTCCCGAACGACTTCGCTGGGGCGAAGAAAGGTTTTCTGCTCCAGCCCCTTGCACAACGTGATGACCAGCTTGAGGGCGTGGGATGACTGCCTCACCCCATTCACCGCCCGGCAAAGATTTCTCAATCCCTGGGAAGGGCAGGCCAAAACCGCCACGTCCGCCTCCATCATTACCGGTCTGATCTCAAAACCTATCTGCAAATTCTCCGGCAGTACAAACCCGGGCAGGTAATCCCGGTTTTCCCGCGCGGTGGAAATTTCCAAGGCCATCTCCATACGACGCGGAACCAAGGTTACCGAATGCCCCTTCTTCAGAAGATGAAGCGCCATGGCAGTTCCCCAGGCGCCGGCGCCAAGTAGACAGAAATTCATGAATTCAACGGGAGGGAGCTTAGAAGGGAGGATTCGAAAATAAAAGAACCGAATTTTTCTCTATTTTTTTGGTGCGGCGCTTGACCTTTTGCCCAGGCGAGGGTAGAAGGAATGGATATCCTATCATCCTTTAACCCTGCTCTGTTGAAAAGGATTCTATTCGAGTTATTTCAACTGATATTCTTCGGATTCAAGCGGAAAAAATCCTTCCGCTTTGTACGCATGAAAGGGCGTTCCAGCTCCCGATTGCGGAATCCGCAGTTTGTCATTCATTTGGAATCGACCCATTTTTATTACAGGAATCTGGATCGGTACGAACGAAAATTACGCAGAAAGGCCTTGTGGAAACGCGGTTCACTTGCCCTTGGCGCGCTTCTATTCGGTTGGCTGATTCTGGAAAGCGCTCAAGCTTTCTCGCTTTTCTAGTATTACGTCCCAAAATAATCCACCACAGAGGAGACAGAGAACACCGAGGAAAGAGAGAAAGAAACCACGGATAACACGGATCGGCACAGATGGGATTTCGAGAGGCACGGATTGGGCATTGGATCTCGTCAAGGAGAGTAGGAGCAGCTTTACGCCGCGATTGTTTCGAGGCTTATTCGTGGGATCGCGGCGTAAAGCCGCTCCTACAATTTGAAACCTTCACTATGGAGCCAAAAAGATAATCTTGGCGTTTTTGGCGCTCTTTGCGAGAGGCCATTTCTCCCCTCTCTCTGTGCTCTCTGTGTCCTCTGTGGTTAATATTTCTTCCCATTGTTCCTTCTCGCCTTGGGACGATTGGAAGGAACAAACTGGTTTGCGCGTTTGCTCAAACGGTATTCTCGATTATCTTCAAACGAAAGACTGTGTGAAAATACTCCAATGCCGGTAACCACACCCATAGCCGCTATAAAAACCATCCTTATCATCGAGGACGAGGCGGATGACCGTGAAAATTTCCGCCGCTATATCGACTTCTTTTCCGACTGCGAAACGCAATTTTTGGAAGAAGAAACGGGAAGGGCCGGACTGGAAGCCTTTTCCACAGACGCGGTGGACTGTATCCTCCTGGGTCTGAACCTGCCGGATATGAGTGGTTTGGAATTCCTCTCCCGTTTCAAGGAAAAGTTTGGGGATTACATATGCCCCATCGTGATGCTCACCGGCAAGGGCAGCGAGGAAGACGCGGTAATGGCTATGAATCAGGGGGCGCACGATTACCTATCCAAATTGCGATTGACCCCGAAACTCCTGCAAAGAGCCATAGAAAACGCGGCGGAGAAGGTGAGCCTGCAAAAGCGCCTGGAACATCAGCGGCTCGACCTGGAGGTAAAAAATCACCAACTGCGGGTGATGAAAGACCACTTGGAAAAGTTGGTGGAAGAACGGACGCGCGATCTCCTCCTCACCAATGAGCGGCTACTGGTGGAAATCGAGGAGCGCAGGAAGGCGGAGAGCCAAGTTCGGGAAAACGCGAAATTCAACCGAATGGTGGTGGACGCGGTTCCCCCGTTCATGGCCTACGTGGATCACCGGGATTGTTATCGATTTGCCAACCGTCAATACGAACGGGTTTTCAACTGCAAGGAGAGTGAAATCCTGGGACGGACGATTTCCGGCCACCTGGGCAATGCCTTTCATGAAGCCCGTCGCAAAGTCATGAAGGGCAAACAACAGGAATTCGAGCACGGTCAAGCCAACACCAGCGGGTTATATCAGACTTACAAGATAGCGCTCACCCCCCACAAGAAAAAGGGAGGGGAGGTCCTGGGATATTTTATCGTGGGATCCGACGTTACCGAAAGACTGATCACGGAACAGAGTTTGATGGAATCCGAGGCCAAGTTTTCCGCCCTTTTCCGCGATGCGGCCACCGGCATTGCCCTGTCCGATCTGGATGGGGCCATAATTGACTGCAATGCCGCCTTCCAACGCATTCTGGGCTACCTGAAACCGGATATCCTGGGCCATGGCATTCAGAAATTTTACGCCGAACCGATGGAGGAGGACGAACGGGACTTCCTGCTGGAATGCAAGCATGGCAAACGCTGGTCCTACCGCATCGATAAACCGTTGAAGGCAAAGGATGGGCACACCATTTGGGGGCGTCTGAACACCTCGATGATACTCGGGATCAACCAGGCTCCCCAGTTCGTGGTCCACATGTTGGAAGACATCACCCCCCAGAAGGAAAATGAGGCGTTTATCCAAAAATCCCTCGAGGAAAAACAGGTGCTGCTCCGAGAAGTGCATCACCGGGTGAAGAACAACCTGCAGGTCATCCAGAGTCTCCTGCGCATGCAGTCCCGCGAGGTGAAAGGAAGCGCTCTCGAGCCCCTCTTGCGGGAAAGTCAGAACCGCATTCGCTCCATTGCCCTGATCCACGAACAACTCTACAAGCAGGACGACTTTGCTGAAATCGACTTTGCCGATTACCTGAGGCAACTTCTGCGTCAACTCTTCCACACCTTCGGCCTGAAAAATTTGAACGTAATCAGTTCCATAGATTTTGAGGATATCTACCTCAGCCTGACCAAAGCCATACCTTGCGCCCTGATCGCCAACGAAGTGGTCACCAACTCCTTGAAATATGCCTTCCAGGGAAGGAGCGAAGGGAAAATATCCATCAATGCCTACCGCGACAAAGGCTGGTTGACCATGATAATCAAAGACGACGGAGCCGGTTTCCCCGAGGACTTGGATATCGAAGCCAGCGAAACATTGGGACTCAAAGTGGTCCGCACTCTCACCCGTCAGCTCGGCGGAGAAATGGAATTCATCAGTGACGGGGGAGCGGAATTCCGACTCTCCTTCATGCCCTGACGGGCCAAACAAAATTTTGTTGCTTTAAAGCCTAAAAAAACACCGTATGGGTGGCCGACATGAGAAGGAATTCCAACCTCAAATAGTAGTGAAGAAACAAATAATCCCCAAAGCCAAGCTCCTGGTTGTCGAAGATGAGGGTATCACAGCTGAGGACATTAAAGATTACCTGATCAGCCTGGGGTACGACGTATTGGGCATCTGCAGCACCGGAGAAGAGGCCGTAGAAAAAGCCAGGAGCCTGGAACCGGATCTCGTGCTGATGGATATCCGTCTGGCCGGGGTTGTCGACGGTATTCAGGCAGCGGATATTATCCGGGAACATTACGAAATCCCGGTGGTGTACCTCACCGCGTATTCCGACCCACAGACCTTGGAGCGAGCCAAGATTACCGACCCCTACGGTTACGTGCTAAAACCATTCAACCAGCGCGACCTGCAGATCGCGGTGGAAATCGCCTTGCATAAACACAAAATGCAGAGTCGTTTGCAGGAAAGCGAACGCTGGTTGTCCGCCACCGTTTCCTCCGTAGACGAAGCCATTATAACGGTAGATGCGATGTACCGGGTGAAGACGATGAATCAGGCGGCGGAACGCATTACCGGATGGCGGTTCAAGGATGCCAAATCACGTTTGTTTACGCAGATCTATACCACCTGCCATGCAGCCACCGGAGAAGACCTCCCCACCCCCATCCACCTGGCTTTGGAAACCGGTAAGACCGTGGCTCGCAAAGGGGAAGCCCTCCTCGTAGCCCTTGGGGGAACCATCCATCCCGTGGATGAAACGGCCACCTTGATTGTGGACCCTGTCCGAGGGGTCTTGGGGGCGGTTCTTGTGTTCAGGGATGCCTCCGAACGCATTGAAGCGGAAAACAATTATCGGGAAGATCTCATTCCAGCCGTTTTGGACTCCCTTTCCTCCTATCTCGTGGTAACCGACCGGGATGGAAAAATTATCCGCTTCAACCGGAAGGCTCAGAACCTGACCGGCCTGAGCGAACGAGACGCCCACAAGAAATTTTTCTGGGATTTGTGCTCGGATTCCGAGGAGTCCGACGTCGCTTCTTCCTCCTTCAAAGTCCTCAATTGCAACCGACATGAGAGCACCTTCGACTGCAGGTGGAAGACGAAATTCGACCAAGCCTTGAAAATCCGCTGGTGCAACTCCGTCATTCGCGACGACGACGAAGCGATCAGTTACATCATCTGCACCGGGGTTGGCCTGGAAAACTAGCGCTTTTGTGGCTATTTGCTCCCCGACCTGTCCGCCATTACCTCTCGCCAAGATCGCAAAGAGCGCAGAGAGAGAACGGAGGGGGGACATTCCTGTCCCCCGCCATGTCTTTCAAGAGGGGGACCCCGCCTTCGCCAGAGGTCTACGGCGTGGTGGGGGACAGGAATGTCCCCCCTCCGTTAGTACATCCGTGCTAATCCGTGAAATCCGTGGTTATTCTCCCCCAATTCCTAATTCCTAATTGGCGCCCCTGGGCGCCTTTTTGGTTTAACGGTGAAAGGTCTGCTTCGCTACCAGCGCCGCTCCGATAATTCCGGCCCGGTTTTTCAGGGAGGCCATCAGAATCCGGGTCCTGATATTCAGGTAGGGCACGAAGCGGTCCCCTTTTTTTGAGGCTCCGCCTCCTATGATAAACCGATCCGGTTGGAACAAGTCTTCCAAATGGCGCAAATAAAGGCCGAACCGGAGCGCCCAATCCTTCCACCGCAAGCCTTCCCTCTTGCGGGCCGCATCCGAGGCGTAAACTTCCGCCTCGCCCCACTCCTCAAGCATCAAATGCCCCAACTCCGTATTGGGAATCAGTTTGCCGTCCCGAATCAACCCGGAACCGATGCCGGTGCCCACGGTGAGGAACAAAATGGTGCCCGACTTGTGTTTTATCCCGCTATAATTCAATTCGGCCAGGGCGGCGGCGTCGGCGTCGTTTACCATCGCAACGGGACATCCCGTGGCCTCAGTCAACAATTCCCCCGCATTCAGGTCGATCCAGGAACGGTCCACATTGGCCGCCGAATAAATGACGTTCTTTTTCACCACCGCCGGGAACCCGACCCCGATCGGTTTTTTCCAGGAAAATTCCCGGGTAATCCGGGCAATTACTTTGGAAACTGCCTGTGGGGTGGAAGGTTTTGGGGTGCGGTAACGGATGCGTTTGGCGGTGAATTTACCGTTTTCCAAATTTACCACCGAGCCTTTTATGCCTGAGCCCCCAACATCAATACCGAGTACCTCCATGACTTCAGAATTCAATATGGAGTAAGCAACTTGGGAAAGGCAATGGAAGAATGGGCAAGTCCAAGACGAGGAAACCCCTCTTCCCTCCCACCCAAAAATGCCTTCCGGTTAATGCTCGATGCCTGATGCTGGATACCGGATACTGGAGGTCCTTTTCCTGGGTTTCGTGCTCCCAGCAATCGCGGCGTAAAGCCGCGCCTACAGTATATTTCTGTTTCGGCGAAGCCGGACCCCTTTGCGAACTTTGCGCTCTTTGCGAGATCCCTCTTTCAAGTCCTTTCGATCGCGATCACGATTATTCAGCCTTCAGCCTTTAGCCTTTAGCCTTCTTCCTTTAAATCCATGGATCCAACTGAATTACGTGAATATTTGTTATCCTTTAACGGGGTTTCCGAAGAACAGCCGTTCGGTCCCGAGGTGGTGGTTTACAAAGTAATGGGCAAAATTTTCGCCCTGACCGCCTACGCCTCGCCCTTGACCATCAACTTGAAATGCGAACCTCAACTGGCCCTGCAATTGCGGGAAGAGTATGCCGCGGTCAAGCCGGGATATCACATGAACAAAAAACACTGGAACACGGTCACGGTGGACGGCAGCATCCCCCGGGAACGATTCCAGGACATGGTGAATGGTTCCTACGACCGCGTCGTGGAAGGCCTTCCGGCAAGGAAACGCAAGGTCTTGCAGACAAAGGATCCAACTACCAAGGGGAAGCCGGAAGATTGGCGCCGCGAATTTTTGCGGGATATCTCACAATAAATTTGGTTGAACCCGGCCCCAAAATCGTTGTTATTTCCAATTCCCTTTGGAGATTTCCGCGTTTTATTGGCATCTCCCACCGCAAAAATCGATCCGCCAATGATTCAGGCCCTGACATCGAAGGATGGCATTTTGTCCGTTATTGTACGGATGGGGGTTCAATACATCTCCTTTCAGTTGGACCCCAAAGCCCAGGATTGGGTGAACAATAGATTGGGCAACGTGCACTTGTCCGCATTGGACCTCATTACCTTGGTCCTGGGCGGCAAAGCCAGCGTAGCGCCAACCTCCTCTAACTCCCGGTTTTTGAAACGCATCGGGGACGACCGCAAGCAACTCCGGTTGCAATTGGATTTTACCCAATCCTTTCTCTCCTGCGAGCAAACCGGGCAAAGCCAGGACCTCCGTTTGTGTCTGATCCGGGGAAGGCGGGGCTACGATATCAAACTGCTCGCCGAGAACGCATCCCGCCATTACCGAGTCGAGGCGAGTGTTCCCGTCGAAGAACTAACCCTCGACCATTTGAAAAGCTTTGTGGAAAAGGGTCACATCTCCCAGGAGCAACCAACCGTTCGCCGCCTCAAACACTGGTTTGCCGGCAGGGTCGAACTCTGGGGACTAGCCTACGGTTAGTGGCATATCCTGTAAATTAATTAACCACAGAGAACCCAGAGGACACAGAGGGGGGAGAGAAATGGCCTCTCGCAAAGAGCGCCAAGAACACAAAGATTCTTAGGTAAAAACATGGATGAACAGGATGCACGGGATTTGGATAATCCGTGTCTATCCGTGGAATCCGTGGTCAATATTCAGTGACTAGTTGCCAGTGCCGAGTGGCTAATGTATTTTTCTAATTCTTTGTGCCTTTGTGCCTTTGTGCCTTTGTGCCTTTGTGCCTTTGTGCCTTTTCATTCCTCATTCCTAATTGGCGCGCCTCAGCGCGCCCTTCAGTCGTCCCCCAATTCCTGCAAAATCCTATCCAATTTTCTCCGGTCCTTTTTGGTGGGTCGGCCCGTTCCCCGGTCCCGTTGCATGAGGGATTGGGCCTTGGACTGCTCCTTCAAGCGCCCATACTCCTTGGCAGGGGTAATGTCCCTGTAGTATTCGACCGCCTTGGCATACTTTACCCGCCGGGGCAGAAGTGCTACGACTTCTATCGACCGTTTAAAACGGGGGTATTGGAGTTCAACCGCGTCCCCGGGCTTGACCGGGGTAGCAGGTTTTACCGCCTGTCCGTTCAAACGAACTTTTCCAGCTCGACAGGCCGAGGCGGATTTGGACCGCGTCCGATATGCGCGAATATGCCAAAGCCACTTGTCGATTCTCATGGACGCTGGTGTCATACAATAGCGTTACCAGATCGATTCCCTCTCGCCAAGATTCCGAGGTATTCTCCTTCTTCTTTGCGCTCTTAGCGTGCTTTGCGAGAGTCTATTTCCACCCTTTTTTCGATCACGATCACGTTCACGATTACTATCACGATGGGCATACCCAATGGGCGACACATGCGTCGCCCCTACTCCCTCTTCCTTTACCTTCCCCTCTCCTACTTTTTTGGGTCTTTTGTGATGGTATGCGTTCAATCCGAATCTGATAAAACTTGTTAAGCATGGCAGCGTTCGGAAGCATTAGAAGCAACTCGTGGGTGATTGTGCTAACCCGCGGGTGGCTACTGGAGACGCTCGGAAGAAGCACTGGA
>JAJDZZ010000032.1 GCA_022824405.1 Opitutales bacterium
AATGCATTCACAAGAAGCATACGAAATGCTTATCCCCGGCAGCAGGGCCATAAGAATTGCTGAAACTCTGGGTGAGAGAACTTAGCTTTTAACGCTTTTATCAATCAAAGTTGAAAAATACGCGGTTACCGGATCTGCCCAGAAGACAAATCTCACTAACCACTAGCCACTGGTCACTGATCATTAATAAAAGGGGGTTCCACAAACATGGTGATCGAGATAGGAAATATCCTGAAGGCAAATTCATAAAAAAAAGTCCGGCCATGGTGTGAACGAATTAACGGGACATGACACTAATGAGGGGTTCAAGGACAAGGAGCGTCAATGGAATAATCCTAAACAATATCTTCCCGGATCGCTTTGGCCACGGCGGCTGTGTTGGTGTTCACCTGCAGCTTACGGTAAATGCTTTTTATATGGCTGTCCACGGTGTGGAGGCTAATGTTCAAATGGTCGGCGATTTCCTTTTTGATCAGGCCGTCGGCCAACAATCTGAGGGTTTCGATTTCCCGGTCGGTGAGTTTGTAATCCGCCGGCAGCTTGGAGGGAGACAGTAAGTCGGAAAACTGTTTTAGCACGCGCACTGCCAGTGACGGGGTCATGGGATGGCCGCCATTCAACACTTCATTTATGGCATGGACGATTTCGCCTGTGCCCGCTGATTTAAGAAGGTATCCCGAGGCTCCCGCGCATATCGCATTGTAAATTTTCTCACTATCGTCAAAGGCGGTCAGCACCATGACTTTACTCGATGGCGCAAGGGACTCGATAATTGGCAACGACGAAATGCCATCGTTGCCCGGGAGTTGAACGTCCAGCAGGATGACATCCGGAGGGTTCTCCCTCTCCAAAGCTACTATCAATTCCTCCACGGATCGACACTGGCAGTCACAAATCATTCCGGGAGCCCGGCCAAGGTATCGAGATACGGCTTTCCGATAAGAACGGTTATCTTCAACTAACCATACGCGAATATCAGACGTGCGGAACATATTTCTAGACCTTTAGGGAGAAGGATAGATCAATTCGGGTTCCATTTCCAGGTTTGGATAGGATTTCACAATTCCCCTTCAAGGCTTGGCAACGGCGGCGCAGGTTTTTCAAGCCTTGGCCCGTAGTTTCCCTGTCAGGATCGAAGCCCTTGCCATCGTCAACGATCCGCAACTTCAGCGAGGATTGCGTAGCCGACAGTTCGATTTTTATTTCAACGTGCCGCGCCTCCGCATGCTTTCGAATGTTGGTCAGTACTTCCTTAAAGGAAAAAAGGACATGCCGCCTTACTTTGAGCGACACGGGGCGGGAGGGGATCGTTTTGGGTTGGACTTCACAGGTATGGGGTATTTTTCGCAACTGCAGATGCGCGGTTCCGCGCAAGTGCAAAACGAGTTCCTCCAGGTTACGTTCGTCGCGAATTAACCAGACGATATCGCGCATAGCCTCGCCGGAATCTTTGGCAATATCGTAAATATCCTGCAAGTCCTCGCGGATGTCGCTGGAAAGTCCCTCTTGCTGAAGGGCTCCTTCACTCAGAATAAAAATGCCGCCCAAATCCCCACCGATATCGTCGTGCAAATCCCGGGCAATTTGTCTGCGCAACACCTCGGTCTCCTTGCTTTTTTTCCGTCGATAAGAAATGGAAAAACCCAAAGCGCCAACCACCAGAATACCTGAAACGGCCAAGGTTCCCGCCGTGGCAAACACCACGATGGTCTCGCCTTTCCGTTCCCTTTCTTCTTCAAGTTGAAGCAACCGGGCGTTCAGTTGCCGACGCTGTTCAAGCCCAGCAAGCCAGTCGGGCAATTCAACCAGGCGATTCTGGCTGTTGTAGCCGTCAACCAAGCCTGAGAGCTTCCATCGCGGAAACCTCGGATTGTCGAATACATCCGAAGCGGACACCACTTTGTCCCGAGCCACGTTTTCACCACCGGAATACACCTGTAATTCTCCAAGGCTGAATGAATACAACGTACCCTGATAGCGAAGCTCAGTTGCCGTAATCCGGACGTAACGGGCCTCCTTGCCACCGGCAGGAACCTCAAAAGGATTGTCCCCGGGATTCGGATGCGCATCCGGACCTGAATCGAATATCAGTTGTCCGGTTTGGAAATCCGGGCGATTGCCGATCTCAATTTTAAAGCGTGCCGGAAAACCCAATCCCGGAATATCCACATAATCGGTTGGCCGGGAAGGCAACAGACGAATGGCATCCACCGGAACCGACTCACCCAAATCCACTTGCATCCATTTAAGAACTTCGGGACCGGGAGCGTGTTGGCAGAGAAAACCATTGGTCGGGCTGAAATCCGGCACCGAGGGCGGGCCCAAGGGACTCTGAAAGTCGGTGAGATTATCCCGACTCCATCCCATCATTTGAATCCCCAATGTCGGTCCGACCTCTACCGGACAACCCGCGGCCAAATTGATAGGACCTCGCAGCGCCATGATTTCAGATATGGCGAAGACCCAGTGTTCCATAACTTTGAAATGCGCCAGCGAGGTCATGCGAATATAGCGTCCGCGAACCGTTTCCGGTAAGCGAACCCCAAAAGGATAGCCTTCCGTATGCCGGTAATCTTCCGCGCTCCGGTCCGCCACCAATAGAGACTGAGACCGGTCTTCGTTAAAGACTTCGATTTTGAAGCGCACCGGAAATCCATAGCTCTGACCCTCAAAAAGGGGTATCTCGACGAAAATGGGAAGGATAGCGATCCAATCGATTTCCTGTTCCTTCTTCAGATCGACCTCCACCCACCTCACTTCATCCGGGGAGTCGAACTGGCGGCTGTGATAGCCCATGCTTTCGCTGCGATTAAACCGTTCCGGCTCAGGAAGCCCGCGGCTCAGTTGCCGCAGGGTTTCGATCTCAGCTTCCATGGCCCTGGCAGACGGACTGATCCAGCGGACAATCCGATCGGAGAATCGATCCTCTGCCCGAACGGGGTTTGGGCAGAGAATGGGGAATGCATTCAAAATGAGAAATAAACACAATCGGTCAAAAGAACGCATCCGGAAAAAGTTTTATACCTGATTAAGCATCTTCCTCAATGACCCTTCAACCATCATTTGATCCTCGATAGTAACGCAGCGCGCCAATTTGGGATTAGATCTCGCCGAGGCTAGATGGCACAGAGAAGGCGCGCAGAGGCGCGCCAATTAGGAATTAGGAATTAAGAATGAGGAATTGAGGAGAGAGGGGAGACGAAGGCGCAAGTTACGGCATCGCGGGGACGCGATAGCCCTACCATTTCGAAACGTGAACGGTAGGGCAGCGGCATCCTTGCCGTGCCGGGTGTCCTTTTCCCTGATATGGCTTTCCTTGGCAATCGCGGGATAAACCCGCTCCTACGTTTGATACTTCGGATTGAGGGATCTCGCAAAGAGCGCAAAGAAACGCAAAGAGGCGCGCGCACCTTGGGGATAATTTGTGGAACCCCGTTGGGGTTCGTTATTTACTACCCATTTCTACCCAGCGTGCGCTCCGCGACGCTGGGCTTTGGAGTTTAACGCCGTTGGCGTAAAAAGCTGTTGGGTGGTCACAGCTGAGTAGCGATGCTGAGTGTTGGGCGCCTACCGCCTCTTTTTTCGATCACGATCACGATTATCCGTGTTTATCCGTGTAATCCGTGGTCAGCTTCCGGATGCTGAGTTATCTTCGATTCGGCTCCCCTGATCAGGGTATTGTAAGTTTGGCCGGTTTTCTCTATAGTATTAATCTCCCTAACATTAAAAAACAACTTTCCTCTCAGTAGAATTTCATCCTTCGAGGCCAAGTTTGTGCCTTTTCTTAGCGATCTTGGCGAGCTTTGCGAGAGTCCCTTTCTCGATGCTTGATAATGGATGCTGGGAATCAGGATTTATGAAATTTTGGAGAATTTTGGGCGTAGTGGCAATCCTCGCCCCTACCCTCTCCCAAGAGGTAGAGGGAGATTTTTTATCCGCCTCCTCCCTTTTACGGCTTGAAGGGGTGACAGACCCCACCCAGGCCTCAGCCAGGCACCCCTACTTGCCCTTGCCTGATGAAGCGCCCATGGCGCAGGTGGTTGAAGTGAACGGAGCCGATCACCTCACCCTTCGTTTCCGCCGCTCTGCCACCGCCGGTGACGTGTCCTTGATGGTAGAATTTTCTATTGACCTCATCCATTGGACCGCGGGCGTTCTGCTCGTCAGTTCGGAGGAAGGGGATGGGACGGTGGCCCAGACCTGGAGAAGCGCTTCGCCAACGACGGGGAGAATGTTTGCTCGGGTGAGGACGAAGACTGGGTTTCCCCATTTTGATTGGGAACCGGAGCCCTTTGAATTTATGGCCGGATCGTCCCGGAAATTCATAGACTACGAGAATGGCGATGACGCCAATCCGGGAACGCGGGAGCGTCCTTGGAAGCATCATCCCTGGGACCCGCAAGCAACCGGCAGCGCGGCATCTGCCTCGGGCATCCACACCTATGTATTCAAGCGCGGGGTTATTTATCGCGGGATGCTCACTGCTGATGAGTCCGGTGCAGCGGGCAATCCGATTCGGCTCACCTCAGATCCCACCTGGGGAAGCGGGGAGGCGGTGCTGGCGGGATCGATGCGTGTCGATGGTACCTGGACGCCCTACTCGGAGAGCGACGGCATGCCCTTTCCGGAATCCTCCCGCGACAGGATCTGGGCAGTCGATCTCGACATCGATTTCACCCCGCGATTGGCCTGGCTCGTGGAGGGAGGCGCCATAACGCCGATTCACGTGGCGCGGGAACCTGACTGGGAGATCACCAATCCGAACTATCCTATGGAAGAATGGTGGATCTGGACGGATGATAAATCCAGCGGAAGAATACGTTTCCAATCCACTCGGGAAATGGCTGGCACAGAAGGCTTTTCGGTGGGGGAGAAGATCTGGATTTCGGACGGGGATGAGACCCCCGCCGAGATCGAGGAGAACCGGGCTAACAGCACCATCGTCATCACCGATATTTCGAGCAGCTATCTGACCGTCAGCTGGGCCGAGAGCGACGACCTCGGCGGCCTCAGCGGCAAGATTATAACCAATGGCACGGTCTACCGTAACGCCGATAGCCACCTTCAAAATCAGGAGAACATCCTTGTCGACAATGTCAATCTGGTTGAACCCGATCCGGATTTCTATAAGGACGCGACCGTTTGGACCGAGCAGCACAGTTATGCCGGATACGGGCACCCAACCACGGTCAAGAGTTACTCGCCGGCAAATCATTCCGTCTCTTTTTCCATCTGGGTCGATTGGATCGCAAATCAGGGCCGTTCCCCGACCACAAAATGCCGGTATTTCCTCGAGGACAAACCGCAGTTTCTCGATTCTCCCGGGGAGTTTTATTTCCACCGGGGCGGGGGCTCCCCCACCCTTTATCTGCGACTCCCGGGCGATCAGAACCCCAATGACAGGCAGATCGAGATCGCCCGTCATCCTGCCATGATCGACATCGAAAACAGGCGCCACATCGAGATCTCCGGTCTCTCCTTCCGGTTCGAGAACATCGAAAACTGGTTTGTCGAGAACTACGAGACGGCGGCCGTCCGCGTCAACGGGAACAGCTCCCACATCAAGGTGTCACATTGCGCCTTCGAGCACGTGATCAAGGCATTGCTCTACTACCCGCTTCGTGACGGCGACGTGGGGGACTTCATCGAGTTGTCCGACAGCACGGTTCGGTTTACCCAACAGAATGCGATCGCTTTGAGCCACGGTTGCGGGACCATGTGGGGATTCCGCCTCTTCCCGGAGAGCGAACCGCAGGGACACCTGAAACACGTCAAAATACTCCGAAACCACATTTATGACATCGGGATGCGTCCGGCCCTGGGCGAAGCCTGTCACGCCGTGGCGGTGCGAGGGGGGGAACTGGTCGAAATTGCCCACAATATCGTGGACAGGACTTACGGTTCGGGAATCCAGGCCGTGAACAGCCGTTTCACGAGCCCGACCAACAAGCTTCGGAATTGGGTGAGTCCGCTGAACCGGATACTCGTGCACCACAACAGGGTGACAAACACCCTGCTGCGGAGCAATGACTGGGGGGGGATCGCCTCCTGGGGGGTGGGTCCGTCCTATGTGTTCAGCAATATCTCCGGCAATGCGGTGGGCCATCGCGGATTCTCCTGGCTCGGTAATCCGAGCCCCGCGTTTGGAAATAGTAACTTCGGAGAGGTGTATGAGAATAACATGGCGCCCGCCTACTACTTCGACCACAGCTACAAGTCGTTTGCCTTCAACAATATAGGATGGGGGACGAACAACGACGTCGACGACCGGTTCTACAGCTCGACGGGATTCATGGAGACGATTTCTATTCAAACTCACCTCTTTCACAACACCTTCTATAATTTCGCGGTTGGGCAATCGAGGACCTGGCGCGATGGCACGGGTAGCCGCTACCTGGCCAACGCTTTCCTCGACATCGGCTACGCCTACCTGTGGAGAGGGGTCGGCGCCGACGAACTCGCGACCGTCGGGTACGCGAACAACACCTTCCACGGTGACGTCGATTATTTCGCCCTCGGAAACGGTTTGACCAAGCATCCGACCAAGGATAACTGGCAGAATTCCCTCGATCCCGGGACCTCGACGGCAACGCTCACCTCTGAAACGGGAACCATTCTTTCGGATTCCTACGTCGTGGATGCGGCCGCCCACGACTTCCGCCCGGTCCCGGGTTCCCCGGGAATTGACGGGGGCGTGAAGGTGTTCGTGCCCTGGGGACTCTACAAGGTGGCGGGCGAATGGCCCTTCTTCAAGAACCGCGCCAACCCCGCATCCATTTTCGATGAGCACCTCTATGCCAACACCGAATGGCGTAACACGCAGCAGTTTCTCCAGATCCGGCGACACGACCTTACCGGGTTCAACGTCCGGGAGGACGACTACCACCCGGGCCTGCTGGAGGATTGGGTGGACGGGGCCCTGAGCTTTAATGGAACGGACCAGTACGCCAGCATTTCCGACGCATCCACCAAATCCAGCTACACATGGACTAACGACTGGGGAAGCGGGACGATTGCCGGAAGCCAGCGGGTTACCCTGGATGCGGGAACGGAGAACTTCCTGATTGAAATCGTCTTCAGAACGAGCGCCAACCAAACGGGTGGAACGTTGGTCTCCAAGGGAGATGAGGAGGGGGGCTATCATCTTTCGATCGATGACGGCGGCAGGGCTCAACTGAGGTTGAACTTTGGATCGGGGCGGAGTTACTCCGCCACCACACTCGGGACGGTCAATGACGACCAGTGGCATCACCTGATAGCCGAAGTGGACCGAGCCGGTCGGCAGGCACGGGTCTACGTCGACGGCCGGCCAGCGCAGATCGATCAGGAGGGATCGTTGGCCACTTCCGCTTCGTTGGAGAATCAGCTCGATTTCACCGTGGGCAGGCTTTCCGGAATGTCCGCTGTCGAGACCCAGGCGCTCATCGATTTTGAAGAACTGAGTTCTATAGAGAGTATCTCCATAAACAATTCGAATAATGCGACCACATCTGTGGTCTCCGACACGCCCCGGAACGGGGGAATGACCGCTTTGAGGGTCGATGTTCCCGCTGCCACCCAGTGGTTCTCCATCTTTATTCCGGCCGGGCTCATGACGCCGGAAGCCCAGGATTCACTGGATCTGTCCGCGGACCATGAAATCAGCTTCTGGATAAAGAGCGATATTTCCAGCCGGGCGAATTTCCAGGTTCACGATACCGCGGGAAATGCCAGCGCCTTTACCTTTCAGCTAACCGGGAGGGGTAGCTGGACCAGGATAGTCGCTCCCAGGTCAGACTTTCACGTCCCGGCCTGGTCGAGCGGAGCAGTCGACTGGTCTTCAGTGGAGAGATTCGGAATCACTCCATTCGGCGAATCCTCTTACAACGAAAAGTACGTCGTGGTGGATGAAATTTCCGTTGAGCGCGTGGTCACGGACAACAAAACCGGTTTCTTCCATGGCAGCATCGACTACCTGCGACTGGCCAAGGGAACCTTGGAGGACGCCGAGACCACCATCGAAGAGCTTTACGAATGGCAATTCAACGGACCCTTCCTGAAGGACTTCTTTGGGAATGCGCCCACCGGTGCTGGCCGGGACGTCGGGGCTCTGGAAAGTGAATGACGGGGTTCTGGATACTGGATACTGGATGCTGGATGCTGGATTCTCGATGCTCGATGCGAGACCTTTGAGCTTCTTTGCGAGAGGCATTTACTTTATTCGATCATGATCACGATCACGATTATCTGTGGTTCATCTCTCTCCCAATTCCTAATTCCTAATTCCTCATTCCTAATTGGCGCACTCGGGCGCCTTTAGTGGAACCCCGTTGGGGTTCGATCATAGGGATAATCTGTAACCCAGCGTGCGCAAAGCGCACACTGGGCTTTGGAGTTTCGAAACGCAAACGGTAGGGCGACGGCATCCTTGCCGCGCCGACCGGCGGCATCGCGAGGACGCGATTGCCCTACCATTCCGAAACGCAAACGGTAGGGCGACGGCATCCTTGCCGCGCCGGGTGTCGAAGGCGCAAGTTACGGCATCGCGGGGACGCGATAGCCCTACCATTTCGAAATGTAAATAACGCCGTTGGTGTTTAAGAAAGGGGGCGCCCAGGGGCGCCAATTGGCGTGGTGGGGGACAGGAATGTCCCCCCTCCGTTAACTCCTCTTAGCGCTCTTGGCGAGCTTTGCGAGAGTCAATTGCTTAATTCGATCACGATCATGATCACGATCACGATTTATCTCTGTGTTCTCTGAGTCCTCAGTGGTTCTTCTTCTCCCCTTTGTGCCTTTGTGCCTTTGTGCCTTTGTGCCTTTTCTTAGCGATCTTGTAGGTCTCCCAACCATGAATTTACCGGCTTTTGAGCGCTTTCGAGAATGGGCCCAAAAAACTCGTCGGAGAAAGCGCTCGAAAAAGCCTTCGACGGTGTCAATCGTCAGGATTGAAAGTGCCAGGAA
>JAJDZZ010000002.1 GCA_022824405.1 Opitutales bacterium
AGTGGCCTTGCCGATGTAAGAGTTTTATATCCATGTGTTGATCTTGGTTGAGCATCTCTTGAGTCATTGGAAAAACGACAGTCAAGGTCGATGCGGAGTTGTCTCGATCAACCGGAATCTCTCCAGGAGGGGGGAAGCTTAGGCCTCCGGCCATCGCTTCCCCCCTCCCCATTTTCCCTCTCAGGTGGGTCAATTTTAAACCGCCCATAGTGGGTCAGTTTTAAACCGCCCTTTTTAGGCCAACCACAACTTCCCATCGGGCGCCTTGGCCGCCTGACGGATCACATAGGGCGTCAGTAAATCGAGCTCGGTCCAACGCCAACTCTCCTCAAAGAGGTTCCCGGCAATGGGTTCGTAACGGTCCTTGGCATGGATGCTGCCCAACAACAACGCCGCCCAAAAAAGAAACGCCCTAGCTATCCAACAAATATTATCCAAGGGATCAAATGAAGAAATAAGGTAACTATTCAGGTCTCCATAGCCTAGCCTGCTTTTCTACCAAATTTTCATGGGATGGTATTTGAGAGAACTGTAGGAGGGGCGAAGCGCCCACTTACCCCTACTTTCAGCTTTACTCTTTCCACTTTCCACTTGGCGCCAACGGCGCCTTTATCGGGGAGGGCAATGAGGAGTGGATCATTTTTCAACAACCCAGATGTTTTGAAATTGAACGGCGGCGCCATGGTGTTGCAAGGAAATGGGAGAAGCCTCCATGGATGGTTTCGTGCGTTCGCCATCCTTGTCGAAGGTTTCGAAATCCATCTCAAGGTTACGGTGAATGACTTTTCCGTTGTGATAAACGGTAAAACGAGGCCAAGTGGTCACGTTTCCCGATGCGTCGAATCGCGCGGCCGTGTAGTCCACATCGTAGGTCTGCCATTGGAGCGGCGGGGCACACATGTTTACGGAGGGCGCCTTGAATTTATAAAAGGCGCCGCATTCGTTCTCGTATCCTTCCAGTCCATAGGAGTCGAGAACCTGAATCTCAAAACCGTGGATGTAGACCCCGCTGTTGGCACGCTTTTGGCCCGTATTCCTCGGCAAAAGCGGAAGCCTGAACTCGAGGTGGAGTTTCAGGTCCTTAAAGGCTTTCTTCGTCCGGAGACCGTGGCGCTCGGCATTCTTGTCGGTATTGATCTCCATGGCGCCATCCGGCAGCAATTTCCAGCTGATCCGATCGGCCTTGCCCTGCGGTTTCCACGCGGAGAAATCGCTCCCATCGAATAGGACCACGGCTCCGGAAGGAGGAGGTTTACCCAGGGTGGGTGATAGACGGGTCACTTTTTCCATGGAAAAACGTCCAAAGCTGCCCGGTTTAAAACTGCCTTCACCAGTAAATCGATTGCCGCGGATTTCTCCCGACCAAGCGCCGTTATCAAAGCGAACCACTCCGTCCCGGGGAATTGCTTCCGTTACCAGGTAAGGGGCCGTGCGCTTGTCAAAGTAGTTTAGGATCCGGACCGAATAGTTACCGGAACCCCTGGCAATTACCTGGGCCACAATTTCTTCCGCCTTGCCGCTGGGACCCTGAGTCCAGGTTCCAGCCCAGTCTCCCTGAAAGGGATCCGAATCAACGCCATAGTTGTCACCGGCGCCTCCCCAGGGCATGGATCGACCAATGACTGAAGGAATAAAGATGCCGAGTATCCCAATTCCGTATACGACGGTTTTCCTCATTTCCTACACCCTTCTCACCAATGGATGGCCAGCCTACCGGTGTAAGAAACAAAATCAGAATTCGTAGGTCGCGCTCAAGCGCCAGCTCCGGGGTGCGGGAACGTCGTAGCGGGCGTAGGCGTAACCGCGATCATAGGGAAATTCCCAACGAGGGCCCCGCGCCGGCATATAGGCCACTGGAATGATATCCTGATCGTCCAAAGCGTTATAAACATTCAATTGCAAGGTGAAAGGTCCGGAGAAGGGCCCGATTCCATTCTTCCAACGGTACCGGAGCATGAGGTCGGTATCGAAGAGGGCCCGCGAGCGCCACTCTTCAAAGGTTTGCTCGTCCTCGCCGATGATCATCTTGTCCCTCCATCTGACGCCGCCTCCAATGGAAAAACCCTGCAAGAAACCTTCCGTGAAGTCGTAGACGGTAAAGATATTGGCCGTGTAAGGTCGGAGCCCCCACCGCTTGTGTTGGCCTATGCGGTTATTATTGAAGTTGCGGACAATGATTTCCCAATCTTCAAAGACATTTCTGGGATTTCCCACCGTAACGATATCCTCAACCCGGGTTGCGCCGCCGACCTGACCGGTGCCGAGGAGGCTGGACAAGTGGCCGTAGAGTTGGGCGAATACGCCATCCGGGCTGAAACCGTTGGGGTCGATGGTATCCGTATCCCGGTCGAAGGGGTCTACCACCAGATCCCATTCGGCAGGACTGTCGGGGTCGGGGAGCAAGCCGAAGTGCCGTTCCATGTTCTTGCGGAAATTGGTGGTGATGCGGTCAACTTTGGAGGCCCTGAATACGAGCCTCCAATTCGGGGTAAGGTTGGTCACCATTTGAAATTCGACCCCTCGGGAGGTCTTGTCGAACAGGTCTCCATTGTGGTCCCTTCGGTCATAGAGTTCCTCGGCGTCCAGGGCGGACCATTCCGCTTGGGTCATGATACCGGCGGGCACCACCAGAGCCGCCGTGTCCACCAATCGGTCGTACTGACCGGCATTGTTGAGCCCGGTGGTAATGCCGGTTTCGTCGGTCTCGTAATAGGCGAGCCGGCCTGACACTCGCCGGTCGAGAAACTCGAAGTTGATGCCGTAGTCCAGTCCCTCACCCTGGGGCGGAGGGGTGGGGATGCCGGTCGGGAAGAGGGTGCGGTTGAAATCGGGGAAGCCGATGCTGTCGGAAAAGTTCGCTACCAGGGAGAAATTGTCCGTCAGGTGATAGACCGCTCCCATGACCGTTGTCTCACTATCGAAGACGAACTGGTCGTCCAGTTCGGGGGAATCGAACTCGGGCACCGGTCCATAAATCAATTCCTCCGGGGTGTTGACGTTGGTCTGAATCGGATCGTCCGGATTCACGTTTTCATTAGCGTAGTTCGACCAGGGATTGTAGTATTGCCGGATGTCGCTCTCGTCCTTGCGGTATCCCAAGGTGGTCACCAACTTTCGGTCGAACCAATAATTTTGCATCACCATCATTTGGGTGTCGATGGTCAGGGTGCCAGCCTTGTTTCCGCCGCCGGGGATGCGGTTGGTCCAGCCGATCTCCACCTCCCTGGGCTCTCCCGTAAAGCGATCATCCAAGGTGTAGGTATTGCCTAGAAGTTGGTCCCAGTGACCGATATGGAAGGACTCGGGATTCTGCACCGGATCATCGAAATCGAAGTAGGTGCGCACTTCAACCCGGTTGGCGGGGTTGTTCCAATGGCTCGAGTAAGGTCGCTCCAACAAACCCAATTGCTGATTGGTTCGCCAATCGAACTCCTTGGTGCGGGAGGCCATGGCTGCCACTCGGTGGAAGGCCCAGTCCCCGGTATCGAATTCGTATACCGCCTGGAGGCGAGTGGCTTCCAGATCGGCCGTGCGAACGTCTCTGCGCCAATTGGACTCCAGATACCACTTCCCCGCGAAGGGATTGGGGCCGAACCCCGGGTTGCGCACCTGTCCTTCCCCGTAAAAATTTTCCCCCAGTCCCCTGGTCTTGTTGTTATCCGCGTTCACCTGGAAGGCGAAACCGCCTATGTTATAGGCCAGCAGGTCTATCTCCTGATAATTGTGCGATATATTCAGGTAAAAATTTTCCGTTACCTCGAAATCGAGAAATATGGAGTAGTTGGTGAAGTCGTAGTCCTTGTAAGCGCCGGGACCATCGGTGTTCAAGGTGCGCGGGAAGAGATCGGGCTGATTGATGCGGGGACGAGCGCCATTGGCGGAGGACCCGTTCACCCAATTCGCGTCCGGCGGTGCGGCGACTCTCCGGTCCCCGTAGCTTCTGAAGAAAAACGACCCGGAGGAATCGTAGAAAGCTCCATCATTGGCCACGAATACGTAGCGCCGGTTACCACTGTTGTTACTGGCCGTGACGCTACCGCTGTTACGCTGGGTCACGAGCCCGGCGGGAAAATTGGCCCTTTCCGCCCCCGCAGGGTTGTTGTTGTTGCGGGGAGTCAGGAGCATGCGATCGATGCTTCCCTCCGTGTCCAGGAGGTATCGGGCCCAATCGTAGAAGGCCTGCCCACCGAAGTCCAGGGCCGGGGCTTGGCTCTGGTTACTGAAGTTGTCCGAACCCGATTCAAAATTGGCCCGCAGAGCCAAGCGTTCATTGATTTGAAGCGTAGCAGCGGCGTAGACGCGTTCAATGTCGTCGTAAGTGCCCACCTGCCACTCCTCGTAGTCTTGCTTTACGGCAGCCACCATGACGGCCAATTTCTCGGGGATGAGCACCCGGTTTGCGCGCAACTCCCCACGCAGTCCCCCGGTATTCTCGTGGATCAATTCGACCTCGCCAAAATTTTCAAAAGTGCTCGCTCTGAGGGAAGTGCTACTGGCAATTCCACCGGCGTGGCTGAGCCCGAAGAGAATGCTGTTGGGTCCGCGGCTCACGTCGTAACGGCCAATACGATAGCCGTCGCTCGGGGTGATACTGCGGAAGTAATCCATTCCCTGGGTGGCGGACACTCCGCGAATTCGGATGCTTTGGACGATGTTGTTTGCCGTGGTGGATATACGGTCCGAGGTAACTCCCGGGGCATTGTCCTCGTCGTAGTATACATACATGTTGGTCGTGTAATTGGACAATTCCTCAATCGACTCGGCTCCCAGGTCTTCGATGAACTGCTCGGTGAAAACCGAGACGGAGGATGCCACGTCTTTCAGGCTGGTGTTGAGGCGGGTTCCGGCCAGCGTATGGGTGGCCATGTAGCCGCTGTCCCCCCTGGAATCAACCTCGAAGGGGGAGAGTTCGTAGATTTCCTCATCTTCCTCCTCCTGGGCGATAACGGAAGAAATGAGAAGGCCGCCGGCAGAGAGGATCAGGGTAAATAGTAAGTATGGCTTCATGTTATTATTCGGAGGAATGGTTAAGTGTATTTGCGAAGAGGAGGAGAATCAGGCCATTTTGAATTGGCCTCAGTCACGCTATGCTACCATAATTCGAGCGGGCATCGGTATCGCATATGTCTCAAAATAGAGTAAATAGCGATATATTTCAAGTAGAGCGGGATTTAATTTAAAGATATTCCTTTTGGAATTCTGCTCCATCCTGTTGCCGAAATGTGAGGCCCCAGGTTGCGGGGAAAGGGGTCAAACCTTGCGCTCATGCATTAGCACGCACGATTCAAGGAATGACCCCGACGGGCGCGCAAGGATGTTGGAAGATGTCGCATTCGCTCGGTCCTTAGACATTAGAGGTAGCGCCTTTCCTCCATCGGTCGCAATCCGTGCCCATCCGTGGTAAAGTCGAATCAGGTTCAGGCGGGAAATTCTACTTGGTAGACGAGCGTAAGGCGTTTATATCAATTCTTATGAACCGCAGAACCTTTCTTCAAACTTCCCTGGCAGGGTTGCCCTTGGCGGGATCGGCCACACTGGGAAATGCCGATTCCCCGACTGCGGATATGCCGCGTGGCAATCCCATCGCCCTTTCCACCTACTCGCTCTGGCGCTTTCGCAACGATGAACTGCGCGACCTGCACCGCTGCATCGATATCGCCAGCGATTACGGCTTCGACGGGGTCGAGTTGCTCCTTTACCAATTCGAGCAGAACGACCTGCTCAGCAACGCCTATTTGCAATCCCTCAAGCGGCACGCCTTCCGTCTGGGTCTGCCCCTCTGCGCCATGTCCACCCACCAGGGATTCGTTTCTCCTGACCGGGACAAACGGCAGAGGAACGTCGACCTTACCATCGGTCAGATCGAACTCTGCGCCCGCCTGGGCATACCTGCCATGCGAGTGAACACGGGCCGATGGGGTACCTCCCGGAGTTTCGATGATTTGATGGCCAACAAGGGGATTGAGCCTCCCTTGGAAGGTTACACGGAGGAGGACGCCTTCCCCTGGGTCATCGAGGCCTTTGAAAAGTGCATTCCGGTGGCGGAAAAGCATGGAGTGGTCCTGGGTCTGGAAAACCACTGGGGCCTCGGCCTCACCGCGCGTGGCGTGCTCCGCGTCGTCAAGGCCGTCGATTCACCCTGGATGCAGGTCACCCTCGATACCGGAAATTTCCTGGAAAGGCGCTACGAGCAACTGGAGGAATTGGCTCCCCACGCCTACTTTGTACAGGCCAAGACCTATTACGGCGGCGGGCAATGGTACACCCTGGATATGGACTACCCGAGAATCGCCCGCATGCTGCGCGCCCACGATTACCGGGGCTGGGTTTCCCTGGAATTCGAAGGCATGGAGGACTACCGCACCGCCATCCCCAAGAGCCTGGCCCTGCTGCGCTCCGCCTTTACCTATCGAGAATAAGATGACCCACAGATCACGCTTATGAGCGCAGATTAAATAACGGAGGGGGGACATTCCTGTCCCCCACCTTGTCTTTCGATAGGGGGACAGGAATGTCCCCCCTCCGTTAACTCATGTCCGGCAAAGCCGGATCCCTTCGCGATCTTGTAGGTCTCCCAACCATGAATTTACCGGCTTTTGAGCGCTTTCGAGAATGGGCCCAAAAAACTCGTCGGAGAAAGCGCTCGAAAAAGCCTTCGACGGTGTCAATCGTCAGGATTGAAAGTGCCAGGAA
>JAJDZZ010000064.1 GCA_022824405.1 Opitutales bacterium
GCCCAACCAATGGTTGGCTCCGGGTAAAAAAGACTGTAAGTTGTTCATTTATAACAGTTTAAACTCAAACTGTCCTTGTACAATCTTTTTTTTCAATTTTGTTAAAAAAATAGGCCTGAAACGCTTAACTAAGCGCCATTCGGGTCAAACGCAAAATCTTTATATTTTGCGTTTGACCCCTTTTTACTTTGCCGGCTACCGGACCCACTTTCCGGATAACGAGTCCTTTCTCAGCACAATGGGCCATCCATCATGTTGTTCAACTTCATTTCCCGCCGGCCAGCACTCCATCACCAATTGCTTTCGGTCGGGTGAAACGATGATCAACCCGTAGCCATCCTTATTGATGTTGCTATCCATCAACAAATGCTCGGAGGCATACCCGATACCTCGGGCCACGTTGACTTCGAACATTTCCGCATTGGCCACCTTGGGATTACCCACCGCAGCCACGGTTATCAAGTTGCCGAAAGGATCTGAGAAATCACCTGTGTAGTAAGGATCTCCCGGTCTCCGGTTTTTTCCCTCTTCCAAAGGTTCCCACCATCGCCGGTATTTGTTGGCGACTGAAGGAACCACGAACTGCCAAACACTGTCCCCGTGCCGTTTTACTCCATGCTGCACCACGGCGGGAAGATGCGTGTCGCCCGCCATCAGAACAACATCTCCCTTCCCTAAAATTTCCAAAGCTCTGTTTCTCGGGGTTTGCGGCCAGCCCCCCGAATCGATATCCAGCCACATTTTTCCTGAGGGAGCCGTGTGAAGCGAAGCAAACAAGGTCTGGCTGAAACCTATTTTTACCCCCTCATTTTGTTGAATCCAGTTGCGCAGGAAAGTCTCCTGCCCGGCGCCGAGAATATGTCCATTGGCAATGTCGGCGTCCCGCCCATCGTAACCTTCATTCACGATCTTCGATCCGTATTTTTCAACTTCACCGACCAGGGTCGGCATGCTCTTGAACTTCCTGTCCTCCATCAGCGCGAAGTGGACACCGCCCAATGAGAAACTCGTATAGTAGCTGGTAAGCCCTTGTTTGATGTGCTCGCGTCTCAAGGGTTCCGGGTTGGCGGCGGTTTGCGTGCGTTCAACCATTCGGACAAATTCGGGTTCGTGAAGGTATCCCCCTTCCTTATTCCGTCCATTCCGGCTCGGAGTACCGCCATCCCCCCATAAGTCTCCCTGGTAGACATCGTGATCATCTACTAAAACCACCGTCGGCACTTCCCGGGTAATGCGGCCCAGATCCCACAGGGTGATGAACCATTTATAAAGGTAGTCCAGATGTGGATTCGCCTCGGACGCATCTGACCTCGTTGGATTTCCCCCTTCGTAAATCTGATCTCCCAACAAAGCTATCAGGTCAGGGCTTTTGCTGCGCAAAGCGGCAATCAATTCCGAGTGTGGAAACCATACATTTTGGGGTGTCCACCGCCCTTCCGGAGAACCGTAGGAACCTTCTCCCCAACTTCCATCGGCAGCGCGGGCAAGGTTCTGGTAACAGGTGAGTCCGGCCACCCGCACTTCATCGGTGTCGGCGGGCGTAGGAGGGATATTCCCCCGAAACCAAGTGTTTTTCCCTTCCCACAAATAACTTACTCGAAATTCGCAGCCGCGGCCCAGACCGTGAATTACCGGATTAAACAAGGCCGTGAAACCGGGAGCCTGAATAGATACTTCCGAGACGGATTCCCAACCGGAGCCAGGTCGCCGAATCTCCAGAATAGCAGATCCGGAATCGTTGAAACCCAAGGGGGGAAACTGAGTATTCAATCTGAGCCGATCGCCATCCACAGAGTAAAGAACTCCCAGAACAGGTCCGTAACCGCGATCCGGGTACAGGATTATTCCTTCTCCGGAAGCTTGAAAATCCCTGAACCAGAATCTGTGGCCTGTCTTGTCACCGCCGTGCGATACCAAAGCCATACCACCCCGCAGTTTATGTGAAGGGTAATTATTTATTTCCACTGAGGAAACCAGATTTCCGGAATGCATATCGGTTACCCTTAAGCGAAGATCCCGCTTCCCGCCGGAATCCCGGCCAACCTCCAAGTCGAGTCGGTAATCCTCAAAATTGCCCAAAGCACCCGTCCGCGTCTCGTCGCTTTCATTGGAACCCGTAGCCACCACTGGACGCACCTTTGCTTCCTCGGAATCATTGCGGAGAAATTGAGCCTGCCCCCGGTCGTTAAATACGGCCAATAATCCACCTCCCAAACCGGGAAAGTGATGCACGAGTGCGGCTCCGCGGTAATCCAAATTGCCCTCCCCTGCCCCCAGTAGAAGCCCACTCCAGGAGGAACCATCGGCAATAGGCTCAAATCCCAAAGTACCGGTCCGCACCGAAACCCGAAATGCTTCCCCATTGTCAGCAATGCCTCCCGTCAACCAATGTACCGTGCGAAGGGGTTTGCCCGGATCCCCTTCAAGGCATTCCAGACGACCCATGGTAACGCGCCAGTCCTGTAGGCGATTGGCCCAATAGTCCGGGCCAATCCAGGTTCGGGTGTGCTCCGGAAATTCGGAATGAAATGAAGCAGCAGAAACCATGAAGGTTTGGAAACCCCACAAGAAACAAGCGATGAGAAGTCGGTGGATAGTTTTCAAATCAGTTTAAAGAAGTCAGGTAGGCAACCAGGTCATTCATTTCGACGGCGGTCATGGTATTTTCCAGACCCTCTGGCATCAAGGAATAGGGAGAGGCCCGATAATCTTTTACCTCCTCCGCCTCAAAGCGCCGGTTGATATGTTCGAGGGTGTAAAGCAACATGGCCCCTCCAGCCTTATGGTCAATCTGAAGCCCGGTGTGTACCTGCCCATCCGTTGTATATATATTCCAGGCCTGATATTGAGGTGGGAACGAATCGGAGGGCTTCAAAATCGCTTGAATAATTTGAGGTCGAGTAAGGGATTGGGCAATTCCACCCAGGTCCGGACCCAGATTACTGCCTCCTTCGTCGATGGTATGACAACGGGTGCACATGGTTTGCGCCGATCGAAAAACCCGGCTTCCCCTTACAACCTCACCACCTTCGGAGAGACGGACCAACCAGGCCTCCTCCGATTGGGGACGCTGACTGGCAAATGGTTTATTCGGATCCAATCCATGAAGAGCATATTCCACCAACTCGCCCAAGCCCTGCATGCCGCTTTGCATCGATAACTCCTTTTGCAGACGTAAAAAAGCATTCCGGACGGCGCCATTTCCTCCATGATAGCGCAAAGTGCGGGCAGCTTCATACGCTACCGTGGCATCCGGGCTGAATAAGAGAGGTGTCAGCTTTTCCGGATGAGCAACCGATTGCCTGCTTAATCCCAGGAGGGCCTCGGCTCTGACCTCGCTGGGTTGTTTGGCATCGAGGGCCAAGCGCATCAAATGCTTCTGAATCGCGGGATCGATTTCTTGCGACACTTTTTTTATGGCTGCCAGGAGAACCGCAACTTCCTCACTGGATAAAAACGGGGTAACCTGCTCCGGTTCAAGGCGCTTTATCGCTTCAGCGCGTACCGAGGAAGGAAGCTCCGGGTCTTGAGCAAGCTTTTCGACCAGCCCTGATTCCAAGGATCGGGGGAGCTTCACTGAATGAGTGGGCGAACGTTTCAGGTAGGCATCGATAAAGGTTTCGTTAACCATTTCCATGGCTGCCAAGTAAGTGTTGAATAGAACTGTGTCCACTTCACCTGCCCGCAAAACCTTATCCAGAACCGGGCGCAATGAGGAATCCATCGCCTCGGTCGCCCAAAGCAATCCCAACCGCCGAATATCGATTTCCGGATCTTCCAAGGCTCGCTCAATTAGAGCGCCATCCTGCTCCTGCATGCGCCGGAGCGCCAGGTAGGCGCCCTGACGCACGAGCGGATTGGGGTGGCGGGTCAGCTTATTTGCCAAGTCCAGCCTATGGTTGGCGGCCAACCATAACTCTCCCCGATGCCTCCGGAAGGCATTATCGTCCGAGAGATAGGATTCCACGTCGGACTCATTTGGAACTGGATCGGGCTCTTTCGAAATTTGCTCAGGTAAGGGAAGTTTCGATACACGCCAGATGCGTCCCCGTCCGTGGACGGGATAATCAACCAGCATCCAATCCGAAATGTATAAGTTTCCCTGGCTATCTCGATCCAGGGCGACGGGCCGGAAGTTTTTTCCGCCCGACATGAAAAGGGTCTTCTGAACCTCGCCGGACTCGGAAAGCGTATGCCTCTCTATGGTGTTTTCGTTCCAAATCGTTATAAGTAGGGAGTGCTGTCCGGGAGGAGACGCATCGATCAAACCCGATGGGGCTTCGCCGGTACCGGAAAGATAAGGCAGGTGTCCGGGAAAAGTCGCGTCCCACCCTTGAAACGGATGACGGCCCGAGCCGCCAAACAGATGTTTGTGGCCGTAATCCCCGCCTTCTACAACTCGGATCAATCGGTTCGGACCCCGTGCATCGGGATCATTGTCCACCAGCATAAGGTTCCCTTTGTGGTCAAATTTCAGATCCATGGCGTTCCAGAATCCGGTAGCCCACTCCCGAAGTTCCGTGCCGTCTGCCTTGGCACGTATAACGTTGCCCCCGTCCCCGAAACCTTCAACCGCCGAACCGTCTTTGCCCTCAACGCGCCAGTATTCTCCACCTACATTGCCTCTCGATAAATACAGGTAGTTATTCTCATCGAATGTAATACCCAACCAGCAACCGTGTGGATTGGCGCCCTTGGTATCGAGGGTGAGAATCAGCTCCGGTCCATCGCAAACGCCATCCTTGTCGCGGTCGGGCAACGCATACAAAGTCCAAGCGCAAAGCACGTAGAGAACTCCATCCTGTGAAAAAGCCAAATTCATCGAGGCATTGAATCCTTTGGCAAATACACCTTGGGAGTCTGCCACGCCATCGCGGTTGGTATCCCTGAAGACCTTTATCAAGTCCCCTTCCGGTCCGTCATAACCTTTGGGGCGCGCATGGGTATGTGATTCGATGACATAAACCTCATCTTCTTTTCCGACTGCCAGGCCTACCGGCGTAACGATATCCGGATCCTCGGCAAACAAAGTCAGGTTCAGGCCCGGTTCATGAAGCGAAGGAAAGGTTTCCGCCAAAACTCCGGATGGCAGGAGGATTAAAAACAAAAAACAGGGTACCGGGAAGGGTCTTGTCATCCTCTGTTCTCAACTTTTCCTATAGGGCTTTGATACATTCTCGAGCATTGGGAAGTGCTTCAGGTTAAGTGAGATTAAGGGAAGGTCGTGGCGCCGGGCGGTGGCGGCAATCAGACAATCCGCCAAACCGCTGTTATGAGTTTTTCGATATTTTCGGCAGATCAACCCTCCCTCTTTGGCTATTTCTTCGGTAACGGGTAATATGGTGAAGGCTGAAATCATACTGTCCAAGGCTGTTCGTTCCTCGCCTTCAATCACCCCCTGGTATAACTCGGCAATTGTGATTGAGCTGACAAAAACCGCATCAGGATTCGATTCCAGAAATTCCTCAGCACAAGAATCTCCTCTCAAGTAATCAATGAGAACATCGGTATCGACCAGCATGGACTAAAATCGGTCGAAATTCTTCCGGATTGCTGCAAGATCCAATTCCTCCCGATCCTTCCAGATACCTTTCGCTTTACGAATCCTGGAAAGATTATCGAGAGGCCCAATCTTCTTCAGGTATTCGTCTACAGCCTCTCGAATGACTTCGCTTTGCTTCTTACCTGTAGCCTTGGCCAAGCGAGTTACTCCCTGATGCTCGTCCTCCGTCAGGTATATCTGCGTTCTAATCATACATCATGATGTATAGTAAAATTCATTTCCGTCAATTCAATCGGCAAATGTCCCTACGAGGCCTGGACCAGCCAGATTCCATCTTTCTTGAAATAGTCTCTGATGAATCCGCCATCCCGGGTTAACAACCGATCAGCATGATGTTGGGCATGGGCGCCAATCAGGAAATCGGCAATTACTCTTCCGCGTTTTCCTCCCCTCTGCAGGTACTGACTAAATACCTTACCTGCATCCAGGGCCACCTGCAGGGTTCCTCCAACATGATCGAGTTCCCAATCTTCGAGAAAGCCCGGCATGTTGTTTTCTCCTACCACCGGGGTTACCTCGGCCAGTACAAAGCTGGAAACGATCAATTGTCCTTCGGCTCGTGCCTGCTTCAGCGCTCGCAGGGACGGATCCTTCCATTTCCTGTCATCGATCAGGACATCGATGATCACCGAGCTGTCCAGCGCCGTAATCATTTACCGCGTATCTCCTTTAAATAGGCCGTGCCCGATTTCCCGAAGGGAAGCCTGCCTTTGCCCACCCAATCATCGAAGGGCGAACCCTCGACCTTCTTTTGCCCAATGAGCTTGCCGTTCTGTTCGTGAAACTCCAAAACGGCGCCCGCGGTCAACCCAAGCTGCTGGCGGAGCTTTTTGGGAATGGTCACCTGACCCTTTACCGAAACGATAGAATTCATACTTTTCAGGTATGAATTCCTACTTGATTGTCAAATCTTTCTTGACCTGTTCCTTTATTCACCGGTCCTCCCGAAGTCGTAACCTTTCCTCATTCGACCCCTTTTTCCGTAATTATTGGGGGACAGGAATGTCCCCCCTCCGTTATTTTCGATCACGATTAATCTCGGCACGTCAGAATGTCGGTCCCTCTCCCCCATTCCTAATTCCTCATTCCTAATTCCTCATTGGCGCGCTTGGGCGCGCCTCCCCCCTCACCTGATTTTTTCGTCGGGTAGTTCCCCTTTGATCCCTTCGTCCATGGGCATCCAATCCTTGCCATCGGTGGCCTCGGCAATGCGCCGGTCGAGCTCGGCCCGCAACTCCTCGATGAGGTCGGCGTACCTGGGATCCTTGATCAGGTTGCGGCGTTCTTCCGGATCCTTTTTGAGGTTGTAGAGTTCGGCCATGTGGCGGTCGGGGGAGCCGTCACCGTGAGGGTACCGGATGTATTTCCATTCGTCGGTGCGCAGGGCGCGGACATTGGGCGTATAAGGAAACTGAACCTCGTAGTTGTATTCGTAATACCAGCTTGTGCGCCATTCCGGATCCCCTTCGGAAACGAGTTTCTTCCAAGATTTTCCCTGGGTCCTGGGAAGGGGTTCGGCTCCACAGATATCGAGAATGGTGGCAGCAAAATCGAGGGTCAGGGTCTGGGCGTCGATGACCTTGGGCATTTTCGGTGACACCAGGGCGGGATACCGGACTACCAGGGGAATGCGCAGCGAGGGTTCATGAGCGGTTCGTTTGTCGACCATACCGTGCTCACCATTGAGGAGCCCGTTGTCGCTGGTGAAAATAAACAAAGTGTTATCCAATTGTCCGGTCCGGTAGAGATAGTCATAGATGCGCCCCACGGAATCGTCCACCGACAACAGTGTCCCCCAATAGGCTCGGGTCATGTTCTCGAAAGCTACCATGCCCGCGGCGGAGGTATCCGGAAAGTCCTTACGCCAGTCAAACAAGGGCCCATAAATCCCGTGCCAGGTGGATAACCGCTGCTTTATCCAGGTCGGTTTGTCGTCGAGTAGGAAGGCGGTGTCGGGATAAGGAATGCGGACGCGGTCGAAAGCGTATTCATATTTCTTTTCAGGAAAGTAGAAGCTGTGAGGCGCCTTGTGCCCAAGCATGAGCAGGAAGGGTTTGTTTCCTTCCAGGGAGTCCATCCACTCGACAGCCATGTCGGTAACCACCGTCGTATAATACCCGGGGAACACTTCGCGGGGACCGTCGTTGGCACGAAACTCGTTGTCGAAATATTTACCCTGTCCCCGATGCGTAACGAAGTGATCGAAGCCCGGACGCTTGCTGTCGTCCTCCTCTCCCATGTGCCACTTGCCGATGTAAGCGGTCGTGTAACCGGCCTGCTGCAGGTGGCGTGGAAAGGTGGGCAGATCGCGCGGATAATCCGTAAAGTTGTTGGTGACTCCATGCGAATGGGCATACAGGCCGCCAAGGATGGAAGCCCGACTGGGCGAGCAGAGCGAGGTCGTGCAGAAGTGATTATTGAATAGGATCCCTTCCGTCGCCAGGCGATCTATATGCGGAGTCTGTAAATGCGGATTTCCGGTACAGCTCAAGGCATCCCAACGTTGGTCGTCGGTCAAAATGAACACCACATTGGGCCTGTCCTGAGCCAGTCGAACGGAGCGCTTCTCGGCAAAAACTGAAGAGCTGAAGATAGATAGAATGAGAAAGGTGGGTAAGAATCGCATAGATTGATTTGGTAAAGAAATTTTGCCCGTATATTCCATGAAATAGGTAGCGAGCATACGAAAGTCGAGCCCCGACAGGGTCCTTCTTGGAGAGATCTCATTCCTAATTCGCGCGCTTTGGCGCCACTCCCCTCTGTGCTCTCCGTGGCCTCTGTGGTTAATTCCTACTAATTTCCGATTGCTCCAATTTCAGATGAAGTTTCAGGAACTGTTGAAAGGTCTTGGACGGTTTGCCACCAAAGGCCGAATTATCCGGTTTCCATTCAGGAAGGTCGTCCAAAGCATCTTGCAGGCGAATTCGGGCCGCTCGAACCACCAGACCGGCACGGTCCACATCGAGTGGTGACTGCTCCAGAAAGTCCTTTCCCACCTCGAACATACGGCCGTCCAGATAAAGCTTGTATGTCCCGTCATAGGCGAAACGCACCCGCCTGAAATTGGGTTTCGAGGCATGGGGATCCTTGTCATAGTGGATAACCACGGAGTGGCGCGGGTTACCCCTTTGCCCCTTGAGTTGGGGCAGAAAGCTCCGCCCATCGAGAACCCGGTTGGTTGGAAGTTTTCCCTGACCCACTGCGGCCAAGGTAGGCAGAAAATCGCTTAGATCGATAAGGTCGTGACAAACCGATCCCGGTTCAATCGTGCCCTTCCAGTAAGCCAACATGGGGACATGGGTGCCCGCATCGACCGGAAGGGCTTTGCCTCCGGTCACCAGGCGATCGCCCAGCCAACTTACCATCCCTCGACCGGTTCCGTTATCGGCGGTAAAGAGAACCAGGGTATCCTCCGCAATTCCGGTCTCCTCCAGCTTTTGAAGGATGCGCTCGATGATATAACCGGTATAGCGCACCATATCGCCAAAGTATTTCTTATCGCTGGAGAACTTGTCCTGTTCGGGAAAATTCCGGGAATGCGGAGTCGGCACGAAAGGACCGTGGGTCAACGCCATCGGATAATAGACGAAAAACTCCTCTTCCTTATTTCGCTCGATAAAATCCAGAACGTAATCGGAATAAATATCCGGCCCGAAATCCTCCCGGGTAGTCGGTTGATATACCCCGTTCTTGAGAATGGATGGATTCCAGAATCGCGAGGAGTTCTTACCCTTCTTCAGTGAGCTGTTGGCCACAAAATGCTCCAGGTCCTTCGGCTGCAAATAATGCGCATAGGCCCACATGCAACTTTCATCGAAACCACAATCCTCCCACCACATTCCTTTTGGCCCTTTGCCCCCTCCGCCCGACAATTGCCACTTGCCCACCACGCAGGTCTTGTAGCCGGCATCTTTCAGAACGTTGCCGAAAGTGACTTCCCCTTCGCGAAGAACTCCGAACGAAACATAATTGCGGGCGTTGGACTGACCGGTCATGATCTTGACCCGTGAAGGGGTGCAGACCGGTTGGGAATAACACTGGGTAAATCGCATACCCTGCGCGGCGATACGGTCGAAAGCAGGGGTTTCATAAGTACTGCCTCCGTTACAAGCCAGGGCCTCATAGCCCATATCGTCCGCCATCATGACAATGATATTGGGGCGGCGAGCCTGCGTAGCCGCAGCCAAGCCGAAGCAAAGCCCCAAAACTCCAAGAAATCCAATAATACGTAACATAAACAACCGAGAATATAAGTTCACGAACCAGCCTCTACCCGATGGCCGAGGTTGTAAAGATCAGGAAAACCGGGCAATTGGATTTCTCCAACTACACAAACGCCAATTAGGAATGGACTCTCGCAAAGCACGCCAAGAACGCAAAGACAGGGAGGGGAAAATAACCACAGAGGTCACAGAGATCACAGAGTTAAAATTGGAGGGGTGAGAGGCGCGGTGAGGCGCGCTAAATAGGAATTAGGAATGAAGAATTAGGAATGTTTCGATTTGGGAGTTGGCGGAGGAAGTGGAGTGAATCTTGGAAAGAGGGCGATTTTCCCGGAATCGCTCCTACAGTTAATTGTGCCTTCCTTCCGATCACGATCACGATTATTTAGCCTTCATCCTTCAGCCTTCAGCCTTTTCTCCCCCATTCCTCATTCCTAATTCTTAATTTGCGCGCCATGGCGCGCCTCTCTGTGTTCTCTGTGGTTAATTTCCAGAATCAGGTTCGCATGCGGACATCGATATCGAGCCGGGTCTCCCCTCCCCCGAAAAGCACGCCGCGGGTCGGAGAAACATCCTGAAAGTCCCGCCCCACTGCCACGGGTATATGCCGCTCGTCGGCGAAGCTTTGGTTGGTCGGGTCGAAACCCACCCAGCCGAGCCGGGGAAGGAGGCATTCCACCCAGGCGTGGGTCGAGTGCTCCTCGCTCTCACCGCCGGCCAGGGCGGCATCGTAGAAGTACCCCATGACGTAGCGCGCGGGAATACCCCACGAACGCACAATTGCAATCATGACGTGGGCGTAATCCTGGCAGACCCCGCGTCCGCTTTCCAGTATGTGTTCGATGGGGGAAGCGGTCGAGGTGCTTCCCGGCACGTACTCGAAACTGTGGTAGAGCGTATCCGATAGCCGCAACAGGGAAACCAGCGGGTCGTTATCGGGTTTGATCCCTTGCCGCCCGACAAACGCGTCCAGGGCCGTTGTGGGTTTCGACAAAGCGCCGGCCAGCAAAAAGTCCCAGGAATGGAACGAGGTCTTCCATCCCCGGATCTCCTCCCACGCTCCCCTTCCTATCCCATCCGGCAAGGGGGCAACAGGTAATTTCCTGACCTTGGAACGCGCCCTTATCCTGAGAGACGTGTGTTCCCGGTAAATGTTCAGGTTGTATTTGATGTTGCCGAAACAATCGACCTCCTGTTGGAGAGAGGTCGGCGGTTCCGTTTCGATATCGAAACCGGCCAGTCGTTGACTCGGGGTTTCACCCGGCCTGAGGCATAGCGACATCGAACAACGCCGCGAAGGAAAGCTGTAACGGTACCAGGAAACGTGGTCGATACCATACTGGATAGTTTCGACCATGCCGGTCAGTTAATAGGAGACTCCTCTATGGGATAGTCGATATAGGCTTCGTAAATGAGGTTGTGGAGCTTCCGACAGTCGGCGTTCACTTGTACGAGAGTGGCCTCCCGATCTTCCTTTTCCCGCCAGTCGCGCCGGATCAGTTGGCACAGGCGGCTGGCCAGAGCGGCGGCATCCGCGCTCGAACGCGAATCCGGGCCCGGGCCGATGGCGCTCAGTTCCGAGGCAATCGATTCGAGAGACCGGTATAGCGAACGGGGCAGCGAGAGGTCCGTAACGAGCAGGTCCAGAACCTGATCGGGTTGAACCACCACGCTGAAGGCATACACATAGGCGTCGAATGCGTGGTATACGTGCAACAAGTTAGCCCAATCCGTATCGAACGACCCATCCTGCCTTCTATCCATTTCCATCTGGGCCAGCAGAATCGCCGCCGACAACTGGGCCCGCTCCATGTAACGACCGAGTTGCATGAAGCGCCAACCTTCATCCCGATACATGGTAGCTTCCGCCACCCCGGCAAAGGCGCTTATTTCCTCTATCGTCTCCGCGTAGAAGGACTCCGGGGCAACCTTCCAGATTTTTTGGATATCCAGCTTTTCCAGGCGCAAATAGGTCGTGTTTAACGATATCCACATCTCGGCGGCGATATGGTTGCGCACCTGCCGGGCGTTCTCGCGGGCGTAGGCCACACAGTTCCGGACCGAATCGGGATTCAATCGCTCGAAGGTAAGGTGGTCGGCCAGCGTGTAGGAATCGGCCAGCGTGTAATCGTCGCTCGCGAACTTTTCAATGCCGCCACCGGAAAGCGGGGTCTGGTTCATGCTCTTGTAGACGCGGTCCCACCCGAAATGAATCTCCCGGAGGGGGCGGTCCACCAGGGTTTCCACCTGCAGTTGCAGCAAATGGCAAAGGTGCCCCGCCCGTTCGAGGTAACGGGTCATCCAGTAAAGGCCCTGTGCGCTGCGTGAAAGCATCTAATCCTCCAAAACCCAGATGTCTTTTCCGCCCCCGCCCTGGCTGGAGTTCACTACCAGGCTACCTTCGCGGAGGGCTACGCGGCAGAAGGCGCCCGGGACGATTCGGGTCTTATGACCGCGGAGCAGGAAGGGACGCAAGTCCACGTGACGGGCCGCGGCCTGGCCATCGATCATGCAAGGCGCGCGGGAAAGTTGAAGCGTCGGCTGCGAAATGAAATCAGCGGGATTTTTGCGTAGCTCCTTCGCATAATCCTCGCGCTCCTCGGGTGTCGCGTGGGGACCGACCAGCATGCCGTATCCACCCGATTCGCCCACGCGTTTCACCACCAGACGATCCAGATTGTCCAAAGTGTACTCAAGGTCTTCCGGACGTCTGCAGATATGGGTTTCCACATTGGCCAATAGCGGTTCTTCGCCCAGGTAATAGCGAATCATGTCCGGCACATAGGCGTAAACGCTCTTGTCGTCCGCCACCCCGGTGCCGGGCGCGTTGGCCAGAACGATGTTTCCCGCCTTGTAAACACTCATCAACCCGGGGACGCCGAGGAGGGAATCGGGCCGAAAAACCAGGGGGTCGAGGAAATCGTCGTCAACCCGGCGATAAATCACGTCCACCCGCTTCAAACCGGAAGTCGTCCGCATATAAACGAATCCATCGTTGACCAGCAGGTCGCGGCCTTCCACCAAGGCCGCCCCAATTTCATGGGCCAGGTAAATATGCTCGTAGAAAGCGGAATTGTACACACCCGGAGTCAACAACGCCAAGCACGGCTCCTCCCGATCGCTCGGAGCAAGCTCCCGAAGGGTCTTTCGCAAAAGACCTCCATAGTTTTCGACATCCCCAACCCGGCAACTGCGGTAAAGGCGCCGCAGGTTTGTCTTTACCGCTTTTCGATTGGCCACCATGTAGGATACGCCCGAAGGTACGCGCAGATTGTCCTCGAGCACCTTAAATCCCTCGTTCGTGCGCACCAGATCGGTGCCGCATACCGCCACGTAGATTCCGTGCGGCACTGGGACCCCGCGCATCTCCAGGCGGTAATGTGGGCATCCCCGGATCATATCGACGGGGATGACACCGTCTTCTACTATGCGGGCCTCGCTGTAGATATCCTTCAAAAATCGATTCAGCGCTTCCAGCCGCTGGGTGAGGCCGACATCGATTTGTCGCCATTCCGCCGCCGTAAGTATGCGAGGCAGGCAATCGATGGGCATGATTCGCTCATTGGCCTCGTCGTCTCCGTATACCGTGAAAGTGATGCCTTCGTTGGAAAAGGAATTGGTCACCCGCTCCTGCATCCGGTTCAGTTCCTCCACGGGAAGCCGGAGCAGCGCCTCATAGAGGCTTCGGCAGTGTTCGCGCGGGGTTCCGTCCGACAGAAACATCTCGTCGTAAACCGCGTCGTCCAGTTCGTAGGTATCGAAATCCATGGGAGTTGTCGTATGCGCCTATTTTCAGGTTAATGGATTCATCGGACAGATCAAGCCCAAGGGACGTTTTGCCAAACCCAACAATTGGCGCCTCTCCCTCTCTGTGGTTAATTTCTCCCCCTTCTTAGTAAATTGGAAGGATAACCTCGGTTAGTTTCCACTGGAGGCCTCTACGCTTCAAAATCAATTTCACTTCCAATTCAGATTCAGGATCCCTGGTGATTATGGAGAACTTGTTGAAAGACTCGTAAGACAGGGAAATGTCGGAAAACGGAGCCGATGAAGTTTGCCTGGTTGCGTCAGAACCTGCTTTTCTTCCCTTCATGAGCTTCATGAGGCCGGCAGGTGTGACAAATTCATCAACTACTCCTTTTAGGATCATACTCCCGAAGGCCGTCCCAATAGCTGAAAGCGGGTTGCCTTCAATTACATCTTCCGCCATTTCCTTCCAGAGCTTCCCGGCCATTTGATCTTTCAGGGATTGCCGAAGCGCTGGAAAATCGACAAATTCAGAGAGCGCTTCTCCATCTTGAGCCTCTGCCGCCACCTTCATCCGATAGGCAGCGATATACGGCGTAGCGAACACGTATCCGAGAACGAGAACTACACCTAAGCAAATACCGATTTTGATTTTCATGGTCTGTTTTTCCTTTCCGGAATACCTATTTCAAGCTACCAGGGTCGCAGCAAGCGCCAAAGGAAACGGTTCCGGCGCTTCCCCGTTCTAACGGAAGGAAATAATGCTCTCGCCCTGGGAGGGATTAGTGACTAAATCCTTGATTTGATTTAAGGCCTGTCTGTCGAATGGCTTCTTTCCTGAAAAAATATCCTAGGTCCTTTGCCCTGAAATCAATCGGTTTGGCCGCCAGTATCCTGGTGGTCACGGCAGTTTACGAATTTGTCGTCCGGCCCGCCGCGGAATCGGACTTTGAGAAAGGGGTTGAGATATCGGCTGAATCCGGGCAAACGCCATTCTCCCTTTGGATTGTGATCAAGGACTATGAGCAGCAGTTCTGCTTCATATTGTGTCTCTGGGGATTGTTCCTGCTCGCCCTGAAGATAAAGGATTCGATTGTCGAAAACAAAGGGCTGGAAGTCGATTACCTGGAACTCGGCAAAGAGGATCGCCTTAAAAAGGAGGATGCACGGCCCGTGCTCTGGAAATTGGAGCGGGGGAATGAGGCTACCAGCCAGACCCTCTACTTTCGCACGATTTACCGAACCATGGAGTTTTTTCGCTTTGCCAACTCACTGGAGGAAATCACCAATGTGGTAAAGAACGCCTGTGAGGCCGAATTACTGCGCCTCGATTCGGAAATGAGCATGATACGCTACATAGCCTGGGCTATTCCATCGATAGGGTTCGTAGGAACCGTGCGCGGTATCGGCCTTGCCCTGGGCAAGGCTCAGGCTGCATTGGAAGGAGATATTTCCGCGGTGACGGCTAGTCTGGGCACAGCTTTCAATTCGACCCTGGTGGCGCTACTTCTCAGCCTGGTTTTGATGTTCGTGGTTTACCAAGTGCAACGCATGCAGGAACAGTTGGTATTGGATGTCGAGAAAACGGTTAATGACGGGGTAGTTTCCAAACTTCATATCAGCTAATTTTCCTGGCAAATCGGGTGACAAAGAAGCGGTTATTGGGAATCGAGATCAGTGACCTGGGCGTGACGGCAGCTCGATTGAGCGAATCGGGCGCGGAACTCCTGCCATTGGGTTCCGATTCCTTGGAACTGTCCGGATTCGCGCTGTTGACGGGCAAGGGAGAGGTAGAGTTCGGCAAGCCTGCTTTTGAGCAATCCCTGACCTCGGAACTGGCGGTCGATAATCGGTATTGGTACCGGTTGGCCACGACGGAGGAAGATTCCGGAAGGAAGATTCGGCGCAGGTCTCAACCCGGCGATTCCGAGTTGGCGCAGGCACACCTGCAGGCGGTGATTGAAAAATGCCTACGACTCGAAGGCCGGATTGACGAAGTTGTGCTGGGGGTGCCGGGGCATTTCAAGCGTTCCAAGTTGGGATGGTTGATTCAGGCAGCCCAGGCGGTTGGAATGCGGGTAAAGCATGTCATGGATAGTTCCTTGGGGGCGCTTCTTTCGGCTTCCGAGGTTCCGATTACCGGATCGTTTGCGGTCATGGATATACATTGGAATACGGCCGAAGCAGTGCATGTCGTATCGAAAAATTCCGGCCTGGAACGCCGCGATGTGGCAGAGGATCGGGTTTTGGGTCTGCGTCAGATTCTTGACCGCTTGGTGGAGGGGCTTGCCAAGCGCTTCATAGACGAATGCCGGTTCGATCCTTCGGCTCGGCCGGAATACGCTCAACAACTCTACAACCAGTTGTTGGCCTATTTATCCGACCCGAACGGAGCCTCGGTTTGTAGACTGCAGACCGGTAAAGGGGCTATTTCAACCGATCGCAGCGCTTTGGCGGAAATGATTGGGAACGAGCTGAGGGGTTTCAGCGATTTGGCAGGCAGGGCGGTTAACCAAGCGACCGACTCAAGAGATTGTACGGTATTTTTCTCGTCCAGAATCCGCCTTGTCCCTGGGTTGTTTGAAATAATTTACCAGGACTACGCCATCAAACCCCGCCTGATGGAAAAAGGACAGGCCGCAACGGGCGCTGTGGCATTCAGAGGCGCCTTGAGCGATAACCAGGCCGTCGATGAGCCCTTGTTTCACACGGCGGTAAAATTTGAAGCAAGCCGGGAGAGAACGAGCCAGGCGGAATCGATGCGTCCGGGCCGGGTCTACCATTCCGGGAGAGAAGGAATACTGGGTCCGACAAATCCAACCCACTTGTTATTTCAGGGACGGTTGCTCGAACTACCGGAATTTGGCGGCGCCGACTTTGCCATCGGTAAAAGCAAATCCATCCCCTCGGGTTTAGCAGTGGCCGAACCCGTGAAAGGTCTTGCCCAATGCCACGTGTTGCTTCGCAGAAAGGAGGATGGTTCGATTGAATTAACGCGTAACGGAAATAATCTAACCTGGGTAAATGGAGAATCCTTTTCCTCGAATGACGCCATCACTCTGCAGGTGGGCGATGTGCTCACTCTTGGCGAACCTGTGTTGCAGGTTATGATTGTGGGAATGGCAAGGGACGATGCGTAGATCGATAGACGACAATTTCGGGCTGTCCTTTCTGGATGCCATTACCTGCGGTTTTGGAGCTGTGATCCTCTTGTTCGTTCTGACAGCTTCAAACGATCGGAGCTTGCGTAATGAGGAAACGGAGGACCTCAGGGGCGAGGTCGATACTTTTGATGAGGAATTATTGGATGGGCGTGAACGGTTAGCCGTCCTTCGAAACACACTGTTGGAAACAGAGGACAAGATCGTTACTGCTCAAGGTCTGGCCGATGAGGTTATCCGTGAAACTCAGAACCTGGAGGAGGAAATCTCGCTCCTGGACAATGAAACCATAGCCAAGCTTGAACATCTCAATCAGCTCAAGGCAGACGTCGAGGCCAAAAAAGAGGCGCTCCTGGCTCAAAGGGGTTCCCCGAGCATGGATCCCGGGCAGGACTTACTTCGCCGCCAAGGAAACAACCGCCAACAATATTTGACGGGGCTCAGGACAGATGGTCGGCGATTGGTATTACTTGTGGACCGATCTCTGAGCATGACCGGTGAAACCTTACCCGAAGTACTGGCCATGAAGGATGCAAGTCCCCTTGAGCGGCAAAGTAGCGGAAAATGGCTACGTGTATTGGAGGCGGCCGAGTGGTTGCTCGCAACCATGGTCGAAACAGAGTTCTTTCAGTTGTTTACCTTTAGCGAGACTACGGAACCTGTTTTGACGGATCGGGGAAATGACTGGTTGGAGACTTCGCCTGAAACCATCGAAGCGGTAGTCGACCGGCTTCGGGAGGTCGTCCCTGAGGGCGGGACGAATCTGGAGCGCGCCTTTCGACAGATTCAAAGATTTTCCCCCAAGCCCGATAATGTAATTGTAATCACCGACGGCCTCCCTACCCGGGGGGATTCGGCCGCGTTGCCCTCCGATCAAGTCTCGGGCAATGATCGCCTGCGGGCATTTGCAATGGCGGAACGCGCCATCCCTTCAGGGGTACCGGTAAACGTAATCCTGTTCTATCTCGAAGGGGACCCCGAGGCATCGAGTAGTTATTGGGACTTGGCCTTACGCCACAACGGCTCCTTCTTCTGTCCTGCTGAAAGCTGGCCCTGATTTCCATGAAACGTAGAAGAAAAGGCGCTTTTTCGGTCTTCAGCCTGTCCTTTCTGGACTGCATAAGCTGTGGTTTCGGAGCAATAATTCTGCTCTTTGTCATCTTTCGCGGATCGCATCCTCAGATTCTTGAAAAGGTTGAGGTCGAACTTGAAGGACTCCTGCAAGACAGGGAAAATGCAATCTTCGAGATTCGCGGCGATACGTTAAGGACCAACCTGGATCTGGAGCGAGCCCTGGAGCAATTATCCGAATTGGAAGACAGGGTTGCGCAATTGCAACGACGCTTCAGCGAGGCACAAGGGCAGTATGCCGCCAGCGATGCTCGTGCCCGCAAACAGGCCGGTGATGAAGAGAGTCTGAAAAGGGCGCTTCAGAATTTGGACCTTTCCCGTATGCCGGAACAGAAACCGACCAATGTGGTGGGTGGAATACCGGCCGATAGCGAATACGTCATTTTTGTGATCGATACATCCGGGTCCATGGACCAGTTCGAGCGTTTGGTCGCACGAAAGTTGCAAGAAACGCTTTTCGCTTTCCCGAATTTGAAGGGCATCCAGATCATGGACGCGGATGGCAACTATTTGTTTTCCGGAACGGAAGGCACTTGGCTGAGTGACTCGCCCAGCGAAAGAAGGAGATTGATGGATCGTTATCTCAACTGGAATTATGACAGTGGAAGTAATCCGGCCCCGGGTATATTAACCGCGATTACCGACTTCAATGACGGAGAGAATAAAATCAGCATCTTCGTCTTCGGCGATGAAATGGATTCGGGAAATCCGACAGAGTTTTTATCGATTGTAGAACGAAATAACCCGAAGCTGGAAAACGGAGATTATTTGATCCGCATACACGGAATAGGGTTTTTTACCGATTATGCCTTCTCCGGCCCTACCGGGAAAAATTTTGCGGATATCATGCGTATCCTTGCCCTTCGCAATGGTGGCGCGTTTGTGGGAATTACCGATCGCTAATGGCAGAAGAATCGCAACAGCCGTCGGCTAAGCCAGAGCAGTTTCCGGGTTGGATTCCGGACTGTGACCTCATGAGACTCGTCCGTTTGGTTAGTCTCAGTCCTCTTTCAACCCGAACGCGGGATCTAGCCCGGATATCTCACTTACCGAGCGAATGCGACATCTCCCAATCTTCTACTGCGCTCCGGAATGACGGCGCTGGAGCGGATTTCCCTGGATTCGGGTCTTTGCAGGGTGTCAACCCGGCTGCCCCTTCTGTCCCGACCGGCGGTTCCCTGCTGGCGGGGAAAAAAGTGGTTATCCGTACGCTTCAGGACGACCATCAACCATCCGATGTAGCGGTGGCGAGTTCAGAGGACGGCCACGTCCAGCGGCTACCCCAATACACAGGTTCGCCCGGCAAAAGCCGCCTGGTATTTCATTGCCTGATGGCAGCGATTGGAGCGCTGGTTTGCATGGCCCTCGTATCCTGGCTGGCGATGAAGAAATTGGATTTCACTAACATAAAAACTTTTCCAGGATCAGGCTCGGATGACATTGATTTGCTGGTCGAGCCGGGTGAGGCATTACCCGATTTTACGGGGCATTTGCTAGTGCAGGGAGTCAATCAATGGAACGATACCGTTTCTACTGAGGATCTCATCGGAAAAAACACGGTCATGCTGGTTTGGGGATCCTGGAATGAGGAACTGCTTTCCTGGTCGCAGGACTTGAATTATCAGCGCCTGGTCGATTTCGATTCATCCAACACCCGGTTTCTGGGGTTGAACCTGGACAAATCCCGGGAAGATGCGATGGCGACGCTCAATGAAGATATGGCCGGTTGGCCGCAAATCTTCAACTACTCGGAATACCAGGAATCCGCAGCTCACCCCATGCAAATCCTTGGCATTCAACAATCGCCCTTGATTTTGATTATCGATTCCACCGGACGACTTCGTGCCCAGGGTTTGAAACCGGGAGAAGTGGTTGAGGCTTATCGGACTTTGTTTGAGTAGAGAGTCGATTTAGGTTTTAGACCAATGATAGAGCAGGGAGACGACGGATACGATCAAGGCAATGATTGCTGTTGCGATACCGATTAGAGTAATAGCGCGAAACGACGACAGTTGTTTTTCGTTTTCTTGCGATGCGAGCCGTGCTTCCAGGAACAACTTGAGGGAAATATAGCTTTGAAGGTCCGAATCGCTGGCTTCCGTGTTGTCGAGGTAGGTTTGCAGGCTTTCCAGGGCGCCGGCGAAGTCGCCCCTTTCCTTGCGCAGGTAGGTCAGGTAAACGGCGGCGTCCGGTGAGTAGTAGGCTGCGAGCGTTTGTTCAAATAAGGTTTCTGCCGCAGGATAGTCCCCGGCTTGGTATGCGGCCAATCCTCGGCGGTAAAGCATTTCGGATTTTTCTGCGCTTTGGATCGGGTTGGGCGAAGGCTCCTCTGCCATAACCTGGGGGGCAAACAGAGACGCCAAGAAAATCAGCAGAGCGATTGGCATGGATCGGCGGATGTATTTCATGGAAACCATAGCATGGTTTTCAGGGAGAAAGGTGTGGTGGTGAATGGCGCTTAACTAAGCGCTATTCGGGTTATAGGTTTCCTTTGAGCAACTGATTGATATGTACGGAGCCGGCCTTGTTAATCGGAGGATTCTCCAACTCATCCGGCTCGGAACCGCTTGGAGTTAGTGATTCAGATGGCGCTATCGTTTCCGGAGCATCGGCAGTAGCGGGTTCGGCCGATTGCGGCGACGGTTCCATCTCAGGCTCCTGGGTTTGTCCTGACTGCCCAGCCGAGTTGCCTGATTCCGGCGACTCGGTTTGGGGGTGAGTTGATGGCGTGGAAGTCTCGGTCCCATCGAGCTCTCCCTGGGGAGTTTGATTTTGCATCTCGGGCGTTGCTTGTTCTGTCCCGGAATTCTCCTCGTGAGTCCCGGTTCTCTGGGAAAGTACCTTCAGAATTCCGCTATCTTCAGGACCGTTATTCGTTCCTTCAGAAGTTGATCCGCCCTCTGAGGATTCAGGTGAAATTTCGTTATTCCCTACCCCTTGAAGGATTCCGGAAATGGTTTCGCCGGATCCATCCGCGGGAATGTCTTTCGGGCTTTCAGACGCGCTGCCTGATCCATCCTTGGGGACAGTTTCCAAGCTTTCAGGCTCGCTGGGGATAACATAGTTGGACGAAGCAGGTCTTTCTGTGGTGGAGCTTCCCCTTTCAGCGTCTTCCTTTTCCCGCCCCAATTCCAAAGTGGAATCTCCGGAATAAACCCGAATCGGCTGTAAGCCCGAAGGGGGAGGATTAGTTTGACCGGTTGGAGGATTTTCCCCGAAATCGATATTTATTCGACCGACGGTGCTACTGGAAAGGGCCGGATTTTTGCTTATCAAATCCCTCCTGATCTCTGCCAGTTCGTTTTGGGTTCTAATCGCCTCCTTTTCATTGGAGACCGGGCCGAAAAACAGGGAAAGGTTCTCATGATTGTATACGACGTAGTAGCCTTCCACGGCAGGGAAATAACCATCCGGAATGGATCGAGGCTTCCAACGGACCTCGATACGAGCGGGCCCCAATTGGACCAGATCGCTCAACGCGGCGGGCGGGAATATGAGCGTCTTACCAGCCAGATCAACCCAACCAAAGATGACCGCAAAGACAAGTATTGGAGAAATGAGCTTCAAAACACTTGGATCAAATATCGGCAGGAAATATTTCGGGCTGGTTCAACTCCAGACCGGAGGCGGAGAGGGGGAGTTGCATTTTTTCAAGCGCCGATTGAATCAATGCCTCCGTTTTGTCACCTTGGGCATTTTCGGATTCCAATTCATTTTCGAGTGATTCGACCATTTTGTCCTGCTTTATATTATCCTTCGATAGTTCCCCCAGAGAAACGTTTCCCGAACCGGATTCCTCTTCTACTTTGTCATTTTGGGCCTCCAGATCGGCCTCGGTAATTTCCTGCTTGCTGCCGTCAAAGTTGTTCAGCGGGTCGTCTTTTTCTTCCTGAGCAACCGCCGCAAAGGCCAGGCAACTATAGAATCCCAGAAGCTTCAGGAAGTATTTGAGTAATTGAATCATGAGCCGGAATAACTCTATTCAATAACGATGGGATAGGATCTTACGAGCCTAAAACCCACATCGTCCGCACCGTCCAGCCCGTAGCGCTTGCCGGTGCTGCGCAGTTCGCTGTCGGTTACAGATCTCCAACTGGAACCTCGAATGAGTCTTTGAGCGCCTTTCTCGGGACCGGCATAGTCCACCAAGGGACGGGGAGAGGTCGGATAGGTGTAGGAATAGTAGTCCGAGCACCATTCGGCGACGTTACCCCCAATATCAAACAAACCGAGGAAATTGGCATGAAAGGATCCTACCGGGGAGGTGGCCTGGTATCCATCCCGGTAGCCGGCAACAGACTGACCGATCATGACTTTGGCTTCCGATCCAGCATAATTTCCGCTCTTCTCAGGAGGCGGCATTTCCTTTCCCCAGGGATAGATCATCTCAGCCGTGCCTTGATGATAACGAGCCACATACTCCCACTCCGCCTCAGTCGGCAGGCGATAACCATCGCTACGCGGCTCGATCAGTCTATAGTTGTCTGCCACCAACTGGTAAGCGGGTTTCAAACCCTGTATGTCGCTCAACCAGTTACAGTACTCCACTGCCTCTCTCCAGGAAACCCTTACCACGGGTCGATCCCCGGATTGAAGAGAAACTCCGCTTACAATTCCACTTTCGTGGCTTGATTTAAACCTGTTGAATTCCCGGTTGGAAACCTCATGCAAGCCTATGTAAAAAGGTTGGCGAATGCGCATTTCCACCGGGGTTTCATCAAACCCCCGACCTGAAAAATCCTGGGGCAGGCCCATGATATAGGTATCCGGCTCGATCAGAATCAGTCGATAACCGTAGGGCGATACAACCTCCTTTTGAATATCGTCCTTTTGTGCGATGAGAGACCTGAGGATCTGGTCGTCAGTGAGTTTGCTGCCTTGGGTTTCGCTGATTAACGCGAAGGAGTAACGGGCCGTTTTATTGGGTTGGGGGCGAAGTTTGTGTGTCTGGGGGGTGTACCCGGCTTTGCGAACCTCAATGTCATAATCCCCTATGGGTAGTTCCAGATTCAGCGGTGAGAGCCCTTGAATACGGCCATCCAGATAAACCTCCGCTTTGGTAGGTTTTGTTTCTATGCGCAGATCCCCCACCAATGGTGGAAGCACAAGCTTGTGCTCGACGGTCTGATCCGGATCGAGTTTCAAGTCGATCGATCTTTCTTCATGGTCGAGGAGCGAAACCGAGATACTGAGTTCGGTTTTCGACGGTAGCGAAAATGTGCCAGGTGTTTGCCCCAAGGTTTCCCCGTTGACCGTCACCCAGGCTCCTTCCGGAATCGTGCTTAAATGTAGGCTGCCGTGTTTCCATTCCAATGCCCGAGTGGGTAGTTTCAGCGTTTGGTTGGCGGGCACCAGAATAGAAAATTGCTGCGGTTCCCAGTCTTCCATTTCCAAGCGTAAGTCGTACCGCCCCTTTAAGAGGTCCATGCTAATTGGAGTCTTGCCCACTTGCCGGTCGTTCAGGTAAAGGGTAGCGCCTTCTGGAGATGTATTGAGAGAGACGCGGCTCCATGCGGGTATCAGGGAAACTTCCAGACGAGTTCTTTCCCGCTTACCAAGAACAGAGGCCTTTTCCTTGTGAGGAAGGTAGTTCTCCGCTTCGACAAGAATTTCGTATTCTCCCGGCTCCAATACGTGGCCGATCAGCGGAGTTTGGCCTATGACGCTACCATCGATGCTGATGCTAGCTTGGTCGGGTTGGGTGACGACCGAAAGCAAACCGGGTAGGACGGATAAGGTAATAGCGTATGGGTCCGGTTTACCAAATCGCAGGTCCAGTATTTCCCGGTGGGCGCTGTATCCTGGGCTGACCACTTCCAGATGGTGTTTTCCCCGTTTTATTTGAAGGACGCCTTCTTCATCCAAAATCTTGTTCCTACCATTCAAAACTATGGCGGCATCCGCAGGCCGGACATTGAGAACAATTGGGACCGATTGGTTCCAATACCAAATAGATCCCGCGAAAAAAACCAGCGCCATTACGCCTCCAAATAAAATAGGTGCTTTCCACCGGTAATTTCGCTTTGATTGAACTCCATCTCCCTCGTCCGGGGAGGGAATAACCTGGCTGCCTTGGGTTACCGTTGTCATGGAGTAGGGCAAGTTGGAAAGAGTATAAGGCTTATAGCTTTTCCTTACAAATCACCTCAATAGGTTCCGGGTTTTCTCCAACTTCAATCCGAAGGGTATGGCGAACGTCTCGATACATGGGACGGGATCCGACCACGGTGTATTCTCCTGGTCGCAATTCGATGTTCAACTCGAGGGACGGTTCGAAGTTTCCCACCCGGTAGATTTGGATATTGGTAAGGTTATCCGAAATAATTTTTACCGTTTGCGGTTTGGCTTGCTCTGCCAGAATTTCCTCAAGGAATTCGATTTTCTCAGTGATTGCTCCCAATGGATCTGCCATTTGGCGCCCTTCCCGCAGGACGATAAGGGCTTTTTCAAATTCGCCGTTGCGCTCATAACTTTCCGCTTCCAACAGGATCCGTTTCAATTGATCTTCCCGCTCAATTTGGGCTTGGGCATGCAGGAGGCCGTCCTGCGCTACCTGGGAGGCGGGATCGTAATCGAGCGCTTTGTCAAAGGCATCCCGAGCCGCCGGCCATGCCTGATTTTTCAGTTCCCTTTCACCGGCGGCAATAAGTCGGTCTACGCGTTGGCGTCGTTGTAATTCCCTGGCATCCCTTAATGCATTTCTTGCCTGGATATCGCCGGGCATGAGAGCAATAGCTTGTTCCAGAAGTTCAACGGCCAGATTGCCATTTCCTGTGGCCAACGCGGCTATCCCGTCCCGAGCGGCGGTTTCGAAGATCTCCCGATTCAGCTCCTGGTTAATGGCTTGCAGACGGGAATTGATGTTAACCGAATCGGGGTCCAGTTCCAACGCTTTCTCATATTCGACCCGGGCCATTGAGTAGAGGCCTTGATCCTCAAATTTGCGACCCTCCCTGAAATGTGCGTATACTTGGTCGATGGTTTCAGCGCGTTGGAGTTGTTGTGCGACAAAAGGTTCGTCAGGTCGAAGGGCTAGCGCGGTATTCAACGACTCTTTCGCCCTATCGCCATCGCCTGCATTCAGGGCATCGAGACCCGCCCTTAACGACACCTGAAATTGCTTTTCGCCCTGCTCAATCATTGCCTGGAGATTCGCCTCGATCTCTCCAAGCTGCCTGAGGGCAATTTGAATTTCCCCGTTTTTCAGGTGTATGTCCGTCTCTGGCAAGCTTGATTGAACGGTGTGGTATGCCTCTGATTCCGTAAAGGAAGCGGCTTGCGTTTGGAGCCTTGCATCCAATTTTTCGATACTGGATTGCAGACGACCGATTTCCTCGACGTGCAGGTAGGATTCCCGGAGCGCCTCCATTGTGACCAGGATCTCCTCGTACCCCTCCTGTGCGGTGCGAAACGATTTTTGGTCCATGGAAGCATTGGCCTCATCGAGCAAGAAAGCGGCCTTTCCAAAAAGGTTTCGTTGGAAGTCGTAAGTGTGATCCGCGTTGGCTTGGTTCAAAACCGCCGCATTTGCTTCCTCGCGAAGATCTGCAAGCGATTCCGGATCGAGGGCAGCGAACGGTTTTGGATGGAAGGAGGACGGTAATTCCGCTTCGGTTGACGGTCGATCGGTCGACTCCTGAACAAGGTTAGAAGAATCCGCCTTGGATTTATCCTTATCCGGGCGAAATTGAAAAATGAGCGCCAGTCCCAGTCCAAACAGTAGGATCAGGGCGGTTGGAACCAAACGTCCAGGTTTCGCCTTGGCGGGGGTTTTACGGTTGGGAGGAGAAGCTTTTTCGTCCGGTGGAAGGGAAATTTTTTGATAGCCCGAGCCCTTTTCCCGCCTTTCTGGATGGCTACTCATCGTATGGCAATTCCTGAAGGTAACCCGTAGGAAGCAGATAGAGGTTTAAATCGAACCGGGAGAATCGACTGGCGCCACGTCTTCCTGACCGGTTTCAATAAGGTAGCGTTGGCGAATTATTTCCCTGATCTGGCGGAAACGGGAATCGACATCCCCGGTCAATTGATAGGTGCGTCCTTCCAACTCGATGACTTTGGGTTGCAGGCCTTCGCCTGCGATGTTGCTGATTTCGACCAGTTCTTTGGCTTTCAGGTTGGCGATCTCAATCTTTTCCTTGGCCGCCTCGTAGATGGCAGCGCTTAATCCCAGGCCGCCCGCTAAAAGGGCGACTGAATCTGCGACTCCGTGGGAGTCGCCTTTCTCAATGGAATCGGACGTGGTTGCCGCCGCAGCTAAAACCGTTAGACCGGCGAGAATCAAACTGGCAGTTTTCTGGTTTTGGGCGTTAACACGATATTGTTCCATTTCAATGGACAACTGCCTGAACTGTTCACGCCAAGTGTTATAAGAAGCGAAAGAACCCTCCTGTAGGTTGTCATAATACTCTTCAATATGACCTAACATATCCAGTTCCGTCCCGTGAAGTTGCTGAATGATTTGGTAAGTAGGGTCGTTTTCAGCCGGAAAGCGTTGAACGTATAGTTCCTGGTTTTCGTTGGTAGCCAGGTAATCGCCAAAAGCATCGGGCGCCAGGTCGGCAGCAAACCGCATCTGACTGACCATGCGAATTTTCTTTTGCTCTTCGGGAGTCAAATTATTGCGGACGGCTACCAATTGGTTGGCAATATGGTTGAAAACGGCGTCGTAGGGATCCTTGGCCGGCCAACTGGTATAATGGTAATCCGTCGCGAGGGTTCGATACTTTATTGTGTCGTGATACCACACACGTCCGGAAGCATCTTTGGTTTTCACCCGCAAAGCAATGGAGTGGCCATCGGATGCCAGAATGGTGGCGTCGACGAATAGATCGGACGATTGCACCTCGCCGGGACTGACAAAGGTGTGTCCCCATTGCCCGCTTCGGTCCAACGCGTTTTTCAAAGTGACGGGGAAATAGTGAGTTTCGAGACGACGAATTTTCGGATCGACCGCCTTGTGGTCTATTCTCGGCGTGCCCGAATGGTCGGTTATCAACAGGCCGCTTCCATCCTCCTCCAGTTTTGCAAGATCCACGCCCGGCTGAAACAGATTGACCGCCACATTGAATTGCTCGTGTTCCCGATCCTCCAAGTTGGGTTCCATGACCGGGGCATAGAGAACCTCCATCCCAGGGATATAATCCACCGCCGTTCTGGGTGTTGAACAGCCCGCTAAAAAAAGAACTGTCGCACAGAATGGAATGAAGGTATTATTCATCGAAATTCGAAAAAGAGAGCAAGACCGGCTATTGCTTTTCGGCCTGCATCCGGTCGAGGGTGCGTTGATAAACATCGGGAGGTTTCGGTCGGGGTGGAGGTCTGAAAAATTGGGCCAGATCCGGTCGCCAAAGAAACATCATTTCGTAAGTTTGGTTCATCTTATCATACAATAGAAATCTTTCATCGTAATAGGTTTGGCTTACTTCCTGCATTGCCACAATCGTTTTAACGTCGGCTTCTCGATCCAACATAATCCTTTTTGCTTCCTGGCGATTTTGGCTTTCTTCATCGAGCCGCTCCTGCAAGCTGCCTAACGTTTCATAGAGTTGGTTGTCCAAGTCTTCCAAACGCGTCTTTCCCGATATGCCGAATCGAGCTTCAGAAGATCGCGGTCGCAGAATCGATTCCAGCATGGCCGCCCTCTTACGGTCACGGTAAGGACTCCCAAAGTTGGAGAGGTTTCGCAATTTTTGAAGTTCCTGCTCTTCCAGTACTATTCTCCGTTCCCTCAGTTCGGACAAGTAGTCGGTTTGGCTGGCGATCAAATCGTCGTAGTACCGGATATACTCTTCTACCCTGAGGCGGAATGCTCGTTCGTTAGCATTGGAGTCATCCAAGCCCCTGTAAATCGCTCTGGTTTGGTCGAGACTGGCCTGATTACGCGCCAACTCGCCGGCCGTATCCTCAATCAAGACGTCCAACAATTCCTTGTCCCCGATGGAATCGACCGAGGAGCTTTGAGCAAAAACCTCAGCCAAGACCAAACACAAGGCCACGCTCAATACTATCGCAATTTTTTTCAAATAAACCGTGCCGACAGGTCTGATTATAGAAACGGTTATTCAGGGGGTTGAAGTTGCTGATTTCGTCAGATCCTTCATTTTCTGATACTCCCTCCAGAGTACTTCCTCTTCCTCCGGACTCAACAGCTTTTTCCGGCGAATAATTTCCTCCTCTATCTCGCCGTTTACTTCCTCTCGAATTTTGAGGTAACGCAGTAAGAGGTCGCGTCTTTTTTCTGTGATCACATTCAGGAATTCCGAATCTTCGAGCCCCTCATTCAAATCGGTCGGCATCAGGCTCACAGGGTCCAGTTTTACTACTTCGTGTGGAGTGGCCCGGGTACGCATATCGACGATGACGAGCGCCTCGTTCATCAAATTCTCATTTTCGCTGAACCAACGCGAATAGGTTGCAAACTCAAAGTAATTTTCAGAAAGCAATTGCAAAATATCGGCTACCGCGGGACTGATGCCAAGACGGGTAACAAACTTTGGATTTTTAAATGCGTTTTCCAATTCGATTTGGAACCTGGCTACCCTTTCCAGATAGCTTGCCTGGAAATTCTTATAAGCCTCCGATGCCGAACCTGAAAGCTCCCATTTTTCCGGTGGCAACAGAGAAACCGGCTTCTGTTTCCAATTGGTATGAATTTGCCTTCGATTTGTGGCGGTTCCATTGTTAAAAGCAAACAGGTAGTCTTGTATTCGCCTTTCCATGACAGAAAATACGGATGCTTCGAGTTCATCCTCCACGGTCTCCGCCTTGCTTCCCAATACATAGTTGATGGCCCGAGCCATTAGTTCCCCCGACCGGAGATTCTCTCCTGAAAAGTCGATAAATACCTGGGACCGCAAGCGTTCCCACTCAGTATCGCGATCGAATAAGCTTTCGTGAATTTGGGTATACTCTTGGACGATTCCTTCGCTCAGCGCGGATAATTGATCGAAGATCTCAGGAAAATCCCCTTGGAGGGAGGTATTCGGGGGATTGAGGACGGAGCGGATTTCCGCCAACTGCCATTCTCTTTCCACCGCACTACGATTATGGAATTCCCGTTTGTACAGGGACAAGGCCTCGTTCAAGGCCTCCAATTGAAGGTCGAAATCCTGCTCCGCCTCGAGGTGTTTTCTTACCCAGGAACCGTCCCATAAATTGGAAAGGTTCCTATTCAAGGTCGGTTTCCCTGCTTGTCCGAATAACGGGATTTGGCCGGCCAATAAAAACAGACATAGCGCCAACCACCGGCCAAACCGTAAGACCTCCGGTCGCAACTCTCCATAATTCCGATAAATTAGCCGGACGAGTCCGGATTTTCCCCAGAAGCGAATCGGTAAAATCTCCATTTGGTTCATTCGGTTACCGGATTATGTTCAAGTTACCAAGCAAGCCAAGTCGGGATCTTCCCAACCACTATTTCCTGATTGGCAACCCCGGCGCCTCCTCTGAGTTCTCTGTGGTGATTTCCCCATCCGTGCCTATCCTGTCCATCCATGTTCAACCTCTAGCCTGAAGGCCAACTAAGCAGTTCTCAGACGAGTTGTTTGAGAAAGGTAAGCGCATGACACACCCGGATTCCTTCCGGGGTGACATAATCCCGCTTCCCCACCCCGGTCAGTTGCCAGGCTGCGCATTCCGGAAATCGCTTCTTCCAATAGCGCAAACTCCGGGCTGGTCTCGAATCGGACAGCTTGCACTCGACCGCAAGGACGGGTTGACGCCGATCGGTGACGACGAAATCCACCTCGCGTCCGTCAGTATCCCGAAAGAATTTCAACTCGAGATCACGCCCCTGCGAGTCTTGCTGGAAATGGACCCATTTCAGGAGATGACTGGCGACCAGATTCTCAAACCTCGGCCCATCATCGGTTACCAACGACCAATCAAATAGATAGTGCTTCTGTGCTTTTTTGATGGCCCTGATTTTCGGAGCGCCGAAGGGGGAGATCCGAAAGAGAGCGTAGAGTCGCTCCAAAGCGGCGACCCAGTTGCCGACCGTTTTATGGCTTACTTGCAGATCCTCCCTGAGAGCATTGAGCGAGAGCAGCGAGCCGACCAGGTCAGGCAGACGCAACACGAGCAATTCGAGGTTTCCCAGGTCCTGGATCCGTTCCAGTGCCCTGATCTCTTCCCGTACCAGCAGGTTCCGGTATTCACGCGACCAACGCCGGGCCTCCACTTCCGAACCGGAAAAAAAGGGTTCGGGAAATCCACCCAAATTCAGCAGTTGGGCGAAATCCTCTTCTGAATCAACAGCCAACTCGGCCACTGACAACGGGTGCAGACGCAACAGGTGGTACCTCCCCTGTAGCGAATCGCCGGAATAGCGGTACCATCCGAGTCGGGCGCTGCCCGTAACCAATATCTGCTGGGTTGCCGGTCGACCGTCAAAAAGGCCCTTGAGATAGTTTCTCCAACTGCGGTACTTGTGAATCTCATCGAAGAACCAAAGTGAGCCGGTGGGCAATTGGCGGCGCAGAATCCGCTCGCGGTGCATTGCGATATCCCAATTCAGGTAACCTTCCCGGGCGCCGGGAAGGGACAGACCCAGGGTGGTCTTTCCGACTTGTCTGGGGCCGGCCACAAAAACCATCTTTCGGGCGAGATCAGCCTCGACCTGCGATCTGAGGTAGCGTCGTTGCACAATCGGTCCAAAAGACAGACAAATTCACCTGATGGCAAATAAATTCGCGTATAATTTGTCCATAAGGTTAAAATGTCTGTAAAATAGCAGGAACCATGCATTTATCATTGCAGATCAGGGGCGCCAATTAGGAATGGGTAAGAGGTACTTGGATGCTTAAATTCTGAGGTACTGAGGGAGAAAATAACCAAGAGGGATGGAGAGTAATGGAGTGTTGGAATGAGGAATTGAACATGGATGAACAGGATGAAGAATTGCCTCTCGCAAAGGGCGCGGAGCAATGCCAAGGGGTCCGGCTGCGCCGGAACAGAATTTAACGGAGGGGGGACATTCCTGTCCCCCAATAATTAAGGTAAACGGATGGAGCTAGTTTCCAGGCGTTGTGGTATTGGAGAGTTCCTTCACTAAAAATTCATCTTTTAGCCGCAGTTGAAGGGGAAATTTTGCCACGGTTTTATAGGGTACTCCGTCGGCGCTTATGGCAGGGAAAAATTGCCACAGAACCAGCGCCTTAAAAAGCCTTTCTTCCAAGTTGGGATTTGCCATGTTTATCAATTCCACATTGGAAACGACACCCTGCTTGGTCAGATCGAGTTTCAAAATGAGATCCCGTATCTCCTCCTCCGGATCTTCCAACTCTGTGAGAAGGGTTGTTGGCACGACAACCGGAGCCGGTTGCAGGCTCTTCTTTGCGTCTTTTGCTTTTTTCAATTGCTGTTGGAGTGCGTCATGCCATTTGTCGGAATTTATTCCAGGAGTCGGAACGGAAAGACGTTCATTCGGATCGTTGCCGACAAAGCTGAAAAGCTTACGGAGATCTTCCATCGGCACCCTTGGGCCAATGTAACCATCCGCGTCGTAACTGTGGCTGAGGATGTAGCCGTTGCGGTCGACGATGACCAGACAGGGGATGCCATTACCTTGGTACTTTCGCCAGAATCTGGTATTCCGTTTGTTCCAGTTTCCATACCAGGGCATATCTTCCTCCTCCATGTAAGCCAACATTTTGGACTTACCTTCGTCCCAACTGCAGAGAATGAATTCGAAAACGTCGCCGTAGGCAGGTTTGTTGGCCTTATAAAATCCCACCAACTTGGGTGTGAAGCCACGGCACGGTTTACACCAACTTGCCGAGGTATATACTGCATAAAGTTCCGGCTCAAGTATCTCCTCCCAATCTACCTTCAGGGGTTCATTTCCCTGGTATTTTTCAGCGTCTTTGCGGAAATACCTGGTAAACTTGCCAGGTTCGAGTGTCCCGGCAGTGACGGCGGCGTCTCGCTTGCGAGACCAATAGACGACTTCGGCCCGATCGGCTTCGGCCAATGCCAATATTTCTACGTTGAACGAATGACCCTTCTTATTGGCAAAATAAACTTTGCTCCCGTAAGCATTTGCCAATTTCAACTCGAACTCCTTTCCATTGAGGAAATTCCAAGCTCGAAATTCTTCATCGGCGGCCAGTAAACCGGGCCATGAAAATCCCGATAGGAAGACGATTGTCAGTATGGCGGTCCACCGCCCCAGGTGGATGCGGGCAGCTTCAAGGTAGGGTGGTATTAGCAATTGCATTGTGCTAGGGATTGAGAACAAATCCTAGCGAAAGACCCAATTGAGTTGCAAGAATTCCCGGTGCGGTTCCCTTTTGCCAAACATACAAATTTCGATATGTTCCGATCCCGTTCATTTGTTCATTTTGGTGCAGGGAAGAAAAAGGGGTGAACTACTCCTCGCGAAAGAGCGGGCTGTCGATGACGGCGGCGATGGTGTCGACGATGCGATAGTCGTGCTGGGCCGACTTGGAGAGGATTTTTTCCAATTCCCAATAGTTCTCCAGCTCTACCCCATTGGCATAAGTCAATAATTTGCCTATAAAGCAGCGGACGAAACGGTCGCGGTTGACCTCGGATTGCAACAGCCGACGGTACTCGACGATATCCCGGTATTCCTGACCGTTTCGGAATGTAGCCGAGGCATCCACCGGAATGGGTTTATCTTCCGAGGGCATGGCCAGCGGTGGCAGGCCCAACTTGGCGAGGCGCTCATTTTCCTTTTGAATTTCCAATGGCGTCGTCCCGGAAGGGCGAGTCCTGATGTGCATGGTATACTCATCTCGCCAAGCTCCAACCGGATCGAAATTTTCAAATGCGTATCCATAGGGATCGATATTTCGATGGCAGGATGCACAGGTTTCATCCGCCGCGTGGGCCGACAGGATTTCCTTGATCGTCTTAGCCTGACGAACGTCCGGCTCTTCAATGTTTACGTCGGCGGGAGGGGGACTGGGATGTATGCCGAGAAAATTCTCCATTACGTAAATCGCCCGGTGGATGGGAGAGGTTCCGAGAGTGTCGGCCGTAAGCGTTAGGAAAGCGCCCATTCCGAGCAACCCACCGCGTCGTCCGTCTTTGAAGGCATGCCTTCTGAGTTTTGAATCCTGAGCCACCCTTTCCACGTCGTATACTTTGGCGAGGTCGGCGTTGATGAAGGAATAGTCGGCAGACAGAAACTCGGTTACCGGCAGGTTATTTTCGACCGCGTGCCGAAAGAAATGGAGCACCTCGCCGATCATGTCCTCACTGAGGCGTTTGCGGTTGTAAAGGGGAAAGTGGTCGGGATCGGGAGACATGAAATTTATCCGGTCCAATTGCAACCAGGCGTAGGGAAACTCTTTCAAAAATTCCTCGGCCTCGCCGTTGCCAAGCCGGCGTTTCACTTCTGAGCGAACCGCTTGGTAGCTATCGAGTTGTCCACTGCGGGAGGCCGTCAGGATTCGTTCGTCCGGAATCCTACTCCTCAGGAAATAGCTAAGCTTGGTGGCAAAACGGTCGGCCGGATCGCCTTCTTCGGGATTGATCAGGAGGAAGGAGGGGGACACCAGGATAGCCACAATTCCCTCCTTGAAGGCTTCGATCATACCGAGCGTTTCAGCGCTGGATTGGACGAGTTTGACAATGGGATCCAACTCTCCCTGGCGAAGTTCCCGGCGCCAGGCGCGTTCCGCGATGGGCCGCAGAATCCCGGCCGCGTTCTCCACCCGGGGCTCTTGGCCCAGCAATGCCACCTGGCGTTTTGGCGGCCAACTTTCGTATAGGGGCCCTTCAACTTCGGCGCTGAAGAGGCGTGGTCTCGGTCCCTGCCAGTACTTGGTCCAATGGACCCAGTGGTCGGGTCGATCCTTACGTCTTATTGCTACAGGGACCTCCTCGCGTACAACGTATTGGTAAAGCTCCCGGTTGTGTTTCTCGAGGTAGTCGCGGGTTATGCGATACTGAAATTTAAAGTTTCCGTTGCCTTTCATGCGCAGTCCGTCCGTTGGATGGGATAGCAGCACCCGTGTTCCCCGGGCAATCCACTCATCCAGCTCGATTTCCAGTATCTCCCCGTCGGGCAGGTCGAAATCCCGGATGCGATCTCCCAGATGGACGCGAAGGCGAATGGGATCGCCGTGGTACATTCCGGTTTCCTCGGCGTCGTAAATGCCGCGGTCTATCCCCGTGGCACGAATCCTGATTCGGTATCTGCCTGTCTCGGGGGCCGTTTCGAAGTTTTCAAAATACGCGTAGAGGCGCAGATCCAGTAAATCGATACTTTCCTCGGTGCGATTGGCTCTTACAGCTCTTCTGCGGTCTGACAAGTTGGTCAACTGAAGTTTATCCGAGCCGACGATATACCTTTTGGCTGCAGGTTTCTTTCCGGAAAGGAGGGTGGCGTCGAGAACCCTTCGAATGGAGGCGATGTATTGTTCCAAGTGATACTGGCTCATGCCCAAGGCATTCCCGTTGGTGTCAAAGCCGTCCTCCAAAGTATCTCCCACCAGGTTGGCGACGGGTTGGTGGGTTCCCACGTCTTCGATCATGAGGACATCCGCTATGCTGTTGGCCAGTTCGCGGTTGTTCAGTCGCCGTGGCCCCACCCGCTCGGGACCTGCGTTCCGTTCATGGTAGTCGCGGACGTTTTGCTTGAGAAACAGAATGATGTGCTTTCGATCGGCATGGGAAAGTTCGCTCTTTTCGGGAGGGGGCATTTCCTCGGCGGTCACGAATTCCAGACCGTCCTCCCAGAGGAAAATATTGTCCCGGTCAGGATTTTGACCGAGGTGGCTCAAGCTGAAATCGCCTTTCAGTTCCTCATCGTTGTGGCACTTGCCGCAGTGTTCCTCCATCAAGGCCGGGTTGGCAAGAAGGGCGGAACCGGCGGCCAAGGCAGCAAACAACCAGGACCCAAGAAAACAACTACGCATGGTAGGGTAAATCGAAGGCTCCGCTACTGGTATTGAAGGTATCCCGCTCGATTCCGAAACGCTGTTGGAGGGTGACGTACAGATTGCAGAGAGGCATGTTCCTGCCGGCGCTGTTGCGCGTGTCGACGTGGCCTCGGTGCTTGAATCCGCCGCCGGCTACCAAAATGGGCAAATTGCGGTTGGAGTGCGTGCCTCCATAGCCCATGCCGCTTCCGAACAGGACCACGGTATGGTCGAGCATGCTGCCTTGCGCGTTGGGTTCCGTAACGGCATCCAGCTTTTGCAGAAGACGTGAGAGCTGCGCGATTTGGAAAGATTCTATGGCAACCAACTCCGCAATTACATCCGGCTTCTTTCCATTGTGGGTGCAGGCGTGGTAGCCGCGGGTAACGCCATTCACGTCGGTGTAACTCAGTTGGTTGGGAAAGGCCACCGTAGCTACGCGGGTGAGGTCTGTCCGGAAGGCGTAACCGATCATGTCGAAAATCGCATTGTAGCGATTCTCCACCGTGACTTCATAGTCGTTGAAATGCTCGGAAATGTCGTAGGCCGGTTTGTCCTTATCGATCCAGTTCTTGCGATCCGAAAAGGTCCTTTCCAGCTCCCGGACTGAAGTTTCGTATTGGTCCAGGCGTTCCCGGTCACGGACGGATCCTTTGTGTTTAAGACTGACGAGTTGATCTCCTACGGTATCGAGAATACTACCGTTCCGTTCGATCAATTCGCGGCGTATCCCGCGTTCCTCCGGGGTCATATTGAGGAAAAGGTGGTCAAAGAGTTTCTGCGGATCGGTGTGGGGCTTGATTTCTACTCCGTTGGAGTTCCAGCTCATGCGGATGCCGTGTTCGAGGGCGGCGTTAATGGAGGGAAACCGAACCTTGGAACCGGTGCGGCGGGAGATCAGTTGGTCGATTGAAATATTCTTTTCCGGGTAGGCCATGCTATTCTCCGGAAGGATTCCGTTGAGGAAGGAAACCTCACGGCCGTGTCCGTTGACCATGCCGTGATCGGTGTGGGACAAAAGGGTAAGGCGGTCCCTGAGCCACTCCAGCGATCGCAGGGTCTTGGGAAAGGTATAATCGTGGCCGAACTCTTTGGGGAAGAAGTTGTCCGGGTGCATTCCGAACGGATTACCCACTACCAGAAAGCGGGTGGGAGCGCTCGGAGTAACTGTGCTTCCAAAGGAAAAGGACTCCAACAACGGAAGCGCGAGAGCGCCCCCGATTCCCTTTAAAAAAGCGCGTCGGTCCATATTCATGAGGATCAGGTATTATAATGCAATTGTATGCCCTCGAAGGGGTCAATAGGAATGGCGTTTCAATTTTGCGTTGCGGCATGGACGCCATGAGGCCAAAAGGCGCCCAAGGGCGCCTATTAGGAATTTTGTGTTTTTTGTGCGTTTTGCGGCTAATTTCTCATTTCCTGTTGGCACGGAGTGCCATCCTGTTGCCGTAGGCATCAAGCGAAGCGTTGTTTTTTAATATTCCGTGTTCATCCTGTTCATACATGTTTTACCTCAGAACCTTTGTGCTTTTGTTCCTCGGCGAGATCCCATTCCTAATTCTCCTCTCTCTTTGTGCCCTCGGTGGCCTCGGTGGTTAATCTCTCCCCATTTCTTTCGATCACGATTAATCTCAGCGCCTTCAGCCTTTAGCCTTCCGCCTTTTCTCCATTCCATCGCTCCCTTCTCCCCAATTCCTCATTCCTCATTCCTAATTGGCGCCCCTGGGCGCCTCTGTGGTTAATCTTCTTTCAGAATCCGATGAACGAAAACGCACTCATTGAACAGGTGCTCGAATTCTGTAAAATCTGCCCTGAGGGACTGGATCTTACCAACGAGAACCACCTCGATCAGGTTCGAAACCTGGCCGATTCCATCCTGGCCGGTAATCCCTCCGCAAGGTCCCTGCGTGAATTGGAAACCGCATTTTGCAAGGACAAGGATGCATTGCCGCTCATGGCTCACCTGGCGGTCAAACTGGCTCTTTCCAAAACCCTTCTGGGTGAAATCGAAAGTCCGGTCCATGTTTCGGTCGTTTTCGCCGCTTATAAGGAACACAATCGAATCCGAAAGAAGGCGGAACATGAACATGGTGAGGATTTTCTCAATCGAAAGATATCCCAGTTGAACTGGCTTTTCGGTGATTTTCCGGACAAGACCTGGGATTTGCGAATGGTGGATGACGGTTGCCCTGAAAATAGCGGCGCCATCGCGGAAGAGATCCTGGCAAAGATGGAAGAACCGGTCGATACAGGGGTATTATACCTGCAAAAGGCAATTGAGGAAAAACTGCCCATAACAGGGACGATGCAGTCGGCTTCGGAAAGTCAGAAGGGGGGTTCCATCCAGTATGGAATGTGGGAGGCAACCCAGCGAATCCGCAGCGAAAACCACCTGATCGTTTTCACGGACGCGGATCTTTCCACTCATATGGGACAGATCGGATTGCTTGCAGATGGCATCATCAATCAGGGGAAACTGGCAGCCATAGGTTCCCGAAGAGAACCCGCCTCGATCGTGGTCAAAAAAGGAGTCAGAAACATCCGGGGAAAACTGTTCATTTATTTGTGGAAACGCATCATCGCAAACCTGAACTACATCGTGGATACCCAATGCGGATTCAAGGCTTTCAGAGCGGAAACGATTGGTGAGATTCTGGATGACCCGATCGAAAGAAAATTCGCCTTCGACATTGAATTGCTCCTGAAAACGGAACTTCTGGAACCCAATTCCATTGCCAAAACGGCAGTGGCCTGGATCGACAGTGAAACCGCATCCACCACGACAAGTATTGGCCCCTATTTATCCATGCTGAAGGCGCTCGTGAGAATGTATCGAAGGTACCTCCCGGCAAACCCTTCGGCAGATGCCTTTGCCAATTTGATTGAATCTCTGAGCGAAGACCAATGGCAGTCCATAGTGAGAAAAATTCCAACTGAAATTGCGGACCGGGAGCCCTCCGAATTTGCCGAATATTCCGGCATAAGCGTGGATCGCCTCAAGGAAGCTCTTCAGAGCTGAGCGCAGAAGGAGGTCCAGGCCTCAATAGAAACCACCACGGATTACACGGATGAGCACGGATATGAGCCCCCATGGCGCGAATTAGGAATGAAGAATTAGGGAAGAATAGCCATGAAAAATTGTAGGAGCGGGTTTAAGGTCTACGGCGTGACAGGCCGGCAACAGGATGGCACTTCGCGCCAACAGGAAATTAGGAGAGTTGCTCAGATACCAAGGTACTGAGTTGCCGAGAAAAAGCCACGTAGCGATATGAAGATATCTCGGAACCTTAGCATCTCAGTACCCCAGAATCTAATATCTTTAAAAAAATCCTGTTCCGGCGAAGCCGGATCAAGCGAAGCGTTGTCTAATAAAAAAATCCGTTTCATCCGTGCCATCCATGGTTCATCTACGCTTTAAAAACGAGCTGGGGAATTGGGTATCGGACGGGTCCAAGTAAAATAATTTATCCTATTGACTAATTTTACTCAATAGGGTAAATTATTCCGGATGATTAGTTATGAGCGTGCCCAAGTTGATACTCTCTGCCACCGGTTGGCAGAGGAACCCCATCGGTTGATCGCTCTATTCGGACCACGCCAAACCGGAAAGACAACCATTGTGCATCAGGCTTTGAGACGAACCGGCTTCAAGAGCCGCTACCTTGCGGTCGATAAACCCGACTCATCAGGGTTTCGCCTTCCCTCGGATTCGAGTGAAACAATCTACATCGCGCCACAGGTGCGAGATAAGGAATGGTTGGTGCGCAACTGGGAAGAGGCCCGGCTTGAAGCCGAACGATCAGGTAGATTCGTCCTGGTTTTTGACGAGATTCAGAAGATCGCAGGATGGTCGGAGACGGTTAAGGGACTGTGGGACGCCGACCGCATAGAGGGGTGTCCATTGCACGTGGTTATCCTGGGGTCTGCTCCGCTGCTCATGCAATCCGGATTGAACGAGAGCCTCGCGGGTCGATTCGAGCCCATCCGGGTCACCCACTGGTCGTTCGAGGAAATGTCAGATGCTTTCGGCTTCGACCTGTCCAAATACCTCTACTTCGGGGGCTACCCAGGCGCCGTTCCCTTTGTTCGAAATCCGGAACGGTGGCACGACTATATCTTCGGGGCGCTGGTCGAGCCCAACATCGAACAGGACCTGATTGCCATGACCCGTATAGATAAGCCTGCGCTACTGAGACAACTCTTTGAACTGGGAGCTGTCTACTCCGGGCAGATCCTGTCCTATAACAAGATGCTGGGGCAACTCCAAGACGCCGGCAACACGACTACCCTGGCGCGCTACCTTCACCTGCTCCGGAGCGCCGGCTTGCTCGCCGGCCTGCAGAAGTATTCCAACCGGCCTCATCTGAGGAAAGCTTCGAGCCCAAAGCTCAACGTGCTGAACACGGCCCTGATGACGGCTAGCTCCGGATATTCCTTTGATGAAGCCAGGGCGGACCGCACATTCTGGGGGCGCCTCGTCGAGAGCGCAGTCGGCGCACACTTGCTTAATACGGCGGGGCCGGATATCAGCGTTCAGTACTGGCGAGAAAGTCCGCACGAGGTCGATTTCGTATTGAAACGCGGTCCCCGAAATATCCCCATTGAGGTAACGAGCGGCTCCAAGGCATTGCCATTGCCAGGCATGGATGCGTTTAAAAAACGTTTTCGTCCGTTTCGTACGCTGCTCGTAGGTGAAAGCGGTTTTCCGCTCGACGAGGTTCTTACGGCGCCAGCCCATCACTGGTTCGCGGAATTATGAAGGTATTCATTCCGCGCACGTGTACCGAGGTCCGCGACAAGGACTCGAACCAGAACCTGGCAACGGTTTCGAAACCTCTGACAGCATACCGGGAATCCTCAGCCTACGTGTTACTGGGAGATCCCGGAGCAGGCAAGTCTACGGCGTTTGAGACCGAGTACGAAGCACTCGGAGAAGATGCCGCCTGCCCTATTACTGCCCGCAACTTTCTAACCTTCGATCCGACCAAGCGTCCCGAATGGCACGGTAAGACGCTCTTCATCGACGGTCTGGACGAAGTTCGGGCTGGCACTTCTGACGCCCTCGGGCCGTTTGACGCCATTCGCTGCCGTCTGGAAACTCTTGGGAAGCCGCGGTTTCGGCTCTCCTGTCGAGGAGCGGACTGGCTCGGGGCGAACGACCGGAAGCGCTTACGGGATATCTCTCCGGATTCCAAGGTGATCGTCCTACGTTTAGATCAACTGACGGACGAGGACATCAAGGAGATACTTGAGAACCAGAAGAACATTGGGAGGGCCGAAACCTTCATAAGAGAAGCCAAAGAGCGCGGAGTCTATGAACTCCTCAAAAATCCCCAGAGCCTGAAGTTGCTGGTGAAGGTCGTTGCAAGCGGCAGATATTGGCCGAAGAGCCGTCTGGAGACGTTTGAAAAAGCCTGTCGGCAATTGGTTCTCGAGCACAACGAGGAACACCAAGCGGCGAGGTACTACGAGAGGCCGCCTGATCCCAGCCAGCTTCCGGACGTCGCCGGCCGACTCTGTGCCGTTCATCTTCTTTCAGGCATCGCAGGATACTCGCTACACCCCAGCGAAGAGAACGACGAGTACCCTGTTTTTACCTCATGCGCCTACGATAGTCCTGAACTGCTAAAGCCGGCGCTCTCCACAAAATTGTTCAAAGAAGAGTCCGGTGGCCGATTTGTCCCTGTTCACCGCCATATCGCCGAGTTTCTCGGCGCAAGGCACCTCTCCCGGATCATCGCCGATGGACTTCCTTCCAGACGAATCCTCGCCCTGATCTCAGGAGATGACGGCGCCCCGGTTACCCAGATGAGAGGCTTATCCGCTTGGCTGGCGGCCCTTAGCAATGATGCCAGGGCAGAACTCATCGAGCGAGACCCTATAGGCGTCGGGCTTTACGGGGACATTCGCGGATTCACAACGGAAGAGAAACGTGCCCTCTTGAATTCTCTGAAGACATCCCTGAACCGCGAGCTGTACCAACTCGGTTCAGTGTTTCAGACAGCCGCGGCCTTCGGGGCGCTGATGACCCCTGAAATGGAACCCCATCTAAGAAATGCGCTAACAGATTCCAATCGGAAAGAGGAGCATCAGTCCTTTGTCAATTTCCTGCTGCGTGTTCTGCGTGAAGGTTCGCCGTTGGCGATACTCTCCGAGGTTTTGCTCGAAATCGTCCGAGACGGCACCCGTTGGCAGGGAGTCAATTCTCAAGCACTCTACGCTTTCCTCCACAACTGCCCGGACAACCCGGAGAGGACTAATTCACTTAAAGCGCTGCTTGATGATATACGTTCCGGGCAGGTCTCAGATCCGGACAATTCTCTGCTTGGACCCCTGCTAAAACAGCTCTATCCCGGAGAACTTCATCCATCAGAGGTATGGAATTACCTTTCTAAAAAGGAAGGTCGAGGAATCCTCATCAACGATTTCAGTCGGTTCTGGGAAAATCGACTTCTTGAGGTTTCCTCAGATAACCAAGTGGCTAGCCTCCTGGATGGTTTACGGGAACGGTTGTCGGAACTGCTCCCAGCGTTACAAAGCCACTATCAGGAAGACCTCCCTCTCCGACTGCTGGCCCGCGGTCTCAAGGCACATGGAGATAAAATAGAAACGGCACGCCTCTACGATTGGCTCCACGTGGGTTCGCCAGAGACAATAGTTGGGGTTCCGAGCAAGATCGAAGAAGCCTTGAATGATATTCGCTCGTGGATGGAGCATCGTCCTGAGATCCAAAAGGCCGTTATCAGGGAGGGACTAAACAGATGCCCCGATTCTGACAAATCATGGGGCTGTGCCTACCGAGCGCTAGAGCGACTCTACGGCGCTAGACTTCCGCCCGACTTCGGTTTGTGGTGCCTACACCAGGCAATCGCTTTGGTGGACACCAAACCAAAAGTTGCCGAATTCCTGTTCGAAAGAGCCATTCAGGCGCTTACTGACAAAACGATCAATCAGGGATTATCGCTTACGGTCCTGCGAGAACAATCTCAGGACAACAAGAAGTTGAGAGCGGTGTTGGAGCGACGGCTGTCTCCTCAACCCATCCAGATGAAAGTTTCGGAGAGAAGAAGGGAATACAACGAAAAACAGCGGCGGGAAAAAGAGCAATGGCTTGATTATGTCCGGTCCAATGAGGAAGCGCTGCGGGAGAATCGAGCTCCGCCCGCCCTGCTACACCATTTGGCGCAAGAGTACCTTGGAGACTTTAATTACTTGTGCGCCGAGGATAGACCCAGGGCCATCTCGAAACGGCTCTACGGCGATTCCGGACTGATTGACGCAGCCCTTATGGGCCTTCGAGGCGTCATTCACAGGGAGGATGTTCCAAGTTTGGAGGAGATTCTTACCCTTGGAGAACAAGGACGTAAGCACTATCTCGAACGGCCTTTCCTGGCAGGCTTGGCAGAGATTGAAAGGACTACTCCCGAAGACGCATCGCAATGGGAAGACGACCGGATTGGCAAGGCCTTAGCTTTCTATTTCAGTGTTCTCCACGGGGATTACCGGCCCAAATGGTATGAGCGGCTTCTGGAGGCGCGCCCCGAGATCGTAGCCGAAGTGCAGGTCCGCTTCGCTTCTTCCGAGTTTCGGCGAGGTAGCTTGAACATTAACAAGCTCTGGGAACTCGCACATGACCGACACCATGCCCAAGTTGCTCGAGTTGCAAGTCTTCGACTACTTCGCGGTTTTCCGACTCGCTGTAAACTTCAACAGATCCAATCACTGGACTATCTGCTTTGGGCCGCTATTCAACATGCCGATCGGGCATCCCTTCAAAAACTTATCGGGAAAAAGTTGTCCAGGAAAAGCATGAACCCTGCTCAACGCGCGCACTGGCTGGCAGCAGGGTTCATGGTTGCCCAGGAACGTTACCAAGACCGTCTAACCGATTTCGTCCATTCAGGGCGTAGTCAACAGCGAATTCGCCAAATGGCGGAGTTCTTTTCTCCAATGAATCGCATCAAGCCTTGGATGGAATACTTGGGAATTTCGGCAAAGGAACACCTGATTCGCATATTTGGAAGCGCTTTCGAACCTTACGATTGGAAGAATGAATCGGGGTTTTCTTGGAACCCACCCGGAGAGGAGGACTTTGACCTTATCCGACCGCTCATAGAGAGCCTCAAAAATACGACCGATCAGGAAGCGAGCGATGTCCTGAAGAGACTCATTGAGGATCCTACGGTATCCCGGTGGCACCGGGTATTATCCCAGACGCAAAGCGCCCAACGGGTGATTCGGAGAGACTCCGGCTATCGCCATCCCAGTTTCGAGGAGGTCCGCAAGACCTTGGACGGGGGCACACCGTCCAACGCGGCCGACCTCGTAGTCCTTGTGTTAGATCGATTACAGAAACTCGCCATTGAAATTCGCAACGGAAACACCGACGACTGGAAACAATTTTGGAATGAAAGCAAGGGGGATGATCCACCCACTCCTAAGCACGAGGATACCTGCCGAGACGCTCTTCTTTCGGACTTGAAGCGTGTGCTCCCACCAGCGATCGATGCCCAGCCCGAGGGGCAATACGCCAACGATAAACGGTCGGATATCCGGGTTTTCTACAGTGGCTTCAACGTGCCCGTTGAGATCAAGAAGAGCAACCACAGGGATCTATGGAAAGCGATCAGGAATCAGTTGATTGCGAAATATACCCGAGACCCAAAAACGGATGGATATGGCATTTACCTCGTGTTTTGGTTCGGCCGGAAATACACCCAAATAGAACCTTCCGGCGCTCGTCCGGCTGACGCCCAAGATCTCAAGAGGAGACTGGAATCGAGGCTATCAAGGGAAGAGTTGCTCAAAATATCCGTCTGTGTAATCGATGTGGAAATACCAAATTAGGCATCTCTGATCTCCTTACTACCTTGGGCTATGCATTTCCTCCGGCCAACGGTTGAAAATGAACGGCACCTCGGGAGTTCCTTCGTCGGAATAAGAGATTGAAGACTTCGACAAGACCGCCCGGGATCTCGTCCGCGATCACGTAACATACGCCCTCACACCCGGCGCGGCAAGGATGCCGTCGCCCTACCGTTTTCGTTTAGACGCTGCCCTACTAAAAAGGGCGGTTTAAAATTGACACAGTTGACTTATCGGAAATTTGTGCCGCATGAACACTTCTCCAAGCTCAGAGGAAATTGTCGACGCCTTCGAAATCGTGTTGAAGAAATGGTCCGGCATCACTTTTGTTCTCCCAGGATCACTTTGCGTAGAACTGCCGATACCATCGGCGCATTCTGTGCACGGGCCCGTCGGACTTGGTGAGCAACGGTTTTTTTCGGTAGATCTTATTTTCCCAGATCTCCACATCCCTCCGCCACTGCGACACCCAGTTGCCAACCACATAGCTGGCCAGGACCCGGGAAATTCTCTTGTCGGAAAACCACCAGAAATGCACTTGCTGCTTGAGCGGTGCAATGGGTGTATGCGTCTGAAACATGGTGATTCTTCCCAGATTGGGGATCGAAAAATCAAACTGGACCATACCACCGGCGCCATAAAATGTAATTTTGGCGCTGGCCCCGGTTTTCCGTATTATTCGGCCGAGGACTTCGAGTACGCTTTGATCCCTGAAATAGGCGAGATGAGCCGCGTTGGCATCCCGTTCCCAACTCGCTTCATGGTGAATTTTTATGAAGGGGATGGTAATTCGGGTCCATGGAATATGCATGACTCCGTGGATTTCAGGGAAATGCTGGAAATCCACGGCGTTTTCGGCGAACTCGATGATGTGCATCCTCACTTCGCCACCGTTGTGTCTTCCTCGGTAAACAGATTTCCCGCTATCTATCCTGGATTGTTCGGGAAGGCGGTAAAGAACCCGATCCGGTCTGTGCTCGGCGTGGTAAAGCACGACCATCCCGTAATAATCCATCACCTCCCAATGCGTATGGATCCTGGCTGGCAATTTGTCGTTGGTGGGAATGTGGCAGACCTGTCCGAACCCGTTAATCCGCCAACCGTGAAAGGGACATCGCAGTTGGTCATCGATGACCTTGCCATGGGCCAAATTGGCCCCCATGTGCGGGCAAAAAGCATCGATTGCGTGAACTTGCCCATTTGATTCGCTGCGGAAGAGGGCGATCTGTTTCCCAAGGCATTCGACGTACATTGCTTCACCGGGTTTAATGTCAGCCGATGCCGCAACCATGTACCATCCGTCGGGATACGGCGGCGGATAGGTGGACTCGCGCAAGGCGTCGGATGGTCTCCCACGACCTGGTCGGCGACGGGTAGCGCCACCCCGAGTGAATCGTCCCCACATAAGGTTACAGAATGATTTAGACCAAAATCACATTAAAGCAAATTTTGGTTTTGGGTCAGTGTAGGAAAACCTATACTGCCCCCGGCGCCTTTGGTGGAACCTCGTTGGGGTTCGGTCATATGGGTGATCGGAAACCCAGAGTGCGCTACGCGACACTGGGCTCTGGAGTTTAACGCCTTTGGCGTATTAGCCAGATGCTGATTCGTACCCTTTTCCTGAATATGGCGCTCCTGGATAATCGCGGCGTAAAGCCGCTCCTACAACTCATTATGCCTATTCTCTTTGCGCCCTTGGCGATCTTGGCGAGATCCCATTCCTCATTCCTCATTCTTAATTCCTAATTGGCGCGCCTCAGCGCGCTTCCCCTCTCTGTGTCCTCTGTGGTCTCTGTGGTTATTCATCTTCTCCCTCGGTTATCTCGCCTTGGCGTTTCCGGCTTTGGGGTGAGTTGGCGGGCTGTTTCGATGAGTTCGATTAACTCGGACCGCAAACCGCCGGGGTCTTGGGCCTTGGCTTGGCGGGCCAGGTCGAGAACCTCGTCGAAGGTCAACGATTCGGTGTATGGAGAATTTCGTAGCAGCATGCCGAATGCCGCCACCGCCGTGGCAAACCGGAAATCATCCGAAGCGGCGGCGAATGCGGCTCCCGGATCAACGAAGGGTTTCTGGATCAATTGGCTTTCCTCGGAATCGGGCTGTTTGTAGCGCAACTTTACCGTGAGCAGTTCATCCGACTTGACCGCAGCCTGCCGGACAGCCGGGTATTGGTACTTGAGGGGATCGACCGATGGGGTGGTCTCTGCCGCCAATCCCGCCGGAACTATCTCGTAAAGGGCCGTGACGCTGTGCCCTGCGCCGATTTCACCGGCGTCCTTGGTGTCGTCGTTGAAGTCTTCCTTGGCCAGCATGCGGTTTTCGTATCCGATCAGGCGATAGGATCCGACGAGGGCCGGATTGAACTCGACCTGGATCTTCACGTCCTTGGCGATAGTCATCAGGGTGCCGAGCATTTGGTCGACGAACACCTTGCGAGCTTCCTTGATGGAGTCGACGTAGCCGAAATTGCCGTTCCCCTTATTTGACAACTCTTCCATGGCGGCGTCCTGATAGTTGCCCATTCCGAACCCGAGAACGGAAAAGAAGACTCCGGTTTTGGCTTTTTCCTCAATCAAACGGGAGAGGCTTCCCCGGTCGGTGGTACCCACGTTGAAGTCGCCATCGGTGCAGAGGATGACGCGGTTTATTCCGCCTTCGATGAAGTGCTGCCGGGCCACGGAATAGGCCAATTCGATCCCGGCGCCACCGTTGGTCGAACCGCCGGACTGCAGGTTGTTGATGGCGTGTTTTATGGTCTCCTGGTTATTGGCCGTGGTGGATGGCAGGGCCAAACCGGATGCCCCGGCGTAGACGACCACCGCAATGCGGTCGCGTCCTTCCATTTGTTCCACCAGGAGGTTGAGCGATTGCTTGACCAAACCCAGTTTATCGGGGGAACTCATCGAACCGGAAACGTCGATGAGAAATACCAGGTTCGCGTCGGGGCGCTCAGACAGGTCGACGGTTTCTCCCTGCAGGCCGATGCGCACCAGCCGGTGTTCCGGTTTCCAGGGTGCGCTGGCCGCATCCACGTGCACGGCGAAGGGCGTCTCGTCCGTCGGTTCCGCGTAATCATAGGGGAAATAGTTGATCAGTTCCTCGACGCGGACGGCGTCCGGGGGCGGTAACCGGCCCCCGTTCAGGAACCGGCGCACATTGGCGTAGGAAGCGGTGTCGACGTCTATTGAAAACGTAGACAGAGGGTGATCGACCGGGTTCTTGAAGGCGTTTTCGGTGATGCGGTCGTAGGCTTCGCGGGTGAAAGCGCTGTCGGTGGGAATTCGCCTGAAATCCTGAGGACTCCTAGACAGATTGCGGCCATCGTCAGCGGATAGTGAGACTCCGGCAATGGAGCCAGGCACATCCTTCAACTGAACACGGAGTTGCGTACTGGCCAAAGCGTTGCTCGGTTCAAGATCAACCGCCTCTTCCTTTAAGGATTCGATGGAAAATATGGAAAGTTCATAAACCTCTTCCAGTGCTGGCGATACTTGTGATTGCCGCTCTGGCTCGAACAGAGTAATGGAACTCTGTTGCCAGGAAGCTTTGAAGGCCGTCCAGGTCACCATCCCGGTCAGTCCAACCAATAAGGTGGCGGCTATTGCGCTCTGCCAAAACGGGAAAGCCAGGAACTTCTTGTCATTCGGCTGTGAGGTCCGCTCGACAAATGCCCGCTGGACGGCGGCTTGCTGCGACTCGGTGAGGGATTCGGCCTCTGCACGTTGCTGCAGGTCGCGTTTCAGTTCATGGGTAAATGCCTTTAGCGATTCAAATGCTTCCTTCGCTTCCGGATCGATGGGCTGGGTTTCTTCCTCGCCAAGGGCTTTGGCGGTGAACCTCGGGTCGTTTGGGTCAAGGTGTTTCATATCAGTGTCCTCGGATTTGGGGGATTTCCAGGGATTCCCATTGTATTTTGAGGGATTTGACGGCCTGGTGCAGGATAAAGCCGACATTGCCAATGCTAAGGCCGGTTACTTCGCTTATTTCCCGGTAGCTGAAGTCCTGCTGAAACTTCAACAGGACCAGTTCTCGTTGGCGGCGCGGGAGGGCCTCAACCAACTCGAACAACGAGGAAATGGTTTCCCGTTTGCGTTGTTCGCGCGAGTGATCTTGCGCCGGTTCTTCCAGGACGCTCAGGTGGTGGGAATTATCAAAGCGGCTCATGCGCTTTTCCTTTCTTAGCATATTGAAGCACTGATTTCGCACGACGCGGAAAAGCCATGGAAACAAACGGTCCTCAACTTTTTCGCGGGGTTGCCGACAGAGTTTGATAAACGCTTCCTGCACGGCATCCCGAGCCTGGTCGCCGTCGTTCAACAGGCAGTGAGCATAACGGATGAGGGCGGACTGATGGGCTTCCATCGCCTCCCTCACCCAGGCCCAATGACCTTCCAACGAGACTTCAGGCGGCATGGTCTATCAGCACTGGGATTGGCATATACTAAGGAAACACCTGTGCCGGGAGTTTTATTAGAAAAAGTTCTAAAAGATTTTTGCAGGCGAGACAACCAGGGCCAAGGCCAAGTCTAAGGGGCCTCCGATTCCTCATCCCCGTCTTTGCGACCTTTGCGATCTTGTAGGTCTCCCAACCATGAATTTACCGGCTTTTGAGCGCTTTCGAGAATGGGCCCAAAAAACTCGTCGGAGAAAGCGCTCGAAAAAGCCTTCGACGGTGTCAATCGTCAGGATTGAAAGTGCCAGGAA
>JAJDZZ010000048.1 GCA_022824405.1 Opitutales bacterium
AACAGGATCGCTTCGCGAAAAGGACTTTTTTGACAATTTTCCTGTTGAAGCATAGCTTCATCCTGTTGCCGCAGGCATCCAGCCGCAAAGCGGCGATGTTTTTATTTCAGAATCTTTGCGTCCTTGGCGATCTTGGCGAGAGGCCATTCTGGATATAGCCAAAAGAGGCACAAAAACACAAAATTCCTAATTCCTAATTCCTAATTCCTAATTGGCGCCTCTGGCGCCTCTTAGCGTCCTTTGCGCTCTTTGCGAGAGGTAATCCAGAGAAGCCATATCTTATGGCCTCTGGTGCGAATTTTGTTTCCTAGCGGTTAGCAATTTCTTTTCCTTTCCCATGGCCGAGGCAAAATTTTCTTTTGTTTGTGGAGAGGACGATTTCCTGGTGGTGCGGCGGGCCCGGGAGATCTACCAGGAAATGAGCAAGAAGGTGGAGGACCCATCCTTCGGTTGTGAAGTCGTGGTGGGATCGGCCGGTAACGTGGCCGAGGTGGAAAAGGCGGTCAACCAGTTCACCTCGGCCATCGAGTGCATCCCCCTTTTCGGGGACAGGAAAGTGGTCTGGTTCAAGGACATCACCTTCCTGGCCGATTCGGTAACCGGACGCGCGCAAGGAACCCTGGACCAGGTCGAACGCTTGCGAGGGGCGCTGGAATCGCTCGATCCGGAGGCGGTCTCGGTCGTCCTTTCAGCTTCCCCGGTGGACCGCCGCAGAATCTTCCCCAAGTGGTGCGCGAAAAATGCCGACTTTCACTTGGCCGATGCCAGCAAACCGGCGGAAAAGGAGGCCCACCTGCGCGAATTGATCAGGCGGGAAAGCAAACGGTTCGGCATCGATATCCCTTATCCACTGGTCAACATTCTGATGGGCAAGTTGAACGGAAACGCCCGTCTCGCGGTGGAAGAGGTACGCAAACTGGCCACCTATCTCGGGGACGAACCGGTGGAGATCACCGAGGAACTGCTCAACGAACTGGTGCCCAATTTCGGGGAGGGGGATTTCTTCGAACCGGTGGAGGCCTTTTTCTCCTTGAAACTCGAATGGACCCTCGATGCCCTGCGCCGCTATTTTTTCAATATCAAGGATCCCCGTCCCCTTCTCACCCTCCTGCAAAACCGCAACCGGTTGTTGATCCAGCTCAAGGTCCTGCTCATGAGCGGTCAGATCCGGCGGGGTCCGCGCGGTATCGACAAGGCGAGCATGGACCGGGCCGCCGCATTGCATGCCGAGGCCTACGCGGGGGAGAAGGGAAAATCCTCTTTTAACGTCTTTTCTCAAAACCCCTGGTACCTGAGTCGTCTGGCCGAACCCCTGGGGCGGCTCACCCTCAAGGAACTGGTGGATTTTCAAAAGGAATTCCTGCGCGGTTTCAGGGAAATTCTCGGTCGGCCCGACGAGGAATCGGAGGTCATGCGCGAGATGGTGGTGAGGTGTTTGAGCCGGTAGGGGAAGGCGCGCTGAGGCGCGCCAATTAGGAATTAGGAATTAGGAATTAGGAATTGGGGAAGAGTGATGGAATGATGGAGTCGGGGAAATAGCCAAAAAAGAGCACAAAAGACTCAAAAAGGGTGGGGGTAAAAAGGATGAAGGATGAAATGAGAGAGGGGCGCTGGGGGCTTTTGTGGAACCCCGTTGGGGTTCGGTCGTATGGGTGATCGGTAACCCAGCGTGCGCTACGCGACGCTGGGCTTTGGAGTTTAACGCCGTTGGCGTTAGATGAAAGGGGCGCCTCTCCCTGTCACGCCGTAGTCCCAACGGGCGAAGGCGGATGCGTCCTTGGCGATCTTTGCGAGAGTCATTTTCCTTCAGCCTTCAGCCTTTATCCTTCAGCCTTTTTTATCTCTCCGGTTAGAGGCTTGTCTTTGTGCGGGTTGGGGAATTTAACATTCTCACCTGCTCATGATACCAAATACTTTAGCCGAGCGCTACGCCTCTGACGCCATCTGCAAAATCTGGTCCAACCGGGGCAGGATTGTCCTGGAACGCGAATTGTGGATTGCGGTGATGAAGGCCCAGAGAGACTTGGGATTGGATATTCCGCGGGAGGCCATTGTCGATTACGAGAAGGTAAAGGAACAGGTCGACCTGGAGTCCATTCGGCGGCGCGAATTCGAGCTGTTGCACGACGTGAAAAGTCGCATCGATGAATTCAACGCCTTGGCCGGGCACGAACACATCCACAAGGGAATGACCAGCCGGGACCTGACCGAAAACGTCGAGCAACTGCAGGTTTACAACTCGCTTTCCGTCCTTCGCGCCAAGGTGGCGGCCTCCCTCATCCGGTTGACGGATAAGGCATTGGATTTAAAGGACATCCTCATATCCGGTCGAACGCACAACGTGGCGGCTCAACCGACCACCTTGGGCAAGCGTCTGGCCATGTTTGCCGAAGAGCTGTTCCTCGGCCTGAAGGGATTCGAGTCGCTGGCGGATCAATACCCCGTGCGCGGTTTGAAGGGCGCGGTGGGCACCCAACTCGATAGCCTGACCCTCTTCGGAGGCGACGAGGACAAGGTCGTCGAACTGGAGCGGAGAATCGTGGCTCACCTGGGAATGAAAAATGTCTTCACCAACGTGGGGCAGGTCTATCCGCGCAGTCTGGACTTCGAAACGGTGGCTACTTTTTTCCAGGTAAGTTCGGCCCTGAGCAATTTTGCCAAGCAGTTGCGGCTCATGGCGGGACACGAACTGGCCGGCGAAGGATTTGCCAAAGGTCAGGTCGGGTCATCCGCCATGCCCCATAAGATGAACAGTCGAAGCTGTGAACGCATCAACGGCTTTCATACCCTGCTCAACGGCTACCTCAATATGACGGCCGGGCTGGCCGGGGATCAGTGGAACGAAGGGGACGTCTCCTGTTCGGTGGTACGCCGCATCGCCTTGCCCAACGCCGTCTTCGCCCTGGACGGCCAATTGGAGACCTTCCTCACCGTAATCGATCAATTGGAGGCCTTTCCCGAAACGATACGTTTGGAAAATGAAAAATATTTCCCCTTCCTCGGCGCCACCACCATTCTGATGGAAGCGGTCAAAGCCGGGGCCGGGCGGGAGACCGCTCATGAGGCCATTAAGGAGCATGCCCTGGCTACGGTCCGGGACTTGAGGTCGGGCAGGAAAAAAACCAACGACCTGCTGAAGCGTCTGGCATCAGACGACCGTCTTCCCCTCGGCGCCGCAAAGCTCGAGGCCATTTTCCGGGACGAGGCCCGCCTTTGCGGGATGGCCCGCCATCAGGTGGCCCGCCTGGGCAAGCGGATCGAGGACGTGAAAGCGCGCTACCCGGAAGCGGTCCGTTACCGGCCGGGAAAGATTCTCTGACGGATCCTTGGAATAAAATACCACAAAAGGCGCCGATGGCGCCTCCTCTGTGATTAATGTTCTCCATCCGGTGTTCAGGGTCCGGAAACGGGATAACTGCCTCATTTTTTTCCCTTGGCCCTTCTAAAGGGTTGCCAAGTTCAAACCGGGAAATCTAATTATCCCTTTAATCTCTTTGAAATACCCTATGACTGAACTAGTGGGAAATTGTCTGGTGGCCCAATCCGGTGGCCCAACCTCCGTCATTAATTCGAGCGTTGCAGGGGCTGTGAACGAGGCCCTCAATCACGAATGCATCGAGGAAATTTACGGCGGGCTAAATGGGGTTCTGGGAATCCTTAACGAAGACCTGATCGATTTGGCCTGGGAATCGCAGCAGGCCATTCGAGGGTTACGGCACACGCCGGGATCGGCCCTGGGCACCTGCCGATACAAGTTGAGGAAGACCAACGATTTCATGCGCATCCTGCAGGTTTTCCAGGCCCACAACATCCGCTTCTTCTTCTACGCCGGGGGAAACGATTCCCAGGGAACGGCGGCGAAGATCTCCGCCCTGGCCCGGGAAAACGACTACGAATTGCGCGTCATCGGCATCCCCAAGACCATCGACAACGACATCATCGCAACCGACCACTGCCCGGGATACGGCAGTGTTATCAAGCATATTTCCACTGTGGTTCGGGAAATGGCTTGCGACCACGAGTCGATGGGACAGGGAGATCTGGTGTCCATTCTCGAGGTAATGGGGCGCAACGCCGGATGGATTGCGGCGGGAGCATCCCTGGCCAAGCGGCGCGACAAACCCAATGATCCTCCCCACCTCATTTATTTGCCGGAAGTCGCCTTCAGCACGGAAAAATTCCTGGCCGACGTGCAACGCGTCCTATCCCGTGAACGCTATTGCATGATCGTGGTGGGGGAAGGACTGGTGGACGAGGCGGGCAATTACGTGCATACAAGTTCTTCCTCCAGCGACGCCTTCGGCCACGCCCAATTGGGGGGAGCCGGGGAATATTTGCGCGAACTGATCGAATCCCTCTTGGGGTTGAAGGCCCGCACGGCCAAGTTGGGTATCAGTCAAAGGGCCGCAGCCACCCACGCTTCGCAAATCGACAGTGACGAGGCCTACCTGGTGGGTCAGGCTGCCGTCTACGCCGCCATCACCGGGGTAACCGACAAAATGATCACCCTGGTACGGGAAGAATCCGATCATTATGTTTGCAATACCGGACTGGCCAATCTGAGCGAAGTGGCCGATGCCGTAAAACCCTTGCCGGTGGAATGGATCAATGAAGACGGCACCAGCATGAGCTACCAATTTGTAAAGTATGCCCTCCCCCTGATTCAGGGCGAAGTCGAGGTCCCCGAAGAAAACGGATTGCCTGATTACGTACGATTGGGCAAGACCCGTATCTTCCGCCTCCTCGAAACGCATCAGTCGGATTAGGGAGGCGCGCCAGGGCGCGCCAATTAGGAATGAGGAATGAGGGAAGAAAGGCTGAAGGCTGAAGGCTAAAAGGGGGAAGGTGATTTGGAGAACTGTAGGAGGGGGTTTATCCCCCGACCTTCCAAAGGGCCTCACCGCAATCGGGGGATAAACCCCCTCCTACAGTTTCTTGGCGCGCCTTCTCTGTGTGCTTTGCGAGAGGCCATATTGGATATAGCCACAAAAAAGCACAAAAACACAAAAATCTTAATTCCTCATTGGCGCCCTTGGGCGCCTTTCCCTCTCCCCTTTGTGCCCTTGTGCCTTTGTGCCTCTGTGCCTTCTCGCCTTGGCGAGATCCCATTCCTGATTGGCTCCCCGGTGCAATCGCGGCGTAAAGCCGCTCCTACAGTTTAGAAAAGTGTCTGGGCCATGCCCAGGGGGAACCGGTGTGGTGGGGGACAGGAATGTCCCCCCTCCGTTAGTACATCCGTGCTTATCCGTGTAATCCGCGGTTTTTGTACATTTTGCACTTTCCGTGGTTCATTCTCCCTGCCTTCCCCTTTGTGCCTTTGTGCCTCTGTGCCTTTGTGCCATCTCGCCTCGGCGAGATCTACCGTTAGAGTTGGCGGATTTTGATGCTTCGGAAGCTCACTTCGTTGTTGTGGTCCTGCAGGGAGATATACCCTTTATCGGCCAGGCCGAAACCTTTCAGCCCGGCGTATTTGCTGCGGGCGATCAGGGCGTGGAAAATGCTGTTTCCGCGTTGGTATTGCACCACTTTGAATCCGTTCAACCAGTGTTGGACCACGCCGTTGGGACGGACGACGATCCGGGCATGGTTCCACTTGCCCACTTCCACGGGAACCTTTCGGTGGGATACGAAGCGATCGGCGGGGATGAGGTCGTAGAGCGAGGCGCAAGTACGGTTGCCCACCACCCCTTTTTTGGCATCGGGATGCCGTTTGTCGTCGAGGATCTGATACTCCAGTCCCAAGGCCGATTTGCCCTTTTCCGTGGCGAAGTACTTTATACCGCTGTTGGCCCCGGGGGTGGTCTTGAATTCCAGGTCCAGTTCAAAGGCGCCGTAGGGGTCCTCGGCCATAATGTCTCCGCCGATTTTCGGCTGTCCCGGTTCGGTGGCCTGCACGGTGAGCGCGCCGTCCCGCACCATCCAGCCTTTTTTCGGGGCCGAATCTTTCCCGACATTGCGCCATCCATCCAGGTTTTTTCCGTTCCAAAGCAATTTCCATCCCCGGGCCGCTTCATCGGGGCTCACACTGTTGGGGATGAGGTTGCGGATGTAGATGCCGCGACTGGGGGTCGGTTTGGAGAAGGCGGTATTGATGCGGATATTGCGCCAAGCTACTTCCGTGCCGACCAAATGGTCCTTCTGCCCTACCCCATGCACCTGCAAGGCAATGAATCCTTTGGAAGTGAGATCGTCGATGAGGTGAGCCACCGGTTTTCCGTTCAACCAGGTGCGCATGGAAGGACCCACGCACTCGATCTTCACCTGGTTCCAATCGTTTTGTTTAAACAGCGTTTTGGCTCTCGGATTGAAATCGACCGGATAGAGCCAGCCGCGCCGGGCTTCGTCGTAAATGCCGGCCGTCCAGGCGCGCGGCCCGGTATCCAACTCGTATTGGTAGCCGTGGACGCGGCCCTCCCGGTAACCGGGAAAACTCGAACTGCGGAACTGAACCCCCGAGTTCAGGCCCTCATCCACCTTCACTTCCATCTCCAGAACAAAATCTCCATAGACCTTTTTTGTGGCCAAAAAGGTGTTGGGCGATTTAGCCACGGATTTTCCCACGATGGCCCCGTCCTCGACCCGGTATTCCGCCCATCCGTTTTTGGTTTCCCATCCCTGCAGCGTTTTTCCGTCGAAAAGGTTTTCCCACTCGGCCGCGGCGCTTCCGGGGAAAAATCCCGTCCAGACCAGGACCCAAGCTAGGGTTAGAACGATTGTTTCGGTGAATTTTGCTTTCATGAATCGAGGGCTGATGGAAAGGGTTCCCAGTAAATACGGGTTGGGGTGGATGTCCAGGAAGAAGGAAAAAGGCTGAAGGCTGAAGAATTGAATCTCGCAGAGATCGCGAAGGGACGCAGAGAGGGGAGAAAAGGAAGAAGGATGAAGGAAGAAGGCTAAAGGCGCTGAAATTAATCGTGATCATGATCGTAATCGAAAAAACGGAAGGACTCTCGCCAAGATTCTGAAGTAAAAACATGGATTACCAGGATAGACAGGATGAGAGGCGCCCAAGGGCGCCAATGAGGAATGAGGAATGAGGAATGAGGAATTGGGGAGGAGAAAAAAGGCTGAAGGTTGAAGGCTGAAGGCTGAATGAGGAAAGCAGGGAGAGGGGAAATTGAACATGGATGGACAGGATGAGAGGCGCCCAAGGGCGCCAATGAGGAATTGGGGGAGAGGTTAGAAAGGCTGAAGGTTAAAGGCTGAAGGCTGAATGTTAAAGGCGCTGAAATTAATCATGATCGTGATCGTGATCGTGATCGAAAAAAGGGAAGGACTCTCGCCAAGATTCTGAAGTAAAAACATGGATTACCAGGATGGACAGGATTTGAATAATCCGTGCTCATCCGTGTAATCCGTGGTTCCCCTTCTCCCCAATTCCTCATTCCTCATTCCTCATTCCTCATTGGCGCCCCCGGCGCCTCCCCCTCTGTGCTCTCTGAGTCCTCTGTGGTTTTTTCGTTTCCATCCCTTAGCGTCCTTGGCGTGCTTTGCGAGAGCCATTTTCTCCCCTTCAATCGGTCAGGATTGCAAGGCATGACCCCGACGGGCGTCCCTTCCGTATTGACCCCTTCCTTTTCAGAGGTTGTCATTTGCGGGAGTAGTCCCTTAACCGAACGCCATCCGAGAATGGTCCAATAACATGAAAAAAATCTCCCGAAGAAACGCTTTAAAACAATCGCTCGCGGCCGCGGCGGCTATCTCGCTGCCCACGATCGCGCCCTCCCGCGCCCTGGGATTGAAAGGCAAGAACTCCGCGCCCAACAGTCGCATCAACCTGGGGTTGGTTGGAAACGGCAAAATCATGCACGGCCACCGTAATTATCACCTCGGTGCGGACGACGTGCAGGTCGTGGCCCTGAGCGACGTCAAAACCTGGGAACTGGAAAGGGCCCAGGCGGAAGTAAAGAACATTCAGGGAGAGGCCTGCCCCACTTATGAATTTTACGAGGACATGTTGGCCCGGGACGATATCGATGCGGTGGTGGTGGGAACCCCGGATCATTGGCATGCCAAGATTTCCATCGACGCCATGAAATCGGGCAAGGACGTCTACGTGGAGAAACCCATGACCCTGACCATTGAAGAGGGAAAAATTATGCGGGATGTGTGTCGCCGCTACGGGCGGGTCCTGCAGGTGGGCAGTCAACAACGGTCGAACAGAGCCTTTCGCAAGGCTGCTGAACTGGTCCGCAACGGGTATATCGGCCAAGTCCACACCGTGGCCGTGCGCCTGGGTAATTTTCCTCCTCCCACGCAGTATCCGGCCGAGCCCATCCCGGAGGGCTTGAACTACGACCGCTGGTTGGGCCCTGCCCCCTTGGAGCCCTACAACGAACTTCGGATCAAGGGGGATTACGGCGGCGGCTGGCGCCGTTTCTGGGATTACGGCTCCCGGAAAAACGGCGACTGGGGGGCTCATCACTACGATATAGTGCAGTGGGCCCTGGGCAGGGATGAAACCGGCCCGGTTCACTTCGTCCCCAAAGGGTACAAGGGGGAACCCTACCAGTATTACCTTTACGAAGACGGAACCAAAATCATCCGGGGTTACGATGGAAGGGGGCATATGATCCGCTTCATGGGTGAGGAAGGTGAAGTTCGGGTGAGCCGGGGAAACAAACTGGATACCGAACCGGCATCCCTGAAGAACACGGTCCTGAAAACGACCGATCGGCGCCTTTACCAATCGGAGGACCATCGCCGGGATTGGCTCGATGGTATCCGCAGTCGCAACCAAACGATTTGCCACGTGGGCATCGGTCACCGCACCGCCACCATTTGTCACCTGGCCGGTATCTCGGAGCGCCTGGGCCGTCCCATCGATTGGGACCCGAAAGCGGAAAGAATCGTGGGCGATCCACAAGCGGCCAAATGGCAAACCCGCCCCCGCCGCGCTCCCTACCACTCTATCGGGTAACCGAACCTTTAACAAATATCATGAAATTCCTGAGGCAAATTGTGTCCATCCTGGTTCTGACCATTGGGGTTACCTCCTCCTCGCGGGCCAACCCATCCACCGACTACCTATTGGAAATCGTGCGGGGTTTTTCGGAGGAAGATCCTGAAATCCAATACCAGGCTCGCGCCCGACTCGCTGCCTACGTGGCTGGCCAGACCGCGCCGGGTCAACGCGATGGAGCTGAGAAGACGACCGAAAGTTTGCTCGATTGCCTGCAGGATCCCGCGGTGTCGGACGAGGCCAAAAAATACATCCTCCGGCAACTGGGGCGAGTGGGAACCGCCTCCGCCGTAATGCCGTTGAGTAAAATCATGTTGGGGGGCAATGCCTTGCAGGCGGAATTGGCCCGGCAAGCGCTGGAGCGGATCCCCGGTCCGGAAGCCTCCCATGCCTTGAAGCGGGCAATCCGCCAGTCCTCCGGGGACGGAGCCCGGCAGGGTTACATCCGGTCTCTGGCGAATCGGAAGGATCCCGATAACCTGGGCTATTTTTCCAAAGGACTTGCCGGGGAGGATTCCTTTCTGGCCATCGAATCGATCCACGCCCTGGCCAAATTGGGCACGGCGGAGGCGGCGAAGGCGCTGCAACGGGCTTATCGGTCACAACCGGCGCCGGAACTACGTTTGGATTTGGAACGCGCCCTCGTTTCCCTGGCGGATACGGCGGACGGGGCGCTGATTCAAATTCAGGAATCGGGATTGAGTTCGGCCAATCGGCAGGCCGCCCTGACCCGCCTGGTCGAATCGGGGCACGGCCAGTCGTTCAAACTCCTCCGGTCTTCCCTGTCGGATTCAGATCCGGATCTTCGCACCACCGCCCTTCACCTGGCCCTGAATCACGGAAAGCAGAACCTGGTGCGGCTGGAAAGGGAAAATTTTTCTGCCGAGGATTGGCGGGTGGTTCTGGGTGGATTGTCCGCCTTTTCGGGAAAGGAGGCGGAAGACCTCGCCCTCGAAGCATCCGAGACGGGCAACCGGGAAATCCGGATACTGGCCATTCGCGCCCTGGCGGAATTCGGAAAGGGACGTTCCGTTGACTTGATCCTCCGCCATTTCGCGGGCCGCGACCAGGGGATGAAGCAGGCCGCTATCCATGCGCTGGAAAGAATGCAGGGCCAACCTTTGACCGGACGGTTGCAAAAAATGATGAACTCCGATTCCGAATCGGATGCCGCCACCGCCATCGAAGCTGCGATCTACCGGGATTTACCCAACGCCAAGAATCGGTTGTTCCGGTTTGTCAACGGGGAGAACGCCGACCTGGCCCGGCAAGCGCTACGGACATTGGCCATAATTGCCGATGAGGAAGACCTTTACAGGCTCTACTTTTTGGCCAAGAGGACCGACAATGAGGACCTGGGCAAGATGATCGCCGGAATGCTCAAGCGGGTAGCTCCGGAGTTGGGCTCGCTGGAATTTCAGGCGAAGGTGAAGGCGCTTTAAGGCGCCGAGAGGAAGAGATTAACCACAGAGGACGCAGAGAGCACAGAGGGGGAGGCGCCGGGGGCGCCAATCAGGAATGAGGAATTGGGGAGAGGGAGAAGGGAAACCGCGGATTACACGGATGAGCACGGATGATTTTTTAACAACGTTCCTTTCAGTCACTTGATCCGGCTTCGCCGGAACAGGATCGCTTCGCGAACAGGAATGGTGGAGAGAGAATAACCACAGATTGCGCAGATTAGCGCAGATAAAAAAGGTGGGGGGCAGGAATGTCCCCCCTCCGTTGATTATGTAATTGAGGCTTTACAATTGACTGAATTTGCATTAATTCAGTCAATTTAATGGCTAACATTTACATTCCCCAAGCACAACTCACTCGATTGGAGCGCTTGGTTGCTCCCGGTAAGGTGATTGTTGTCTACGGTCCCAGACGTGTGGGCAAAACTACGTTGATCCAGCAATACGTCCAACGCTACAACCGCGACGTCCTGTTGGTGACTGGGGAGGATATAACGGTGCGCGAGTATTTGGAAAGTCAATCCCTGGTCAAATTGAGAGCTTTTATCGGTCGCCGGAAAACCTTGATTGTGGACGAAGCCCAGTATGTGCGGCAAATCGGCCTGAATCTGAAGCTGTTGGTCGACCACGTGGAAGGGTTGCGCATTATCGCCACGGGATCTTCTTCTTTCGATCTGGCTCAGCAGACGGGCGAACCCTTGACGGGCCGCAAATTCACGCTGTTGCTGTTACCCTTGGCCCAATTGGAATTACAGGAGGTGGAAACGGCACACCAGACCACGGCGCAACTCGAACAGCGGTTGATCTATGGGTCGTATCCCGAGGTAGTTCTGATGGAGTCGAACGAGGACCGTCAGCTTTACATCAAGGAACTGATTGCTTCCTACCTGTTAAAGGATATTCTGCAGTTGGAAGGAATTCGCTATGCCGACAAACTGCTCCGCTTGCTTCAGTTGCTCGCTTTTCAGATTGGCCGCGAGGTATCGGTGGCGGAATTGGGCGCTCAATTAGGCATGAGCAAGAACACGGTGGAACGCTACCTCGACCTGCTGGAAAAGGCATATGTTCTGTATGGCCGTCGCGGTTTCAGCCGCAATCTCCGCAAGGAAATATCCAAGAGCCGACGCTATTATTTTTATGACAATGGTATCAGGAACGGACTGATCAACAATTTCAATGTCCTGTCGCTTCGCGACGACGTGGGGGCTTTGTGGGAGAACTATGTGCTGGTGGAGCGACTGAAGTACAACCTTTATACGGGGCGCCTGGTGGAAAACTATTTCTGGCGCACTTACGACCGGCAGGAGATCGATTTGATCGAGGACGGGGGAGGGGGTCTTGATGCGGCTGAAATGAAGTGGTCGCCTCAATCCGCTACCCGTGTGCCGCGCGCTTGGCGTCAGGCATACGGCGACAGTTCATTCGAGGTGGTTCATCGAGGGAATTACCTCGATTATATTTGTGGTCGGAGAAAATGACTCTCGCGGAGAGCGGGAAGGGAGAAGGATTAACCACAGAGGGAAGAAAAGGAAGAAGGATGAAGGCTGAAGAATTTAATCTCGCAAAGATCGCAAAGGGACGCGAAGAGGCGCCAGAGGCGCCAATGAGGAATGAGGAATGAGGAATGAGGAATTTTGTGTTTTTGTGATGGTATGCGTTCAATCCGAATCTGATAAAACTTGTTAAGCATGGCAGCGTTCGGAAGCATTAGAAGCAACTCGTGGGTGATTGTGCTAACCCGCGGGTGGCTACTGGAGACGCTCGGAAG
>JAJDZZ010000055.1 GCA_022824405.1 Opitutales bacterium
AGCTCTTCCATCCGCTCGATTAAATCAAACAATCCACTTTGTTCTTTGCCTTTACGAAACTTCATTGCTGAAGACTAGAGGATGCCTATCATACTATCAAATACGAAATTTGCTAATTGAGGTTACCGGATATGCCCTTGAACGAATGGTTCGCCGTCCGCAGTCCAATCACCGGTTTTCCGGATTGGATGTAGTCCTCAATGGGCTGCCACTCCTCATCCCGTAGTTTTAAAAACCGGCAAAAGAAAATCGCCACGTCCGCATCCGCCAGCGCTTCTATCCCAGGGAGCACGTTCGTCGTCTTTTTCTCCGGATTCCCCTCCCCCATCACGACCGTGGTTTCAAAGCCAAAGCGTTCCAACTCCTCCGCAAAAACGGGCATGGTCAACTCCGGCGAGTAATGCAAGGTGCCAACCACCAGCACAACATGAGGTTTGTCATCGGCAGCTCGTATACCACCTGACAACCCAACGAGAACGACGGCTGACAAAATCAACTTCAATAGATTTTTCATAGGGAAAAAGGTCACGACCAAGTTTGGCGCCTTATGGACTACCTGAAGATGCCATAATTCAATTGCGGCTACCGATCAATCGTTCATTTTTATGGCAAGATTACAAATCAAGAAATCCAAGCGATGCCGTTAAACGAAAAGCTTCGGGTCACCATCTGGTAATTTCATGCATCCGAGGTCAGTGAGATTTGTCTTCTCCCAATTCCTCATTCCTCATTGGCGCCGGAGGCGCCTATTGTGGTGGTTTATTTCAGGGACGCCAAACTAGGCCGGATATCTCATAAAATTCGTCGCGAGCGAACGGAGGACGAATGCTGGTGGGGGTTTCGTGCAGATTCGGGGGTGAAGCCGGGTCGACACCCTGCAAAGTCCCGAATCCAGGGAAATCCGCTCCAGTGCCGTCATTCCGGAACGCAGCAGAAGATTTGTGAGATATTCGGACTAGATCCGGAAGAGAATGCTTTCCCGTCCAACAAACCTGGTGCAAGCCATGAATCCCAATGAAGCAAGAACCGCCAGCGATACATAAACAATTGCGGTCGGGCCCCAATCCACATTCCCGGAAAAGATAGCCTTGCTCGCCAGGGAAATATTCAGGATAGGCACAAGAGCTGTAACATAGGTGAGCTTGACCCAAGGCATCATGCCAAAAAGGAGTGGAAAAAGAATGGCTGCCATCAAAGGTGAAATGATGCTCTGGGCTTCCTTGAAACTTTTGGCAAAAAAGGAAAGAGCCAGGAGAAAAGAGGCAAAGAAAATGGTCAGAAGCAGGAGCAATGAGAAAAACAATACAATATTCATGGGCTGCAGCATCGGGCCAATGGAGGAGGGGAAATCACCCATCATGGAACCCATGGAAAACAAGGCTATGGCCATGCTGGTCAGCGACAAACTCGCCGCGAACAACCCGGAGCATATGGTGACCAACAATTTTCCCATAAGAATCTGAATGAGTGGCGCGGAGGATGTGAGCAATGTTTCCAGAGTCCCCCGCTCTTTTTCACCGGCGCCCAAATCAATCGCGGGGTACATGGCTCCGGTGAAGGCCAGGATTATGAAGATATATGGAATAAATCCACCAATAGCCTCTCCTATTTGCTCCTGTTCCGTGGCACTGTCCTCAAATTCCACCTGTACCGGATTGATAAAATCCAGCGTGTATCCAAGGCCGCGTATTCGGGATTCCCTGACTTCCTTTCTGTAGTCATCGACGACGTTCATGATACGCCCTCTCAGGATTCTCCCGTTACCGGTAGAACGGTAGTATAAGGTCATCTTCCCCGCGCCTTTCGCTGCAAGCTGCTCGGCAAAATCGGATTGAAAGACGATTACGGCATCGACCTTGGAATTCTCCACCTCCTTCATTGGATCCGCACCGGATTCCAGCAGGCTCACTTCAAGTCCTTCCTTGGCTTTCAACTTATCGATGAGCGCATTGTCCGGCGCCGGTTGAACCAAGCCTATGCGAACAAGTTTTTCCTGGGCCTTCCTCACTTCCTTGATGGCAAAAAACCCTATGCCACCGAACAATACCGGAAAAAGAACCATGGGAATAATGATCATCGCAATAATAGCGCGCCTGTCTCGAAGGGTATCGAGGCCTTCCTTTTTAAAAACTGACCAGACGATGTTCATTCCGCGCCCTCCAGGATCGAGATAAAGGCGCTTTCAAGGGAATGGTGTCCGAATCTAGCCTTGAAATCCGCGAAACTGCCATCGTAACACAACTTGCCTTTGTGGATGATCCCCAGATCGTCGCTCAGCAAACTGACCTCACCCATGATGTGAGTAGAAAAAATTACCGTCTTCCCGGTATTGCGACACTCGCGGATCCATTCGGTAATGGTACGGGAAGTCAATACATCCAGGCCGTTGGTTGGCTCATCAAAAATTATGACTTCGGGATCGTGCATCAGGGTTCGGGCTATGGAGACCCTCTGTTTCTGCCCCGTGGATAACTTACCTACTCGGCGATCGGCAAACTCACTTATGGCCAAGCGGTCGATGAGATCCCCCATTCTGGACCGGATAGTCTTCGGATCCACCATGTGCAGGGCTCCAAAATACTTGAGGGTCTCTCGCGGGGTCAGACGGTCGTAGAGCCCGGTGGACCCGGTCAGGAAACCTAATTTTGCCCGGGCTTGCCTCGCGTCTTTGTTGATATCGATGCCGGCAACCCTCACTGTGCCTTCCGAAGGCTTGAGCATGCTGGCAATTATGCGGAGAGCCGTTGTCTTGCCGGCGCCGTTAGGCCCGATCAAGGTGTAAATACGACCGGGGCGGCAGGTGAAGGACACCTGATCGAGGGCCTTCAAGGAAATTTTGGGAGCAATGCCATAGACCTTGCCTTTCTTGGCCTCGGCTTTTTTGAAAATCTTGGAAATTCCTTTAAGTTCGATCATCAAGTGGTTTTGTCCAGTTGTGCAGGATGTTAACGTTCGAAGGGGTAAAACCTTGTTAAGATTCGGTGGGATACATAGACAAAGACGGGCTCGCAAAAGGAGTCTAACGGGGGTCCGGAGAATCGCCTCTGTTTTGCCCGTAATTCCCTATCGACATTTAGAGGAGATAGAGCAGCTCGGGCACGGGAGCAATGACCGATTTTCTCAAACGAATAGGATCGCGGAAGCGAAGTTCGGGACAAAACCAGCCATTTAGCGCTTCAGTCGATCTAAAACATCTTGTTCCTCAAATATCCCCGTACACCGGTGGTGTCCAACCCTTCGGTAGTTTGCCTTGGGGTCTTACGCCGAGGGAACCTTTGGGGATGGGATGGTCTTTGGGTGTTTGAAGTGGCAGATCGTCGGGCAGGTGTTTGATTTTGAAATCCTTATATTGAATTTTCATTTTAGGACCCACGTGTACCTGGACAGCCAATACGCCATCTAAAGAGCGGCCTTCCTCATCGAAATCCAATAGATCGGCGGTGGGATGACCATCGATCCAATGTTGGTGATGATTGCCTCGAACAAGAACGCGATAGTCATGCCACTCACCAGGAGTAAATTTCTTCACGGGCATGGCGCCCACGATCCAGGGTTGGCCTTCGGGATCGACAATGACTTTTTCGCCGGTGTGAGACAGAATCCGGCGACCCTTTTCTTCATAGAGCATGCCGTTGTAATTGGGATTATTCGCAACCACGTCGGCTTGGTAGCCGGTGACGACATTCAATCCAAGATCGGGAGCCATTTGACCGCGATACTGAATTCCACTGTTTCCTTCTGCAGAAATCTTCACTTTCGCACGAAGGTCGAAATTGCGAACGGTCGAGCCTTTCCAACTTATGAAACGATTCATTTTAAGAGAACCATCGGTGACACCGGTCATGACTTCGTCTTCTTCCGACCAGTAATCCGGATTACCGGCCCAAGTTCGCTGTATGTTTCCGGCCAGCAAATTGACAAACCCGTCAGGGCCCGGCTTCACGGTGACCGCCGCTGATGCGACCGGATGCGGATCAGTGGAAGATGTGAAAGGTTCCTTCATCGGTTCCAGTGGTCCGCCGTAGCCATTGACCGTTTTATCGGTCCGCTCGCGCAAGTCCTCCAGGATTTTTTTATACTTTTTATTGCCGACCAGATTCACCAGTTCATCGGGATCCTCTTTCAGATCGTGCAGAAACTCATGGTTACCATGATCGAAGTAGCGCACGTACTTAAAGCGCTCCGTGCGAATACCTTCATATGCCGGAATCCTGTGACGCACGGCAAAGTGTTCGTGGAAGGTTTCCGTTCGCCAGTCCTTTGGTTTTCTTCCGGAAATAACCGGAGCCAAACTTCGCCCCTGATAGTGTTCGGGTATCGGCACACCGGCCCAATCGAGAAAGGTGGATGGCAGATCCAAGTTGAGGGCCATGGCATCGGTCTTCTGGCCTCGCTTCCGACGCGCCACCCGAGGATCCATGATGATCATCGGCACACCAATGGATTCTTCGTAGTGAGACCATTTGCCGGCGAAACCGCGGTTGCCCTTATAGTAACCGTTGTCAGCCGAATAAACGATGATGGTGTTGTCGGCCAATCCGGCTGCTTCCAAAGCTTCCACAAAACGGCCGATGGCTCCATCGATACCGCTAACCATGCGATAATAGGCCTGAATATTGATCTGGTATTTTTCATCGGTATTCCAGCGCCAGAAATAGCGCTCGCGATTGATGGTGGTTTTTAGAAAATCCGGCTGGCTATCGAAAATCTCTCGTGTGTCGAGGGGCTGTCGGTCGAAATCCACATCCTCATACATGCCATCCACGGCGCGCGGCCAGGGGAAGTGTCCGATACCGGGACGCCGGTCGCTGTCTTCGGCGTGACAGGCATTGAACCACATGTTGAGGGCAAATGGCTTGTCCTTGGGATGGTTCTTCAAGAACTCAATACCTCGATCCACAATGAGTTCGGTTTCATGCCGAAGCGAACCGTCGGGCAGTGTTTTGTAAAACGGATTGCGGGAAATAGCCTCAAACTCGTCGAAGTGATCTGCAGGCACGTAGCCCTTCGGCATCTTCGCATGCCATTTTCCAAAAAATCCAGTGCGATAACCACCATCCCTCAGAAGGTCGGAGAAAAGCATCTCAACTGCTTCGGCTCGTGCCTGATCGTGATTACCCGGGATCCCATAACTACGACCGGTGAGGCCGGTAAGAATGTTCGTGCGGCTCACCCAACAAATCGCCTGGTTGACAAAGGCATTTTGAAACAGAGTGCCGCGCTCCGCCAATCGATCGATATGCGGCGTCTGAACAATTGGATTTCCATAACAAGCCAAAGAGTTTGAGGTCTGATCATCCGCGAAAAAGAAAACGATGTTAGGGGGTAGTTCTTCGGCGGCGAATAGTCCGTTTGCGAAAAGGGCCAACGAGAGGAAGAGGTACTTATTTTTCATAGCTATAGGTAACACTAGTTTTTCAGGTATTCGGATGGCGAGGCAATGGGTTTCCCCATAAACGGATTCAAGACCAACAAATCCTTGTCTCCGCTGATTATCAAGTTTGCGTCTCCATTTACCGCTACTTCGAGAAACTTATCGTCACGAGGATCACGACAAGCTCGAATCCGACGCCCACTCGCGACCCAATCACTAATGCGTCCCAGGAGCCGGATAAATTTTTTCCGGTCGTTCAACGAAACGTAAGGATCAAACTTTTTTCTGCTCAGGACATCGCCCAGTTCCTCGAGAGTGGCGTCTGAAACCAAAAGGGCGCCTTCACGAATGGCTTTTTCGACCGCTTTACAGGAAACCGAATCGGGTAACAACAAACGGCTGATCAAGGCGTTGGTATCGACCACTACTCGCGGTCCCTTAACCGGCATCCAGAATGCTGTTCAGTTTGCTTTCTGTCAGGCCGCGTTTTTGGGCCCGGCGACCAACCCGATCACAGAACCTTTCAAATTCCTCGATGTTGAGGGCTGTCAATCTTTCATAGTCCTGCACTGACAACATGACCGCGGCATCACGATTATAACGCTGAATCACGACCGGTTCACGCTGAACGGCGTCGATGATCCTTCCCAGCGACTGCTTGGCTTCATTGGCGGAAATTTGTTTCATAACAATAGTTTTGTGTCATCCAAATTAGATGATTCAGATGAAATAGCAATCGCAAAAACCGGATGCCTCACTCCCCTACTCTATTCCCCAACCGTTTACCGTAATTGCTGGGGGACAGGAATGTCCCCCCTCCGTTATTAAATCCTGTCCATCCATGTTCAATTCCCTATTCCATCGATCACGATCAAGATCACGATCACGAATAATTTCAGCACCTCTAACCTTCCTGCTTCAGCCTTTTCTCAATTCCTAATTCCTAATTCTTAATTGGCGCCCCCGGCGCCTTCCCCCTCTGTGCCTTTGTGCCCCTGTGCCTTTGTGCCTTTTTTCTCCTTCCAAAACTCCAACTGGCTTGCTCCCGGTGGTATGAAATGGGCGGTGCTCAGGTGGACGGGTCTTTTCCTGAACCCGGCTTTCAGGCAACCGAGTTGATAGAGATGCTTGAGCTCCTTGGCCCAAGGGCCTCGTCCGCGAAAGCGTTCCCCAAACCTGCTTGTACTCAATTGGCCGCCGTGAAAGCTTCTCAATCGGTCCAGGATGCGGTCTTTCTTTCCGGGAATTTCGCGTTCCAACCATTCGCCGAACACCTCGGCGGTGGCTCCCGGAAGACGCAAGGGAACATAATTCACTCCCCTTGCGCCCGCCTCATGAGCTGCCTGGATGATGGCGGGTAATTCCGTATCGTTGAGTCCCAGGATCATCGGGCCGGCCATCACACTGGCGGGGATTCCGGCCTCGTTCAGATTCTTTACGGCTTGCAGTCGTTTGCGGGGGCTGGAGGTGCGCGGCTCCATCTTCCGAGCCAGTTCCGATTGGAGCGTTGTCACCGAAAGACTAACCTGAACACAGTCCCATTGGGCCAACTCCCTCAAGAGGTCCAAATCGCGCAGCACACCGGCGTTCTTGGTGATGATCATGACCGGATGGCGGCAGCGGACCAGCACTTCCAGGCATTGACGCGTAATCCGCAGCTTTCTCTCCAATGGTTGGTAAGGGTCCGTGACCCCGCTCATGGCGAGGGGCTTGGCTACCCATCCCGGTTTGGCCAGTTCGGTTTCCAGTAAACGGGCCGCCTCCCGCTTGACCAATATGCGGCTTTCAAAATCCAGCCCCGCCGAATAACCCAGGAATTCATGGGTCGGCCTGGCATAACAATAAGCGCAGCCGTGCTCACAGCCCCGGTAAGGATTCAGGCTGACATCGAAGGGGATGTCGGGACTCCGATTGCGACTGACGATGCTGACGGCATGGTCATCGATGACTTCCGTCTTAACGGAATCGCGCGCCCAATACTCCGCATCGTCGGGTTCGTAATGGTGGGGTTCGAAACGGTTGGCCGGGTTGGAAGCCGCAGACCGGCCTCGCAGAGATTTGGGAACCTTAGGCATGCGAAATGTGATCATGCGTTCACTAACCGCAAGGTCAACAGTTTCTTTTATTCAGGGCTCAAACCTAATTCCCCTCCATCCGTGCCCATCCGTTTCATAAGTGGTCAGTGACCAGTGGCTAGTGGTCAGTGAAATTTGTCTTCTGGTTTTTGGTTTCTCTTCTCCCAATTCCTCATTCCTAATTGGCGCCCCCGGCGCCTTCTATCCCAACGGGGTTCCACATAAATCGTGATCGTGATGGGGAAAGAGGGCATGTGGGCTAGGATCTTGAAACGCGAATAAAGTTCATGCACATTTTAATGCATGGTAATTAAGACAATCAGTTTGGAATTGGATGCTTATGAAAAGCTGAGGAGAGCCAAGCGTGGAAAGGAGTCTTTTTCCGCGGTGGTTCGCCGTGCCCGATTTGACTCCGGGAAGAACACCGGCGGGAGCATACTTAAGGAATTGAAGGCGGCATATGACGCCAAGGGTAAGCCTGCTGCAAAAGAGGCGCTCGATTATTGGGATAAGGCGGAGAAGGAAGACCGGGTTCACCATCGCATCTCACCTTCCAAGTGGGACGAATGAAGCTACTGGATACCTGTTTTCTAATCGACCTGCAGCGAGAGTTTCACCGCGGGAAGAAGCGATTGGTGGTCGCCTATATCGCAGTTATTAAACCTAACCCGTATATTGGATGAGAAAAACCCTTCTATCCGCTTTTTTTCTTCTTCTTTTTCCAACATTGGTCTGTCAGGCCAACTTGCCTGACTACCAAGGGGATGTGACCGATGTGCGAATCCTGAGAAATGTGGAACAGCACCCGGACTCATGGAGAATCTGGCAACCCGTTATCGGGCAGTGGAAGATGAAGCACTTGATCGTGGCTTTCGGAGCCATGACAAATGGGAAAACAGGTCCATGATTGTTGCTAGTCCTCGTCGTCTAAAGGGCAGAAAAGCGGTAAAATTCGGCCATATCCTCCTGGGTTGTGTCTTCCTCATCCTTCCGTTTGACCGTTTCGCCTCTGCCCAGACAAAACCCAACGTCCTGATGATCATAATCGATGACCTGAATGACTGGGTCGATGTGCTGGATGGGCATCCCCAGGCTGAGACGCCAAATATGGACCGACTGGCCTCACGCGGAACCCTGTTTACGAATGCTCATGTCGTGTCCCCGGTATGTAATCCATCGCGGATTTCCGCTTTGACCGGGCGTCTTCCATCCACCACGGGTATCTATAATAATAGCGTTCGATGGCACGAAGCCTTGCCGGAATTGGTTTCCATTCCCCAGCATTTCAAAGCCAATGGGTACCATGTCCTCGGAGGAGGAAAGGTCCATCACCACACGCCGGGCAATAACCGCTACAGCGACTGGCATGAATACTTCGACCAAGTATTCGACAGCCATTATCAGACGCTACTGGCCAGGGATGGCAAGGTCAGCAATTTTACCTGGCCGGAGGGATTTCCCCTCAACCGAATTCCCGAGGTAAAGGCGCTTTCCCGACCGCCCGTCAACCCGCGGGAATTTGACTGGGGGGCATTCGACAAACCGGATGAGGAAATGGGGGATGGCCAAATGGTCGAATGGGCCTCCGGGATCCTGAGGAATCCACCTGGGAAGCCCTTCTTTCTTGCCGCCGGCATATACCGGCCGCACCTGCCCTGGTACGCTCCAAAGGAATATTTTGACCTGTATCCGCTAGATTCCATCGAACCGCCTCCGGTCAAGGACGATGACCTTGAGGACATTCCCTCGGAAGGATTGGCTATGGCTGCGGTCAGGCGGGAGGACCTCGATCTGGTCAGGAGAGAAGGACGCTATCCGGAGATCCTTCAGGCCTACCTGGCAAGCATCGCCTATGCCGACGCCTCGGTGGGCCGTTTGCTGGATGCCCTGGATGCGGGTCCCGCTGCCGCAAACACCATAGTGATTCTCTGGTCAGATCACGGCTGGCACCTGGGAGAAAAAAACCACCTGCATAAATTCACTCTCTGGGAACGGTCCACCCGTATCCCCATGATAATCTCCGCTCCCGGCGTCTCTTCCTCAGGGACAAAGTGCGGTCGGCCGGCCAGCACCGTGGACCTTTTCCCCACTCTTATCGAACTTTGCCGGCTTTCTCCTTTGCAAGGCCTGGAGGGGATCAGCCTGGTTCCCCAACTGAGGGACCCCCACGCTCCCCGCGAAAGGCCGGCGCTGACCACTCACAGGTTCAACAACCATTCCCTGCGGTCGGAGCACTGGAGATATATTCGATACGCCGACGGCGGTGAGGAACTCTACGATCATCGGAACGACCCGCACGAATGGGAGAACCTGGCCAGCATACCCCATTACCAAACCATCAAGGAAGAATTGGCCGCCTGGCTACCTCAGCACAATGAACCTGACGCAAGGTCCAAGCCGCCCAAAACATCAATACCTTCGATCAAATGAAAACTGTCCAGCGCATCGCCAAAGCAATGGGTCTGTCGTTTTGGCTGCTCATCGTCCCCCTTTCCGCTTCTCCCTTCAATATTGTCCTGTTTCTGATCGACGACCTGGGATGGAAGGACATTGGCTGCAACGGAAGCGCCTATTACCAGACCCCGGCAATTGACCGCCTGGCGGGTGAAGGAGTGCGCTTCTCTCAGGCCTATTCCGCTTGCGCTGTTTGTACACCCTCCCGCGCGGCCATCCTGACGGGACGTTATCCTGCCCGCATGCTAATGACCGATTGGACCCCGGACGGCCGTTGGAATCCGCAAGCCCGCCTGCGCGGGGGCCGTTTTCTCCGCGACCTTCCACTCGAGGAATTCACCATTGCGGAAGCACTGCGGGAAGCCGGCTACAAAACCATATCCATAGGCAAATGGCATTTGGGAGGACCGCCCTTCTCCATGCCCGAACACCATGGCTTTGACCGGAATATCGGCGGATCAGCCCATGGCGCCCCGGGACAATATTTCTTCCCCTATGCGGGCAATTGGTCCATCCCGACAACCGGGAAAAGGTCTCGTTGGAACGTCTTGCCTGACGGCCAACCGGGAGAATATTTGACCGACCGCCTCACCGAGGAGGCCATAACGTTCATCAGAGAAAACCAGGAAAGGCCCTTTTTCTTGTATTTTCCGCACTATGGGGTCCATTCCCCGCTCCAAGCCAAAGAGGAAATGATCGAGAAATACCGAGCCATTCCCGAGAGCGATAGACAGGGAAACCCGGTCTATGCCGCCATGGTGGAGAGCATTGACGAGAGCGTTGAGGCGGTTATGGAATCCTTGCGGGAACTGGATTTGGAGAAACGCACGGTGGTAATTTTCACCTCCGATAACGGCGGTTTGTGGAAGGCCACCGACCACTCTCCCCTGAGGGGCCACAAGGGGACTTACTGGGAAGGAGGCATCCGCGTGCCCCTGATCATCAAATGGCCCGGATATGCCCGGTCCGGCAAGGTAGTGGAGACGCCGGTAATTGGAATGGACCTCTACCCGACAATGCTTCAAATGGCCGGGTTGCCCCCCCGCCCCAACCAACACATGGACGGTCTCAACCTCGCGCCTCTCATGAAGGATGCGGCCAACCTGGACCGCAAATCTCTCTTCTGGCATTTTCCGCACTACAATAACCACCCGGAAACCATGCCCCAAGGAGTCATTCGAAAAGGGTCATGGAAGCTCATCGAGAGCTTTGATCCACCGGGCCTACAGCTTTACAATCTGGAGCAGGATCCCGGAGAATCGATTAACCTGGCCCAAAAAAACGACGAAATGGCCGTGAGTCTCCTGCAGGAACTACAAGATTGGCGCCGGTCGGTCGACGCCGATATGATGACGCCCAACCCCGATTATAAACCTTCCCAGACCGGAAACACCAAAAAGAAGTAGGTTAAAATGAAGTGTATTTGCATATCCCTTCTATTTCTCGGCATCCTGCATCAGGTATGGGCCGAGTCGGAAAACTCACCCAAATTCAACGTTCTATTTATCGCAATTGACGACCTCAGGACCACTTTGGGTTGTTATGGCGATCCCATCGTCCAATCCCCCAATATAGACCGCTTGGCCGCCACCGGCCGGCTTTTTTCCGGGGCCTACGCCCAACAGGCAGTCTGCGGACCATCCAGGGCCTCCTTGTTGACCGGTCGTTTGCCCGACACTACCCGTGTGTGGCACAACCGGAATTTTTTCCGCGATACCTTGCCGGAAATCGTCACCCTGCCCCAGTTTTTTATGGAAAGTGGCTACACGACGGTCAACCTGGGCAAGGTATTCAGCGGAGACCCACGGGAGGAGGATCCGAAATCCTGGTCGGTCCCCGCTATCCTGCGCGAGGCGGACTGGCATAATTATTTCTTCCCGGAAAACAGAAAATACAAGGGTAAGGGTCCATCCTACGAGATTGCGGATGTGCCGGATGACGATTACCCGGACGGAAAGCTGGCAAACCTCGCTCTCGAGGCGCTTTCAGAACTACATGGCACGGGTAAACCCTTCTTCCTGGCTGTCGGTTTTTTCAAGCCGCATTTGCCGTTTTGTGCGCCAAAGAAATACTGGGACCTCTACGATCGATCCGCCTTCTCACTGGAAGATGAAATCTCCCAGGTGGCAGGCGCCCCGGAGGAAGCTTACCATACGCACAGGGAACTCGGGGGTTACGTCGACATGCCGCAAGACGAACGGCTGTCTTCAGAGCAAACCGCTATCCTGAGGCACGGTTACTACGCCTGTATCAGCTACATCGATACCCAGGTCGGTAAGCTGCTCGATACTCTGGAGCAACTCGGTTTGGAAGATGACACGATTATTGTGCTTTGGGGCGATCACGGCTTTGCCATCGGTGAAGCCAACCGATGGTGCAAGGGAACCAACTTTGAGCTCGATACGCGAGTGCCTCTGATTGTCCGCCTACCTGAAATGAAGCATGCGGGAGTTGCCACCAATTCATTGGTTGAGTTGGTCGACATCTATCCAACCCTGGCCGAATTGAATGGTTTGAAGCCCACCGGGCCATTGGACGGCCGGAGTTTCAGGCCCATCCTCGATGACCCTTCGGCAGCCGGTCGCAAATTTGTTCGCAGCCAGTTCGCTCGTCCTTTCAAGAAAACCGATCCTGAAATCATGGGTTACTCCATCCGGACTTCCAACCACCGTTATGGGCGCTGGATAGACTTCGAGAGCCGCCAAACCATCGCAGAGGAACTCTATGACTACGGGGATCCAGGAAGCGTCACCATCCGCCAAGCCTACCGGATCGAAAATACCAACATGGTGTCGAATCCTGCCCTTTCCAGCGTTCTCAAGGATATGCGCCAGCTATTGGACCAACAATTGAAATAAAAAGGGATGACTGGATCGAATCGCTAAACCAAAGGGAAATATACGGATGTAAATTCAATTGAAAACGCCTTTTCTCAGGTCGCGCATCACCATCAACCCCGAATCCTTCAGGCCCAGCATGGGTCGCGCCCCCGAAGTGCGCCGTTTCCCGAAGAGCCCGCGATGCGTTTCGAATATCCCGTTTACG
>JAJDZZ010000009.1 GCA_022824405.1 Opitutales bacterium
GGGTTTTCCTGGCACTTTCAATCCTGACGATTGACACCGTCGAAGGCTTTTTCGAGCGCTTTCTCCGACGAGTTTTTTGGGCCCATTCTCGAAAGCGCTCAAAAGCCGGTAAATTCATGGTTGGGAGACCTACAAGATCGCAAAGACCGCAAAGAGGTCCGGCTTTGCTGGAACAGGAGTTAACGGAGGGAGAGGCGCGCCAAGTCGCGCCTCTCCCTCCCTTTGCGTTTCTTGGCGCTCTTTGCGAGAGTCATCTCCTAAATTCCTAATTGGCGCCCCCGGCGCCTTTTGCGCTGCCGAATACTGACTTCAAATACGCGGCGTTGTGCCTATAGGCTTCTTCGACCTCCATGCCTTTGGGTGTGGCCGCTTCAATGATCAGCCAAGCCTTGTAACCGATATTGTCGATCAAATCCTTGAGGCGGTTGAAATCGATCTGGCCCTGACCGAGCAGGAAACCGATTTCCTTGCAATGGATCTCGCAAATATTCTCGCTACCCAGGCTCTCGATCTCCCGGTAGATATCGTAACCCATTCTATGGGAGTTGGCTACGTCGTAGTAAACCTTCACTGACGGTGAATCGACGCTCTCCATAATGTGGCGGTGGTCGTCCTCGTTTAGCCGGGTCTCCAGTCCCAGGGAAAAACCATGCTTTTCGGCCAAGGGCGCAAGCCGTTTCAGCTTTTCGATGACATTTGCCATCAGGTCCGGCTTCCCATTGATGTCGCCTTGGCCGAAAAAGGCCAGCAGGACGACGTCCGGAGCTACCATTGAAGCCAGCCTTTCATCTGCGAGATCGGCGGCCTCTTCCTTTAGTTTGGCCATGGTTTGGATGCACTCGACTACCAGGCGTTCACCTTCCTCGGTGCTGGATAGGGGAACTCTGTTCAGACGTCCTATGGCCAGGGAGGCAATGCCTACCCCGGTTTGTTCGACTACTTCCCTCACTCTCCGACGGTTTTCCTTGCTCCTCAGGTCCATGCCTTCGTTGGCCTGATCAAAGGAATACTGGATACCGTCGAGGCCCAGTTCACGTCCCAATCGGAATGCGTCGAGTTCGAGCTTTTTTTTAATGGACCAGTCGCAGGCGCCGATCCTGAACCGGTGTTTCGGATTTTCGGCCGGTAGCCGAGGCGCGATCAGGGCGCCGGTGGCGAGCAAGGCGCCGGTTCTTATGGCTTCACGTCTATTCATGATTTCTGCTCCAGTTTGAGTTCCATGGTCTTTTTGGACCGCAAGAGTTTCTCCCAGGTAACGGTTTTACCCGAATAGGCCGCTTCACGACCGTCGGGGTCATTCCTTGCAATCTTGACGAAGCTTGCGAAGTCAACCGATTCAAGGTTTGACCCCTTCCTCCGTAACCAGAGCGCAGTAAAAAATTTAAACATCCGGATTATTCCTGAATTTGGCCTTCGCTTACGCTCCATCCGCCGTCGACCGCAAGGACCTGACCGGTCGTGAACTTTGAACGGTCACCCAGGAAGTAAAGGGCGGCTTGGTCGAGATCGGAGGGGCGGCCCATGCGTCCTCCGTCCAAGGGTTGTTTGGTGGCCATGAATTTTTGTATGTTTTCATTCCGTGTCGCCCGTTCTGCCATGGGCGTTTCGACCAATGCCGGAACCAGCACGTTGAAACGGATATTGTCGCCAGCATAATAGGATGCAACCGATTTGGTGAAGCCGATAATGGCGGCTTTGGCAGTGGCATAGGCGTGGGTGGCAAAGTAACGTGGCGATGGGGAGTATGCCAGGACCGATCCCAGGTTGAGCACGCTGCCGGGCTGTTCCAGTTCGAGGAATCTGCGCGCCGCCGCCCGGTTGGATAGAAAGAGGGTGGTGAGGTTCCAATGCAGGGTTTTTTCCCAGCCTTCATCGGTGATCTCATGGAGCGGACCGTCTCCGAACCGGCGACCGCTGCCCCCGGCCACGTGGTAAAGTCCGTGAAACCCCCCGAAGGCGTCCAGCGCCAGGTCAACGGCCCGGTCGGCCGTCTCCGGAGCGATGGCATCCGCTGCCGCGACTTGGCAGGATTTCCCCAGAGCTTTCCGGATTTTCCGGCAGTTTTCCTCAGATCTTCCGACCGCGACCACGCGTGCCCCGGCGCGAACACAAGCCGCCGCCGCACTGCCTCCAATCCCGGTAGTGCCGCCAATTATGACGATGACTTTTCCTGCCAATTCGATGCCATCGATAATTTTTAATACGCTCCCGGAAGCAAGCCCTATAGGCGCCTGCGGCGCCAATTAGGAATTAGGAATTAGGAATTGTGGAGAGATGATTACCACAGAGCACATAGAGAGGCGAGAAGCGCTGGATACTGGCAGTTAATCGTGATCGTGATCGAAAAAAGAAGGAGAGAATGGCCTCTCGCCAAGATCGCCAAAAACGCAGAGCCATGGATAAGAAAAACCACGGATTACACGGATGAGCACGGATTTTAATTAAAACAACGCTTTGCTTGATGCCTACGGCAACAGGATGAAGCTACGCTCCAACAAGAAATCATATAAAAACTCCTGTTCCGGCGAAGCCGGATTCCTTAGCGTTTCTCCGCGCTCTTTGCGAGAGTCATCTCCTCAATTCCTAATTCCTAATTCCTAATTCCTCATTGGCGCCGCAGGCGCCTCCACCTCTCTGTGTCCTCTGTGCCCTCTGTGGTTATTCCCTTCTCCCCGCTTACTTTGCAATGCAGTTGTCGTCGAGTTGCCGGTACCGGCCAACCTCCATGGCTTCTCCCCGGTCGGCGGACCCAATGACCGCGAACAGGGTGGCAAGGGTGTCCAGGTTATTGCGCGCCGAATGGAAGGGTTGGCGGTCCTCCTCGATGGCGCATATCAATTCTCCCATGGTTCCCTGGAAGCCTTCCTCAAACCATTGGCCTTCCAATCGGGCCGTGGCTTTGCCTCGGTCGGTCTCCAGTATTACTTCCGATACCTTGCAGACCATGCCGGAAGCGGTAAGCACTCCCTTGGACCCGGTAACGGTGATGCGCTCCAGGGCGCCCTGCCTGCTGTGGCCGTCGAATCCCAGGGTGGCAATACCCTTGCTGAATTGAATGACCGCTCCCCCCATCAAAGGTGGGATAAGGGTCTGCTCGCTTGCCGCGCGAACGGTTCCCAAGGCCAGTTCGGCCTTCTGGCCTTTGAAAAAGTTTACCGTGGCATCGATCCAATGCACCGCGAAGTCGTAGAGAATGATGTGATGAACGGTTTCGAAGGGAGTGCCCCGGATCCAGGTATGGTCCCAGTTCAAATGAAGGTTTACGGTGTGGACGTGGCCGATGAGGCCGGAATCGATGGCTTGCTGCATGTAACGCAGATAAGGGGCCCAGCGTCCATTTTGATTAACCGCCAATCTGAGACTTAGTTTTTCCGCCAGTTGGGTAAGCTTTTCCGCGACTTCCAGATCGAGGGCAAAGGGTTTTTGGCTGAGCACGTGTTTACCGGCTTTCAAGGCGGCTTCGATGACGGCTGCGCGAGGTCCCGGGTGTAGGGCAATATCCACGATTGCGATGGACTCATCGGAGAGGAGATCGCGGTAATCCCCATGACAGACGGCCTCGGGGTAAAATTCTTTCTGCCGCTCCCTGGCTGCTTCCGGATTGAGGTCGCATAATCCGACGACTTCCAGCCCCGTTTGCCGGTAGGCTTTTAAATGATAGGGCGAGATACCGCCGCAACCGATCAGGCCGATTTTGGGACGATAATCTTTTGCCTGCGGTGGCTTGTAATCGAGATTCGGAGCGGGGAATTCAGCCATCTCCCCATCTGCTTCCAGACTGTAGTTTGTATCTTCGGGCATCAGTCTGCCAATCTCACGGTTGACTTCCGGCTTGCGCTTTGCACCGCCGCGTCCACCACGAGTTGCCCGATGCGGGCGATCTGCGGATCGAGAGGTCCTTCGATGGGAAGACCGTTTTCCAGGCAATGAAGGACGTAGGGAACGGGCGCGTGGAACGGATGCTGTAAATCGTCGCAGGAGATAATTTTACCTTCGGGATGTCGTCGGGTCTGGATGAGGATGGACGGTTCGAGATCGTAAGAGGCGATGGTGCCTTTGCTGCCGACGATATTGAACCCGCATTTGGGTTGGGGCTGGTGGATCCATGGATCGGTGAAGGTGCCCCATCTGGTTTCGAATTTGGACAAGGACCCGTCGGCATAGCGGCAAATGGAAATGCTGTGCTCGTCCACCTCCAGGCCGGGGTCGCCCCCGGTCACCGTGGTTACTTCGACGGGAGTCAGCCCACCGTTAAACCAGGCGGCCAGGGTGGTTCCGTAACCGAGATAATCCAACAGGGAACCGCCACCTTCGCTCTTCTTGTAGAACCAGCTTTCCGCCTTCCGTTCGGGCGTCACTTCCAGGACGACCTTGTCCGCTCCATGGGCCAAGGGGCCGCGATTGCCGTCGTAAAAATGTACTTCCTTCACCTGCCCGATTTGTCCTTCGCCGATAAGCCGGTAGGCCGTGGCGTGAGACGGATACCAGCGCAAGGGCCAATTGATGACGAGTTGCCGGTCTTCCCGCACCGCCGCCAACATGCGATCGGCCCCGGCCAGATTGTCGGCAAAGGGCTTTTCAACAAACAAATGCGTTCCAAACGGGGCAATTTTTTCCACGTATTCGGCATGACGGGCGGTTGCGGCACATATGATGACCAGATCCGGTTCGGTCATCCTCATACAGGTGTCGATGTCGGTAAAAACACGCTCTGGGGAGATATCGAAATTTGCAATGGCATCCTCCATGCGCCTGGGATCGTCATCGCATATTCCGGCAATCTCGGCCGAGGGATGCTCATGGGTCTGACGAAGCAAGTCCCCCATGTGCATGTGGTCAAAATTAATTCCAACTACTTTCCAGTTTTTGCTCATACCTCATTCTTTCCCTTTTTGAGTTTCTTGTGCCCTTTTGTGGCCAAACCTTACTCCACGCCCTATCCTCCATTACCTCTCGCAAAGCAACTGTGTCACGAAGCAAGGCTTAATTGATGATTTTTCATAAGGAAATGAAGGTGGATGAGCATCTTCCTCATCGCTGCAACCATGGCGCATTTGTAGGGTTTGCCCCTGGCTATTAATCCTTCCAC
>JAJDZZ010000047.1 GCA_022824405.1 Opitutales bacterium
TCCAGTGCTTCTTCCGAGCGTCTCCAGTAGCCACCCGCGGGTTAGCACAATCACCCACGAGTTGCTTCTAATGCTTCCGAACGCTGCCATGCTTAACAAGTTTTATCAGATTCGGATTGAACGCATACCATCACAAAAAACCCAAAAAAAGCGGCGAAGCCGCCTTAGCGGAGCAGGGACATGTTTGCCTACAGAAACAGGTTCCTGGATGCTGGAAGCTCGAAAGTGGCTTCTTTATTCAGCCTTCAGCCTTTTTAATCTCTGTGGTTAATCTTTTTCCTATCTCTGCGTTCTTGGCGTGCTTTGCGAGAGTCAATACTTGAAACGCTTTTTGAAGCCCCTGCCCTTCCTTTTCCCGCCCACAGCCGCTTTACCGGAACGCAGGTGGGCTATCTGATCCCTTAGGAGGGCTGCTCTTTCGAACTCGAGCTTCTCGGCCGCCTCCAACATCTCCCGGTTCATTTCCGCAATGACCTGTTTCACTTCGTCGGCGCCCACCGCTTCGGCTACCAACTCGGAGTCAGGTTTTCTGGGTGTGGTGTAAAGACTGGATTGGATCCCCCGTTTCACACTCTTGGGGATGATGCCGTGTTTCTCGTTGTAGGCTTGCTGCTTGTTGCGGCGGTATTCCGTGATCTCCAGGGTGGCCTTAAGCGATTCATTGATGGCGTCGGCGTAGAGGATGACCCTTCCTCTTTGGTGGCGCGCGGCTCGACCAGCTGTCTGAACCAGGCTGGTGAAGTTTCGCAAAAATCCTTCCTTGTCCGCATCCAGAATCGCCACCAGAGCGACCTCCGGGAGATCAAGTCCTTCCCGCAGCAGATTTACCCCTACCAGGGCATCGAAGTCCCCACTGCGAAGCCGTCTCAGGATTTCCACCCGCTCGATGGCATCGATATCCGAGTGCAGATATTCGACGCGGATCTTGGCATTGCGTAAAAACGCCGTCAGGTCTTCGGACATGCGTTTGGTCAACGTCGTCACCAGGACGCGCTCCTCCTCGTCCACCGCCTTTTGAATTTCCCCGATCAGGTCCTCCACCTGCCCCCGGATGGGCCGCACCTCCATTTCGGGATCCAACAACCCGGTCGGACGTATGATCTGCTCTGCCACCACAGTCGAATTCTCCAACTCGAAAGGTCGGGGCGTTGCCGATACGAAAAGAACCTGACGGGCCAATCGGAGAAACTCCGCCCTGCTCATGGGCCGGTTGTCCAAGGCGGAGGGAAGCCGAAATCCGTGCTGGACCAGCGTCATCTTGCGGGAACGGTCTCCCTCATACATTCCTCCGATCTGCGGCAGGGACACATGGCTTTCATCCAATATGATCAAAAAATCATCGGGAAAGAAATCGATCAGGCAAAAGGGACGTTCACCTGCCTTACGGCCGCTGAACCAACGGGAGTAATTTTCAATGCCGCTGCAAAACCCCAGTTCCTGCAACTGTTCCAAATCATAATCGGTGCGCATGCGGATGCGCTGTGCTTCCAGAAGAAGCCCCCGCGATTCGAAATAAGCAACCCGCTCTTCCAACTCGCGCCGTATGCCGTCGATCGATCCCTCCAATTTGTCGGTGGTTGTAAGGTACTGATTGGCCGGATATAGGTCGAAATGGGTGAGGCTTCCTTGTGTATTACCGGTCAGGGGATCCAGCTCCCTAACCGAATCGACCTCATCTCCCCAGAACTCTATCCGGATGGCCGATTCCATGTAAGCGGGAAAGATATCCACCACGTCGCCTCGAACACGGAAGTTTCCCCGCGTCAGGCTCATGTCGTTGCGATTGTACTGATTGTCCACCAGTCGGTGCAGCAAGGGATCGCGGCCCATCTCCTCCCCTACCCGGATGGGAATCATGAGGTCCTTGAAATCCTCCGGAGAACCCAATCCATAAATGCAGGAAACGCTGGCTACCACCAGCACGTCCCGCCTACTGATCAATGAACTCGTCGCAGCTATGCGCAACCGCTCTATTTCATCGTTTATGGAGGAGTCCTTTTCAATATAGGTATCGGTAGCCGGCACATATGCCTCGGGCTGATAGTAATCGTAGTAGCTGACAAAGTACTCCACCGCATTGTCTGGAAAAAACCCTTTGAACTCGGAATACAACTGGGCCGCGAGGGTTTTGTTATGGGAAATCACCAGAGTCGGCCGCTGCAGTTGCTCAACGATATTGGCCATGGTAAAGGTCTTCCCCGACCCCGTCACCCCGAGTAGAGTCTGGTATCGGTTGCCATCCCGAATCGATCGAACAAGCGATTCGATCGCTTCCGGCTGGTCACCGCGCGGCTTATAATCCGCCGCCAATTTGAATGATTCGCTCAACCCATTTACGGGTATACCATTATGGTTCTTTTGGAAATCTAAAAGAAAAGGCACAAAGGCATTATGGCGCCGATAGGCGCATATGGTAGGAGTCAAGGCTGGAAATCCTACTAATGCTCAACCGTAGATGACACAGATGGCCGCAGATCTGAGCCTGGAAGGCCGATCATGACGTAATTTTCGCGTTTTTTCCCTTTATTCATCTCATCTGCGCCATCTGCGGTTAGTTTCCTTATCCGTGCTGATCCGTGATATCTGTGGTTTATCCTCTTCGTGGTCCTTTGTGTCCTTCGTGGATCCAATTAGGAATTTTGTGTTTTTTGTGCCTTTTGTGGCTATATCAAGGAAAGAGCCTGGAGAAATGCTCCACCCTGAACCCCAGAAAATTGTCCAGGATCATATCAGGCCCGTGAGGCTCGAGATCATCTCGCTGATGGGTGGTGGCCAAGGCGATTACTTTCATTCCTCCATTTCGAGCCGCCTGTAGGCCGACATAGGCATCCTCGAATACCGCGCAATGGCCCGTTTCGCGTTCCAGCCGGGAAGCGCAAGTCAGAAACACCTCGGGATCGGGTTTGCCTCGCGCAACATCCTCGGCGCATACGAGGGCCTGAAAGTAGCGCCGGAATCCAACCATCTCCAGAATGGTTTCCAGGTTCTGGCGCGGGGTAGACGATCCGACCGCACAAGGGATTCCAGCCCGGTTCAAACGCTTCAGAAAATCCTCGATTCCCGGAATGCAAGTCACGCCCGTTTGGGCCACGATTTGCCGATACAGTTCTTCCTTGCGGTCCCCCAGCCGCTCGATCTCGGCGGGATGGCTGGTCCATTGCAAAATCTCCGGAATGATAAATTGATTCTTTTGCCCGAATCCCCGTTCGAAATGGTCTTCCGGCATCGGCTTGCCCACTTCCCGTCCCAATATTTCCCAGCTCTCCTCGTGCGCTGCGGACGAATCGATTACTACACCGTCCCAATCGAAGATCGCACCCATTTCCATAAGCGGGACGATTATTCACCCTCGTCCGAGGTCAACGGCAAAATGGCGCTAATTGCCGAAGGCACAAAGGCACAAAGGCACAAAGGCACAAAGGCACAAAGGCACAAAGGCACAAAGGGGGAACCTCTGGCTACACGGATTTTCCGGATAAATCAACCAATTGGAGAGGTTCTCGGTAATGTATCGTCGGTTTCGTAGGGGCGACGCATGCGTCGCCCATTGGGTAAGTCAACGCTTCGCCCAAACCGTGCTTCGCAATTCAAAAATTCCTAATTGGCGCCTTTGGTGGAACCCCGTTGGGGTTCGATCATATACTTGACCGGTAACCCAGCGTGCGCTGCGCGACACTGGGCTATGGAGTCTAACGCCTTTGGCGTAAATACCAGATGCTGGTTGCTGGTTCTCGACCTTGGGGCTCTTTCCCGATGTCAATTTCTAATCGGCGCCATCGGCGCCTTTAATCCGTGTCCATCCGTGAAATCCGTGGTTTTTTTCTTTTCCATATCTCCGCGTTCTTGGCGAGCTTTGCCAATTGCGTGACTTGTCCGCTTGGCGAGAGTCAATTCCACGATGCTCGATGCTGGGGCATTTTTGGGTCATATAATTGGCCCTCGAATTAAAAATCCTTAAAGGGTCCGCGCGGCTCGGCCTCGATCATGGTTTCCCGGTACCAGGCATCGAATTTGCCCTTCACCATGGCCAGAACCTCGGGCTTTTTCGTGGATAGATCCTTGGTTTCCCCAATATCTTGCGACAAGTCGAACAGGCCGCCACCCCTGATACCCATGTCGACCCACTTCCAGCTACCCACCCGGGCAGCTTTGCGATTCCTGCGTTTCCAAAACATTTCCTGGCGCAGACTCGGGCTTTCACCGCGCAGGGTCGACCACCAGTTGTAACCATCGAGCACGACTCCCTTGGGCGGTTCCGCTCCCGTAACCGCGGACAGGCTGGGGAAAATTTCCAAACTGGACAAAAATTCATCGTTTACTTTTCCCGCGGGGATACCGCCTGTCGGCCAACGCACCAGAGCGAACACGCGAATACCGCCATCCCAGGTATCGCCCTTTCTCCCTCGAAGAGGACCGTTATCGGCCTTACTGCTACCCCCATTATCGGCAAAAAAGATGACGATGGTATTGTCGGCCAGACCCTTTTGATCGAGCACGTCCAGAATCTTGCCGATAGACGCGTCCATACAGGTAACCGCCGCCCGGTAGTCGCGGTGACGTTTTTCCCTAGAGGGTACCAGGGTTCTCTCTCCGTAGCGCGCCCCCATGACATATTCTTCTTCCACCGGCGGATAGAGTTCTTGGAATTCCGGCGGCGCCTGAACCGAACCGCGAATTTTGGGACTAAGCGCGGAAGATCCATGGGGGGCGTTAAACGGCACATACAAAAAGAACGGTTCTTTTTCAGCATACGTTTCCAGGAATCGCAATGCTTCCCGCTCAAACAGGTAAGTCGCATAAGCGCCTCGATCTTCCTCGGTTCGTGTGTTGTTTCGATACATGCTGTGCACGCCGTAGCGTTCGTGCGTGTAGTAATCGATACCGGTATTCACCAGACCATAAAAGTCATCGAAACCCTTGGCCAAGGGAAGAAAACGCTTGCTCATACCCAAGTCCCATTTGCCGTAGATACCGGATTTGTAGCCGATTGGCTTGAGAATGGCCGGAAGTAATACCTCCCGCGTATCCATACCGCCGATCCGCTCCCAGGTTATGGCATATTCTTCCTCGTCATAAAGGTATCCGTAATCCGGCCCCTCGTTGCGGATCATATCGTAAATTCCGTTGCGTTGCGGATACCGTCCGGAAAGAAAAGCTCCGCGGGAGGGTGTGCAGGCCGGCCAAGCCACGTAAAAATTGGTCAGACGGGTCCCTTCGCGCGCCAACCTGTCCAGATTCGGAGTAATGATTTCGGGATTAATCGCTCCCAGATCATAATAGCCCTGATCGTCCGATACGATCATCAGGATGTTTGGTTTCTCACCTGCCCAAAGCAAGGAATTGAACCATCCCAAGAGGCTGGCTAAGAACAAGTTGGCAATGGGATAACGGACGAATTTGCGCATGATAGGTAACCTGTTTTACCTGGCCATCCTCCTCCCTTCAACCCATCGGGTCAACGCCCCTTCCGTCGATCAAGATTACGATCACGATTAACGTTCGTGCCCGAGTGCCTTGCTTCATACCGCGATCCCATGAAACAGCCTTGATGCAATCGCGGCGTAAAGCCGCTCCTACAACTTATTATGCCTTTTCTCCCCAATTCCTAATTCCTCATTCCTAATTGGCGCGCCCTAGCGCGCCTTCTCCCCCTCCGTTATATAATCCGTGCTCATCCGTGAAATCCGTGGTTAACAGCATTCCGCTAAATTATAAATCGCCATCCCAAGGAGAATCCACTAATCGTGACCAGGATGTTGTTTCAAAGGACAATGATGGCTTTTTTGCCAGTATTGGCCCTGGCCTTTCCGCTGCAATGCCTCTCGGCCCAGGAAAACCCGCGGGCGCGTGACTTGGGAATTCCCTTTGAAGGCAATCCGGGCCCCTTCAATGCCATAACCGACGTGGCGGGAATCGGGGTGGGTTACGCTTCCATTATAAGGGGGAAAGGTAAGCTCGTCGTGGGGGAAGGCCCCGTCCGCACCGGTGTTACCGCCGTCTTTCCCCGAGGCAAAATGAACCACGACCCGGTTTACGCCGGATGGTTTTCCCTCAATGGCAACGGCGAAATGACGGGCATGGCCTGGCTGCAGGAATCGGGATTTTTACACGGCCCCATCCTCATTACCAATACGCACAGCATCGGCGCCGTGCATGAAGCCGTGATAGCCTGGCAGAAGATGCGATTCCCCAAGGCGCCGTCTTGGTCGCTCCCCGTGGTCGGCGAAACCTGGGATGGTTATCTCAACGATATCAACGGATTCCACGTCAAACGGGAACACGTTTTCCAAGCCATGGACGGCGCTGCAACGGGACCCATCCAAGAAGGCAACGTGGGGGGAGGAACGGGAATGGTATGCTATGAATTCAAGGGCGGAACGGGGACTTCCTCCCGACTCGTGGCCGGACCCGATGGCACTTTCACCTTGGGTGTACTTGTTCAGGCCAACTTCGGAAGACGCCATCAGCTATTGGTGGCGGGGGTTCCGGTGGGGAAGGAAATAACGGAAGACGCACCCTTCACCGGGGGTCGCGATCCCTATGAAGAGGAGGGATCCATCATAGCGGTGGTGGCGACGGACGCCCCGTTGCTGCCAGTTCAATTGAGGCGCTTGGCCCTGCGCGTTGCCTTGGGGATTGCCCGCACCGGCAGCGTCTCCGGGAATAGCTCCGGGGATATGTTTCTGGCATTTTCCACGGCCAATCCCGGAGCGGCGAATCCGAATAGCGGTATGGCACGAATTGAAGTCCTGTCCAACCAACACATCAGCGCGCTCTTTTCCGCCACCGTCATGGCCACTGAAGAAGCCGTTATCAATGCCCTTGTCGCAGCCGAAACAATGGTCGGCCGGGATGACCATCGCGTGGTCGCCCTACCCCATGACCGACTCCGGGAAATTCTGCGCTCCTACAATCGCTTGAAAGGGGTCAAACGTAGAAAATAGAATTTTCCCGGCCTGATTGCTTGGGTGCCGGTTACTGGGGAAATTAACCGCAAAGATAGAGATAATTCTAATTTCTACGTTTGACCCCTTTTTGAAAAAGTGGGGCCTTGGGCAATATAGTCCTTGATCTACCCTACCCTTTTTGGAATAAAACTGTTTTTACTCGTCAAGCCCGCCAAAAAGCCTGTTACATGCCACTAAAGGACGAGCGCCTGGATTTTAAGAATAAGACTAACGACCAAATCGGGGAGCTTTTAAAAGCCTTCAACCTGGCCCTCACGGTCGAGGAGGCTCGCAAGATCCAAATCGATATTCTGGGACGTCCCCCCACCCTGGCAGAATGCGTGTTGTGGTCGATTCAAGGATCGGAACATTGCTCCTATCGAAGCAGCCGGTCCTACCTTGAATCCTTCGTCACCGACGGACCCAACGTCATCCTCGGGCCAAAGGAAGATGCCGGCATCGTAGAAGTTGCGGTGGATAACCGGGGCCAACGCTACGGTATCGCCCTCTCCCATGAATCGCACAACCATCCCAGCCAAGTCGTTCCCTACGAAGGCGCCGCAACCGGAGTGGGAGGAAATGTCCGCGACGTTTGTTGCATGGGGGCAAAAGTCTTCGCTGTGGGAGATGGATTGAGGTTTGGAGATATAGGTCGGCCCAAATCAAAATGGATTCATGAAGGCGTCGTGGCCGGCATCGGAGGTTACGGAAATCCGTTGGGCATCCCCAATGTCTGCGGAGACCTGTATTACCACCCCGGTTACAACGAAAATTGTCTGGTCACCGTCCTGACCCTGGGCGCTTTGGCGGAAGACGATATCATTCATTCCCACGTGCCGCCGGATGGGGAAGGCCACGATCTGATCCTGGTGGGAAAACCGACCGATAACAGTGGATTTGGAGGGGCTTCCTTTGCTTCCCTCGAACTCGAGGAGGAAGAGAAAGAGAAAAACAAAGGCGCCGTGCAGGAACCCAACGCTTTTTTGGAAAGACATATTCTCAAGGCCAGCTACGACCTATTCGGAATACTCAAGGAAAAAGGGATCCTCCACAAAGTGGGGTTCAAGGACCTGGGAGCCGGGGGAATTGCCTGTGCCAGCGTAGAATTGGCCGACGCGGCCGGATTCGGCGCCGAGGTTTTTCTGGACGAGGTGCACCTGGGCATGGAAAACCTGGACCCCGCCGTGGCTCTCTGTTCCGAGACGCAGGAGCGATTCATGTGGGCCGCCCCACCGGAGGTGACCCCGCTTATTCTCGAGCATTACAACAAGAAGTTCGATTTACCGAATATCTCGGAAGGAGCCGCCGCCCGCGTGGTGGGAAAAGTGCGGGGGGACGATCGTTATCGGGTTACTTACAGAGGCGAGGTTCTGGTGGATGCCAGGGCGGAGGATATAACCCGTGGATTGGTTTACGACCGCCCATATCGTTATGAACCGCCGGATCTCCGCGAACCCGATTTGCCCGAGCCGGACGATTACTCCCAAATTCTCCTGGAACTCCTGGCCCACCAAAATATCGCCTCTCGAAAACCGGTCTTTGAGACCTACGACAAGCAAGTTCAGGGCCACACCGTGATCGAGGCCGGTCAGGCCGATGCGGGCGTGCTCCGACCGTTCCAAGGCGATGAATATCCCGAGGAAATTCGCTCGACCGGTGTGGCGGCCACCCTCGACCACAATCCGCGCTATTGCTCCATCAATGTTTACCAGGGAGCCGTCAATGCAGTGGTGGAAGCTTTCCGGAACATATCCGCGGTCGGGGCCTCCCCCCAGGCCGTGACCGATTGTCTATGCTTCGGAAACCCGGAAAAAGAGAACCAGATGGGCCTGTTTGTGGCGGGTGTCCAGGGAGTGGCCGATGCTTGCAAGAGCGTTTGCCTCAAGGAACACCCTCAACACGCCGTACCCATCGTGGCCGGAAATGTTTCCTTTTACAACGAATCCAGGGCGGGAAGTATTCCGGCCAGTCCGATTATCGGATGTGTGGGAAAGATGGCCGATGCAACCAAGGCCGTCGACATCGCTTTCAAAAAGCCCGGCTCGGCCATTCTGCTCCTGGGGAAGCGAAAAGACGAGTTGGGAGGCTCGGTATATTACGAACTTTTCCAGGAATTGGGTGTATCTCTCCCCATTCCGGACCTGGACGAAGTCCAACGACAAAATCACACCGTGATCGATCTCATAGGGGAAGGATTGCTCCTGGCTTGTCACGATATCTCCGATGGAGGTCTGGCCGTTGCCCTGGCCGAAATGAGTTTTCCGAACGGTATCGGTTGTGCCGTAAAAGTGGATTCCGAACTTCTTCCTTCCCGCGTCCTCTTTTCGGAAACGGGCGGATTCATTCTCGAAATTTCCCAGGAAAAATTGGCCTCGGTACTTGAAATGTTAGAGGATCGCCAACTGGCCTTCCAGCACATTGGAAGAACCACTTCAACCCCGCGACTTTCCATGCATGACGTCGTCGACATCGATCTCCGGGTGGCCCGGGAACGTTGGGAAAACGGCCTCCGCGAAAAACTGTTATGACTAAAGTTGACTACAAATCGGCCGGAGTCGATATCGATGCCGGGAATGAAGCGGTCGAACGCATCAAGGACCGGGTCAGGAGTACCTTTTCAACCCATGTGCTGACCGGATTGGGCAGCTTCGGATCGATGTTCGATCTGAGTGAAATAATCGCGTCCTATCGACACCCGGTGCTGATTCAAAGTATTGACGGGGTAGGCACCAAAGTGACGGTAGGCAAAATGGCGGGGAAATACTATGGTTTGGGAATCGACGTTGTCAGCGCTACCTGCAACGACATCATTGTCCACGGCGCTCGGCCGCTCACCTTCCTCGATTACGTGGCAAACCAGAAACTCGTTCCCGAGATCGTTGAACAAATCGTTTTTGGAATGGCCGATGCCTGTCGGGAAAACGGCATCTCTCTCGTTGGCGGCGAAACGGCCGAGATGCCCGGGACCTACCGGCAGAACGAACACGACATTGTCGGTTGTGTGACGGGGATTGTGGAAAAGGACGGCATCGTCAATGGTTCGACCATTCGTCCTGGGGACGTAGTGTTGGGCTTGGCCTCAAACGGGCTGCATACCAACGGCTATTCCCTGGCCCGAAAGGTATTTTTTGAAATCGGGGGGTATACCACCGAAAGCGAACTTCCGGAATTGGGCTCATCGGTGGGGGAAGCCTTGCTGCAACCCCACATCAACTACAAACGGGCCACGGATGCCCTGCTCGCTTCCACAGTGGAGGTCCACGGCATGGCACACCTCACCGGAGGAGGTTTCTATGAAAATGTTCCGCGCATTCTCCCCCGCAACTGCCGGGCGGAAATCGATACCGGCGCCTGGCCCACACCTCCGGTGTTCCACGTCATTCAGCAGATCGGAGGAGTCGACCCACGCGAAATGTTCCGCACTTTCAACATGGGCATCGGATTTGTCATCGTCGTCCGGCCAAGCGCACGAGACGAAGCATTGGAGCAACTGAACAATTTTCCCGAAATCCCCGCCTACGAAATCGGCCGCATTATCGACGGCCCATGTGACGTGCGTCTCCGCAAATGATTAAAATCGCCATCCTGCAATTCCCCGGCAGCAACTGCGAAATCGAATCGGCCGCCGCCGTCAAGCGGGCGGGCATGCAGCCGGTTGAATTTCTTTGGAACGGGGAATACTCCCATTTGAAAGCGCTGGACGGCTATGTCATCGTGGGAGGGTTTTCCTATGAAGACCGTTCCAGGGCAGGGGTTATAGCCTCCCTCGACCCCGTCATGAAAATCATCCGCCGGGAGAGTGAGAAAGGAAAGCCGGTTTTGGGCATCTGTAACGGAGCTCAAATCCTGGTGGAGACTGGCATGGTTCCGGCTTTGCCGAACTACCGCCTGGGCATGGCCCTGGCCCCAAACCGGCGAGAAAAAGACGGCCATTTGTTGGGAACGGGATTTTATAACGTATTCGCCCACCTGAGAATGGGGGTGGATCCGAAGTCCACCGCGTTCACTCGCCACCTGGAACCTGGCGAGACTTTCAGTATACCGCTTGCCCACGCCGAAGGACGTTACGTGATTCCCGAACCCCTGCTCGGGCAGATGATAGCCAACGGCCAGACCCCGTTCCAATACTGCGATCCCAAAGGCCGAATCGACGACAGTTTCCCCACCAATCCCAATGGCTCGGCCCACAATCTGGCAGCCGTGACCAATCCCAGGGGCAACGTCATGGCCATCATGCCCCATCCTGAACGCGTCCCGGCCGGAAACCCGATTTTTTCATCCATGCGCGCTTACATCGAATCGGGCTATGCGCACCCTTCAAAAACAAAGTTTTGCTCCTGGGAACGTCCCGAAATCAATGTCGGTACCTTTACCCCTCAACCCCAATCCTTCGAGTTGCTCATCGATATGATTATCACCGACAACACTGCCCTATCCGTGCAAAAGGCTTTGCAGGTGGCGGGAATCGGGGCCGGAATCGCACGCAAAACTCACTGGGAAATCTCCCATGCCGGAGAGGAAACCGCGCTACGAAATTCCGTCGTCCAGTGCGGGGAACTCTTCAACAGTAACAAGGAGTATGTATGTAACCTTACCTCCGATTCCTCCACGATCCGGATTCTAGTCCACGACCACGATGATTTTACCGGGAAGCAAAAACTGGAAACGCTGCAAAACCGCTTTCACCTCGATACCGTCTCGGATATCCGGTATTCCACCCTTTGGGAGATATCCCTCCCTCACTCCGATCAAGGCGCAACCCTGCAAAAAATCTTCGATACCCACCTCCTGTGGAACCCCTTTTACCAGTCCGCCCGCTATTACCCTTTACCCGATGTAAACTGAGTTTTTGGTCCATTGACAGAGGAATGGCCAGGAATGCATCCCCACTTTTTAATTTATTCATCAATTAATTCACTCATCCGATAGATTATAACCAGCCCATGAACCGCAAAGAAATTATCCGATCCCAAATAAACAACTGCCTTGAACGCACCGACTTTCCCGGAAAAAGGATTCAAGGCAAAGTGCGTGACATCTACCCGCGCCAGGACGACATGATATTTATCAGCACCGACCGGCAAAGCGCCTTCGACCGCGTCCTGGCGGCCATCCCATTCAAGGGACAGGTCCTGAACCTTACCAGCAACTGGTGGTTCGACCACACCCGGCACATCATTCCCAACCATAAGATAACCGTTCCCGACCCTTCCGTTACCATAGGGCATCGTTGTGAAGTATTTCCGGTCGAATTTGTCGTTCGCGGCTATATGACCGGTTCCACCAGCACTTCTCTCTGGACCGTCTATCGGAACGGATGCCGCAACTACTGTGGCAATCCATTGCCCGAAGGCTTGAAAAATAGCCAGAAATTGGAAAAGAACATTTTGACCCCGACAACAAAATCGGACGTCCACGATGAGCCGGTCAGTCCGGAAGAGGTTTTGGAAATGGGGCTGATGAATGAGGAGGACTGGACGGTGGCCTCCCGGGCAGCCATGGAACTCTTCGCTTTCGGACAGGCCGAGGCAGCCAAACGAGGTCTTATCCTGGTCGATACCAAGTACGAATTCGGCCGGGACGCCGATGGTGTCATCCGCCTCATCGATGAGATCCATACTCCCGACTCGAGCCGTTTCTGGCTGGCGGATTCCTATGAGGAGCGCTTTGCCGCCGGGGAAAATCCGGAAAACATCGACAAGGAATTCCTGCGGCTGTGGTTTGTGGATCACTGCGATCCCTATAACGATCCGGAGCTGCCCCAGGCCCCGGATGACCTGGTCGTGGAACTCTCCAGCCGCTACATCCAACTCTTTGAAATGATCACAGGAGAAACCTTTGCCATGTCGGACCTGGACCTGCCGCCCCGGGAACGGATCCGACAGAATCTACAAGCGTTGTTTGCTTAAGTGAGCGATCCCATCAGACATGAGTGCGGTATCGCCCTCGTTCGCCTGAAAAAGCCGCTCTCTTATTATCAGGAGAAATACGACTCCCCCTTGTGGGGGTTCTATCAGTTGTTTCTCCTCATGGAAAAACAGCACAACCGGGGACAGGATGGCGCGGGAGTAGGAGCGTTGAAGTTGAATGTTCCACCCGGCAAACCCTACATCTTTCGCAAGCGAAGTATTCAACCCAACTCCTTGAATCTTATTTTCAACAGTTTGATCGATGCCTATAAGGCAAAGGTCGAACGCGGAGATATTCACCCCGAATTTGCCGCCACCGTAAAAGAAAACTTCGATTTCGGAGCGGAAATTTACCTCGGCCACCTGCGTTACGGGACCTCCGGAGGTTATTCCGAATCCAGTTGCCACCCCTACTTCCGCCGCAACAACTGGCCCACCCGTAATCTCATGGTAGCGGGTAATTTCAACATGACCAACACCCCGGAGCTGAATGAACGGCTCATCGATCGCGGGCAACATCCCATTTTCGATACCGACACCCAGACCATTCTGGAGGAAATCGGTTATCATTTGGATGAGGAACATCGCCGTCTCTACCACGTAAACCGCGATGTGAACGGCCTGTCCGGGATGGATAACGCCCAGGCCATCAGTGAAAAGTTGGACATTGCCGAGATTCTGAGGAAATCGAGCCGGGAATGGGATGGCGGATATTCCATAGCTGGAATGATCGGCACCGGGGATTGTTTTGCCCTGCGCGATCCCTGGGGGATCCGCCCCTTCCATTTTTTCGAGGACGATGAAGTAATTGCGGTGGCATCGGAGCGCGCCCCACTTATGACCGTTTTTGCCAAACAGGCCGATGATATACAGGAGATCGAACCAGGGGAGGCCGTTATCATCAGGAATAACGGCCAGGCGCATCGTCATCGAATTCGCGATCCGTTCGACCGCGTATCATGCTCCTTTGAACGGATTTACTTCTCCCGCGGTAACGACGTGGAAATCTATAGGGAGCGGAAAGCGTTGGGCCGAGCTCTCATCGATCAGATCATGGAAGCCATCGACGACGATTTGGAAAATTCCATCTTCAGTTTCATTCCCAACACCGCCGAAATGGCTTATTACGGTCTCATTGATGGCCTGCACAAGAGACGTCGGCACGAAGTCAAGAAGGAGATCCTGAAAAAATCCCGAATCGGCGGCATCAATGAAAGCTTCCTGGATAAGGTAATTATGCGGAACTGGCCCCGAACTGAGAAAGTCGCTATCAAGGACATCAAATTGCGAACTTTCATCAGCCAGGAAAAAGACCGGGCCGACCTCGCATCCCACGTCTACGATATAGCCCACGGCAGTGTTGGTCCGTCAGATACCCTGATCTGTTTGGACGACTCCATTGTTCGAGGCACTACCCTGCGTAAGTCGATCGTCAAAATCCTGGCCCGTCTGCAACCGAAGGAAATCATCATCGTGTCCACCGCCCCCCAGATCCGCTATCCGGATTGCTACGGCATCGACATGTCCCGACTGGAAAAATTTATTGCCTTTGAGGCTGCTATTTCTCTGCTCAAAGACCAGGACCGCGAAGGGCTCATACGCCAGGTATACCTGGAGTGCCTGAACCAGGCCGAGAAACCCATCGAGCTGATGACTAACCGGGTGAAACAGATATACGGAAGTTTCTCCGACGAGGAAATATCGGCCAAAATATGCGAAATGGTTCGGCCCGATCTGGCCTATTGGGATGGGAAGCTGACCATCATTTACCAAACTATTGAAAACCTTCGACGCGTTTTACCGAACCATCGAGGGGATTGGTATTTTACCGGTAAATATCCCACCCATGGAGGGTATCGGGCCCTTAATACCGCTTACATCAATTATTATGAAGAACGTCTGGGACGAAGCTATTGAAGACCTTCCGGGCAACACCTATGAAACAACACTTCCACAACCTGTTACTGGTCGGCTCGGGCGCGCGGGAACACGCCTTGGCCAAGGCCATTAAACGGTCCTCCCGTCCGCATTCTCTGGTAACTTTTGCATCGAGCACAAACCCCGGAATTGCCCATCTCTCACAAACCTTCGCCCTGGGAAATATCAACGATCCCGAGGCGGTAGCGGCATTCGCGCGTGCAGAGAATGTCACCCTCGCCGTGGTCGGTCCGGAAGCGCCCTTGGAAACCGGGGTGGCGGATGCGCTCTGGGAACAGGGCATTCCCGTAGTGGGACCGAGGAAGGAATTGGCCATGATTGAAACCAGCAAAGGGTTTGCCCGGAGCTTGATGACCGAGTTCGGCATCCCCGGATGTCCCGATTACCGGCACTTTCGGACCTTGGAAGGGGTTAAGGATTTTCTCCAAGGTCTGTCGGATAATTTCGTGGTAAAGGCGGACGGGCTGATGGGGGGCAAAGGAGTCAAAGTGGCCGGGGATCACCTCCATTCCCACCGGGAGGCCCTCGAATACTGCGAACTACTCATCGCCAAAGGGGCTTCCTTTGTCATCGAAGAAAAATGCATAGGGGAAGAATTTTCCATGTTCAGTTTTTGCGATGGCCCAACCCTGAAGCACATGCCTCCCGTCCAGGACCACAAACGCGCCTACGAAGGAGATCAGGGGCCCAATACGGGAGGGATGGGAAGCTACAGCGACCGCGATCGCAGCCTGCCCTTTCTTAACCGTTCCGATATTGAAGCGGCCCAGGCGACGAACGAGTTGGTGGCGGAAGCCCTACGAAAAAAGATCGGCCATGGTTACAAGGGAATTCTATACGGCGGTTACATGGCTACGGCGGATGGGATCCGGGTCATTGAATTCAACGCGCGTTTCGGCGATCCCGAGGCCATGAACCTGCTAACCCTTCTGGAAACCGATATCATCGACATTTTTGAAGCCATAGGAAATGAAACACTCCACACCATAGAGGTTTCCTTTGCCCCCAAAGCCTCGGTTTGCAAATACGCCGTACCCGCCGGTTATCCCGATAATCCGGCCAAAGGTTTTGCCGTGGGTATTGAACGAGTGGAACAACCCGAGAACCTCTTCCTCGGAGCAGTGGATTTGATTCAAACCCAACTCGTCGCCACCGGTTCAAGAACTGCGGCAGTAGTGGGAATAGCCGAGGAACTGGAAGAAGCGGAAGCCATCGCTGAAAATCTTGTCTCTCAAGTGGAAGGCGACCTGTTCCACCGCCAGGATGTGGGAACCCGGGAATTGATCGAAAAACGGGTCTCTCACATGCGGTCCTTGAGAAAATGAAGGGGTCAAACGTAGAAAATAGAATTATCCCGGCGTCATTGCTTGGGCGCCGGATACTACGGAAATTAACCACAAGGTCCGGGATAATTCTATTTTCTACGTATGACCCCTTTTTCGCCTTTTTCTACGTATGACCCCTGCGCCCAAAAAAGTAGCCGTCCTGGGATCGACCCGCGGTTCCTCCCTGCAACCGGTAATCGATGCCATCGAATCGCGACGGCTAAACGCCGAAATCGTCGGGGTGGTCAGCAATAGGAAGAAATCCGTCATCCTGCAGAGGGCCCGATCCCACGGCTTGAACGCTATTTTTGTTTCAATCAAGGGAAAGAACCGTGCTGAATTCGACGCCGAAGTATCCGGGATCTTGCGGGAATTAAACCCGGATCTCATTCTCTGCATAGGCTACATGCGGATTCTATCGGAATCTTTCGTCAAAGAGTGGTACGGCAAGGCCATAAACGTGCATCCATCCCTCTTGCCCAAGCACCGGGGACTCATGGATCTCGAGGTGCACCGGGCCGTTTTGGATGCCGGCGACAGGGAAACCGGCTGCACTCTCCATCTGATCGATGAGGGGGTGGATTCCGGCCCCATTCTCGTTCAGAATGAAATCCCGGTGGAAACCAATGATTCCCCCGAAAGCCTTAAAGCCAAAGTTCAGCCTTTGGAAGGCCAAGCCTTCATCGAACTTATTCGGTCGTGGCCCATGGAGGGAAGGCCGCAGCAATAATCGGAATCGGTTTGCCAGAATTGAGGCGGGCCTGATTAATCTCCCCCATGTCCTTGAAAATCCGCAAAGCTACCGCAAAGGACGCATCCGCCATACTCGATTTGATTCGGGGCATCGCTGAATATGAAAAACTGACTCATCAGGTAGAGGCCACGGAGGAACGCATTCTCCGGAACATGTTTGGCGACATCCCGTATGCCCATTGTCACTTGGCCTATTGGGGCGACCAACTGGCCGGTTACGCCGTTTACTTTTATAACTTCTCCACCTTTCTGGCTAAACCCGGGCTCTATCTGGAGGACCTGTTCGTAATTCCGGAGTTACGGGGTAAAGGTATAGGAAAAGCCTTGCTTTTGTCCGCGGCCCGGGAAGCCAAGGCAAGGGATTGTGGTCGAATGGAATGGATAGCTCTGGATTGGAACACCCCGGCCCACGAATTTTATTTCTCCCTGGGGGCCGAAATGCTGGAGGAATGGAAACTCTTCCGAGCTACCGGTGAGGCATTAAGGAAACTCGGATCCGTATGAGCGCTTTCAAAGTCGCCCTCCTGTTTGGTGGCCCCTCCGAAGAACGGGGCATATCGCTCAATTCAGCCCGATCCGTAAACGATCATCTGGAAGGGGTGGATATTATTCCCCTGTATTTCGATTTGGACAAAGTGCCCCACTTCATCGACCGCAAACACCTGTATTCCAATACGCCTTCGGATTTTGATTTTAAAATAAATTCCATTGGAACGCCGCTGACGGAAGCGGAATTGGTGGCCCGTCTTCAGGAGGCCGATATCTGCTTTCCCGTTATCCATGGGGCCTTTGGGGAGGGAGGTGAACTGGCCCGGTTTCTGGAAGCAAACCGTATCCCCTTCATCGGCTGCGGCAGCGCGTCCTCCTCCCGTGCTTTCGATAAACACGAGGCCGCCGGGCGCCTGCGAAGCCAGGGATTCTACACTCCCCCCGGTCTTTTACTGGAGAACCCGAAGGATGTTGCAACGTTGGGGAAGATAGAACGGTTTTTCCGGGATAATGGTTTAAAGAAAGCCATACTGAAACCAGCCCGTTCCGGTTCGAGCATCGGGGTTACGGTAGTAACTTCTCCTCGGGAAGGGCTGGAGGGTTTCCAGTCAATGCACGCTGAAAAACTGGATGCCCGTTTTGTGCTGGAACCGTACATGGAGGGACGTGAATTCACCGTCATCATCCTGCAAAACCTAAAGGGAGAGCCGGTTTCCCTCCTCCCGACCGAAATTGAAATTACCGATGCGGAACAATCGCTCTTCGATTACCGGCTCAAATACCTGCCCACCCGACAAGTCCTCTACCACATGCCCCCGAGGTTCAGTAGCGGCGAAGTAGCCGAAATTCAGGAAAAAGTGGAAGCCCTTTTTTCCCTCATGGAACTGCGCGACGCCGTCAGGGTAGACGGCTGGTTGCTGCCCGATGGAAAGATCTGGTTTTCCGATTTCAACCTGGCCAGCGGACTCGACCAAAACAGTTTCTTCTTTCTCCAAGCTGCCTATCTGGGGTGGAGCCACAGTCGAGCCCTGCACTACGTATTGCACAGCGCCTGCTTCAGAAGGGGAATCCAACCTCCTCGGATTTCCCCTTCGGGTCAAATTGGGGAAAAGAGAGCCGTTCGGGTCTTATTCGGCGGGGATTCATCCGAACGCCAAGTATCCCTCATGAGCGGATCCAACGTGTGGTTGAAGCTGCGAAAATCCCCTGCCTATTCCCCCGAACCTTACTTGCTCGATGTCGATGGCCGCATATGGAAACTGCCCTACCCCGCCGCCCTGCGCCACACGGTGGAAGAAGTGAGTGAGGCCTGCCGAGAAATCATCCAGGAAATGGATCGCCTGACCGCCTATCAGACCGCCATCGGATCCCGCCTCGAACCGGGCTTCTCTCTGCCCCTCGAACCCTTGGAAGCTCCCCTCCACATGAACATGGACGATTTTATTCAAGATTCTTCCATTGTCTTTTTGGCCGTTCACGGAGGCATGGGAGAAAATGGCAAACTCCAGGAAATCCTGGCGGGCGCCAAGATTCCGTTTACCGGGTCCCTCAGCGCTTCCGCCCGCCTGTGCATGGATAAATTCGATACGGGAAAGGCCCTGGAAAACTATGGAAAACACGGCATCTTCATAGCGCAGAAGCAAAAATTGGATACGGGGACCCTGCTTGGCCTGGAAGAGGGCAAACTTGAAAAACTTTGGGACTCCCTTGTCGAAACCTTAAAATCCAAAACCTTCATCGTCAAACCGCTGGACGATGGGTGTTCCTCAGGGGTGGTTCGATTGGCCAACTGGAAAGACTTGGCCTGCTACCTGAGGTTGATTGGAGAGGGAGCTGCCAGGATTCCCCAAGGCACAATGTCCTACGTGACCTCCCCGGTGGAGATGCCCCGGCAAATTCCGGATTTCCTCTTATTCGAAAGCTTTGTTGAAAGCGACCAACCGACCATTCGGGGCAGGCAACTTCACTGGAATACCAAATCGGGATGGGTGGAAATCACGGTGGGGGTACTGGGCAAGCGCGGAGAAATCAGGGCGCTGAAACCCAGCATAACCATTGCCGCCGGCGAAGTCCTTTCCCTGGAGGAAAAATTTCAAGGAGGAACCGGTATAAATATCACCCCACCCCCGGAGCCCTGGGTAGCCGAAGCCGCCTGGAAAAGCGCACAACGGAAAATAGAATTTGTCGCTCAAAAGCTCGGTATCAACGGATTCGCCCGGATCGACGCATTTATGGAGGTTCAAAAAGGAGACCTCCTCGTCATCGAAGCCAATACCATACCCGGGCTGACCCCATCCACCGTAATTTATCAGCAAGCCCTGGCCGAAGAGTCCGCCATCGATCCCACCCGGTTCCTGGAAAGGATTCTAGAACACCGAAACACTTTTTCTTAAGGTTCCGACAATCCTTCATCAGAAGGTGGTCAGTTTTCTCCTCCACTACGCAAGGGTTACTAAGCGGCGCTTTTTCAAGGCCCCGATTAAACCGGCCGTCTCCTCTCCAGTTAAAGGAGTTTTACGCCGTATTTTGGCCTGCAGGGTTTGTACATTGATGCCCGCTTCTCGGGCCAATGCAGACAAATTCAGAATAGGGGCCAAGTCCGCCAACCGCTCGATGTTTAAAACTACTTCAGTCTCGAAGTAATCCAAAACGTTTTTATCGGCGTCAAAGCGTCCTTCCAGGTTATTTTTGTTCGTTTTGCTCATATAGTTTTATCTCCTCCTTACGGGAATGTCGGACGCTAATTAGACGAATTTTATCCTCACGCTCGGTGAATATGCCTGTAAAATATCGAACGCCGATTCTGCCAATTGCAAGGTAACGGGATTCATTGAGGAAGCGGGAAGGCAGAATGAAAAGATTCGAATCAAGCCAAAGAGCCTGGGCTTGGATAAAATCGATGCCGTGTTTTTGACTGTTCGACATGGATTTTTCAGGGTCATACTCGAATTGCATTCAGGACAATACCCTGCAAAAAAATTTATGCAAATCAAGGAAGTATTATCGAGAACTTAAAGTGCACAGGCCTCCCCGTTCTCGGTCCTGAGACAAATTCCGTTTTAAGAGAAGGAGCTTTACCCAATTCCTAATTCCCTCTCCTGCCCTTCCTCACTTCGAGAAAGGTTTCCAGATCTTCACTCCCAGCCAAAACAGGCGCCCAATCTTTCTGTGGATTGGCGGCAAGAACGGATGGAGCAGCCGATGTCTCGTTATTTTCAAAATAGCCCACCCAGTAGTTTTCCCCCAATTGGGATTCCCTGGCAATAACCTGCATCGCATACGCTTTATCCTCTTCCGGGGTAAAACTGAAGGATCTGTCCTCACAGAAGGCCCACTGACCGTTGTTCGTTAGTTCATTTTCATCGGTAAGATTCCAAACCTGAAAAGTAGGCCGGAAACTATCAAAACCAATGATGTAGACGGTTACCGAATTATCGACGTTTTCCAGATCCAAATAAATGTTATCCACAAACAAAGTCCTGCCCGAGCCGGAATCCTGGGTGTCACTGGAATTAAAAAACTTGACGATCAACTCCCCTGGACGAATAGCACTCGGCTCGGAAGTGGCGTGAACTTCAATGGAATAAGCGCCCTGCTCATTTGGATTCAGTGAACTTACCGTTACCTCTATTTTCGGCTCGATGCCCGTTCTGATCCAAACATATTCCGGTATATCCTGGAAACCTTCATGAACTTCCTGAATAGATTCGAGCGTGGTCAGGTCCTGGACCAGGATAATGGGTTCAAAGGCCTCTGTCTTCACCACAAACAGGTAATTCGTCTCCGATTGCAACTCGGCGCGATAGGTATCGGCAAAGTGGTTGGGTCGTTTGTAAGAGGCGTCCGTCGGGGTCAGCGAACCATCCAGAACGGATCCCGGATACAGGACTGTCTCTTCCCCTCCCCTGTCGGCGTTAATCGTAAATTTCTGCGCTTGATCTTGTTGAGTGGATTCAACCCTGGCGAGGTATTGCTTTCCTCGCTCGGGCGAGAAAATTCCCGCTATGGCCGAACGGTTATTCGAACCAGGGGTAGCATCGCCCTCGGCTTCGAATATCACCTTTCCGGTTTCCATATCGACGACACGTAATCGGATAGGCGATGCCACGTCCGATACTACGGCCAATCGGATATCTTCTAAAACACCCAGGTTATCGATGAAATAATCGTAACGGGTAATACCAGCCGTTTCCAGGTCCTGGTTGAACTGGCCGAATGCGCTTGAACCAACCCTTAGGGGATAGGGCCCATATAGAATGCCGTCGAAGTCCTGGCGCCTCAGTCGATAGAATCCCTCGGGGTCGGAACGCGAAACCAAGGGGATATGATAGAGGGTTTCCCCCGTTTCCGGAAATTGCTCCCGGGCAAATTGATCCCAGGATAGTTCCAGGCCATCCCAAGTCTCCAAATCCAGGCTCTTCTCAAAATGGAAACCGAGCTTGGGATCATTCCTTCTCAACCTGACCGGCAATACGATGGCATTACTCCCCGTTGCCATATCCGCCTCAAATCGGGATTGCCAAGCGATGGAATCCTCTTCCCTCGGATCCAGTCCAAACAGGTATTCCGCAAGGGAAGCATGATTATCGCTATCTTCATTCAAGTATGGATCGATGCCATTCTCCCTCGCCCAATTAAAAAAATTATCCCGGATTATGCCGTCGATCCATGGTTTCAATTGCGAAAGGCGAGTATAAACGCCAATCGGATTTTCGCCTTTGCCGCATCCGGCGCCAAAACTGACCGTTCCAATTTGTTCCCAACGGTTCAGTTGGCCGTTAAAACCCAACAACGGGCCGCCGCTATCTCCAAAGTGGCTGGAAGCGTACGGGTCCGCACTCCCGGCTGCCAACATGTTCTCGGTGACGTATCCCTGAAAATAGGAGGGGCCGTTGGCTATTTCCCGGCTAATCAACGACACATCCGCTTCTTGCAGAAAAAGGGGATACATCAGGTTCCGAAAATCATAATTTGTTGAACCCCAGCCCACAAGTTTAACGGGTTCTCCATCTCTTTCCAGGCTGGGATCGCTGATCAGAGGGAGCACGGGAATGGATTCCGGCAGAGGGGATTTGAGCTTTACCAGGGCAATATCGTATTCCAAATCGTAAACCGAGGAATAGTTGGCGTGCATGATGATGGCATCGGCTTCGAAAAACAGGTTATCGGGGTGATTGCCGAGAAAGCCTGAGCCAAATAATACCCTGAAGTCCTCTGGCTTAGTGCCATCTTCCACGCAGTGAGCAGCCGTGAGAACCCAATAAGGATCAATTGCTGTGCAACCGCAAAAAAGCGAATTATTGGAAGGGGTTTTTCTTATTAGCCCTCCCATCCAGGGATAGGCTCCCAATTCAACATCGTCCCCGCCAATGACGTACCCTGCCGGGGGGGCCTTTGGACCGATGCCGCCGGTCGGAGAAGCCGATGGAGGATCGACCCCGAACAGGCAGGGTGAATGGGTTATCAGCCCTGGGAAAGCAAATCCCAGGCAGAGGAAAAGTGTGGTGTGGCGGGGCCAGTGCATACTCTAGGTTCGGAGAGGATTCAGCCTTTTCCCGCTTTCTTCAACTCGGCTTCACGTAACTTGCGAAATTGGCCGGAAATTTGAATGGCCTTTTCTCGGTCTGCCGTATCGTAGTCCCAGAATTCCTGAACCACACCTTCAACCAAGGGGTAATGTGAGCCATCGTCCCCGATATCACGGCGCAGTCGGGCAAATTTGGCTTTGAGTTGGTCCCGAACCTCCGCATAGGCGGGCAGGTCGTAAACGTTGTTCAACTCGTGGGGGTCGCGCCGCAGGTCGTAGAGTTCCCATCCAGGGGGGGTTCGATAACCACCTTCGTAATTACAACCGTAGAAGAATATGAGTTTGAATTCCTTGGTGCGCATGGCCATTTCCCCGGGATTGTCATGGTGGGCCATGTGCATCCAATAACGGTAATAGGCGGCATCCTTCCAACCAGCGGGTTCACGACCGGTTTCGCAGACTTGGCGAAAGGATTTGCCCTGAACACTCTCGGGAATCTGAGCCCCCGCGTAATCCAGCATGAGCGCGGGAAAATCCACATTTTCGATAATGGCATCGGAGCGGATTCCAGCCGGAATGGCCTCCGGATAACGGATGATGAGGGGCATTCGTTGGGATTCATCGTAGGCCCAACGCTTGTCCTGGAAATCCTTTTCACCCAACCAGAATCCCTGATCGCCCGTATAGATAATCAAGGTATTATCGTAGAGACCCTCCTCCTTCAGGTAGTCGAAAAGCCGTTTCAAGTTGTCGTCCACTCCCTTCACGCAACGCAGGTACTTTTTCAGATAGGCCTGGTAGGAAATGGCCGTAGTTTCAACCTCGCTCAGTTTTTCGGGATCGTAATCCTCGGGATATTCCTCGGGAAATTCGGCAAAGAGATGGGTGGCGTAGGACCGTCGCGGATTCCTGCTCCCTATCGAGGTTCCGATGTGCGGAGTCAATTCATCCTCATGCCCTCGCGTCCCTATCGAGCCCCAGGTGTCAGGCACGTCGTAGAGGGTCTGAGGCTCCGGAATTTCCACGTCGGCCAAGTAACTCTGATAACGTGGGGCGTTTTCGAAGTAATCGTGGGGAGCCTTGTATTGATGACAGAGAAAAAACGGTTTATCCGGATCGCGCTCGTTCCTGAACCAATCCAGGGCGGCGTCGGTTATTACATCCGATGAATGCTTTCCTTCATGAACTTCCACATTCTTGGGCCACGGCTTCTCCCCCTGCGTGCGTAGCTCCGTATCGAAATACTTCCCTTGACCGGGCAGCACTTTGTAATAATCGAAATTGGGCTCCTGCTTCAAGTGCCACTTTCCAATCACCGCCGTCTGGTAACCGGCTTTTTTCATCTCGATGGGCAACATCTGCTTCTCCGGCGGGATATTCCCCCCAAGATCGAACACCCCATTTATGTGGTTGTATTGACCGGTAATGATGCAGGCCCGGGAAGGTGTGCAGATCGAGTTGGTCACAAAAGCGTTCTCGAAGAGTATCCCCTCCTCAGCCAGGGTATCGATGGTGGGGGTGGGATTCAGATCCTTCAACAAAGTCGCGTACGCTCCAATGGCCTGGGCCGTGTGGTCATCCGACATGATGAAGAGGATGTTGGGCCTATCGGCAGCTTTGAGAAATGCGGTCCCACAAAAAATGACTGCGGCAGAAAGAAGATAAAGGGTTCGGTTCATAAGTTTTAGCTCAGGATCGAGATTTTCGGTTGAGATTGAAATATTACCCAAAAGCGTCTCGGAAGTACCGAAGCAAGGCAATAACTCAATACCTCATACCATAGCTTTGGTGCGGATCGGCAGGAAAAAGTTGGCGCCTGACAAACCCCATAAAATTCGCTTTAAAATATTCAAATCATATCCATATAATCCTCAAATATACTAATTAATGATGAGAATAACGATTGAAATAGATGAGAAAAAAGTCCGAAAAATAATCAAAAAAACCGGACAGAAGAAAATGTCGCCGGCGCTTGTTCAAGCCCTTGATGAGTATCTGGAAAATGGAAGACGAAGGGAATTTCTGGCCAAGGTCATGGAAGGAAAAACCGATTATGCCGCCACGAATGAGGAGATTGAAGATTTAAGCCACCTCGGACGATGATGGTATTAATCGATACATCCGCCTGGATTGAGTTTTTTCGGGCGGAAGGAAATTGGTACATGAAGTCTCGTGTGGCTGAATACCTCAGTCTTGGCCGGGCCGCTTATACTTGTCCCGTTTCATTTGAACTCTTCCTGGGCGCCCGGCCTTCAGAATTGGCTGATCTCCGGGAAGGACTGGGATTTGCCCAACGAATTCACATGAATCCCGGCCACTGGGATACGGCTGCCGTCCAGGGCTCCAAGCTGCGTTCCCACGGCCTTACCTTTCCGGCAACCGATCTCCTTATTGCCACTATCGCTGTGGAAAGCAAATCTCCCCTTCTTACTTGCGATAAGCATTTTGAACAAATTCGAGATGGAGTTATGGATTCTCTGCAGCTTGTGTGATCATGCGCGCGCACTACCTCCAGCACGTTCCCTTCGAGGGTCTAGGGAGTATCGAGCCTTGGCTCCGGGATGCCGGCTACGAAATCTCCCATAGTCCCCTCTATCGATCAGCCGAATTTCCCGACCTCGGGTCAGTGGACCTGATCATTGTCCTCGGTGGTCCGATGAGTGTTAATGATGAGGGTGAGTTTCCTTGGCTCATTGAGGAAAAACGCTTCATTCGGGAAGCGATCGAGGCTGGGAAACCGGTGCTGGGAATTTGTCTTGGGGCCCAGCTTATTGCCAGTTCGCTGGGCGCTCGCGTTTACAGGAATCATTGCAAGGAAATAGGATGGTTCCCCGCGCATGGGATCCCTAGATCCTGTTCGCCCTCGAATTATTCGTTTCCTTCCACCATGGACGTTTTTCATTGGCACGGAGAGACTTTCGATCTGCCCTCCGGCGCCAGCCATCTGGCTCGAAGCGAGGCGTGTCCCAATCAGGCCTTTCAGATCGGAAGGAATGTCATTGGGCTGCAGTTCCATCTGGAGATGATACCGGAGTCAGCCCAAGCCTTGGTCTCCAACTGTCGCGATGAACTCTTGCCGGGGAGATATGTTCAGTCCGAGGTGGCGATCCTGGAAGTCGCTCCGGAGAAATACCGGGAAATCAATCGGGAGATGGATCATGTCCTCACCTTTTTGACTGAATTAAAACATGGATGAAAAGGATGCACAGGATTTGGCATCCTTGCCGCGCCGGGTGTGGTCGGTAGGGCGGCGGCATCCTTGCCGCGCCGGGAGACGAAGGCGCCGGTCGCGCGTCCAAAGCGGCAACCCGGCGATCAGGGCCGATGCCAGAACTTGAATATCGTTCCAGTGAAGGCCCCTTCCATAAAGACGATCCCGCTCCAAAAGATGAAGCGTCTCGTGGAACGTGGCCATAGGGACTTGATTCAAGGCGAGTAGGGCATTCAGGGTTTCCTCGCGGTCAATCAGGTTGCCGCTAGCCAATTCCCCAATGATAATGGGATGTGTCATCACCCTCTGCTCCTGCAAAAGGTAGGTCAGTTTTTCGTCGCCTCTCCTGAAAAAGTCCACCCACACGTTTGTATCCACGAGAATGTTCATCGGTTGCGCTCAAGGCTATCTTCAACACCAAACCTGGCGCCTCGTTCCTGGACTGCAAATTCCGGCGCCCTACCCCCCAAAGCGGCCAAACGTTTTGAGGCGGCCTCCCTCACCAGCGCTTTCAACCCCATATTGACCAATCTCGTCTTTCCCTGCACTCCCAAGTAGGTCTCGGCTTGGGAAAGCAGCTTGTCATCAATGTTTATCGTCGTTCTCATGCATCAATTGATGTATAATAACGCTATCATGTCAAGAGGGTTTCCCCAAATAATAAGGTCGAATAAGATCGAATGAAAAGCTGTCATCCCGAACGAACAAGCAGCAAAATAAAATCGAACGAATCGGTTAATTAAACGTCATTTTTGCGTTCAATAAACGGAGAAATCCTCAACGATAATACGCGCCAACCCCCTTTTCTTATCCGTCTGAATTCATGGGTGAAAAAAATACCCCAATGGAGTTATTCCTTTCCAATCGCCTGGAAGACCTGGCTGAAGCCTTGATAGAAAATATTGAGGGCGACCGACTTCCACCCATGCAGCCCGAGGTGATCCTGGTGCAGAGTCGTGGCATGGCCCGGTGGTTGAACCTGCAAAGAGCGAGGCGGCACGGGATACAGCTCAATTCCCAATACGTATTCCCCCGCTTCCTGGTCGACCGGCTCATCCAGGCTATTTTACCCGAACACAAATCGGCGGAAAGGTCGGCTTTTAACCGCGATGCCCTGAAATGGTTTATCTTCGAAAACCTTCCATCGATGGGAAAACTGAGGAGGGCTGAGCCGATTCGCTCCTACCTGGAAAAGAGCGGAACTGCCGCTCCCCTGATGCGCCGGTATCTGTTGGCGGGAAAAATGGCATACCTCTTCGATCAGCACCAAGTCTATCGCCCTGATCTGATCGAGCAGTGGGAATCCTCCCCTACCCCGGAAACCTGGAGATCCGCCTGCTGGAAATACATGCGAGAAACCATTGGAGATGAGCATCCCTTTTCCGGAGCCCTCAGGGAATTCGGAAAAAGGGTGGCCCGTTTGGAAAGCCGGCCTCCCCGTTGGCCCGTCTCCCTGCATGTTTTCGGTATTTCCTCCCTCCCTCCCGTTTATCTGGACATTTTGCGGATGGCATCGCAATGGATGCCTTGCCGCATTTATCTGACCCAACCTTCTCCTCAATTCTGGGGGGACTTCGCCCCAAAAAAGCGCCTGCTTCGGAAGGATGGCATTTCCGACTCGACACGGGAAAGCCCGCTCTTGGGCAACCTCGGGCGTTTAGGTCAGGACTTCATGAACCTTCTCATCGACAACGAGGTGTTCACTTCCGACGCGTCGGAACGATTTTCCCTACCGGAGGGCTCCAACCTTCTGAACCGACTGCAGAGGGACCTGTATGATATCGCTCCTCCTCCCTTGCACAAACGGGAAATTAAGCCAGACGGCCTTCAGGTGAGAATTTGTCACAGTCCCAAACGAGAGATCGAGGTTCTCAAAAACCAACTACATGCCTGGTTCGAGGAAGACAGTTCGCTCACGCCTGATCAAATCGTGGTAATGGCGCCCGACATCGAGGTCTATGCCGATGCCATCAGGGCATGTTTTGCGGAACATCCCACCAGTGAAAGGACCATTCCCTTTGCCATATCGGATTATTCCGCCACCCGCGATAACCCGGTTGCCGAATCCTTTTTGGCCTTTTTGCGTCTGATGCAAAATCGACTGGCGGCCGGAGAGATCTACGGCCTCTTAACCCTTCCGGTTTTGGCCAATCGGTTTGGTTTCACCGAACAAGACTGGCCCGTGCTCAAGCATTGGTTGCAAGCGACGGCCATTCGCTGGGGGCTCGATGCAAGACATCGCCAAGAAGCTACCGGGGTGTCCTTCGAGGATTTTTCCTGGCAGCGAGGGTTGGACAACCTGGTGGCCGGATACTGTTTCCATCCCTCAGCCGACGGAAATGAGGACTTTGAGAACCCCTATCCTCACCTGGAAGGCAATCAGGCAGATCTCTTCAATCGGTTTCTCGAATTCTGGGAATTCCTGGAAGGCCGGTTCTTCCGGTTCCGCCGGGAACTGCCACCTGCGAATTGGATCGGCCTGTTGCGAGAAACGGCCGATCATTTATTTCGTGATCGCCAGGAATTGGCCGCCGCCTTCGGAAAATTAAGGGCTGTCATCGCCGACTTCGATTGGGAGACGTCAATTCATGGTTCCAGGCAACCCATCGGACTGGACGTCGTCATCCGGGTTTTGGAGGAAAAATTGCGGGCCGATCCCCGATCGGGTGGATACTTTTCCGGGGGGATTACCTTTTGTTCCATGAAACCCATGCGCAACATCCCGGTCCGGAAAATCGCCCTCCTTGGCCTGGACGAAAAATCCTTTCCCCGCCGGGACTTCAGGCATGCCTTCAATACCTTTTCCGACGGTCGAAGGCCGGGTGATCGTTCATTGAGGGAGGATGACCGCTATCTCTTCCTCGAATCCATTTTGTCGGCCCGTGAAGAGCTTTACCTGTCCTACTGCGGTGTTGATGCCAAGGACCTGACTTCCGTTCCTCCCTCCGCCATCGTGGAAGAGTTGTTCGATCACCTGGACGAATATTACACCTTCCCAGGGGAAAAGAATGTCCGCGAAGCACTTCTGACCCGCGAACGCCTTCAGCCGTTTAATCCCCATTACTTTACCGGCTCCGATCCCCCCTACGATCGTGAAAACCTAAGGGCGGCAAAAGCGATCATATCGGAAGTCCTTGAAAGCCATTCATTTGTGCAATCCTCACTGCCCGAAAGAGAACCCTCCCCCAACGTCCTCCCCCTGGATACCTTCGTCCGGTTTTTTCAAAATCCCAGCAGGTTCTGGTTGAGCCATCGACTCGGCGTAGAATTGCCTCCCTCGAAAAAACACCTGGAAGATTCAGAACCTATCGATACCAAGGGCCTGAATCAATTCATGGCCATGCAGTCCATGATCCGGAGCAAATGGGAGAAAGGGGAGGAAAAGGAAGGTTCGGTCAGTCAGTACCTTCCCGTGGGAGAATTCGGTTCCGCGGTGATGGAAGATCTGAATGAGCAAGCGGAATCCTTTGTCGATTCGCTGAAACAAATCGGGACCGGCCGCACGAGTGAACCCATCGCGATCGATCTGAAAATCGACCGGCTGCGCCTGCGGGGACAGCTCCAAAATGTCACTCCGTCCGGATACCTGAAATTTCTATATGCCAAACTAAAACCCCAGCAACTCCTGGCCGCCTGGCTCGAGCACCTCGTCCTTTGCGCCAACTCCAAGGGTGGAGAGATTTCCACTTACCTGAAGGGAAAGGGACAACTGGCAGTTTTCCCCTTTGCAAAGGAGGCCCCCGAAATTCTCGGCTCCCTGGAAAATACCTTCCTGAACGGATTCCGTTTACCCCAACCCATTTTCCCCCAGGCTTCCTACCAATTCGCCAAAAGCGCCTTTTTCCGTTCGAGAAGTTCGAGGAAGAGTCCCCTGGATAAGGCTAAGGATGCTTTTCTGAAAACACCGGGGTTCCGACAATATGGATGGGGAGATGGATGGGATCCTCATATTCGGTTGTGTTTCCCCGACGTGGATACGGCGCTCTCCCAGGATTTCAAGGTCCTGGCCGGGTCGGTTTATGGTGAAATGCTCAAGCACAACATGGGAGATTCGCCATGAAGACCAAGCCCTTCGACCTGCCCGGCACTCCACTGCGTCCGGGGGTGCGCCTCCTGGAAGCCAATGCGGGAACCGGTAAGACCTACACGATTACAGGCCTGGTTTGCCGCTTGGTCGTAGAGGAAGGATTGGATATCTCAAAGATTCTGGTGGTCACCTTTACCGAAGCGGCCATGGAAGAGTTGAAGGATCGGGTTCGAAAATACCTGCAAATGATCCTGGCTTCACTCCAGTCCGAACAGCCCACGGATACCCTGACGGAAGCTTACCTCAAATTACCGACCGACCGCCGCGACCAAGCCATCAGGCGCCTTAAAGCAGCGGTCGGTCTATTCGATGAAGCCTCCATTTTTACTATTCACGGGTTTTGCCATCGGGTGCTCCTCCAGTACGCCTTTGAAAGCAACGGCCTGTTTGAGCCCCAATTGGTCAAGGACCCCAGGCCAATGTTCCTCGAACTCAGCCACGATTACTGGCGCAGGCAATTCTACCGGGGCGACCCCTATTTGCCCGCCCTCATCCATTACCTGGATCTATCCCCCAAGGCCCTGGTCGAAGATTTCCTTGAAATATCCCGTTTGGGGGATCCCCGGGTCATTCCCGCTGTATCGAATGCGCGCTATGGTCTTTCCATTGCCGCATCAAGGGATACCTGGGAGCAACTGTCCGCCGCCATCCAGGACAACGATCGGGTTATTCGAATTCTCAGCAACACAGCGGCTTTCAAAAAACCCCTGAGGGATCGGTTGCCGGAAATTTTACAATTTCTGCAGTGTCCCTGGCCTAAGATTCCCACCGGTCCATCGGCCAGAATCCTCCGGCATTTGACCGCCGGCTACCTGAACGACCAACTCATGAAAAAGGCGGCCAAGGATGGATTCGATCCATCGGATCCTTTTTTCAACCGGGTGGAGGATTGGCAAAATGCCCTGGAGATGTTCCGCCACCAACATCGCTTTTTTTTCCTGTCCGAATTTCGCAACCAACTGGAGCATCGAAAAAATCAACTCAATGTCGTCACCTTCGACGACCTCTTGCCCCGCGTCCTGCAAGCGCTGGATGGTCCATTGGGGAACCGGTTGAAATCGCGTCTGAAAACCGATTTTGCGGCGGCGTTAATTGATGAATTTCAGGATACCGATCCTCAACAATGCCGGTTATTCGACCAATTGTTCAACTCGCCAGAACATCGCCTGTATTATATCGGTGACCCCAAACAGGCCATTTACACATTCCGGGGAGCCGACATTTTCAGCTACCTGAAGGCACGTAATTCGGCGCGGGAGACCTTTGACCTGACCACGAATTGGCGTTCGGATCCAAAATTGGTCTCGGGGATCAACGCACTGTTCAATGGACACGCCACCCCTTTCGCATTTCCCGAAATACCTTATAATCCTTCCGAATCGGCCGTCGAGGGAGCCCAGTTAAAGGACTCCCTCGGAAACAATGGGGCCGGATTGAAGCTCTGTTACCTCCCCTCCCCAAAGGATGGCAAGACCCTCCCCAACGGCCAGGCCAAGGAAAGGATTCGTAGCGCCGTCATAAGAGAAATCCTCTATCTGATCCAAGGAGGCGGTCTCCTGAAAGGGCAGCCCATAAATCCGGGTGATATAGCCATTCTGACCCGAACCAATGAGGAAGCCCGTGAGGTCAAAGCCGACCTTTCCGAAGCGAACCTTTCCGGTGTCATTCATTCCGATCAAACGATTTTTGAAACGGAGGAAGCGGAAACCATGCGGATTCTTCTCTACGCCCTGTCCGAACCCAACCGGAATGACTGGTTCAAAGCCGCCATGACGTCTGAGTGGATTGGCTTCAAATCAAATGACATTTTTTCCATGGACGATGGGTGGGAGCACTGGGAGCGCTTGCGCCAATACCTTCATCAATGCCATGAAATCTGGATCGACCAGGGAATTTACCCTGCCTTGAATCACTGGGTTTGGCAATTGGACATCCCCGTACGTCTGCTCCGTTTACCCGAGGGGGAAAGAAAAATTGCCAACCTCATGCACTTGATCGACCTGTTGCAAAAGGCGGAAAGCGAAGGCCGAACCACCCCGCAAACCTTGCTCAGTTGGTACGAAGACACGTTGCAGGAGCCGGACCGGGAAAGAGACGATTTTCTCATGCGCCTTGAAACCGATGAGGCAGCCATCCAGGTTATGACTATCCACAAAAGCAAGGGTCTGCAATATCCCATCGTATTCGTCCCCTTCGCCTGGATATCACCCTCCCCCAATAGGAAGAAGGATGCGCTGAAGTACCACGATCCCAGCGACACCAACAGGATGGTTTTCGATGCTTCCCCCGAACCGTCCGCTGCCGCCCTGGATCAACAGGCCCGCGAAGAAACTTCAGACCGCCTTCGCCTGCTCTATGTAGCGCTGACCCGGGCTCAATTCCGCACTTACTTGTTTTGGGGAGATTTCAAGAATCGGGCTCAATCCTCCATCGGTTACCTCCTGGGTATGGAAGAACAATCGAAGCAAGGGAGCTTATCCTCCACCGACTCGGACTGGGAGAGGTTCAAGAAAAATAAACCGGAAGAGATCGAGATACTCGATGTCGAGGCCATGGCAGAGCGCCCCGCGTCTCCCCACCGGCGCTACGAGCCCGATTTTGAACTATCGGGCAGGAGTCTGACCCGAAAGGTGAAACCGGGGTTTCGCATCTCCAGCTTTTCTTCGCTTTCCACCGGATTTATCGAGGCTGCGGAAGAATTGGACGAACCCCTCCGGGAAGCGCCTGATTACGAAATGGAAAGCAGGAGCATTTTTTCCTTACCCAAAGGAGCCATAACCGGAAATGTAATCCATCGGATACTCGAAAATACCGATTTCCAAGACAAAGAGACGCTTCGCCTCGCCACCGAAGATTCCTGCGACCGATACTACGCCGGGAGCGAGTGGACCGAAATTCTCTATAACCAACTGAATCTGGTCCTGCACAAACCCTTGAGAAACGCTTCCAAGCCGGTAGTCCTCAGCCAAATCGGCCCGCGTTCATGTATGAAAGAAGCCGATTTCTACTTCCCGGCCAAAAATTGTTTCTCACAAGATCTGGCCCGAATTCTACTGCAGTACCCCCAAAATTTTTCTCCCGCTTTTGTTCGTTCCCTGCCCCATTTGAAGCAACAGAAGGTCGACGGTTTTTTGCGGGGAATCATCGATCTGGTATTTGAGCGCCACGGCCAATTCTACCTTCTCGATTGGAAGTCCAATTGGCTGGGCCCATCCACGGACGATTACAACCCTTTTTCGCTCGGACAAGCCATGGGGGCGCACGCCTACTACCTGCAGTATTACCTCTATACGGTGGCCGTGATCCGCTACCTGAAAAGGCGCCTGTCGTCCTTTGACTACGATCGCGACTTCGGTGGCGTCTATTACCTCTTCGTCCGAGGCGTGGACCAACATTCGGAGTCCAATGGAATCTTTTTCGATAAACCACCAGGGCGGATCATCGCCGAACTGGATCACTTCTTTGCGGGAAACAAGGAACATGGGTGACCTGGTTGAGAATTCCGTATTCAATGCGCTGGACAGACGGGTTGCCCGGCTGATGACCGGAACCTGCGGCAAAAATGCGGAAGCCGTGGAGTCGATCGTTTCCCTGACCAGTTATCTGTTGCGACAGGGGCACGTCTGCCTCGACCTCGAATCCGCTCCGCCGCCGGAGGTTGAACCGCTCCTCCCGGATGGGCTCTGGTCTTCATTGCCGGACCTCCTGCCGGGATGTTCTTTCGTTGCCGATGAAAACCTGCCGGACCAGCCCATGATCCTAAGCCGAAAGGGAAAGCTCTACTTCCATCGTTACTGGCATTACGAATCTGAACTTCTCCAGGCGGTAATGGAAAGGTGCAGGGGTCCGCACCGAGAAAATCCGGTCCATGCGAGCCGGGCTCACAGCAGACGAACGGGATTCGCATTGAGCAATGAGCAGCAACTGGCTGTGGCCACCGCCCTGCGGTCACGATTAACTATGATTTCCGGGGGACCCGGCACGGGTAAAACCGCTACTATAGCGTCTCTTATTGCGCAAAGTATACCTGCCATGGAAGATGTGGAATCCGGAATCGCTCTGGCCGCTCCGACCGGAAAGGCGGCCCAACGCATGCAACAATCTTTGGAAAAGGGCCTCATGGCCATGGATGCGAAACCACTGAAACTCCGAGCCGCCACGGTGCACCGCCTATTGGGATACAAACGGTTTTCCAGCCAATTCAGGCATGACCGGGAACATCCCCTGCCCTATCGCCTGGTGATCGTCGACGAAGCCTCCATGCTGGATTTGCCCATTTTCGCCAAACTCGTTCGGGCGGTCGCTCCCGAAGCCAGGCTCGTTCTCCTCGGGGACAGGCATCAACTCTCTTCCGTGGAAGCGGGTTCCATATTCGGGGATCTGGTGGAAGCGGGAACTTCCCACAACCAACTCAAAAGACAAACGATCGACCTGCGACAAAATTTTCGCTTTGCCAAAGATAGCCGACTCCATCGCCTCTGCCAAGCGGTGAAGACGGGCGACGCGGACCGGGCCGTCCAACTGATCGAAGCTGATAAAGGCGGAATCCGCTCGATCCCCCTCCCCCCTCCCAAAGGGCTGAAAAAAGAACTTCGGAGCGCCCTCCTTGCCCATTACGCCCAACTTCATTCGGAATACAACCCGCACGTTGCCTTGAAGCTTCTGGCAGAGCGCTGCCTCCTTTCCCCTTTGAGAAAAGGTCCCTATGGGGTTGAGGCATTGAACCGGACCATGGAATCCCTTCTTTCGTTGCGCCATCCCTCAATTCGGGAGGAACGGTATTATCACGGAAAACCCATCCTCATTACTGAGAACAGTTATGAACTCAACCTGTTCAACGGAGAGATTGGGGTGATGCTTGCATCTCCCGACCAGCCCCTTGATTTGCAGGCTTGGTTCTATGGTGAATCGCGTTCTGAAGTGAGAAAGTTTCCCGTCTCGGCCTTGCCGGCCTTCGAAACCGGTTACGCCATGACCGTGCACAAGGCCCAGGGGTCCGAATACCAAAAGGTTTACCTTATCCTGCCCCCGAAGAAAGCACCCATTCTTACGCGGGAACTCGTCTATACCGCCCTGTCGCGCAGCCGAAAGACCGTGGATATTTGGGCACACTTTCCCATTCTTAAGTTTGCCATCGGGAATCGGACGCGAAGGTCATCCGGAATTGTCGATCGCCTTTGCGCCCATGGGTTGACCGATGGCTGAAAGCAGGTCTTTGAACCATTCCTGATCGATGTCGAACCGTTTCCCGCCTCTGATGCGGGAAAACTCGATTGGGCGCAACCGGTCGCCCCTCTCTTCATCCTGCCCGATAACCCCTTCTACCCCGTCCAAGGCACACTGAACGGCCAGTTCGGCGCACGATTTGATCAGGCGTAAATCTTCCGCATTTGCCGGAGCCGCCCGACTGAAATATCCGCTTTTTTGCACCAACACTTTCTCGGCGCCCAATCCGGAGGCAAACTGATTGGCAAACCATTGGCCCGGATTCACCGCGTCCAGCTTGGCATGACCGAAGGCATCGCGCGGAACCTCCTGCCCGGTTGCTTCCATTTCGGCAATGATGGTCTCGACTCCCGCCCCCTCACTGATGAACACGTTTACGTTGTCTATCTCGTCCATTATACCCCTCAACCGTAGCGCTTCAGCATCGAGATCGATATCCATTTCGGGCACGAATACGGCGTGAACGTCCCTGGCCGATTGGGACAAACCGGCCTCGGGGACGAATTCCAACCGGTTGAGACCTTTCCGGTATTCAGCCGCTGTGGCCGCGGTCAACCAACCACAGTGACGACCCATGACTTCATGAATAATCATCATGCGCGGGTTGGCGCTGTGCTCGGCCACCACATTTTCAAAAAACCGGGCCCCTTGCCCGGCCGCGGTCCAAGCTCCCAGGCTTTGGCGGACCGGTATGATGTCGTTGTCGATCGTTTTGGGTAGGCCGACTACGGTCAGGTCGTAGCCGTGCCCAGCCAGAAAGGCGGCCAGTTCGGCCGCGGACAAATTCGTATCGTCTCCTCCAACGGTGTGCAGGACATCGACGCCGTCACGCTCCAACCGGTTCGCCGCCACCTCCAATGGATTTTGCCCCGGTCCAATCAATCCGCGCCGCAAACAATCTTCCCTATTGGTGAGCTTCACCCGGCTGTTTCCTATGGGGCTGCCCCCAAATTTGTGCAGGATGTGGGCGGATTTTCGAACCGTTCGGCTCACCGTGAAGCTATCTCCCAACAGCAGGCCCTTGTAACCGCTTCGGTAACAGATGATATCAATATCGGGCTCCAGTTCGGTATAGGCCTCAATCAACCCGCCCACGGCTGATGACAGACAGGGCGCCAATCCTCCAGCGGTCAAAATAGCGATCTTGTTCACTGTCATAACGCGTTCTCCAACAACTTCCTCAACCGGGGTGGTATGGCACATTTCCTCATCTCGCCCGTCGCCCGGTTCAGCTCGACGTAAAGGGTGGTAAATCGGCCCGAGGCAATGGGCCTGGAATCGGAACCTCCCGGACCGAATACAAAAAAGCGATAACGAAAGGTGCTATTCCCGATTTCCTCTATCCTCAGGCGGATCTTCAATATATCCTGGTAGCGAGCCGGACGAAAGAAATCGCAGGACACGCTTACCCGGGGCCAACCCTTGTGTTTATCGCCCTGGGCGGAATGCACGGACCAGCCAAGGGCGCGGAAAAAGGCGTGCTCGGCCGACTCCACGAAGCGAAAAAAATTTGCGAAGTGCACGATTCCGGCCATATCGGTGTCGGCAAATTCGACGCGCCGTTCACTTTCGAAGTGAAATTTTTCAGGTACTTCCATCGATGCCTGCCGATCCTGCACCGGTAAGTTCCCTCGTCAACGCGAGAAACTTCTCGGACATCACTAAGGCCTGGTATTTTTCCAAAGTGTTAGCCCGTCCCATCCGTCCGATTTTCTTGCGGCGGGCATCGTCCTGGAGCAGTTCATGCCAAGTTCGAGCCAAGGCCTCCGGTTTGTTTGGCGGCACGCAAAGGCCCCCACCCGTCGCTTCGATGATTTCCGGAAAGGCGGCCGATTGCGGTTGAACTACCGGCACCCCGCAGGCCATGGCTTCAATCAGATACAATCCGAAGGCTTCCGGATAGGTGGCCGGTACGGAAAATACGGAGAGACTGCGCAAAAAATTCACTTTTTCATCGTGGTCCAGATTGGGGCTCCAATCCACCGATGAACCCAATCCGGCTTTGGCCAAGCGGCCCTGCATTTTGGTGACGAAAGGTTTGTCGCCTTCCGTCATGGCCCCGGCTATTTTTAACCGGGTGTCCTCGTGCCCCAGTTCCTTCTTCAAGAAAATAAAAGCATCCACCAACTGCTCCAACCCCTTTACCCGGCACATCCGAGCCAAGTATCCTACCGCCTGGGGACCATCCGGTACGGCTTCCGAGTAACTATCCAGATGGAGCCCGTTAGCTATCACGCGAATGGAACCGGCAGCCAGACCGAGACGTTCCCTCATGAAATCCGCATAAAACCGACTCGGCGCCACGAGAGCATCCGAGGCGCTCAGCCTTTGGGCCAACCTTTCCCAACACCGGCTCCTGTAGGGTTCGGTAAGGCTGTCCAGAAAAGTGTCCTCTCCCTGAAAAAAAAGAACGATCCGCACCTCCAGTGCGGCTTTCAGCTCCTCCGCCATACCGGCCTGCAGTGCGGTGGATAAACAAATCACGTCCGGATTCTCCCGCTTCAACCAATCGATCAACTTATCCAATTCACCGCGAAAACGGCTGGTCTCCACATTGAGCATTTCCAATGTCATTTCACCATGCTCCCGGGGGGATGTCATGTGACTGTGTCTGGCTGCCCAACGCAATAAGCCGGCCGAATTCAGCGACCGGTGCAACCAATCGGGGGCCCTCCGAAACAGCGCGATCTTTTGTTGAAGGAAGACATTGATTCCACCAAAAAATATCGGTGTGTCCTCCAGTCCGGGCAGCGCCTCTTCGTCCAGCACGAGAGGGAGGTACATGGGCAGGATGGCCGCGTCCTCCCCCTGGTGGCATAGCTCTTTGGCCAGGACGTTGTCGCGCATGCACGCGCCGCAGTAGTAGCTGCCGGTTCCAGGAGTCAGGAAGGTGATTTTCATGGGCAGGAATTAAGGTTTTCCATCACGCCGTCGATGCCTTTACGCGGACCCGGCCATGGTCCAGGGACGTGGGTATTTCGGCAAATTCTCTCATGGCCTCAAGCAACTCACTGTAATCCTCGTCCACCAGTTTGCCGATCAGGCAATCGGTCAAGGAGCCCCGCAAGTGGCCATGGGCGCGTATCAGATCCGAAAAACTGAAACGCTCATCGTAGAAGGCATAGACAACTTTGCGCATTACTTCGATCGCTTGGCACAACTGCTCCCCGTATTGGGAAAAGGCAGACGCCAGAACAGGCCCCTCTTTCCGCAACCCGCCATCGGCCGCGTCGGCTGCCATCTCCGCGCTTTTCAATGCCAGGAATACCCCGGAAGAGAATACCGGATCCAGAAAGGCAAAGGCATCGCCAATTAAAACCAGGCCATCGCTGGAACAATACTCGGAACGGTAGGAATATTCTCCTGTTACCCAATACCGACCGAACTGTTTCCCTGGCAGGAGGTGCTCCTCCACCCACGGATTGTTTCTTATTTCCCGCTCGAATATGGCTTTGGGATTGCGCGTGTCCCGGAAGAGATAATCCCGCTCCGCCACGATACCCGTACTGACCACGTCGTCCCGCAGGGGAATATTCCAAAACCACCCCTTCCCCTCCAGATAAGCCACCGTGGTCGCTCCTTCATCCAAACCCGGATCGCGTTTTGCCCCCTTGTACAAGGTCCAGATGGAAACCTTGTTTAATTTCGGGTCTCGTTTGCGCCAGCCCGATTTGCGTAGCCATAGCGCATCCCGTCCGCTGGCATCGATGACCAGACGGGCCTTCAGATCGATCGGCTCGCCGGCCGCGAGCTTTGCCCTGACTCCGTCGATGATACCCTTATCATCTCGGAGGAAATCGGTAACTTTAATCTCCTCTCGCACCTCGGCGCCCTTTTCCCGAGCGTGGTCCAGCATCATGGCATCGAAATCCTGCCGCCAGACCTGCCAGGTCGTAGCCGCCGGATGATCCAGGTGCTGAAAGAAGTAAAAGGGAGTGGAGACTTTTCCATTGCGGCCCACAAATTGAACACTGTGTTTTTTGACGTAGCCTAATTGGCGGATTTTATCCAGCACTCCCAGGCGCTCAAAGGTGAAGTAACAATAGGGCATGAGGGATTCCCCGATGTGATAGCGGGGAAATCTTTCCTTCTCGAGAATTACGACGCGCCAGCCTTTTTCCGCCAACAACGCACCAGCGGTGGACCCTGCAGGGCCCCCGCCGATGATGACTACGTCTGCCTCTTTGCAATGCGCCATGATCTCTAGCTATTTTGGCGCATGTGATTTGTCAACCTGGACTTCTACGGCCCCTTCGGCGCCAGAGGAAAAGGAAAGTTATCAGTGTTCAGTAGGCGCCGCAGGCGCCCTAACGGAGGGCGGGTTTTCCAACCCGCCGAAACGGGGTTTGGGGTGTCCCCAAGCTGTAGGAAGGGCGAAATTTAAAGGAAAAAGGCAGAAGGAAGAAGGCTGAATAAAGAAGCCACTTTGGAGCTTCCAGAATCCAAAAACCTGTTGCTGTAGGCAAACATGTCCTGACGCTGTGCCGTGCGCGTGCCGTGCAAAGCCTTCAGGCGAAGCATGGTAGCATTGCGGAGCATGGTTTGGGTGAAGCGCTAACTTACCCCTACTTTCCTCTTCACTCTTCACTCTTTCCACTTTCCACTGGCGCGAAGCGCCCTCCTACTTGGCCGTAATGCTTCCCTGCATGAGGGCGAAGTGGCCTGGGAAGCTGCAAAGGAAGGGGTAAACGCCGGCTTCGGTTAGAATGAAGGTGATGGTGTCCTCCTCACCCGGACCCAACAATCTGGTTTGAGCCAGGATCAGGGCTTGGTTGGCAGCATCTTGAGGAACGTAGTCGTTGGCGACGGCTCCAACTGCCGCAGTGCCAAAAGCGATGACGTTCGATCCCGCCTTGAGGATGATGAGGTTATGCCCCATGGCTGCCTTGGGAAGCTGACCCACGTTCTTCAATGTCAGGGTAACTTCCTCGCCTGCCCCAACCTCGAAGGCTTTGGCGTTGAATTGCATGGTGTCGTTGGCCGTGATTTCAAGGGTCGTTTGTCCGTGGGCTGCGCCGGCCATCATTATGGCGGACCCCGCCAGTATCCTGAAAAGTTTCAATATTTTTGGTATCATGGTCTTTAAGTGAATTTTATACGGTAATCGTTAAAAATATGAAGACTGGGTTTTTCCGGATTCCAAGTGATTTCATTCGATTCTGGAGGAAAATTTCCGGTAGAGAAAACCTGCCAAAGTGAGCACCACGGCCAATACGGCGAATGCAATGATGCGGAAGAGTGTCTCGCGAATGTCGAAAACAATCAGGCGAAAGAAAGGGACCAGGAAGGAGATCAACGCCACTAACCGATAGGGCCTGCTTTTCAGGACAATTCCCAGAATGAGCAGACCGGTGCTGAAGGCAGTCAGACAAGGCGTATACAAACGTTCCCAGTTCAGGAGAGGATAAGCGAAAGTGGCAGCGAATACCAGGTATGCCACAGATCCGCTAACCCAGGCCAAAACCCTGATGGCCTGCTCGGAAAGTTTGGGGTGTGGCTTCACTTGTCCATACCCCCCAGCCGCCAACCACAAGGTCATGGCGCTGAGCCCCGCCAGGAGCGCCTGCCCGGAGTGAGGCGCATTGTCCAACCATGCTCCCAGCGAAAGATTGAGCCACAGATTGAGGATGAGAATGACCGGAACCAGCGCACAAACGACCGAGGCGACAAAGGAGACCCACATGGACCGCCCATACCAGAGAACGTAATATATCAGCCCTAAGGCAACCCATAGCAAGAGTTGATTAGTCAGCGAAACGGTGGTGGAGAAAACCCAGTTCGCAGCGAATAAAAAGATTGCATTGAGTATCCACCACATCGCGTCTCGACGCTTCAGGTAGTGGGTTAACGTTTTGAGCTGCGGATAGACGACTCCCGAATTTGCCAGCGCTCCCACAACCATAAGGAACCCGTACAAGGCAGTGGCGGGATATTCGGTGGGTGGAAGGTCAAAAAACAGATACAAAAGGGGCAATGGAGCCCACTCGGCTATGCGCTTCAATGGAGAATACCCGGCAAAAAACAACAACATGGCGGAGACACCCAATGCGAACGGATACCAGGTGTGGGTCCCAAAACTGCCTAAATATACCAGAACCGTCATTATCCATAACCCATGAATGATGGTTTCAACCAGGTTATGCCGGGGGACTTTGAATTTGAGCAGTCCAACCAGGCAAACGGCTGCGACCAATAACACGACCAGCAAGGTGTAGACACCCGATGGGTAGATCCAGAACCATATATTCGCGGTCAAGAACAACGGAGCGCCCGCTATCAGGGGTATCCAGGCTTTCACCTTGGGCGCCAGCGCCATGAGCAGGATGGCGAGGGTCATCAGGGCCAAGCTGGCGGCCAACCCCAAATTGCCCAATTGAGAGGTTGTTGCAAACTCCACCGCCACACCGAACAGCATTAAGGCCAAAACCGCATACACCAGCTTGCGCCGCAAATCACGGCCGGACATAGCCGACATCAACCAGCCCAATCCTCCCACCGAAATCAGTATGTAAAGGCCCTGAATCGCCCACAGAAAACTGAACTCGGGTTGGTCGAAACCAGTCCCCAGGAAATACCCGAAGGAGGCTAACCAAGTCAGTATCGTCAAAGTTTCCAGCCATATACTCTTTAATCGGTGAACCGATGAAACGAGGATCAAAACGTGCAGGCCCAACGCCATCCACCGAAGATCGTCATGGAAATAATTGATTAACCACAGGGAGGCCAGAACCGAGCCTTTTAGAAAAAACAAGTGAAATTCGAGGCCTTGATTCTTCCGAACCATCCAAACCAGGGACCAAGCCACAAAAATCAGGGCCAGAACTCCATAGAATTCGGTTTTATCAAGAGGATAAAAATGGGCTACAAACAGATAACCCAATCCGATAGCCAAGCTTGTATTCAAAGCCTGATACAAACGATTCCACTTGGAGTCCAAAAACGCCGGTTCAGCCAGAAACGCCCTACAAGCCGGCAGTATGGAAACGGTTAATATCAAAAAAACGACAACGGACCAGAATGCCGGATAGACAGCCGCATCCTTAATGAATTCCATCCCGACAAATCCGGCCAAAGGCAAATACACGCCGGCCATGGATAGACTTACCAAAGTCAATCCTCCAATTCGGCGATAGGAAATCAAACCTGCCAGGTAAACCAGCAGGGCCGATACCAAGGCCGCTTCCCTGAATCCTTCCAATGCCGAAAACAATGAGAAGACATATCCGAAGATCACTGCCAGTATAAGGATTCCCCTATCCTTTTTCCAACTGCCCATGCCGAAATTGAGAACGAGGGCCGCAAGCTGCATCAGGCCGGCAACGATCGGACTGTCCACCACCTTTACCGGTTGCACGGTATAGCCAGCCACACTGCTGACATATACCATGGATAAGCCCGTCGCCACGAGCACATTGCCCAGTCCGGGAAACTTCCTGCCAACCAACAGCCCCAGGCCAAACACGCCAAAGGATACCGCCAACATTTCAGAAAATCTGACCCATGGAGCCAGGTTTTGACCGACATAGACGGCAAAGAAAATAATGGTCAGGATGGCCAGGACCCCACCCAGACGAGGGGCCCACCATTGCATTAATACCAACTCGGAAGACGCTTCTTCCCGTAGAGGCGGCCATAAGCCGATACTTCTCAAAAAACCTGTCGCCTTAGGCCCCCAAGCTGCAGTTTTCGGCCCGGAAGCGGGTTCTTCTTTTGGGGGTGTGACAGTGCCAACGACCTCGGGAACCCGGGACAGTGGAGGAGGCGCTGTTGCCGGACCTGATATTACAATTTCCTGAGCCGGGGAACCTGTTGCCTCCGAAACGGGAACGCCAGACTCCGATGCCGGAGTCGGCTCGGGTGCAACCACGGGTTTCGACGGCTCCTCCGGCTTCGTTTCTTGGAATTTCCTTTCCAACTGACCAAGGCGCCACTCCAGGGCTTTAATTTGGTCATTGGAGATTAACAAGCGGATCAATATGACCGCCAAGACGCCTAGGCAAATAACTCCAATCAGGATTTCCATTTCGGGTAGGCCTGAAATTATATCTGATCTTTCAAATTCCACTCCCTTGGATGGACCACGTCGTACGCCACCTTGTATTCCTTCGATTGTTTCGGGATCAATCGATCTTCCCAAAAGAAAACACCCGTGTCCTCCTCGAACTCCACCTGAGATTTGTCCGGAGCCCAGCGTTTAACCGCAATCTTTTCGTTCCGGGAAACCGGGAACCGTTCGAACACTTTCACTTGGTGATCCATGGAATGAAAGTTTTGCACTTCTATGGTAAAAGCCCTTTTTAAAACCGTCGTCTTGTCTATCAGCCCGGTGTATTGGGTTTCCCGCAGGGTTTCCTTTCGATTGACAATAATAAAGTCGTCCACTCCCAACGAAAGCTCCAACTCATCCCCAGGAATGGTGTAGGGAATGGTTACCCGCGAGGCCAACATTCCATCGATAAAGACCTGGGCCTCTCCCTGAATCAACGGCAAATCGAAAGCATTGGTCGTTTTCGTTTTCAAGAAACCTTTCTCCTGCAGGAGGGGCACCACTTCACTCCAAAATTGAGGCTGAAATCCCCGGGTAATAATGGGAAAACGGGAAGGCTCGCTCTGCGAGGCCAAGCTGACTCGAGCCTGCAAACTTGCAGAAAAGGAAGACATACCTGCCCTGATCCGAGTCTCTGCCATATAGCCAAGAGAAACCTGATTTTTCAGGCTGAATTCACTCAATTCAATAACTTCTTCCTTCTCTTGAACAAATGAATCCATTTGCCTTTCCCTGTAAGATCGTTGCGGCTGCAAATAAATTGGCTGCAATTCCGGGGCATTTCCCGAAAGATTCGGCTGGCTGGTGGAAATGGTCACTGCGACTTCGTTCCAACTCTCTCCCGTTTCCTGCCAGAGGTTGGCTTGGTAAGCTATTTCCATGGAATTGTCGGAAGAGTCGACCCGTACCGCGTATGAAGGAAACCAATTCGCATCGGACACCAGGTAGTTGAACACCAAATTTACCTCCCCGGCCTCGGCCGCAAATATCCGTGCCGTCACTTCGCCCTGCAATTGATCCGCCTTTTTTGTCTCCTCTGCCAACTTCTCCAGCAACTCTTCCAAATCCTCATCCAGCCCAGCAACCTTATCATCGATATTCCGGATGGCCGACTGGGTTTCTCTGCTGACACTTTGTTGAAATTCCAGCACCTCTTCCGCCCGCCTCATGGAATTAATATCATGGTCTGCCTCGCCAAAATCCTCGGTAAATGAAGCGCTTAGACTATTGGCAAAATTGATCCGGGCTTGCTCATCCTTTTTCTCCGCCTCAAGCAATCCAATACGATCCCTCAACCCCTTAATCTCATCCTTCAGACGTTTTTCTTCCTCCGTATCCTCTGTTTCCCTCCCAGGCTCAAATTTTAAATTATCCAGCCGAATGGGAACACCCTCGACCAGCCCCAACTGCATCTGATTTATGTCCAAGTCGGTCGGCAGCCCCGAGAACTGCAGGACATTTTCACCCGCCGCCAGATCGACCTCGACGGATCGTGTCACCCGCGCCGAGCCCATATACACGACAACTTCCGTTATAATCGAGTCCGCAGGTGTTTGCGATTGGAGTGGTGGCAGGAATCCCAAGGTTCCCAGGGCAAGCAGTATAAACCGAGTCATTTTCATTAGAATAGGTATCTCACAAATTTTCTAGCAAGGGAACAAGATCGATTGCTGCAGGAGATCACCTTCTGTTCCTTCAAAATTTTCCAGCGGAAAGCCCTTTTCTAACTACAGCAAATTCTCCGTTCCGCGTTGATGCCCTTCAGGTTGAGCAAAAAGAGATTTGACACCATACACCATTTTTTAGATTTAAGGTGTATGAGTAGAACGAATATACACCTGGACGATGAACTCGTGAGCAAGGGGTTCAGAGCAACGGGCTTACGAACAAAGAGAGAACTGGTCGATGTCGCACTGCGAGAACTGGTTCGCAGGAAAGAACAAAAGAAAATTTTAGGCCTCAAAGGCAAGGTATCCTGGGTTGGCGATTTGGACCGGTTGAGGACTCCTCGATTCTAGAAGTGGTTATTGCAGACACCTCGGTTTGGGTGGATTTTCTAAAAGGTCGTGAAACTCCAGGCGTTTTACACTTTGAACAACTACTCAATTCCGAAGTCGACTTATTTACCACTGGGATTATCGTTCAGGAAATATTGACTGGCATTCAGGAAAAGAGGGATCGCCATATGGTAATGCGAGACCTGGAGTTGTGCATAACGGTAATGCCATCGTTGGGAACTCATGTTCGTGCCGCTGAAATCTTCGATGGTTGCAGAAAAAAAGGAATTACCATCAGGAGTGTTGTTGATTGCCTGGTAGCTGCCTTAGCCATGGAATACGATCTTTCAGTATTGCACTGCGACCGCGATTACAGATGGATCTCGAAAGTCTTTCCATTGAAACTTGAAAAGTGTGAAGGATAGGCAACGCGTTGCATCACAAACCCTACGCTACTTACCGGAGTAACGCGACACCCTGCAAAATCGCACATCCAGCGTGGACCGCATAAGTACCGGTTTTCCGAAGCACAGTATAAAATTGTTAGAATGAAAAAAAGAAGTGATGCATATCTCAAGATAGTGGAATGGAGTGAAGAAGACCAATGCTATATCGGCACTTCACCCGGTCTCATGTTCGGTGGGGTACACGGACCAACGGAGAACCATCCTGTCTATCCATGTTCAAATTCCTAATCCCTGTTTGGCGCCCTTGGGTGCCTCTCCAGCTCTGTGTTCTCTGTGTCCTCTATTGGTTAATAATTTATAGGAGGCCACATTAGCGCCATCTCATGCAATTTCCTTGTTTGGCAGATCGGATTGGGTATCGACGTCTCTTACGATTTCAGAGGAGTCAACCTCCACCTCGGTCAAATTGTCACTCGCCTTTTTCAGGATAGATCGAGCTCCTTCATCGCCGGCCAGTTTCCCCAACTCCATCCAGTAGGCCACGGGAAAGATGACCGGGTGGCCGCGGCGACCTTTCACCTTTGGAACCACAATCCGCTCGCCACTGTGCTCCCGGAAAACCCCGATCACCCGTCGAACCATCCGGGAAGAGAGGAAGGGCAAATCGCCCAGGCATACCAGGATGCCCCCACAATTATCGCTTTCCAGCGTCCTCACCCCTTTGGCCAGGGAGGTTCCCATACCCTCCGGCCACCTTTTGTTTCGGACAAATTTGACCCCGTATCCCCGAAGCAAGGATGTAATCGAGGCATGACCGGCCCCGGTCACCACGACCGTCTCGTCAACTCCACCTGCCGTCACCGCCTCGACCACTCTTTGCAGCATGGCCCGGCCATCCACCTCGACGAGCAGTTTGTTGCTTTCTCCAAAACGTAGCGATGGTCCCGCCGCAAGAATGACAGCGTGGATCAAGCCCGAACCGGATTCCCTCATGTTTGGGCTGCCTTGGCTTCAAGACCCCGTTTCGAGGGACTCGAATTTTTCATCTTAACGATTTCCGCCATGATACTGATGGCAATTTCGGCAGGCGTCCTGCTTCCAATGTCCAGACCTATGGGACCGTGAATGCGCCCCAGATCCTCCTCTCCGAATCCTCTCGCGGCCAGCCGTTTCAAACGGGCTGCATGACTGCGCCGACTCCCCAGGGCGCCCATGTAACCACAGTCGCTATTCAGGAATACGGCCAGGGCCTGGTCATCGATCTTGGGATCATGCGTCAGCATGGCCGCACAATCCATATCGTCCAACTCAAAGGCCGCCAGGGCCTCCTCCGGCCAAGCGCCAATCAATTGATGGGGCGCCACCTCGAAGCGTTCCACTTGGGCGTAGGATTCCCTCGGATCGATGACAATGGCCCGATAATTGAGGGACCGGGCGATACTGACCAAATGCACCGCAATGTGCACCGCCCCCACGATAAAGAGACGGTTGGGTTTGGCCAGCGACCTCAGGAGAAGTTTTCCGTCCTCCGTTTCAATTTCCCGCGTATCCGCCCGCTCGCCCAAATGTTTCCGGGCCAATTCCAAGGTATGGGCAGACCATTGCGATTCCTCCCCTACCAGCGAACCGTCTTCCCTCAAAAGTGCCTGTTTCCCCTCCCCATCCATCCAGGTGGCTACTTCGTAATTATCCAGGAGAGATGTCAATTCAGGTAAAACCACTTCATCGTATTCAAAGGGCTCGATGCGAACCCGAATCTTTCCTCCGCAGGAAAACGCCACCTCCCAGGGCAACCCCTGACTGGGACCGAATTCGGCCCAACGGGTCATGCCATCCTTCATGCAGGCCCGCGCCAACTCTATCACCTCCATCTCCACGCACCCGGCGCTGACGGAGCCGATAAACCGTTCTCCACTGGCATCGATGGCAAGCACGGATCCAATACCGCGGGGAGATGGATTCCGGGCCTTTACCACCGTGGCCAGGGCAAAGGGTTCCCCCGCTTTCACCCATGGCTTGAGCTGTGGCCAAATTTCGTGCATTTCCTTAATTCCTCCTTCCCAAAAACCGGCTCAGAGAATATGGTCTTGAAGGTTTTTGAAAAACTTATTTTGAATCAAGGTTATGGCTACTATCCAACTCAAGGTTAATCAGGAGGGGCGCGAACTTCGCGATATCGATCCTGCTACTCCGTTGCTCTGGGCATTGCGCGACCATCTGGGGCTGGTCGGCACAAAATACGGCTGCGGCAAGGGACTGTGCGGCGCCTGCACCGTTCACATCAACGGCGCGGCCATTCGCTCCTGCAGCATGCCGGTTTCCTCGGTGGCCGGACAATCGGTTACCACCATTGAAGGTTTGGCCCCGGATCGCCAAAACCTGCACCCATTGCAGGAGGCTTGGATGGAACACGACGTTCCCCAATGCGGTTACTGCCAAGCCGGACAGATCATGAACGCCGCCGCTCTTTTACAGAGCACACCCAGTCCCTCAGACGAGGAAATCGATAATGCCATGTCAGGCAACCTCTGCCGCTGTGGCACTTACACCCGCATCCGTGCTGCCATTCACACCGCAGCCGGGAAAGGAGGCGCCTCATGAAGAATCAATTTTACCGTTCCGACCTTATTCCGGACATCGATATGCCGGCCGAATTCGTCCATTGGGAAAACCGGATGGATGTCGAAAAAGCCGCCAACGATTCCAGTTCCGGCCCCTTTATTCCCCGCCGCCAATTTTTGAAATTATCCGGCTTGGCCGGGGGCGGACTCGTCCTGGCCTTTTCCCTGGGTCGCGGGCCGAAGGCAGCCGCTTCTCCGGACAAGCAAGCTTCCGGCGAATACTTCGCCCCCAATGCCTTTATTCAGATCGCGAAGGATGGAGCGATTGTCATAGCCGCCAAGAACCCCGAGGTGGGCCAGGGAGTAAAAACATTTCTACCCATGATCATCGCCGAGGAATTGGAAGTCCCCTGGGAATCCGTCACGGTCAAGCAATCCGAAATCGACCTGGAACGATTCGGACGTCAATCCGCTGGCGGGTCCCAATCCACCCCTCGCAATTGGGACCTGCTTCGCCAAACGGGCGCCGTCGCCCGCACCATGCTGGTGACGGCCGCAGCTCAGACCTGGGGTGTCAGCGAGTCCCAATGCAAGGCCGACCAGGGTTACGTGGTCAACCGATCCACCGGCAAGCGTCTCGCTTACGCCGAGTTGGCCTCGGCGGCGGCGGCCTTACCCATCCCCGAAAAGGATTCCGTCAAACTCAAAGACCGGAGCGAGTACAAGTTGCTGGGCAAGTTCATTCCCGGGGTGGATAACCGGGCCCTGGTAACGGGACAGCCCTTGTTCGGCATCGACCAGAAATTGCCCGGGATGCTTTACGCCGTCTACGTCAAATGCCCCAACTTCGGGGGTGTGGCCAAACAGGCCAACCTCGATGTGATCAGGAAACGACCGGGGGTAGTGGACGCCTTTATAATCGAAGGTAATGGAAATGAGCTGGAACTGATGTCCGGTGTGGCAATTGTCGCCAAATCCACACACCAGGCCTTCCAGGCCGAAAAAGCCTTGCGCGTAATTTGGGATAAATCCAACGCCTCCGACAACTCCTGGGAAGCCTATAAAGCGGAAGCCCTGTCCATCGGCCCCAAAGCGGGCCAAATTTCGGACGAAATGGGTGATGCGGAGGCAGCCTTGGCCCAGGCGGACCAAACGGTGGAAAGCTTCTACACCTACCCTTTCCTTTCCCATGCCAATTTGGAGCCCCAGAACTGCACGGCCTGGTTTCATGACGGTAAAATGGAAATCTGGGCCCCTTCCCAGACTCCGCAAAATGTAGCCAGGATGATAAACAGCGCACTGGACATCGATCCATCCGACGTTGTCATTCACCAATTGCGCATCGGGGGAGGCTTTGGCCGGCGCCTCATGAACGACTTCGTGGTCGAAGTATGCGCCATCGCCAAAGAAATCGAAGCCCCGGTCAAGCTCACCTGGACCAGGGAAGCCGACATGGCCCACGATTTCTACCGCCCAGGGGGTTTTCACCACCTGAAGGGCGCTCTCAGCCAAGGCAGGTGGACCGGTCTGCTGGATCACTTTGTCAGCTTCACTCCGGAGGGAGGCGATGGAAAACGACCGGTGCGAGGGGGAAACCTGAGTCCCGACCTGTTCCAGTTTCCGGAGATTCCCAATCTGCGCCTGGATCAAACCTTTTTGCCCTCCAGGGTTCCAACCGGTTTTTGGCGCGCTCCGCGTTCCTGTGCCGTGGCTTGGGTGTTTCAAAGCTTTGCCAACGAAATGGCGGTAGCCGCAGGTCGCGATCACCTGGAATTTCTACTCGAACAGTTTGGGGAGCCGCGTTGGTTGGAGGAGGGTGAAAGAAGGGCCCTTCATACCGGACGAGCCATCGACGTGGTTGAACTGGCCGCAAAAAAAGGTGACTGGGGAAACCCAATGTCCCAAGGGCAGGGTCGCGGTCTGGCCTTCTATTTCAGCCACCTCGGCTATTTTGCCCAAGTAGCGGAAGTCACGGTAGACGCCAGCAACCGGGTTAAAATCGACCGAGTGGTGGTCGCTGCCGACGTGGGCCTGCTTCTCAACAAGAGCGGTGGCGAAAACCAGGTTGAGGGTTCCGTCGTCGATGGCATCAGCACCCTGGCCGGGCAGGAAATAACATTCGAGGACGGAGAGGTTCTGGAAACCAACTTTGACGATTATCCACTAAGCCGGATGGCCTCGACACCAAAAATCGAAATGCATTGGCTCACGACCGATTGGTCGCCCACCGGCCTGGGAGAACCCGCTTTTCCCCCCGTTGCCGGCGCGGTCTGTAATGCCATTTTCGATGCCACCGGCCACCGGATTCGCACTATGCCCATCTCCAAGGAAGGGTTTCACATCTAGTGTGACGTCCCTGAAAATAAACCACCACAGAGAGGGAGAAACCACGGATTATACGGATGGGCACGGATAGAAATTTTAACGCCAACGGCGTTGAACTCCAAAGCCCAGTGTCGCGTAGCGCACGCTGGGTAGGAACAGGAACAAAATTACGAACCCCAACGGGGTTCCACAAACATGGGGATCGTGATGGGGGATATCCTGAAGGCAAATTCATACGAAAAAGTCCGTCCTTGGTGTGAACAAATTAACGGGACATGACACTGGGAACATTCAACCCCTGATCAGGAATGGTTGAAAATGGTTCCCGGAAGTGGAGCATGACTACCGGGACAGATGAGGTGGTCGACGCTTCCTTAATTTTTTAACCCCTACCAAAACCCAAGAAATAAGCACATGAGTCTGGCTCAATTAAAAGATAAGGTAATTCTCGTAACCGGGGCCAACACCGGCATAGGTGAACACACGGCTCGCCTTTGCATTGCCCAGGGCGCTAAAGTCGCTCTACACGGCCGCAGGCCGGATGCCGTGCAAAAGGTGGTCGATTCCCTGGGCCCCAATGCCCATGGAGTGATCGGGAACCTGGAAAAAGCGGATGATCCGGCCAAGGTTGTCGCACAAACCATCGATAAATTTGGCCGACTCAATGGAGTGGTCAACAATGCTGCCAGCACCGCCCGCATGTTTTTCGAGGAAACCGAGGTCGATTTCTTCGACACCATGATGGCCATCAATTGTCGCGCGCCCTTCATGATTTGCCGGGCCGCCATGCCCTACCTGAAGGCGACCCAAGGATGCGTGGTCAACGTGGGCTCCATCAACGCCCTGGGCGGAGAACGCATGCTGGCCGCTTACAGCGTATCCAAAGGCGCCCTTCTCACTCTTTCCAAGCACTTGGCCAACCTCTATGACAAAGACCGGGTCCGCTTCCATCACATCAACCTGGGCTGGGTGCTCACCGATAACGAATACAAGTTGAAGATCAAGGACGGGTTGTCAAAGGATTGGCCCGATCTGGTGCCGCCGCTCATGGTTCCCCGAGGAGAAATGACCAAACCCGAAGAAGTGGCAAAGGTCATCGTGTTCTGGTTGAGCGACGATTCAAAACCCTTCAGCGGCACCGTCTTCGAACTCGAGCAATACCCCTTCGCCGGCCGCATTCCCAGCCTGGATGCCGAATTTATCGAAGGGACATAATTTGGAAAATCACGCTACGTTAATCCCCTCACTCTCCTTGGAAATTGACATGGGGGTTGAAAGTAATCATAATTATGTGCAACCATTTTAATTAATCGCTAAACCCCGAAGAACTCATGACACGTTTATCCCGCAGACATTTCCTCAAAGGCACAGCCTTGGCCGCTGGATCCTTTTATATCAGCCCAAATTTAAAGGCCCAATCCGCCAACGAGAATGTCGGCATGGCGGTTATAGGCCTCAACGGTAAGGGAAAATCGGCCATCAAGGATGTCCTCCGCACCGAAGGATCGCGTCTGCTGGCGATTTGCGACGTAGACAGTGAAATCCTTCAGAAACGTGCCGCGGCGATCGAGGCCGAACACGGCGTAAAGGTCAAAACTTACACCGATTACCGTAAAATTCTGGATAGCAAGGACATCGACGCCATCATCATAACCACTCCCAACCACTGGCATGCCCTCATGGCCATCCAGGGTTGCCAGGCCGGAAAGGACGTCTATTGCGAAAAACCGGTCTGTCACAATATCTGGGAAGGCCGGCGCATTATCGAAGCGGCCAGAAAATACGACCGCATCGTGCAAAGTGGTTTCCAAAACCGTTCCGACGATGGATTGCGGGAAGCCTTTCCCTATATCCTGGAAGGCAACGTAGGGAAAATCCAGATGGTTCGCGGTCTCTGCTATAAAAACAGGACCGGTATCGGCAAACGCTCCACTCCCTTGATGCCGCCGAGCAACATCGATTACAATTTATGGCTGGGGCCCGCCCGGGACGAGCCCATCTACCGCGATCGTCTCCATTACGACTGGCACTGGAGCTGGAACACCGGCAATGGGGACATCGGCAACCAGGGACCCCACGAATTTGACCTCATCCGCTGGATTCTGGGAGATCCGGATCATCCCCAGGAAGTGGTCAGCTTTGGAGGACGGTTTGCCTGGAATGATGCCGGTCAGACCCCCAACATGCAAATTGCCACCCTTAGTTGGGGAACCATTCCGGTTCTTTTTGAGGTGCGCGATCTCTATATCAGCCCGGAAACACCGGCCCCATCCAGTTACAAGGGCCGCCGCATCGGGGTGATTGTCACCTGCGAAGGCGGAGAGTTCAACGGAGGCCGCGGTGGCGGAATTCTCTACGATAACGAGGGAAAGAAAATGAAAACCTGGAAAGGCGACGCCGGGTTCGATCATTTCCCCAACTTTATTCGCGCCGTGAAAAACCGGAAAAGCAAACACCTCCGCTCCCCCATTGAAAGCGGGTTCAAATCCAGTTGCCTGGCCCACGTGTGCAACATCTCCTATCGCACCGGACAGGAAGTGAACCCGAAACGGGTGCAAAACTTCGTAGCCAAGGATGACACCTTACAGGAAACCTACGACCGGTTCCATAAACACCTCAAGGATTGGAACATCGATTTCAAATCGGATAAGTGGACCATGGGCCGCAAGCTGAGATTCAACGGCAACAAGGAACGCTTTGCCGGAAAAAGTGAGTTGGCCAAGGTTGCCAACTCCATGATCAAGGACGATTACCGCCAATCCTTCGAAGTTCCATCCATGGTTTAACCCCCGTCGGGGTCATTTCTGATTGGCGCTTGGTTAAACGATATTTGGAAAGTTCGATTTTCTCAGAGAAGAAAGGGGTTAAGTCCCAAAAAGTTTTGCCTTACAAGATCGTTCGTCGGGGTCATTCCTTGGAATCTTGACGAAGCTTGCGGAGTCAACCGATTCAAGGTTTGACCCCTTCCTCCGTAACTCAAACCACCCTCAACTATGGCCACTTCAGACACCGGTTGCACCATTGCTCCCTACTTCAAACTGTCCGATGAGAATTTGCCCAAATTCAAGGCAATGTGCGAACAGTTCGTCGAACTAACCGACAACGAAACAAAGGTTCAATATTACGGATTCTCCTTCCATGGCAACGAAGCCCATTGCCGGGAAGGCTATGAAGATGCCGAAGGATTGCTCGCCCACCTCGACAATGTGGGCGAACTACTGGGAAAGGCCCTGGAAATTGCCGACCTGATACGGCTAGAGGTCCACGGCCCGGCTGAAGAACTGGAAAAACTGCGGGAACCGTTGGCGGATTTGAACGTTACCTTCTACACCCTCGAATACGGCTTCCGGCGTTAGTGTGGTTTTCTTTAAATAAATAACCACAAAAGGCGTCTTCGGCGCCAATTAGGATTGAGGAATTGGGAGAAGAGTAACCAAAAACCAGAAGACAAATTTCACTGACCACTAGCCACTGGTCACTAATCACTAATGAAACGGATGGGCACGGATAGAAATTCTAACGCCAACAGCGTAATAGCCAGATGCTGGTTCGTGTCCCCGACGCCTTCCTCCCCCATTCCATCACTCCATCATTCCTTTCCTTCCGATCAAGATCACGATCACGATTAATTTCAGAACCTTTAACCTTTAGCCTTCTTCCTTCATCCTTCATCCTTTTTCCCCTCCCTTCTCCCCAATTCCTCATTCCTAATTCCTAATTGGCGCCTTTGGCGCCTCTGGGCGCTTCTCCGTCTTTTCCATGGTCCAGCCGGTAAAGCCGTAAATCAGGGAGATAATCGGGTTGAGCAGGTTCAAAAACGCGTAGGGCAGATAGGCAAAAGGATTTACCATGAGAGCCGCCATCATGGTTGCCCCACAGGTGTTCCAGGGAATGAGAGGTGAGCTGAGGGTACCCGCATCCTCCAGACAACGGGACAGGTTTTTCATATGCAGACCTGCCGATTCGAAGGAATTCCGGTACATGCGGCCAGGAAGGATTATGGAGAGGTACTGATCCGGGGCCATAATATTCATCCCGATACAGGTGGCGAGGGTGGCTCCTACCAACCGGCCCGTGGTAGTGGCGGTTTTGAGCACTGTCCTGGAGATGGCAGCCAGCATGCCGGTCCCTTCCATCAGGCCCCCAAAAGCCATGGCGCAGAGAATTAGTGAAATCGTCCAGAACATGCTCTCCAACCCTCCCCGGGAGAGGAGTTCGTCAATGTGAGGGTTCCCCGTATCTGAAACGTAACCCTCCTGCATGATGGCAAACATGGAGGCGACCGGTATGTCCTGCAGGAATATTCCCAATGCGGCCCCGACAAATGCCCCGCCCAATAACGCGGGCAGGGCTGGCATCCGCAGAGTTATCATGAGGATAACCGAAATCGGCGCCAACCATAACCAGGGACTCAAGTTGAATTCACTCCTCAAAACGGCGTTCAGGGCCTCCACATTTTCGATGCTGGCGGCGCTCGATCCCTGCGACATTCCCAACAGGCCGTAAAGGACCAGGGCGATGGCCAAACTGGGAACCGTGGTGTAAAGCATATGCCTGATGTGAACAAACAATTGCGTTCCAGCCACGGCCGGAGCCAGGTTCGTGCTGTCGGATAAGGGGGACAATTTATCCCCGAAATAGGCTCCCGATACAATGGCGCCCGCCACCATGGGCAGGGGCATTTCCAAGCCCTGCCCAGCTCCGATCAAGGCAACACCCACCGTTCCCGCCGTAGACCATGAACTGCCCGTGGCAAAGGATACTACCGCACAGATAAGGCAACTGGCTATGAGAAATATTTCCGGCGAAAGAAACCTCAGTCCGTAATACACCATCAACGGGACTATGCCGCTGGCTACCCAGGATCCTATCAGTATCCCAATGGCCATTAAAATGAGGACGGCGGCCATGGCCAGGGAGATTCCCCTCACCATCGAAGCCTGTAAATCCTTCCAGGAATACCCCAACCCGATCCCGGTTATCCCAGCTACGCAACAGGCCAGGATGAGGGGCACGTGCGGCGAAGCATCCAATAAGAAAATTCCCGCGAACAATGTGGCTATCAAAAAGAAAACCGGAATCAGCGCATGGCCGAGGGAGGGGATTTTGGGCGCTGAATCAGTCATAGGGAGGCCTTAAGGCGAAGAACCGAGTCGGTCGGCCAATTCCCCTTCAATCCAATGCTCCAGCATGCGCCTTTCGTAGTAGAAACTTCTCCTCGAGTTGATCCCACGCAAATAGCGTTCCTGGTAAGACAGTTCCCTGAGCCGCTTTTCGCCTTCGGCCAAGAGGTTTCCCTCATCATCCTCCAACCGGTATGAAAATACCGCCATGGGGGGATACTGGCTGCGATAAAAACGCACGTCGTTCCATGGCACCCTTTGCCAGGGCTCGAAGCCGCCCGCCAGATCGATATCCTGAAAATCCAGCTTCAGCACCACACCCACCGGAAGCGCATTCTCGACCACACGGTCCAAGTAGCGCTTGATTTCCTTACCGAAAAATGCCGGATCAATAGTTCTGCGAGTTTGAGAATACTCGAAATCGGTAAAGGTCTTCGGGTCCGCGAAGGTCAAAGCCACCTCACCGTGCGACCCGACCGTCGCGCCGAGAATCGCCATGGCCAATAACGCCGATCTCACAAAATCTTCCTAACTTGCCAATTGCTCCAGTTTCGCCTGAAATGCCCGGGGCCGAAAGAGAAATTCCACGATGTTTCCCTCGTGCGGTTGCAGCCAATCGAGTTGGATGGTTCCCACCGGACCCAAATTCAGCCGATCGATATGAGTCGCGTCCAGGAGTTGGCGCTTCCATCGCTCGTCTTCGGTTATGGCGCTGCCTACAAGGGTGGGCCCGATCCGATCGAGCATTTCCTCCTGCGGGCACCGCACCACGCTGACAAAAGGAAACATGAACTCCGTTTTGGCCATGGCCCGATCAGGCGAATCGCAGTGCAGCACCACCGGCCTCAAGTAGCCGCAACGCTCCCGTTCCACCAGCCGATGGCCCATTTTGGCGGTGACGTGTTCGACCCCCGCCTCCTGGGAGCCTGCTTCAATGCTGTTCCAGATGGCCTGGGCCATGCCTGGCACTGTGAAGGCAGCCAAGGCCGACTCCGGATCTTCCGGAGGTTTTGGCTCCACCGGCCCGATTTTCTCCGCCACGGCCTGGGCAATCTCCTCCGTATGACGGGAAGCCCAAATGCCCGAACAATTTATGCAACCCCGGCCACTGTTCAAAAATACGCTGTCCGCCATCAGGTCGATGTAATCCTCCCAATCGTCAACCACGTCGTCGCCGAGAAGAAACTTGCTGTAACCCGGACCGTGCACCTGAACGCGAGGATCTCCGCGATAACGCTCCACCGTTGGGGCGCCTCCAAAAATCATGGTTCGGCCCGATCGCATGACCACTTCCGCCCCCATGTCCGCGCCGCCCGGATAAATGGCGATGGCCTCCTTGGGCACCCCGGCCTGGGCAAATGCGGCCGCCATCCGATAAGGGGTCCAAGGTTCCTGCGGGCCCGGTTTGAGCAACAACCCGATCTGCATCGGTATCACCGGCAACCAAAGCGTGTGCACACCGGGGGAATTGGATGGGAGCACCAGCCCGAGAATGGGAGATTGGGCCTGATAACTGACCGTCACACCCCGCTCTTCCACTCCGTAACCGCGCGTCAGGATGTCCAAGGGCAAACCACGGGTCAAGGCATCGAGGATCCTTTCCATATTCGATAAAACAAAGTGGTTTTTGCTCATGTTCGCCTTGCACATATGCTCCGGCAACCCGGTGCTGGCGGACTGCTGGCGGGCAAAATCATCCGGGGTCTGTTCGCCATCGCCCATGGGCAGGGTTCCATCCAGATAACAGTCCGCGGCTTTTTTCATCATCTCGATCAGATCCGCGATCGGAATCTCAGTCAGAACCTGACGGGCTCGGGCCGCCAAATGTTTGTCCCGACCCAACAGACCGGGGTTGGCCTGGCTGACCGAGGCCAACCTTTCCCCCGTGCCGAAGTGCACCACGTCATCCGTATCGAGACTGGTGTAGGATTGGCCCCATCGAAGAATAGGTATGTTTAGAACTGCCATTGGTTTTTCAATTGGTTGAACGCTCCTTAGTTAGCGCATTTTAAATCGATTTTGTAAAGCATTCCCGCCCTCGGGGCCATTTCATGGGGGTCTTTAGAGATTCGCGGCGTAATTCTGCTACTGCAACTGTGCCTGTTCAATGTTTCCAGGAGTGGGTTTATCCTGTGATTGCCCAGGGATGCCAAATCCGGCACAGGACATTTCTCCATTCAACGTGGGCCGAAAGTGCCAATGAACTTGCCAGAAAGGGTCTTTTTGATATAATGAAGTATGCTGGAGGTCCTTAATCCGAAACACCCTTACGCTAGAAACATGAAAATTGCCCATCTCAGAAGCTCACTCCTCGTCAGCCTGACCGTAGCCGTCGCCCAACCCCTGATAGGACAAATTGACGTCGTAGAACGAAGGTATGTCCCCCAGGAAAACATAGAGGCCTTCATCCACCGCGAAACCACCTACTGGAGTGAAATAGCCAAACAGGCTATCCGGGACGGCAAGCTGCAACGTTGGTCGCTGTGGCAACAGGTGGACGGCTTCGATATCGATAACAATCACAATTTCATTTTCAACTTCACCTATCCCGATGGAGATACTCTCGATAACGCCGCCGAGATCTGGGATCACAAGAAAGTATTTCCGCGAGTGAATCCATCCAGAATCGATACCCTCAGTCTGAGCACCGTTAAAGACGTGCTCTTCTACTACCGTTACGTCTTCGTAAAGACGGAACAGGCCCAGTACATTCGCGTCAATTTCTCCAAAGCAAGTGACCTGACCCGTTACCTTGAACTGGAAGAAGCCGTGTGGCTGCCATTTGTCATGGAACGCATGGATTCAGGCAAAACCAATGTGGTAAGCTGGACCTTGGCAGAACTCGTCATGCCCAGAGGAGCGAATGCTCCGTACAACGCCATTACCGTGGATGGGTTCCGCACCCTGAGCGGGGCTTTGCGTTCGACCTATGGCGATGATGCAAATTTCCCGGATTTTGAGGAATTTCGGGCGGTGCACCAGAAAGTTGCTATCCACGTCTACCGTCTCATCAAGGCCGTCAATCCGGAAAACGTAGACTCAGAGAAGTAATTCCCGGATCCTTGTTTCTTGTTTCCATCCTCCACCCTACCCGGCCGTTCTGCTTTCCCATTGACGCCAAAGGGCGGCTGAACCTTGCTGGTCGCCATGGAATTTAAAAGGCGCGATCTGTTTATCGAGGTGAATGACCTGCATTTCACCCATCCTCACTATCTGGAATCGACCCAAACCTACCTCTTGCGAGCCCTCCTCATTTTGCCGCGCCCCAACGTGGCTAACCGGGAGGCGCTCCGCATTCTGGAATCAACCGAGCGGGGTGAACTGATCGGCAACGAAGCCGAGTTTCATGAAAAGGCTTTGTTCAAACAAACGGTGGAAGGTCCCTTCGCCATCGGATTGCAACTGAGCGAAGCGGTCGCCGAAGACAGCTTTGCCGCCATCCTCGGAGAGATTGTCTCCGGCACGGTGGAAACGGCCGGCAGCCTCCTCGCAGCGCGGGCCCTCCCGATTCTGCGTTCCGGTATTCGCACTTCGGCTCGTTTTTTCGCCGGAAGACTGAAGGACAAGGATCCCGTCATAATTGCCGAGGATTTTCAGGAGGTGACCCAGGCCGACAACCACACCCTGACCTTGAACCTGACCGCAGTCGAGACCCTGAAAAAGAGCGTTCCGAAAAGAGGTAGCAAAGCCACGAGAAAACCTCCGGCAAAAGTCATCCTGCGCGAGGGCGAGATCGTCGCCACGGCGGAGATTCAGTTGGGCTATTTTAGCTGATGGGGTCAGGAAAAGGGTCAATTCAGGTAGTGGCTAATCGCATAAAGGGGCACAATATCGAGTTCCTGCAAAAGTCCAAAGTTTTCTAACGAGGTTCGCACCCCTTTAGACAGTCTACGCTCCTTCATGAAGAGACGAATACTCTGCATGCTGCCCCTTCCTCCTGCTTTCACTTCGATTGGAATAACCTGTTCGCCTTTTACAGCCAGATAGTCAACTTCAGCGTTGCTGCTACGAGCCTCCCGGTGCCAATAGTACAAGCTGGCTGGTTGGCGGCTTGACTGCGATGCGACTAATTCCTGGCCAACAAATGCTTCCGCAATCGATCCCTTATTGACCACGTCAAGCCCTGTCGCCGTCATCATCTTAGGAATATCCAATCCAAGAATGCGCTGGTGCAAGCCCACATCCAGAAGTATGGCCTTGAATCGCTTGGGATTAATCTGAGCCCCTAGCGGTAACCCTCGGGCATCGCTGTGGTATACTTTCCGGACAAGTCCGGCGAGAACCAACAATTCGAGCGCATCTTTAATCTTTTTCGAAACCAGCGCTCGATCTACTAAAGAATATTTGAACTTTGCTCCTGCTTGGTGACATACCGATTCCAAAACTTCGTTTAAGAGAAGCTGAGGAGCCTTGGCCTTATATTTGGCAAAGTCATCGCGCAACGTAACCCATAAGTCACCTAAGATTTCCTGGCATTCATGCAAATTGCCGGTATCACAATATGTTTGTACAACTTCCGGCATGCCTCCTATAGTCAGGTAGGTTTTCAAGGCTTCGTTGAGACGCCGGTGAAAAGCCACATCGAGCGGTTTTTCCGGGATTGCCTTTTGCAACATCTCCCAAGCCCCCTTTTCCCCGACCGCCAAGAGAAATTCCTCGAAGGTCACAGGATACATGAAGAGTGACGAGAGACGACCCACTCCCTGAGAAGGAATACTTTCTAATGCGAATTCCAGGAGAGAGCCTGCGGCGATCAGGTGCAAATCAGGCATTTTCTCCCTTAAGAATCTCAATGCGCTCAAAGCATTAGGGCAGGCTTGAACTTCGTCAAAAAATACGAGCGTTTGCCCAGGTACTATCCCGACCCTGAAATAATTCGACAGTTTCTCGCAAATCGGACCGGGATCCAGGCTTCCTTCAAAAAACTGATGAATATCTCTCGCTTCCTCAAAATTAGCTTCAAGAAATAAAGGAAAACTTTTGGCAAAGCGCCTGACTGCAAACGTTTTGCCCACCTGTCGAGCACCTCGGAGCAGCAGCGGCTTACGCCGAGCCGAGCTTTTCCAGACATGCAAGCGATCTATCGCCTTCCGATGAATCATTTAAAAAAAGTCAAAAAATATCAAGGCAAATATCCTTGGACTTTAAGAAATATCAAGGCTTATTTGATTAAATTTATTGAAAATTCAAGGCAAAAAAGGCTGAAATTCTCAAAAGGTCAAGGCATAAACAGCCTGGATGCCTTATTCGGCCTAGGCAAACAACTGCTCCACCCGTTCCGCTTTGACCAGTTCGCGCGGTTGGTTGAGGTGATTGTAGACCAGAGTGGTCGGGTCGATTCCCATGGAATGGTAAACGGTGGCCAAAATCTCCATGGGATGCACCGGATCCTCCACCGGAGCCGATCCCGTTTTGTCCGATTTCCCATGAACGTACCCTCGCTTGATTCCCGCACCACCGATGACGCTGGTGTAGCAATAGGGCCAGTGATCGCGACCGTCGGCGCTGTTGGTATTTCCGGAGGTGGAAACACCCTTTTCCGGACTGCGCCCAAATTCGCCGATGGCGACCACCAAAGTTTCATCGAGCAGACCCCGCCGATCGAGATCCTGAAATAACGCGCTCAGGCCCTGGTCGAGCATGGGACCCGATTGATCTTTCATGCGCTTGCTCAAACCCACGTGGTGATCCCAACTGTGGTTATCCGAATTGGCCACCTTGGGCCAGATCACTTCGACCACCCGGGTGCCCGCCTCGACCAGACGGCGGGCCAGCAGGCAGCTTTGGCCAAAGGTGTTGCGGCCGTAGAGGTCCCGCACTTTTTCGCTTTCGGATCCGATGTTGAAAGCCTCCCGAGCCCGCCCACTCACCAGCAGGTTCAAGGCTTGGGAATAAAACTCGTCGATGTTGTATTCTTCCACCGCTTTATCGATCGACGGCATCTGGGCGTTAATGGCATCCCGCAAGCTGGCCCGGCGACGCAGACGGACCGAAAACACATCCGGACGCAATTGAAGATCGTCCACTTTGATTTTGTCCATTTTCGTCATGTCCATGTCGTCCCCTTCGGGAAACAGGTAGTAGGGATCGAAAGCCTTGCCCAGAAAGCCGGCTGTCCCGCCCTTATTGACCACATTGGATTCCTGGAGGGGCCGGGGGAGCATGACGAAGGGCAACATGGGTTCGTCCGTCGGTTTGAAACGGACGATGTTGGACCCGAAATTGGGAAAGTCCTTGGAATTGGGAGGTTCGAGTTGACCGGACGGACTGACCTTGTCGGTGGTATAACCGGTCATGATCTGATAGATCGCGGCCGTATGGTTGAAGAGACCATTGGGGGTGTAGCTCATCGACCGGATCATGGTGAACTTGTCGTTCACCTTGGCCAGATTGGGAAGGATATCGGTGAAGTGCACCCCGGGAATCCGGGTGGGGATGGTCTTGAAGGAGGAGCGAACGTTGTCCGGAACGGAATTGGGTTCCTTCGGATCCCACAAATCCAAATGACTGGGACCTCCCTGCAGGTAGACCATGATAACCGATTTCGCCTTGCCCCAACCGGGTCCGCCGGCAAATCCACTGCTGGCGGAGGCCGTCTGGGCCCGCAGAATTGAGTTGAGGGTCATTCCCAGCATACCGGCGCCTCCCACGCGGAGAAAGTCGCGGCGGCTGCAGTTGAGATGGGAATCGCAGAGGTCCTTTCCTTTGGGTCCTGGCAATCTGAACATGAGGGAGTCCTTTCAGGTATTAATAATTAAAGAGAAATGCGGAGTTGTTGATCAAGGCCCAGGCGAGATCCTGCGCCGCGGTGAGCCGGCGATTGGCAGCTTGCTCGGTGGAGTATTGCACGTCGCTCCGCAATTGAACCAGGGCCGGGTCTTTCGGGACGGGTCGCTCCGCCTTGGCCAAAGCCGCCTTGAGGCTTTCCATTTTTTCGTCCTTGGGAAGGGGCCGATTGGCTTTTACCCAATCGAAACGCTTGGACAGGTATTCCGGATGCCGGTGCTTGAACCAAGTGTAAAGAGCGGCATTTTCCTCCGGCTCGCGCACAGAAGGCGCCTTACTCAGAATGGCGGCGATCGGTTCGGGCAAACCGAGATTGAGCGGGTCCTCCGCATCGGTGAAATAAATGCGAAACTTGCCCAACGGGTAGTCCCCGTTGGAGTACCTGCAAATAACCGAGACGTGGACCTTGCCGCCTTTTTCATCAAAACTGAGGGGCTCTTCCAATTTGACGCGAGCCCAATGGGGCCGCCGTTCCTGTCCTCCCACGGCCCACGCCTTGTCGTTGCGGTCGGGGTTGCCGTTGATGATCTTTTCGACGCTGAAACCGTCTTCCGTGTAATCCGCCGCCACTTCGGATAAAGGGACTTCGATCCGATCTTCCGGATCGGTCGCGGCGGAATCGGAATAGCTGAACTCGACCTCCGATACCACAAAGTTACCCGTTTCGTTGAAGCCGGGACCGAATCCCGGCAATATATCGTCCGTCAAGGCTTCCAGCATGAATCCACTGATGGTAGTCGCCCCCACCGGAAAGGTCATTTTATAGACTACCGAGTTTCCAAGCTCACCCGAGCCCAGGAGGGAGCCATCATTATTGACGATGAGGTCTACCTTACCATCCCCCTCGGCTTCTTCGGGATATTGAGGGCTCCAAAGGGTCCAGAAACGATCGAGGGTTATGGCTTGAATTCCCGCCTCCTGCAAGGAGGGTAGTTCATCCCATTCGAATTCCCACAACGCCTTTTTGGCGGCGGCAATGCGTTTCTTTCGCTCCTTCTCAGTCGCCTCTTTTTTGGCCTTGAACTCCGGCTCATAGGCCTTGATATCCGCTCTGGCCCGGGCGATGGCTCTGAAACGCTCCGTCTCCAGTTCGGCCTTTCGCCATACCCAGTCGCTCTCCATTTCAGCTAACCGGGCAATCAAATTTTCGTGATCCCTCTCGATGAGCGACCAGTTGTCCTTAACCAGGTCGATCTCATCCTGGGTTGGGAATCGATTGAGCACCCGCAGGTACAGTTTCTCGATCATGGACCGATCGTCGGATTCCCGTGTGACGAGTTCGGCAATGCCGTTGTCCGGGTCCCCCACCGCCTCGGCAACGGAAGCCCCGCTCAATAACGACATGACGGCGCCGAGTTGCACGTCGTTCTGCCGGTCGCATTCACAAGCCGATTCACGAGGCGGACGCCCCAGGTTGGCCAGGAACCCGCCCTTGGTATCCACTTGAGCATCGGCCAATTGAGCCGCTCGCATACCCGGTTTGGCCCCGGGGAAATGGGGCTGGGCCCCGGTTACGGCGTAGACCGAATCGAACAAAACCTCGGCCGGAAGGCGACGAGCTTTTCCGTGGGAGTAATTGATGGCGTCGTCCTCGTTGTAGGGATGAGCACGGATGGATAATTGGTAGGTGCGGGAATTGCAGATTTCGCGCATAAGCTCCCGCACATTGAAACCCGAATCGACAAAGTAATCGGTCAAGTAATCGAGCAATTCGGGATTAGTGGGCGGATTACTGGCGCGTATATCGTCAATCGGCTCTATGATGCCGGTGCCGGTAAGGTATCCCCATATGCGGTTGGCATAACTTTTGGCGAAATACTGGTTGTCCTCCGCCGTTATCCATGCGGCCAATCTTTCCCGGCGTGTCGGTTCGGAAGGCGCAATATCTGCTTCCCCCCCGGAAGTGAGTTCCTTAGCCGTTGCCGGATAAGGAAAGGCGGGTTGGGCCACGTCCCCGGTCAGGATATTCGTCACCTCGCCCTCGTTCCTATCCCAAACGATCTCGTAAAGTGGCTTGGCGTTCTCTACCGCCGTCCCGCCGATGGTCGCTTTGGGCGCATGATACTTATCCCGCTTCAAGTCGACCTGTGAGAAGAAGGCCGCCATTTGGTAGTAGTTATCAACGTTCCACCTTTCGAAGGGGTGGTCGTGGCACTTATTGCAGTTGAACCGCGTGGCCAGGAAGAGGTGGGTGGTATTCTCCATCAGTTCTTCCGGCGTGCGCAGGATCTTGTAGTAGGAAGCGGGTGGATTCTTCTTGTTGGAACCCTCCGCCGTGAGAATGGAGTAAACGAACTCGTCGTAGGGCACATTTTCCTCCATTTGTCCGCGGATCCAATCCCGGAACAATTCGGACCCCTCCTTTCCGAGAAATTTCGAATTAACCTGTAGCATGTCGGCCCATTTATTGGCCCAATGATCGACAAATTCGGGGGAACCGATAAGACGGTCGATCATTTCGGTCCGCTTCTGGCGGGACGGGCGATCATCCTTGAGGAAGGAGATCAGGGTTTCCGTTTTCGGCGGAAGTCCGGTCAGATCCAAGTGGACCCGGCGCAGGAATTCTTCGTCCCGGGTAAGTTCGGAGGGCAGGATCTTCATCCGCAGCCACTTTGCCGCGACCAACTCGTCAATCCGGTTCCAGGTCTCGGGTTCCTTCCATGCGAACCCGGTGCGGTCGCCCATCACGGTGAGGGTAGTGGCCGCATAGGCGCCTTCGTAACGGGCCAGAATGGGCGCTTCGCCCCGTCGAATGGTGGTGATGAGTCCAAAGTCGTCATGCACAGCCACTTCCGTATTGCCGCTTTCAATGATGGCCTCTCGGGTAACGTCGCGCTGAGATCCGTCCGGGTAATGGGCGATGACCCGCATCTGCCAGTTGGCCCGAATACGCTCTATTACCGGATTTTGCGGCTCCAGTTCGATACGGCTCACTTTTTCGGAACCTTCCTTCATGGTCGCCCCATGGGCAATCCACCGGCGAATGGTCTCGTAATAATCCGACCCGATGTCGGTCACCATTCCTCCTTCATGGGGAACCGCCGCCGTGGCTTTGAGGAGCATGAGCGAATCGTCCGGAGAAGCGAAGTTGACCCGACGAGCCGCATGGTCGTCACTGAAAGCGCGCACGTCGTTGAAGGCGTCATACCCGCGAAGGCTGAGCTTGAATCCATTTTTACCATCCTGAGAGCCATGGCAGGTTCCCGCATTGCAGCCCAAGCGGGACAATATGGGATTTACATCCACCACGAAGTCCGGTTCGTAGCCATCTTTCAATTCCTTGACTTCGACACTGGCGGTGTCCCGCAACCCGAGAAAATGAGCCGTTACGGCGGTCCTCCCCCCGGAGAGAGGGCGAATAATGCCGCGATCCTCCACCTCGGCAATGGGACGGGTGACCTCCCATCGAACCAAGCGGGTAAGGTCCACCACTTCGCCCGATTCCAGTGTCCCGGTCACGAGAAGCTGGTTGTAGGCATTGGGGCCCTCAAGCGAGATGGCTGAAGGTGAAACGGATAGACGGGTCAAGCGCTCAACCTCCTCCGGACGCTCCTCCATAACCTTGGCTTGCCCTTTCTTCAAATTGACCGGATTTTCCGGGCGCTTGGGTTCGGCCTTGGCCAGCATGTCGGAATCGGTCACCTCCACCGGGATAAAGGTTTTGCCAAGTTTTCCGCTGGCCGCATCGAAAATCAAAATACGCCCGTCCGAAGTTCCGGCAACGTAGGATTTTGCATCCGGAGCAAAGGCGACGGAAAAGACCGGGGAGTCCACGTCGGTGGAATGCAGCAGATTGGCTCCCCGCGTATGGAAGGACTCAATCTCCGGCTCGATGTTCTTGCTGCCGTCCGGATTCCTCCGCGCCGTTTCAAAGAGCTTCTTCAATTCGGGGGTGATAGTGGCATCGTAATCCGAGGCATAGAGGTTGATCTGGCCCTTTCCATTCAGACTGGATACCGCGGCAAAGGTCTTTCCATCCGGGGCAAAGGCCACACTCCAAATGCGTCCTTTCATAGGGGGATACTTCCGTATCAGATTGGCGTTGTCGCCGATCTTACGTTCCGTCTCGCGGTGCATGCGGTAAATTTGAGGCACTCCATCCGAACCTCCCATCAACACGTGGTCCCAATGAGGATGGTTGTCGATGGCATTGATCCCACCCTTGAGCGCTCCCGGAGTAATGGAGGTGATGTTGTCGATAAACCGCTCCGTCTCCACCTCCGTCAGCTTGGCCGACATGTCGCGACTCACCGATACGAGATGATCGCCTTCGACCGACCAGGCCGTGTCGAGGACCCAGTCGGTGTGACTGCCCATGAAGAATACTTCGTCCCCGCTCGAGACTTCGATGGCCCGCAAGGTGTGATCCGGCAGCCCGTAAGCCACGTATTTCCCATCGGGCGACCAACTGGCCCCATAGGCCGTGTCGTATCCGACCGGTTTGGAAAACTTCAAGGAAGCCTTTTCCACATCCCAAATCTGGATTTCCCCCATGCGACCGGGCAGGCCCCCGGCAACGGCCAACCATTTCCCATCCGGAGAAAAGCGGGCCGTTTCGATGCGCTCGGATAACCCGATCAAACGCGCCACCAATCCGGAACCATCCGCCTTATGAAGAAGAACTTCGTGAAATCCCGCCACCGCGATCAACTCCCCGTCGGGAGAGTAATCCAGCGAGGTCAATACCGGAGCTACCGCGTACTGGGGCGGATGGTCCGCGTCAAAACGTTGCCGCGCGTTCTCCGGAGTATCGTCCCGGGCTCCCTGCTCAATCCACTTGGTGACCAGGGCCAGTTCATAGGAAGTAAGCGGTTCGTCCTCTTCCGGCATCTCCGGACGATCGGCCCCCTCCTGCAGAGTGACCAGATCGATGAGGAAACTTTCTTCCGGTCTGTGCGCCACCACCACCGGTTCCCCGCCTTCCCCACCGGCAATCATCCTGGCCACGTCGGTCAGTACGTAGTCGCCCTTGGACTTGGCCGGCTGATGGCAACCGTGGCATTTGGCCTGGAAAATCGGGCGGACGTGCTCGTAATAACTCACGGGATCGGGCAATCCCTCGGAGCGTTCCTCCCCCCATCCCGATACGGAAAATACCAGGAAGACAACCGACCATGTAACCCCTCGAATCACCGAATCAACTAAAATTTTAACCGTAACATTTACCACCAAAACCCTTTTGGGTAAAACCTTTAAATATTACCATAATCCCGGCCTTTTCAAGGCCTTTCTCCTTCCTGTTTTGGGGAACCACGGCAATGTAAATCGATGTCATTGTTTTTCATTTGACCCCTTCCGCTTCCATGGTCAAAAACTCTGTTTGAATCGATAGAACTACGAAGTACTGAACGGGTAAGAACCATCCGGTTTCACTTTTTCAGCCGAACCGACAAACCCTCCCGATTATGAACGAATTACGCCCTAAATTCATTTCATCTTTGATCTCAATTCTCGCTTTATTCTCCTTGGGCCTGGCTTCCTGCCTGCAGGCTCAGGATCTCGAAAGCGATGAGGAGATATATGAACTGAGCCTGTTTACGGTAGATGAATCCGACGTGGTCGGTTACGCGGCTTCCAGCACCCTGGCCGGCACGCGGATTAAAACCGATCTGAAAGACCTGGGGGCCTCAATTTCCGTGGTGACGGAGGAATTCATAGAGGACGTGGCCGCGACGGATGCCCAAACTTTGCTATCCTATATTTCCAACGTCGAAGTGGGGGGGCATCAGGGAAATTTCTCCGGGGCGACGGACGTGGGATTCGGACGCTACCATCAAGTCGCCGCGAGGACCAATCCTCAGAATAACCAAAGAGTGAGGGGGTTACTGCATGCGGACTTGACCCGTGGTTACTTTCTAACGGATATCCCCTTTGACAGTTATAATACGGAGCGGGTCACCGTAAGCCGCGGACCCAATTCGATTCTTTTCGGAATTGGGAGTCCAGGTGGGGTTATCAACAACGGAACCAAGCAAGCCGTTCAAAATGCTAATTTCGGCGAAATGAGTGTTCGCCTGGATAACTATGGCAGTTGGCGTACTACGTTCGATTATAACAAATCGCTGATCAGAGATCGCCTTTCCCTGAGATTGGCCCTACTTGAAGAAAGTACGGATTACAAGCAACAGCCGGCCTTCCAGGACCAATCGCGTTTTTATGCGACTCTCAACGCGGTCCTTTTTGAAGGCAATGGCAGTAGAACCACCTTGCGAGCAAATGTTGAGGATGGAACACAGAATGGTTCTCCGGTTGAAGTAATCCCCGTTACCGTTGCCTACGACAACTGGTTCGAGCCTTGGCCGGCAAGTAATTCCCAGTATACCGGGGTCAGCGCCCCTGCTCGGGTGATATCTCCCAGCGAGGGTGGAACATGGGAATTTCAGGACATTGAAGACACTCGGTTCCACGAAAAGGCCGGAAATAGAGCCAATGTAAACACGGATGCGCGCGCTTTGTCTTTTCGTCACGTAGGGGTGTTTTTCTCTGAAAGAGGCCAGGGCCCGAGTGTTGGAGGGGGAACGGGATTGGGAGCCTATAATGGTTTAATTCCCTGGAGCGCCAGCCGGGACACCTATCGAAGCGCTGGACTGGTCGGCACCGCCGTGGCGGAAGGCATCGATCCTGACACACCTATTAACCAATACCGGGATCTGAGATCAACCAGTCCGGCGGGTGAGAGCTTTGGCATAGGATTCGCGGCGAATACCTTGCAAAACCGTAACGTGTTCGACTTTTACAACCACTTGTACAGCAATGGACATGAAACCATTATACGGGACTTTAACGCCGTTAATTTTGCCTTGGAGCAAACCTTCTTCGATGGCGATCTCGGACTTGAATTCGCTTACGATTCGCAGACTTACAACACTTTTCAGGATTTTCCGTTTTCCGGAGGGCAAGGCACCAACCTGGCCGGTCCCTACGAGGTTTCCATCCATCTAACCAAGTATATCAGTACCGGCGCGTTAAATCCGAACGTGGGTCGGGCCATGACTTGGGTAAGGCAACCCAAGGTTCGCGACGATACCACGGATCGCGAAACCCTTCGAGCTACGGGTTTCTACGAATTCGACCTTACGGAAAACGATGGCTTCCTCAAATGGCTTGGGCGGCACCGTATTACGGGATTGTACAACGATTACACCAAGGATACGTTCAACGTGACCGTAAGCGATATGACGGACAGTAACGAATTCAATATCGATTCGGCACAGCAGCACACTTTGGGCGTAGGCCGCCGCGCAGTTAACCTGATCGTTTACACGAGTGACAGCTTGCTGGGCGTCAACTCTTTGGACGACGTGAGACTTCACCCACTTGATTTCATCCGGCCAAGAAATGGCGACAGTTTCTCTTTCGCCTGGGTCGATACCACCCCTGCAGGGAGTCTTAACGATGGAGTAGCCGGCGATCGCGCCGTTCACGTCAACAATGTGTTCGTCAGAAGCGTTCAAACTGCTGGAGGCATCAGTCAAACGAACATCGAAGCACAGGCTTTTACATGGCAAAGCTACTTTTTGGATGACCATATCGTAGCACTTTACGGTCGTCGGGAAGATGACACTTCAAACTTCGCAAGAAACACCGCTTCCGAAACAAGCGAGCCGCAGTTCTTTCCGGATAGAGTGTACAATCCTGCTTTCACCAAGCTATCTTCCACTCCAACTTATGAAGAATCCGGAACCACCCAATCTTGGAGTGTTATAGGTCGCGTCCCCGAAAATTTTCTTGGAAACTTCCCTTTCAATTTGCAGCTACATTGGGCATCGGCCGAGAACTTTAATCCGATCGGTTTGAGAAGCAACGCCTTGGGATCTCCCATTGGCCAGCCTTCCGGAACAACGGAAGAGTTAGGATTCACCATTTCCACGGATGACAACAAGTATTCCTTTAAATTCAATTGGTACGAAACGGAACTGGGAAACATCAGTGCCGGAGTCGGTACCAACCTGGCCAATTACGCGTTTGGAAGGATAAACAGACACCGGGATGCGGAATTGACGGGAATACCGATTCAGGACCAATTGGACCTCATTCCAAACAATGGAGGGGCCACCCACCCTATTCAATCCTATGAGGACTATTACACCGCAATGCTCGATGCGATTCCGTCCGAGCTATTGAACGTGGTTAATCCAAGGCGTGTGGATGTAACGGGAGATGGCGACTGGGATGAGTATCAGATTGACGCCATCCAGAACCTTCAAGCTACCCGCAGTCAGCTCGCCGAAGGATTCGAACTGGAATTTGTGGCCAATCCAACATCATCCTGGCGGATATTGGCCAATCTCAGCCAACAGGAAACTTCGTTTTCCAACACTGCTCCGTTGATGGGCAAAATAATCAACGACTTTGTTGCGGCAACCCGAGCCGCTCGATTGGACGAACTCCAAGATGATCCAACTTTCCAAGCAGATGAAGAATTCCACAGTGAAGGCTTGGGTCTGCTGCCGCTTCCCATCGTAGCGGCCCAAGCTCTGGATGGTACGGTCTCGAATGAGCAAAGAGAGTGGCGGTTAACTGGAGCTACCACCTACGAGTTTCAGGAAGGCGCTCTTAAAGGCTTTGGGGTTGGTGGCGCCATTCGCTGGGAGGATGAAGCCGCAACCGGTTACTTTCAGATCGTCGATCCGGAAATCGGAGTTATTCCCGATGTAAACAGGCCATTTTTTGACGATGGGCTATTCAGCGGAGACGCTTGGATTACTTACTCCCGACCCATATGGCAGGGCAAAATCATTTGGCAAGGTCGGCTGAATGTCCGAAACCTGGTAGGTGAAAATGGAAACATTCCGGTCAAAACCAATCCCGATGGTCAGGTAGCCGTTATTCGCATTCCAAATCCCCGCACCATCTATTTGTCAAATTCATTTAATTTCTAGCCTATTGAAGGTCAGGCAGGCTATTTCCCTTGTATACTGCACCGTCGTCACACTCGTGGCGGCGGTTGTCGTCCATGGTGTGGCCCCTGAAAGTGACCGGCAGGATGAACTGGGCCTGAAAGTTGTCACCTGCGACTCCTTGCGGCAACCCCCGGCTTGGGCTCTGGCCGAACGCCACCTTATCGAAACCATCGATAGGGCAGGGGTTGAGTTCTACAACAAATACGTGTTACCGGACGACACCCTGGAATGGAAAGAACGCTACGAGGGAGGGATGAATTCCTCGGACGACGCCTATGAGGCCTTTCGGGGTTTTTCCGTTCATACCGCCATGGGAGGCTCAGATGAACTCGATAAGCTGAATCGCCGGGTCTGGGATGGTATTACCCGGCAGTTCACCCGTTACGGGCAGATCTACCGGGGGTTCGATTCCAACTGGGACTGGATGCATCATGGGGAAGGCTACATTACCCTTTACCCCATGGGCATGGTCGAACCGAACGATGAAAAAGTTCGCGATCGCTCCATCCGTTTTGCCGCCATGTATATCGGGGAAGATCCGGAAGCGCCCAATTGGGATCCGGAGTTGAAACTCATGCGTGCGGTCATGAACGGCAGTCGAGGTCCCAAAATGGAATGGACAAAGCGAGACTGGATTCCGACCAATGCCAACCTCGTATATTACCCTCTGCCTTTTTTGGATATACCTGGAGTCGAGGCGACCACTGCCTGGATAAACGATCACCCGGACAACGACCAGTTCGCCAAGTTGGTGAAGGGAATGAGCGACCGTATGGCCAAGGGAGACGTGCCCATCAACCTCACGGCTACAGCGCTCATCGCCAACGCCTGGTTATACACAGGCGATGCCAAATACGTGCAATGGGTTAAGGATTACATCGGATCCTGGGAGGAACTGACCCGCCGCAACAACGGCATCACGCCCGATAACGTCGGCCTCTCGGGCAAGATCGGAGAATACACCGGTCACTGGTGGGGCGGTTATTACGGATGGGTCTGGCCGAGGGGAGGAACCGATATTGTTTATGCGGGGCTCACTGCGGCCAAGGTGGCAACCCTCATGACCGGCGATCTTCGCTATGCGGAGTTTCCTCGCAGCCAGATGACCGTCATGAGGAATCAGGGGCGGGTCGAAAATGGCCGGCATCTCGTTCCCATTCGTCACGATCATCGGGGTTGGTATCGTTTCGTTCCGGAAATTGCCTACCCCCATGTCAATTTATGGTACCTCTACCACAACGAAGAAGACTGGAAACACATCGAACGCCTGGCAGAAGCCCAATTGGCGGAATTCTCTGCCATAAGGGATCCCGACCTTGCCTGGGCCTATTTTGTCAGGGGCCGAAACCCTGAATTCCCTCTTAAGGCATTCCAGGCGGATTTTGAATTCGTAGCCAGAAAGCTTGACTACATCCGCAACGAACACGGGGACCCGGAAACCTGGGTCGATAACAAGTGGATCATCTCCGATCCGGTTCGCATGGATAACCTCGTACGGCTGACAGTCGGAGCCATGCCTATTCACAAACGTGGGGAGATGCTGCATGCACAGGTTCGGTATTTTGACGGAAATAGTAAACGACCCGGTCTTGCTCCCGACGTAGCCGCTCTGGTTACACGCATCGAACGGGATTGGGTGGAGATCGAGATTGTAAACCTCAATCAGTTGGAATCGCGGCAGTTGGTTATCCAGGGCGGCACCTATGGCGAACATCAAATCAAGGCGGTCGAGTTCGATTCATTGCGCGATCTTCACAACGACAGATCCACCATCGATTCGGCCCCGGATCGGGTAGCGTCGAGGAAACGGGCAACTATCGATGCACTGGCTTTCGTGGTCGATCTGGCCCCCGGTTCGGGTTCAACCTTCAAACTCCACTTGGACCGCTACGCAAATAAGGCGAGTTACACCTTCCCTTGGGATCGATAGTCTTGATCAGGAAATTAACAGTTTTTATTCTCTCGACCTCATTTTGTCACTTTGCCTGGTCGCAAATGGGCTCCCCCGGTCACGGTGAAACACAGGCTATCGCTCTACACCCGACCAATCCGGATATAATTTATGCCGGCGCGGCCAAGGGACTTTGTAAAACGTTGAATGGCGGAAAGGACAACTGGCCCACTTACGGACTGGATTCCTATTCCCCGAGAGCAATTGTCATCGGTAATTCAAACCCCGACCTGCTCTACGCCGGAACCTACGAAGTCGGAGTATTCAAATCCGAAGATGGTGCGCTCAATTGGGAAGCGGTGAATAACGGCATTTCCGATCTGCGAATCCGGACCATGGTCATTCATCCGGAAAACGACCAGGTCGTGTATGCGGGAACTGCAGGCACCGGGGTTTTCAAAACCGTAAACGGCGGCGAGTCCTGGAAGGAAGTGAACCATGGTCTTATCGACAAAGTGATTCGCAGCCTGGTAATCGATCCCATAAATCCGGACACCCTGTATGCCGGAACCTGGCACGGGGTATACAAAACCGCCGATGGGGCCGAAAACTGGTCTGCCGATCCCGGAGGTCTTTACGACGTGGATGTACGAATCCTCGCTTTGGACCCAACCAATCCGAATATCCTTTATGCGGGGACTCAGCCACGGGGCGTTTTCCGGAGTGAGGACGCAGGTAAAACCTGGGTGAGCGGCGCTCAACCTCTCACTGAGTTTATCGAATCCATGGCTGTGGACCCGGCCAACCCTTCTCACGTATACGTGGGAACTAAAGCCGGTGTATTCGTAAGCCTGGACAAAGCAGATACGTTCGCCTCGGCCGGTCTACGCTGGTCTAATCATGCCTGGACCCTGGTCTTTGATCCCAAGACGGATCCTCCGACACTTTACTATGGAGGCGTCGGCGGTGTATTGAAGACCACAACCCGTGGTTTTCAGTGGGAAGTGACCGGCCCGGTGAGACCCTGAAATAGTCGGTCAAAGAATAGGAACCCCGGGGTTTTCCAGTGGTAAGAAATGCTATAATCTGGATCCTGATCGCTCTCTCGGCCTATCAGTATTTCAAAGCAGGCTCTAATCTGGGAAATGAATACCCCCGAAAGCCGATAAGGGTCGTGGTTCCCTTTCAACCGGGAGGAGGATCCGATACTTTCGTCAGGATCGTCCAAAAGACGATAAACGATAACAAGCTGATGCCTCAGCCCTTGGTGGTCGTCAACAAACCTGGAGGAGGCACTTCCATTGGCAGCGGTTATGTCAAAAATGCCCGGCCCGACGGCTACACGGTTCTCTGTTTGCATGAAGCGCTTATGGTTGCAAAGTCAGCGGGACAGTCTCCCAATGGCCCGGATGACTTTGAACCGGCTGCAGCTACCGGTGAGTTCGGAATCGTCCTCCTGGTGTCAGAGGACTCCTCCTACCAATCCCTGGAAAAACTTATGCATGCAGCCAAGGAACAACCCGGGACCATAAAATTTGGCACAAACCTGAACACGCCGGCTCATTTTGCCGCGATCATGCTGGAAAAAACGGTTCCCGGCGCCGCTTTCCGTTTCGTCGCAACCGGCGGCGGCGCCCATCGTTTGGCCGGTGTAATGGGCGGGCATTTGGATGTCATAATTCTGTCGGTCGGAGAGTATTTGCGTTTTCATCAACATGGGTTGAAGGCGATCGCCTACCTGGGCCGGGAACGCCTTGAAGCCATACCGGATATCCCAACCGGCGAAGAACTGGGATTTCCGGTCTACGGCGGCAACCTCCATTACTGGTGGTTTCCAAAGGGAACGGATGCTGCCATGGTAAATTATTTTGCGGAGATACTCGGAATGGTCATGCAAACGGATTACCTGGTGGAGCGAACTCGGGAATTGCAGATCCTGCCCCGAATTATCCTGGGACAGGAGTTGGCAGACCGCATTCAGGACCGCATGAAGGCCTATGGTCGCATCGAACCCGATAACCGGTTGGAGTTGCCCGACTTCGAAAGGTGGACCCTCATTTTCGTTTTGGTATTGAGCGCTGCGCTATTGATTAAATACGGATTCTACCGAAAGCCGGTCTTGCAAAAATTCGAGGGAGAAGGCCTCCGTTACGATTTGGCATTTGGAACCTTGGCAATGACCGTGGCCTATGTGTTGCTGATGGGAATGAACCTGCTTTCCTTCGTCTGGGCGACCATTACCTATATCGTGATTGTCGGACTCTTTTTGAGGCAGTTCAAAATACGCAAATGTCGTTCTGTTGTGGAGGCGGCGCTTCTGATGTCGTTCGGTCTGCATTTTGTGTTCACCCAACTTTTTTCCATAGATTTGCCCTGATCCATGGAAGCCATTCAAACAGCCTCCGCCTACATCTTCAGCCTGCAAGGACTCCTTTTAGTCGTTTTGGGCACTGTGTTGGGCATTACCATGGGTGCGATTCCCGGACTGACCGGGGCAATGCTCATCGCTCTGACATTACCCCTGACCTTTAATATGGATCCCATCAACGCCTTCATCCTGCTCATCAGCATGTATGTGGGAGCGATCAGCGGGGGATTGATTTCGGCAACTCTTTTGCGCATGCCGGGCACGCCCGCTTCGATCATGACCACGCTGGATGGTTATCCAATGGCTAACAGCGGCCGACCGGACCGGGCGCTCGGACTCGGTATAACGGCCTCCTTCGTCGGAGGTTGCATTTCCTGGGTGTTTCTAATTTCCCTTTCCGGTCCCATCGCCTACTACTCTACCAAACTTGGCCCCTTCGATTTCTTCTCTCTGGTCCTGCTTGCATTGGTGCTCATAGCCTCAATCGGCGGCAAGTCCATGAGCCGCGCATTTCTGTCGGCCTCGCTCGGAGTCCTCGCTTCCCTACCGGGCATCGACCAGGCCACGGGCAACCTGCGCATGACCTTCGGATTCGAGGAATTGAACGACGGTTTGAAATTACTACCGGTGCTCATCGGCATGTTTGCCATAAGCCAGGTAATTTCCGACCTGACCAGGCTCAAAGAAAAGATCACCGTTATCCCTCTTGAGCGAACCCGGAAAATGTTGTTCAGCCTCAGAGACTGGGGCATCCAGGCCGTGAATTTGTTGCGCTCATCCGTCATAGGAACCTGGGTGGGAATTTTGCCTGGAATCGGCGCCAATATAGGATCCATATCCGCTTACAGCGTGGCGAAATCTTTTGCCGATTCCGAGGAGGCAAAGAAATTCGGAAAAGGATCGGAAGTGGCCATTGTGGCGTCCGAATCGGCCAATAATGCCACTATTGGCGGGGCATTGATCCCGCTGATCTCACTGGGTATTCCCGGTAGTGTGGTCGATGCCATCTTGCTCGGGGGATTGCTCATCCACGGCCTGCAGCCCGGTCCTTTGTTGTTTCAGCAGAATCCGGACATCGTCTACGCCATCATGGGGACCATGTTTGTTTCCAATGTGTTCATGTTTCTGCTCATGTTGCTGGCAGTGCGCTACATCGCCCGATTGGCCTTGCTTCCGCGAAACCTTTTATTGCCCGTAATCCTCGTCTTTTGCATTATCGGTTCTTTTGCCCTTTCCACCCGTATGTTCGACGTGTGGACCATGATCCTGTTCGGGTTAATAGGGTTTGGATTTGAAAAAATGAAAATCCCCCTGGCTCCTTTCATTATCGGATTCATCCTGGCCCCGGTAGCCGAAGAAAACCTGCAGATGGGGTTGATGGCATCGAATGGTAGTTTTCTGCCCATGATCCGGAGTCCCATATCACTCATCTTCGTAATTATGTCCATGGTCCTTCTGACCATTCCACTGTATAAGCGATTTCGACACGGCCCCGCGAGCGATTGACCATGCCCCATCATACCATCTCCAAAATCACTACCTCAATAAGGCAATTCCCTCTTAAGAAGGGCGACGGAACAGACGCAATCCACACAAACCCCGTTTATTCCTATGTGGTTACGCATCTTCACACGGATAAATCGACCTGCGGCACCGGCCTCGTGTTTACCATAGGCTCCGGAAATAAGGAAATCAGCTCGTTGATCGAAGGGTTGGCCAGCCCCCTGGTAGGCCGCGAAATTGAAGAACTCATGTCCCAGTTCGGGGTCGTATTCAGGCGCCTTGCCGACCATCCCCTTTACCGCTGGCTGGGTCCGCACAAGGGGATGATTCACCTGGCTCTGGCCAGCATCGCCAACGCCTGTTACGATTTATGGGCAAAGGCGCGAGAGGTGCCTTTGTGGAAACTGTTAATCGATCTAACGCCCGAGGAGGTGGTCGATACGTTGGATCTCAGTTACCTGGAAGATGAACTGACCCGGGAACAGGCCATTGGAATTTTATCCGAAAATCAGTCCAGTCGGGCGAAACGCAGCGAAATTCTCGACGTGGGTTATCCCGGTTACGATACCTCCATCGGCTGGTTCAACTATTCCGACCACCAAATCAAAACCAAGGTTAGGAAAGCGGTCGAATCGGGTTTCGATGCCATGAAACTGAAAGTCGGATCCCCTGAACCCGAGCGTGATGTGCGAAGAGCTTACCTGGTTCGCGAAGCTGCCGGAGACGAAGCCCGGGTGATGCTGGACGTCAACCAAAACTGGTCATTGCCGCAGGCGATCCAAAGGACGAAAGCATTGTCCGGAATGTCTCCTTTCTGGATTGAGGAACCGACTCAACCCGACGACGTCTTGGCACACCAAACCCTGGCAAAGGAGATTGCCCCTATCGATATCGCTTTGGGAGAACACGTTTCAAATCGGGTTTTATTTAAAAATTTCATGCAGGCAAAGGCGGTTCGTTATGTCCAGGCAGACTGTACACGAGTCGGGGGAATCAGTGAATTCATTACGGTAAGCCTCCTCGCCCGGAAATTCCAATTACCAGTGGTTCCGCATGTCGGAGATATGGGACAGATTCATCAGCATCTGGTGCTGTTCAATCATATGGCGCTGGGTCATGAGGCCCTCTTTCTTGAACATATCCCACATTTGAGAAATTACTTTTCTCATCCGGCCAAAGTTTCCAATGGCGCCTATGCGACCCCCCAGGAACCCGGCAGCAGTTCGGATTTCATCGAGTATACCGCTTGAATCTCCGAAATTTATTTTTACCCGCACACCCAGCTTGTGGAGTCAACCGATTCAAGGCTTGACCTCTTCCTCCACCCTCTTAGCATGTATGCTTAACCGTATAAGCATATAAAATTCATTATGACCCGCTGGACTCTAGTTATTCCTGAGAAAACCAACCGAATGCTTCGCATACATCTGGCCATTCGTGGGGCCAAAAAGGGCGATCTGTCCAAGTTCGTTGATAAAGCGGTCCGGCAAACGCTTTTCCGTGAGACCGCTGCTGGCGTTAAGGTAAGAAATGCTCCAGTTGATTCCGATTTGATCGAAACCGCCATAGAGGAAGCGATCGAATGGTCCAGTGAAACTCGTTCTTGATACCAACATTTTAATCAGCGCTTTGCTGACCAAGAATACTCCTCCTGATCAGCTCTATCAGCATTGGGTTAACGGTCTCTTCGATGTAGTCAGTTCCGATTGGCAGTTGGATAAATTGAAAAGGGTTCTTGGCTACAAGAAGTTAAGCCCTTTTATTATGGAGAGTGAGGCCAGTCTTCTAATTGAAAATATGGATTCAATTGCGATCATGGTTTCGGATCTGGCGCCCATTGAGGTTTCTGCCGATCCTACTGACAATTGGATCATCGCAACTGCAATCGCTGGTAAAGCGAACCTGATTGTCACCGGCGATAAAAGTGATTTGCTTGTACTTGGTTCTGTCCAGGGCATCGAAATTGTCAATCCAAGGACTGCATTGAATTTGTTTACTTGAGCGTTTGAGGAAGGGTCGTTGCGGAGAAAAGATCTTGTGCCCTCGTGCTTTCCTTCTCTCAACACCTCTACGGGCTTGTAAATCCCGACCATTCCCCTGATAACCAATCCCCCCACATCGAAACAAGACCATGAATCTCACATCGCGAAGAAACTTTCTCAAAGTCGCTGGAATCTCAGCGACCGCTTCCACCCTCCCCATCTGGTTTGCCGAGGAATGCCGGGCACAAACTCAATCAGAACCGTCCAGATCGGCCAACGATCGCCTGGGTATCGCCTTGGTTGGATGCGGCGGTCGCGGTATCGGTGTGACGCGTGGCGCCGCCCCTTACGGAGACATCGTGGCCGTGTGCGACGTGGACGACGCCCGGATCGCCAGAGCCAAGGAATTCTGGCCCGCGGCCAAGGCCTTCAAGGATTTCCGCAAAGTCATGGAATTGGATGAGGTCGACGTGGTCATCTGCGGCACGGTCGATCACTGGCATACCCTGGTATCGCTTGCCGCCATGCGGGCTGGAAAAGACGTCTACTGCGAAAAGCCCCTCACCCTGTGCATCGATGAAGGGAAACACCTCGTCGCCGCCGAAAAGGAGACCGGGCGTATTCTGCAAACGGGCAGCCAGCAACGAAGCGACCCACGTTTTCGCCTAGCCTGTGAATTGGTGCGCAATAACCGGATCGGCGAGCTTAGGGAAGTCGACGTCTTTTTGCCGTCCGGCCAACGCAAGGGACCCTTCCAGACTACCCCCGTTCCAGCCGGATTTGACTGGGACATGTGGCAGGGACAAACCCCCTATGTGGATTATGTGCCGGAACGCGCTCACAGGACCTTTCGCTATTGGTGGGAGTACTCCGGCGGAACCATAACCGATTGGGGCGCCCACCATAACGATATTGCGCTCTGGGCTGCCGGCTTCGAGCGTAGCGGACCCGTATCGGCCCAGGGAAAGACCCTCATCGACATGATACCGGGCGGTTTCACTGCCGCCAGCCAGTACGCTCTGGAATACCGTTATTCCAACGGATTGGTGCACCGTTGCCGCAGCACCAACGCCAACGCCTGGAATGGGGGCGTGGTTAAACCCTTCGCCCAAAGACACGGCATTCGTTTTCAAGGCTCTTCCGGTTGGATCTGGGTTACCCGGGGTCAGATAGAATCCAGTATTCCCGAAATCCTCACCACCCCATTGCCATCGAGCGCGGAACGCCTCTATGCCAGCAATGATCATATGGGAAATTTCATCGACTGCGTGCGCTCCAGGAAAGCGCCGGTTTGCCCGGCCGAGATCGGTCATCGCTCGGTTACAGTGTGCCATCTGGGAGCGATCGCGGCGCGGCTGGGCCGCAAAATCGAGTGGGATCCCGATCGGCAACGGATCATCGGCGACCCCCAAGCCGCCGCCGCCATGGCCCGCGAAATGCGCAAACCCTGGGACTACGACATGATTTGAGGGCGGTAAGCGCCATTCGGGTCGGGCTATTTGATCATGCCGATCATCGGATAAGGAAGCCTTGACTTGTCCAAGTTAATCTAGCAACTTGGCTATATGATCAGGGTCAAAACCGCCGAGTTCAAAAACCATCTAAGCAGATACCTGGGTATCCTGCGAACTACCGGGGAGACGATTACGGTGTACGACAGAAATACCCCGGTTGCTAAGGTGACGCCCATCGAAAAGCAGTCCGGAAAACCGCCTTCCATCTGGGAATTACGGAAATCCGATGAAAAACTACACGGTCCCTGGATCGAGGATTTCGATCTTCCGGAACGCAAGGCGAAGGAATCCATAAAATTGGACAGTCCGTTGGAGGAGTGATGGCATGGTCACTCACCTCCTCGACACTTCGATTTATTCCCAGCCACTGAGGCCCCGACCCTTAAAAAGCGTCATTGAGAAGTGGACCAAGCTTGGTGACGAGGCTCTATCCATATCCGTTATTTCCGAAGCGGAACTGCTCTACGGTCTCAGGTGGAAAAACTCCCGAAAGCTTATTTTCAAGTACGAAGCATTTCTCAAGGGCCGGCTAACCGTTTATCCTGTTAATGAAGCTGTGGCCGAGCAATTTGCACTGTTAAAGGCTCAGCAGCGAAAAATTGGCAGGATGGTGGCCGACCTGGACTTGTTAATTGCTGCCACCGCCCAAGTTCAAAAACTCTCACTGGCTACCCTCGATATCGCACACTTTTCCCAAATCAATCGACTCAGGATCGAGGACTGGAATTAGTCGTTCTGCACCCCACCCTTTTCCGCCACCATCCGGAAAGTTCAAATGTCTCGACAAATTCAGACTGACCGGATAGGCATGAAAGTGGTTTTCCATGTTCCCGATGCCCAAGAAGTCTTTGTTGTTTTGCCTTCCTCTTGCTTTGGCCTGGTCGGCCGATACCGGTCCGATGCTCGCGGCTTCGGACGGACTGGAACATTTTGAAAAGAAGATCAGGCCCCTGCTGATGGACCATTGCCTGTCCTGCCATGGTCCGTCCCGACAGGAGGGCGGGCTTCGTTTGGATTCAAAAACGGGTTGGGAAACCGGTGGCGATGCGGGTCCGGCCATCCTCCCCGGCAAGGCCAAGGACAGCCCTCTGGTCCGTGTCCTCCGTTTTCAAGGGGAGTTCCAAGGGCATCCCGAACACGACCTTTCCGAGGACAGGATCATCGACTTGGAATACTGGATCCAATCCGGAGCGCCCGATCCGCGGTCGGGAGCAACCAAACGGCAAGCGCTCCCCAACTACGAAAAAGGAAAGGACTTCTGGTCTTTCCAGCCCATCGTCAAGCCGGAGGTTCCTCAAGCCAAGGACGGCAAATGGGCCTACGGAGCCATCGATCGATTTATCCGAGCCGCTCAGGAAGCAAAAGGACTGGCCCCGGTTGCCGATGCGACCAAGGCCCGGTTGGTTCGACGCGCCTATTTTGCCTTGATCGGCCTGCCCCCCACCCCGGATCAAATTGACGCCTTCGTGGACGACACTCGCCCCGATGCTTTCGAGCGCCTGGTCGATGAACTGCTGGCTTCGCCCCACTACGGGGAACGCTGGGGCCGGCATTGGTTGGACGTGGCCCGTTTCGCCGAGTCCAGCGGGGGTGGGCGCACCCTGCTTTTCAAGGACGCCTGGCGTTATCGCGATTACGTAATCGATGCTTTCAACGCCGACGTGCCCTACGACCGGATGGTCCGCGAACAAATTGCCGGTGATCTGCTTCCTTACCATTCACCGGCCCAACGCGCTCGGCAATTGACCGCCACCGCTTTTCTGGCCCTCGGGCCCACCAACTACGAACTGCAGGACAAGCAACTCCTTCGCTACGACGTAATCGACGAGCAAATCGACACCCTGGGCAAAGCGTTTTTGGGAATGACCCTGGGCTGCGCCCGCTGTCACGACCACAAGTTCGACCCGGTGCCCACCACCGACTATTACGCCATGGCGGGGATCTTCAAAAGCACCCGCACCCTTTTGGATTATACCGCCAACGTAGCTCGCTGGGTGGATACTCCCTTACCTCTCGAAGGTTCGGAAGCGGAGGAAATGGCCAAGGTCGAAGCCAGGTCGGCAGCCCTCATGCCCCGATTAAAATTAACAAAGGCGGAATTGAGGCTGCTTACCCAAAAGGACGTCAAACCTCCCCCATCGGGCAAACCCAGTTCAATTTCGAAATTTCCCGGTCTTCTCGTAGATGAACGAGCCGCCGCAACCAAGGGCCAATGGATGTTCTCCCAATACTCGCAGAACTATCTGAATGACGGGTATTACCACGATGGAAATGAACTTAAGGGGCAAAAGACCCTCACTTTCCAAACTACCCTTCCCCTAAGCGGTCGCTATGAAGTGCGCCTGGCCTACGCCGAGGCCCAAAACCGTTCCACCCGCACACCGGTAACCATCGGTCACCTCGATGGCGAAACCGCCGTGTTAGTGAACCAGCAAACACCCCCAACCCTGGACGGGCGTTTCCACTCCCTTGGCACGTTCAACTTCACGAAGAAGGGCAAGAATTTCGTCCGTATTTCCACCGAAAATACGGACGGTCACGTCGTTGCCGACGCAGTGCAATGGCTACTGGTCGAAGACGAGGAAACCGCTACCAGCCTCGAACACCAAGCTTACCTGGCGGATTTGAAGAAGGAAATCAAGGGCTTGGAAAAAGAGCTGAGACCGTTGTCTGCCAAACTCGATTCCCGCCCCTTGGCCATGACGGTCAAGGAAGACCCCGAACCGAGCGACTCCGCCGTCCGCATTCGCGGAATGGAAAGCCGCAAAGGGGAGATCGTTCCAAGGGGATTTCTCCGGATTGCCACATTGGGGGATCCTCCAACCATACCGGAGGACGAAAGCGGTCGCCTGCAATTGGCTCAATGGATTGTCAGTCCGCACAATCCGTTGACCGCGCGAGTGATGGCCAACCGAATCTGGAGTTGGCTGTTCGGCGCCGGCATCGTGCGCAGTGTGGACAATTTTGGCACCACCGGAGAACTGCCTTCGCATCCCGAGTTGCTCGATTATCTGGCCTTTCGCCTGCGAGAAACCAACTGGTCCATCAAGACTGTGGTGAAGGAAATAATTTTCTCCCGCACTTGGCAACTTTCCTCCGAAGTCGATCCCAAGGCGAAAAAATCGGATCCCGATAACCGGCTGTTGGCCTACTATCCCCTTCGCCGGCTGGATGCCGAACAACTGCGCGACGCCATCCTTGCCGTGAACGGCGAACTCGACCTGAAGGTTTATGGACCCAACATACAAGGGGCTGGCGCCATCAACGCCAATAGCACCGGCGCTCAACAGATCGAGTACAATTATGTTTACGAAGACAAGCGACGGAGCGTTTACACGCCCGCCTTCCGGGTCAAACGCCACGAACTCTTCGAACTCTTCGATTTCGGCAATGTCAACTTCACCATGGGCCAGCGCAACGTCAGCACAGTGGCGTTACAGGCGCTTTACATGCTGAACAATCCCTTTGTCCTGGAACAATCGAAACACGCCGCCGAACGTCTCCTGAAAGAAGTGGACGATCCATACGAACGCATCGACGTCGCATTTCGCCGAACATTGGGCCGGCTCCCCTCAAAAAAGGAGCGCTCCCTGGTAACCGGATTCTTTCAGGATGGACAATTGGCCGATGCTGTGGATGATTGGGCTTTGCTGTTCCAATCGCTTTTCGGTTCGATCGAATTCAGGTACATAAATTGACCATGATCAATTGCCCGCAGACAAATGCCATTTCCCGTCGCGAAGCTCTGCGAAATATTGCATGCGGCTTCGGCTACGTGGCGGCGGCCGGTATCGCCTCACAACAGGCAATGGCCAATTCGACGGCCACCTCGCTTCCCCTCAAAGTCCCCCATATCGTGCCCCGGGCCAAGCGGGTCATCTTCCTCTTCATGGCTGGTGGAGTGAGCCAGGTCGACAGTTACGACTACAAGCCGTTGCTCGATAAACGCAACGGGGAGATGCTGGACTTTACCGATCAGCGCATTCTGGCCAAAACGGGTATGGGATCCAACCAGCGGGTTATGAAATCCCTCTGGGAATTTAAACAGCGGGGACAAAATGGCGCTTGGGTTTCCGAGCTGTTTCCCCACATGGCAAAACACACCGACGAGTATTGCATTATCCGGTCCATGGAAACGGAAGGGGTTGCCCACGGTCCTGCCACGCTCTTTCTCCACACCGGTTCCACCAATCTCATTCGCCCTTCCATGGGGGCCTGGGTCAACTACGGCTTGGGCACGGAAAATCAGGATCTGCCGGGGTTCGTCAGCCTGAGCCCGTCCATGAGCAACGGCGGCCCTCGCAACTACGGCAATGCCTTTCTGCCCCCCACATACCAGGGCACCCCGGTCGGCCGTGCCGGCATGAAGGCCACCGAGATCAAAATCAATAATCTCCAGAACCCCAATCGCTCTCCTCAACGGAAAAAACGCCAGTTCGACTTGCTCCAAGCCATGAACCACGAGCAGTGTCAGAGCTTGCCCCACAACGCCGAACTGGAAGCGGTCATCGACTCCTACGAATTGGCTTGGCGCATGCAAGCCAATGCTCCCGAAACGATGGATATTTCCAACGAATCGGCCGCGACCAAAAAACTTTACGGCATCGACGAAGAGCCCACCGACAACTACGGCCGACAATGCCTTATGGCGCGTCGCATGGCCGAAGCGGGCGTGCGCTTCATCCAGGTCAACTACTCCGACAACTCCAACAATCCCGCTTGGGACCAGCACAACGACATGCCCAAGCACAAAGAGCATGCCTTGGCCGTGGATAAGCCCATCGCCGGACTGTTGACCGATCTCAAGCAACGCGGTCTGTTGGAAGATACCCTGGTCTGGTGGGGCGGAGAATTCGGCCGCACCCCCTACGCCCAGAAAAACGGCGCAGGACGTGATCACAACCCCACCGGCTTTACCGTTTGGCTGGCCGGTGGAGGTGTCAGACCCGGGCTCATCTACGGGCAAACCGACGAATTCGGTCAGTACGCCGTGGAGAATAGAGTGCACATGCACGACCTCCACGCCACTATTCTGCATTTGCTCGGCCTGGATCACGAACGATTGACCTTCCGGCACGAAGGCCGCGATTTCCGCCTGACGGATGTATTCGGCAACGTGGTTCACGATATCATTGCCTAGCCCGGAAGAGCTATCCGACCAGGGTTGTAACGGATAGTTCTCAGATCATAAGCGAAATACACCTAGCGTATTTGTTGACCTGCATGAAGTTAATCGGAATTAATATCGGAATTCATGGTCTCTCTCCCATTCCTAATCCCTAATTCCTAATTGGCGCCCCTGGGCGCCTCTCCCTCTGTGTTTAATCTTCTTCTCCACTTTGTGCCTTTGTGCCTTTGTGCCTTTGTGCCATCTCGCCTTGGCGAGATCTCATTCCACCGGTCCCTTCGTTCGATCGGTTTTGCTTGTCTGGCTCTTTTTGTCATCTGGGGTTGCGCCAAGAATGATAAAGAGGCTCCACCCGCCCCTGAACCGGAGGCCATAGCGAAACCCGAATTCCGGGCCGTGTGGGTTTCCCTGTTGGGATCGGGGCTGCGATCCCCGGAAGAAATCAGGCAATTGGTAGACGCCGCCCGCCGGGCCAACCTCAATACCATCGTAGCCCAAGTTCACCGGGAAGGCGCGGTTATGTTTTCTTCCCGCTTGGCTCCGCGTCACGCCTCCATTGCCAACCGCCCCCGCTTCGATCCTTTGGGCACCCTGCTCAAGGAAGCGCGAGACACATCGGAAGGGAAACCCAGCTTGGATGTCCACGCCTGGTTCAACGTTTTCAGAATCGGCCCCCAAAACCATTACCTGAAATCGACCCCCAAACCGATAGCGGTCGCCCATCCCGACTGGTATACCCGAAACCGAGCCGGTCAACTCCAACTCGAACTCGATCCCGGGCTCCCCGCGGTGCAGGACCACCTGCTGAGCGTCGTCGAGGAGTGCCTTACAAATTACGACGTGGACGGCATAAACCTGGATTATATTCGGTATTTCGGCCACGACCGGGGTTATAACCTCTCGGCTCTGGAACGATTTCTCCATGAATCCGGCCGTGAGGATATCCCTGCTCCCGACGATGAGGCATGGAAAGATTATCGGCGCGACCGAGTAACCGAATTTGTCAGGCGTTGCGCCATTTCGGTATGGACGCATCGGCCCGGCGCCATCTTCAGTGTAAATGTGGTCGGCTGGGGACCGGCCCCTATAATCGATTTTGCCGAAACTCGCCCCTTTACCGATGCCTTGCAGGATTGGAGAGGTTGGTGGGAGCAGGGCCTGATCGATGCCGCCTTCTTAATGGACTATAAACGGGAATGGGTAGATCTCCAGGCCCGCGATTTTCGCAATTGGGCCGATTACTCTCTGGATCTGATGAAGTTCAGTCCGGGAGGCAGATTGATTGTGGGCATCGGGGGTTACTTTAATCCCCGGGGTGACGTGCTCGTCCAATACCGCGAAACAGTGAGGAAGGGCTTGGGCGCGTGCCTGTTCAGTTATGACCGGCCTACTCAGGAAGCCTCCGAATCCCAAGGAAAACTTCATGCCCACCGCTCTCCCATCTGGGCCACTATCGGAGAAGAAATATACCCCCATCTGGCCTCCCCTCCCCCGCCGGACTGGCGCGGCCAACAATCCTTCATCGCAGGTTTTTTAAAGGACGCCTCGGGAGAACCCATGGCCGACGCGGAGGTGGCCCTGCGGGAAACCTCCTACCGTGTGAAAAGCGATGGTTCCGGATTTTTTGCATTTTGCGCCATACCCCCCGGCAACTATCAGTTGCAAATTCCCGACCACCCTCTCCACGGAAAACCCATAGACGCCCTCCCCGGAACAGTGACCTGGCTGAATGAGGATAGTTAAATTGGGAATTTGAATAGATCACTGATTACAGGGATGGGGACGGTTGATGGAATCTTAGGGTGAATTCCTCTCCCAAGCATCTTGCGGGCGCCCTTCGGGCCGAGTTTCCGTCCTCGTCGGCCTTTCCGGCGCTTTCGGCCGGTATCACTTCCGGACTCTCCTTGCTGGTGGCGCAGGTTGCTTTTGGGACCTTCATATTCTCCGGAGCCCTGGCCCCGTATTCTTCCCAGGGTATCGGTTTGGTGCTGTTCGGAAACTTCGCCGCCTGTTTGCTCATCGCGCTGGTGGGAGGATTCCGCGGCGCCATCGCCGGGCTGTCTCCCGTTCTGGTGCTGGCCATGGCCACCATTGCGGCCACCATGCAGGGGGATGGCCGGCAACTCTTCTCCACCACGGCCTTCGCGCTAATCATCAGCGCTATGGCCACGGGGATATGCTGTCTCCTGGTCGGACGGTTCCGGCTCGCCCACCTGCTGCGTTTCATCCCCTATCCGGTTGCAGGAGGATTCGTTGCCGGGATCGGAGGGGCCGTTTGCCTGGCAGCCATGTCCCTCATGGGGGCGAATTTGGATTGGCGTTTGGGCGCGCTGTTGGAACCCAAGGTGTTGTGGACGTGGTTACCGGGCCTCGCCTTCGGAATGGCCTTGTACGGCGCTATGAAGCGTTGGAAAAATCCCCTGATTCTGCCATCCAGCGTTTTGCTCGGAATCGGCGCCTACCATCTTGCGCTTTCCGGTCTTGATATTTCAGGAAGCGCGGCCAGGGAGGCGGGATTGCTGCTTGCCAGAACAACCCAAGGAAGTCTTTGGCCGGCATTGTTCCCGGCCGACCTCGCCCACGTGAATTGGTCCGCCATCATCGGACAGATTCCGAACATGCTGTCGTTGATCCTGATCGCCCTCATCTGCGTCATCCTGAATGTTGCCGGGCTGGAGGTTGCGGTTGACGAGGATCTGGATTGGGACCGCGAGTTCCGGGCCACCGGCGTGGCGAGCCTCGTGGCCGGATTGGGCGGCGGGACAGTGGCGACCGTCGTCGTTCCCGCTTCTCTCCGCAGCAAGTTGTTCCGCGCTACCACCCGCCTTACCGGAGTGATCGCAGCCTGCGTTATCGGGATTGCACTGTTGTTCGGCGATGGGATGCTGGAATGGGTGCCGACCGCGTTTGTCGGTGGCATGTTAGTCTTTGCCGGTCTGGGAATGCTGGACGAGGGATTGGTGAAAACTCGCCGTCGCCTGCCCGGATCGGAATACGCCATCATATTGCTGATCTTTGTCGTCATTACCTTTTTCGGTCTGCTTGAGGGTGTGGGTATCGGGGCAATTGCCACCCTCGTATTCTTCGCCGTGCGTCTCAGCCGGGTGAACCCGGTTGCATCTCACTTCACCGCGCGGGAACGTCAGAGCAACAGGACCCGCTCCATCCCCGATCGCGCCATCCTCCAGGCGGAGGGCGAACGGGTGCACGCCTATCGGCTACAGGGATACATCTTCTTCGGCAGCATCGGTATCCTGGCCGACCGTCTCAAGAAGTCCTTGGACGGCTCTTCCCGTCCCGCTTGTCTGATGATCGACTTCGCCGAGGTATCCGGTTTCGACTTTTCAGCCGTGAGCGTAATGGCCAGGTTTGTGCAAAAAGCGCAAACGGCGGGATTGCAACTGATCTTGAGCGGAATGTCCGAGAAGCTGCGAACCAGTATGGAGCGGAACATCGCTCCTTCGGTGTTCGCCCACTTGCGGCTGGAGCCGAACGCCGACCTCGGCTTGGAGCGCTGCGAGGATCTCATCATCGCAGGTTGGAAGGAAGATGCGGGCAAGATGAAACAACGGCGCGACTCCCTGCTGGAGCACACCGTCGATGACCTCGAGCGTTTTCTGGAGCAGCAGGTACACTTTGAAAATCTGATCGAAGCTCTTCAACCGTGGTTGATCTCCCGACTTTATGAGGCCGGGGAGGTTCTGGCAGGACCGGAAGTTCCACCCGAAGGCCTGCAGTTACTGGTATCGGGCCGGGCCTCCGTCCACGATTCCGAGGGCCGCAGACTTCGCCAGTGCAGCCCTGGCGATGCGATCTGGCCCGCCAATCCATCCGCTGAGACGGAGACGACCGTAGTTGCGGACGAAGCATGCTGCGCCATGCTACTTACTCCCGGAAACCGACGCAGGCTGGAAGAGCGTGAACAGGAGCTGACCATCGAACTGTATCGATACCTGCTTGCGGACCGATTCAGAACCGAGCCGGACGAGGAATTCCCCAAGAATGGGAAAACCGGCCGGGATGATCCCAAGTGACCTAAACGTCACCGTCATGCCCTGCCTTCAGAGAAAAATATGGGATTCAGATTACGGGTCGGCGCAATAATTTACCGCACTTGGAAGAGGTTTATCTAGTAAGGATTGACAATCTAGCTTAGTAAGCTAGATTGATTTTATGAAAATGGGAACTTTTGAGGCAAAAAACAAATTTTCCGCTTTGCTTGATCGGGTGGTCCAGGGTGAAACCATACAGATCACTCGTAGAGGAAAGCCTATCGCAGAACTAAAACCTGTTCCTGAAGAAGGAGTGGTAAAACCGCGCTTTGGGAGCGAAAAGGACTTGGTGCAATTCATTGCTAATGACTTTCAGGAGCCTTTGGACGACTTCAAAAATTATATGCCTGAATGAAAATTTTGCTGGATACCCATACGGCTCTTTGGTTTTTAGCCGGCGATAATCGCTTGAGCAGACGCGCCCGGGATACGATTGAATCCGCAGAAAATGTTCGGGTCTTCAGTGATGCGAGCCTCTGGGAAATTGCCATAAAACAATCCCTGGGAAAGCTGAAGTTATCCGAACCTTTTGAGTCTCGTTTGATGACAGCCTTGAAACGAAATGCGATTGATTCGGTTCCGATTGAGAAGTCCCATGTTTTTGGCGTGGCCAGTCTACCTTTTCACCACCGCGATCCCTTCGATCGATTGCTGATATCGCTGGCCAAGGTCGAAGGAATGCCCATCGTTACGGACGATCGAGTATTCCGTCAATACAAGGTGGAGGTTATCTGGTAAGACACTATCGCTTAGGGCGACTGCCCCTAAATCGATCTACGGCTATTCCTCGTTGTCGTAGTAACCCGCTTTCTGCAAGTAACCGAGTTTCAGGTCGGGCAAAATGAGAGTCTTTCCCGTGTCCGGGTAGGTGACAACTTCTACCCGGTTGTTGTCGGCAATTACGTAAAATACCAGTTCGCCATCGCCGTCGTTCAGGATTTGATGGGCTTGACCGGCAGCAAACTGAAAATGATCCCCAGCCTCGATAGCATGCCATTCGTCGTCTTCGTCTCGGAATTTCCCGGTTCCTGAGAGAAAGATGTAGTATTCCCACTGACAGGAATGAGAATGGTAGGGGTAGTTCTTTTTCCCCGGCGGTATTCGGGTCAGTTCGACATCAAAGGGCGGGCCGCCTTCCCAAGGTCCGGTGATATAGCTTTCATCCCCGCGCATTCCCATGGAAATGTGTTTGCGGGTCATCTCGAATGAACCCTTCGGAGATCGGCTGTGCTGAGCCGGCACTTCGGTTTCGTTTATCTTGTCCATGAGAAGTAGGTTTTAGAATCCCAAACCCTTGGCCTTGGTTTGCACTCGCAGGACATAAGTGTCGGCCGTGATAAATAACATGGAGCCGTCGGCTCCGCCGAAGGCGCAGTTGCTGGTGGCCTCACCGGTAAGAATGTGGCCGAGCAGGATTGCCTTCGGATTAAAAACGAGAATGCCGCCCGGCCCGGAGGCCCAAATGTTTCCCTGGGCATCCACGGCCAGTCCATCGGGCAGGCCTTTTACCCCTGGGCCCTGATGAGGGGAGGCATCATAGAAGAGCCGGCCTTCACCGATGGTTCCGTCTGTTTTGATGGGAAAGGAAGTATAGGTTGGGATATCGGGATGTGACTGGGCCACGTAAAGGGTCTTTTCGTCGGGGGATAGTCCGATTCCGTTGGGGCGCTCAATTTCCTTTGTGAGCAGGACCACCTCTCCCGAGGGGCGCAGCAGGTAGACGCCACAATAATCCATTTCCCGGCGAGGGTCGGTAAACCTGTCCGGCAGGCCGTAGGGGGGATCGGTGAAATAAAGGTTTCCATTGGAAGCCCGGGTCACGTCGTTGGGGCTGTTGAACCGTTTGCCCCGGTAATTATCCGCCAAGGTGCGCTTGCCCCCGTCATGGATCATGATTGATAGACGCCGGTCGCCGTGTTCGCATGATATGAGACGACCTTCCGGATCGAACATCAATCCGTTGCTACCCGGTTCCCGGCCGTAATCGGCGATACCGGTGTAACCCGATGGGGAAAACCAGGCGCTTACCCCTTCTCCCTCAACCCATTTCATGACGGTGTTGCTGGGAATTTCCGAAAAGACCAGGAATTGCCCTTCTTTATTCCAAGCCGGTCCCTCCGACCAGGTAAAACCCGAGGTAATCACCTGTATGGGTGTATCGGTGTCCAGGAGCATATCCAGGTCGTCGTGGTATTTGACAATTTTTCCCAAGGTGGGAAAGTTGGTGGAATCCTGGGCGAGGAGCCCGCAGCCAAGGATTAGGGATAACAATATCGAAGAAAAATGTTTCATGATGGCTTGTGGAAATCGATGTGACGAAGTTGTTTTGGATATACTACCAATCAGCAATGAAAATTTATCCGTGTCAATCCGTGGAATCCGTGGTTACCTTCCCAATTCCAAGAAAAAGGATGCAACTCGGAATTGAACAACTGGTCGACAAGGGGCTATGGACCGCCGGTTAATGGATAAATCGATCCATCGGCCCCATTGGATTCAGAGGCCCTGGATTATCTCGATGGGTCTGTTCTTCTTTTGTGGCGGTTGTTCTTTGCGCGATATGGCGATGAACCAAGTCGGCGACATCCTGGCGGAAACCGGCGCCACCTTTACCTCGGATGAAGATCCCGATTTGGTGGCCGATGCCCTACCCTTCGGGCTCAAGTTGATGGAGTCTGTCCTGGCCGAAACGCCCGGACACACCGGCCTTTTGCTGGCTACTTCGAAGAGCTTCACCCAATACGCCCACGCCTTCGTTTACTTGGACGCGGTACAGATGAGGTCGGTCGACTACTACCGGGCTCGCGAATTGGAACTGCGGAGCAAAAAACTCTTTCTCAGGGCCAGGGATTATGGTTTGCAGGGCCTTGAGGTCAGGTATCCGGGATTTGGGCCCGCCTTCATGGCGGACCCGCAGGCAGCGGCGCAGCGGGTGGATACCGGAGGGGTCGGATTGCTTTACTGGACTGCGGCCTCCTGGGCCAGCGCGGTAAACGTGGATAAGACGGACGCCTTCCTTTTGGCCGATCTGCCCAAAATCGACGTTCTGGTGGACCGGGTTCTCGAACTGGATGAAAGTTTTGAAAACGGCGCCATTCACAGTCTCCTGATCAGCTACGAAATGATACGGCTGGCCAAAGAGGGCAACCCGGAGGATCGGGCTTATGACCACTTCCAAAAAGCTGTGGCCCTATCGGGAGGGTTTGATGTGGCCCCCTACATTTCATACGCCACCTCGGTTTGTGTGCCGACGGAAAGAAGAGAGGAATTTATCCAGGTATTGAATACCGCATTGGGAATCGATCCCCAGGTTAAACCGGAAATCACCTTGTCCAATATCCTGATGCAGGAGTATGGCCAATGGCTTCTGGATCACGTGGATGACTTTTTTCTCCCGCCCCTCGATCCCCTTAGCAAAAATGAAAAATTCAACCCGTAAACTCCTTATCCTCTTATCCGGAATGGTTCTGGCATTTTCCGGTTTGGAAGCCGCCACCATCAAGGTGGCTACGGTAGCGCCGCGCGGAACATCCTTTCACAATTTCCTCGAGGAACTGAACGCCCAATGGGCCAAAGCGCCGGAAGAACCCGTGCGCATGAATATCTACGCCGGCACCCAAGGTGGAGAGGTTGCCATCGTCAAACGTATGCGCATCAACCAACTGCAAGGCGCCATGCTCTCCGCGATCGGATTGGCCCAGATCGACGAGTCCGTTACCGCCCTGCAATTGATGCCGATGCAATTTCGCAACTGGGAAGAGGTCGATTTCGTTCGAGCGGCCCTGAAGGACAATCTGGAGAGCCTGTTTCTGAACAAAGGCTACGTCGTTTTATTCTGGGGGGATGCCGGTTGGGCCCGGTTCTTCTCCAAAGAACCCATTACCTATATCGAGGACCTGAAATCGATGCGGGTAGGCGCATCTCTGGGCACGCCCAAGGCCACCGAGTTGCTTAAGAATTACTATACTCCAGTCACCTTGGATCCCAGTAAAACGTTGCTGGCCCTGAAAAACGGCATGATAGAAGCGGTCCCGGCTCCGCCCTTTTTAGCCAATGCCACCCAACTTTCCACCGAAACCGGTTTCATGTTGGATATGAAGTGGGTGCCGGTTGTGGGCGCTATGGTAGTGACAAAGCGGGCCTGGGACCGGTTGCCTCAGAAGACTCAGGCCTACTTGAAGCAGACTTCGGTAGAAATGGGGGAAAGGATCCGGCAGGCCAGCCGCAAAGAGGACGAAGATTCCATTCGAGCCATGGTGGAAAAACAGGGCTTGGTCATCAATACCTTAACGGAGGATGCATGGGACTCCTGGAGGAAGGAAGTGGACCTCAACCAATCGAATATCCGGGGTGAAATCGTACCGGAAGACGTCTACGACATAGTGATAGGGAAACTGAAGGAATTCAGGAAAGAGGGTTCCGCTCAATAGCCTGAAAGTTCAGGGATTACCTCTCATGAAACGGGTCGCTTCATTTTTCCTGTCCAGGGAAGATGGATGGTTGAAATGGGTTCACCGGGTGGAGAATTTTATTCTCTACTGTTGTTTATTTTCCCTGATGCTCATCGGGGTATCGGAGTTGTCCGTGGTCCAGGGGGTCTTGGGAAAATACCGTGTGGCAGGGGCGGAAAACCTGATCCGTCACATCACCCTGATTTTGGGAATGGCTGGGGGATTGATAGCCGCGCGCGAGGACAAACTCCTGGCCATCGCCAGCATCCGGGATCTTTTGCCGGAGAAATATCGAGGCGGGATCAGATTATTCACCGGATTTATCGGGATCGGCCTGTCCTTCTGGTTGGGGACGGCCTCCCTCGAATTTGTGGCGGCCGAACGGGAATTTGGTGAAAAGTTGCCCATTGGCATTCCCTTCTGGTGGTTTCAGGCCTTTCTTCCCATCGGGTTTTTCGGCATTGCCCTGCGGTTGTTTCTGCGAAACGCGACTACCCTTCCAAAAGGGTTGTTAACCGCCGGTTTGCTGGCAGCAATGATGCTTATCATTTGGCAACAACCGGTAGAGGCGCCGAAAATCGTTTGGCCCTACCTGGCCGTTCTGGGATTGGCCACTATCCTTGGCACGCCCATCTTTGTGGCCATCGGCGGCGCCGCCGTATTGCTCTTCTGGGGGCAGGGAGATCCCGTCGCCTCGGTGTCCCTCGATCATTACGACCAGGTAACCAATCCGCTTTTGGCCACCTTGCCCCTGTTTACCTTGACGGGATTTTTTCTGGCTTACAGCAATGCCTCGCAGCGGCTGGTGAATTTTTTTCACGCCTGGGCCAAGCAAATCCGTGGTGGCGAAGGCATTGTGGCCATCCTGGCCTGCGCGTTTTTTACCGCCTTCACGGGAGGTTCCGGGGTGACCATTCTGGCTCTGGGGGGAATTCTGCTCCCGGTGCTCATTGCGGGCCGTTACCGGGAGAATGAGGCGATCGGGTTGCTCACGGGAGCCGGTTCTCTGGGCATTCTTTTTCCGCCCTGTCTACCCCTGATCGTCTACTCGATCGTGTCCGGGGTGGGTATGAACGAAATGTTTCTCGGGGGAATAATTCCCGGCCTTCTCATGCTCCTGCTCACCTGCATCTGGGCGGTCTATCTGGTGCGTAAATCCGGGGGGCAGCAAGAGACCTTTTGCATGAAAGAAGCGTTGCAGGCTACCTGGGAGGCCAAATGGGAACTGGTCTTGCCGGTCGTTCCCATCGTGCTGATCTTCGGAGGATTCGCCCTCCCCGTGAACGCCGCCGCGGCAACTGCATTTTACGCCTTCGTCATCGAAGCGTTTGTGCACCGGGAGCTGAAGTTCAAAACTTCGCTGAGAAAGTCCTTGTCGGAGTGCGGATTACTGGTGGGGGGCGTCCTGCTCATCCTGGGTACAGCCATGGGATTCACCAACTACCTGATTACCGAGCACGTTCCCGACAACGCGGCCATCTGGTTGAGTGAAAGTATTCAGTCGAAGTTCCTGTTTCTCCTCTCCCTCAATCTGTTTCTCATCGTGATTGGGTGCCTGATGGATATTTTTGCCGCCATAATCGTCATCACACCCTTGTTGCTGCCGGTGGGAGCGGCCTTCGATATTCATCCCATGCACCTGGGAATCATCATCCTGGCCAACCTGGAACTGGGATTTCTCACCCCACCGGTCGGGATCAATCTCTTTATTTCCTCTTACCGGTTCAACAAGCCCATACTGGAGGTGGTGAAAAATTCCCTGCCGGTGTTCTTTGTCCTGCTGGTGGGAGTGTTATTGATCACCTACTTCCCCATCATTTCCCACTTCCTGCCCGAACTGTTCGGCCCCTGACCCGATTGGCGCATGTAGAAAAGGCCCGGAGAAAGGGGTCAGCTCCTGGATTTTTGACATGTCCCCATGTTGAAAATTGAGGGGGTTGTTGCCCAAATCGTTCTTTTTTGGAAATATAGAATGAAGAATCGCGACGTAAAGCCGCTCCTACGATTTTAACAGTTGGAGGTTTGTAGGAGCGGGTTTATCCCGCGATTGCTCTGGAATGCCATATCTTTCGTTGAACCTGATCGGCGCGGCAAGGATGCCGCTGCCCTACCGCATGCAGCCGGGT
>JAJDZZ010000062.1 GCA_022824405.1 Opitutales bacterium
AATAATTCCAGTGCTTCTTCCGAGCGTCTCCAGTAGCCACCCGCGGGTTAGCACAATCACCCACGAGTTGCTTCTAATGCTTCCGAACGCTGCCATGCTTAACAAGTTTTATCAGATTCGGATTGAACGCATACCATCACAGAATTCACAAGATGGGGAGGAAGGTTATTCCAGCATCGAGCATCGAGATACTGAAACAAAGGAATACTTGTTATCGGGAAGATAATGGTCATTTTGTGAGACATGCCAGACACAGACCGCATAGCCGGACGCTCCGTTCAGCTCATGGCGACTTGCCTTTGCGATGCCTTTTACGACGACGTGGCCCGGGCCACGGTTGAGGTGCTGGAGCACGTCGGCTGTGAGGTCGAGTTTCCCGAGGGACAAACCTGTTGCGGACAACCCGCCTTCAACGGGGGGGACTGGCCGGCCTCAAGAAAGGTGGTGCGGCATACCCTCAAGGTGTTTGAGGGGGCAAAGCCCATTATTGTGCCATCCGGGTCCTGTGCCGCCATGGTCTTTCATGGATCCCCCCTGGAGTTTGAGAAGGAACCCGATCTGGACGAAGTAAAGGCCTTGGGAAAGCGTACCTGGGAACTGGCGGATTTTCTGGTCAACGGACTGGGGATCGACACTTGGGAGGGTCGATACGACGCGCGGATTGCCTTGCATCATTCCTGCCATGGTCGTGGAACCCGCACGGGAGAGGCCATGGAGCGGCTGCTTCAATCGATTGAGGGAGTGGAGGTGGTGTCCTTCTCGGAACCGGAACAGTGTTGCGGATTCGGAGGGACATTTGCCGTAACCTTTCCCCACATTTCCAAGGGCATGGGCCAAATAAAGATAAAACACATGGTGGCGGCCCATCCGGACGTCATTGTATCGGCCGACATGAGTTGTCTCATGCACCAGGTCGGCTTGGCGGAAAGAGAAGGGATCGACTTTACGGCGCGGCATATGGCGCAAATTTTGCGCGATGCCATTTCAGGCACATGAAAACCCAGCCCATAGACCAGTATGCCCGAGACCTGGACCCGGAGGTGTATGCCACTATTCATCAGGCTTCCAGTGAGCGAGTGTCCCGGAGAGAGAATTCCCTGTTCGCCGATTTTCCCCATGCCAACCGGTTGCGCCAGTGGGCTGGGGAGTTGAAGCGTCACACCCTCAGCCACGTCGATAAGTACCTGGAGCAGGCTGTTACCGCCATGGAAAGCCGGGGGGTTGAGGTTCATTTTGCCAGCGAAGCGGAATCCGCCCGCCGCCAGGTTCTGGAAATTCTGAAAGCCCATGAAGTGGGTCGAATCTGCAAGTCGAAGAGCATGGTTACGGAAGAGATCGACCTTCGACCCTTTTTGGAGAAACACGGCATAGAAACCTGGGAGAGCGACCTGGGAGAATTCGTCGTGCAACTGGATGACGATCATCCCAGTCACATAGTTACCCCCATCATTCACAAAAACCGGTTTCAGGTGGCCAGGACCTTCGAAACTCACGGACTGGGGGACTATACGGAAGATCCGGAGAGCTTGACCCAGCAAGCCCGGAAATTTCTTCGGGGAAAGTATCTTTCTTCCGTCGGAACCATGACGGGGGCAAATTTCGTATCGGCGGAATCCGGTCGCATAGTGGTGGTGACCAATGAGGGGAACAGCCGGTTCGGCCTGGCCGGGGCCAAAGTGCATATCGCGGTGGTGGGGATAGAAAAGCTGGTGCCGCGCGATGAAGATCTGGCCCTCTACCTCAATTTGCTGGCACGGTCATCCACCGGGCAGCATTTGACCGTATACACGGAGTTCATTGCTGGGCCACGGCCTGAAAACCAACCCGAGGGACCGGAGCAAATGCACGTCATTTTCATCGATAACGGTCGCTCCGAAACCCTGGCCTCCGAATGCCGGGATGCCTTGAACTGTATACGTTGCGGCGCGTGTCTCAACGTTTGTCCGGTTTTTCGCCAAGCTTCCGGCCACGCCTACCGGCACACCTATCCCGGACCCATAGGGGCGGTGTTGGCTCCAAATCTGGTGGGGAAGGAGGGATTTGCAGAGTTGGCGGATTTGCCCAAAGCCTCCAGTTTGTGCGGCGCCTGCAACGAAGTTTGCCCGGTAGACATCCCCATTCCGGACCTGCTTCTTCGTTTGCGCAACCGAGGCAAAGAGGAAGGCGCGCCCGGATCCAAAATCGCTACACCTCCAATGGGAGCCTGGGCCGCCCTCGCCAGCAGTCCCTCCGCTTGGAAATTGGCTCTGAAAGGGGGGCATCTGATGAATGCGATTCCCCAGGGGATGATCCCCGTTCCCCCCCTGCGGACGTGGCTGAAAGACCGCACCCTCCCGGCTTGGAGAGGTGGGTCGTTCCGGAGGTGGCTCCAAAACCGGAAAAAAGAATGAAGCCCCACCCAAAAAATTCCACCGAGCGCGATAAGGTTTTTTCAGACCTCCGCAAGGCGCTCCAAGGGGTTGAAAAAGTAGCTCGACCGGAAATCGATTTTTCCCAAACGGTGGCGGAAAACCGATTGCGAGAGGACGGTCTATGGCAATGCTTTGCCAACAATTTCCAGGGAGTGCGGGGAAAATATATCGATTCCATCCCTGACTTGGCCGCCTTCATCCGGGAAAACGGATTGAAAAAGGGATATTGCGACCCTCGTTTGCGAGAGAGGGTGGGGGAGCCCTTGAAGGCATATTTTGAAGTCGAATTTGTATATTCTCGCCAGAATGTGGATGAATTGGAATTCGGCATTACGGTCGGTAGTGGCGTGGTGGCCGAAACGGGATCCATAATCCTTGAAGACGGCCAGACTTCCAATCGGCTGGCGGCCATAGCTCCCTGGTTGCACGTGGCAGTGGTGCGGGAAGATGCCATTTACCGAACCGTTCGCCAAGCCCTCATTGCCATGGGCGACGATCCCAATATCATTTGGGTGTCCGGACCTTCCAAAACGGGAGATATCGAAGGCATCCTCATAGAAGGGGTGCACGGCCCAGGCGAACAGGTTTGCTTCCGCCTGGATCAAACCTGATAAAATTAACCACAGAGGACACAGAGAGCACAGAGGGAGGGAGGCGCCGATGGCGCCAGTGAGGAATTAAGAATTAGGAATTAGGAATTGTGGAAAAGGGAATGATGGAATGGTGGAGTGTTGGAATGGGGGAGAGGAGAATTGGGAATGAGGAAGCAGGGAGTGTTGGAGTTTGGGGATTGAATCTCGTGAAGAGCGCCGAGGTCACGTACCAGCATCCAGCATCCAGTATCCAGCATCGAGCATCCAGCATCGATTATTAGCTTGATGGATTGTATTTTCGATCCTTCAATAGCCAGTCCGAAGTCTTCCAATCCGTAGAACCGTTCAGGCCTGAATTATGAATCCGAATGACCCTCAATTAAATAGAAGATCCTTTATAAAAAGCGCCGCCGGCGCAACGGCGGGAATGATGGTATTTCCGCACATCATGGCCGGGTCCAATACCATGCCGCCGAGTGAAAGGCTCAACCTTGCCTTTGTCGGGGTAGGCGGGAAGGGCGTCAGCTCCATTATGCCCCTGTCCGACCACAACATAATCGGGTTGTGCGACGTGGACAAGCGACGTGTAGCCGAAGCCCGACAAAAAACCGGGGGACAAGCTTTCGCCGATGTAATCGACCGTGCCGTGTCCAAGGGTGGCAAGTGGTTCAATGACTATCGGTCGATGTTCGAGGAGTTGGGGGAAAAGCTCGATGGGGTAGTGATTTCGATTCCGGACCACATGCACTTCCCCGTGGCCATGTCGGCGGTAAATCTCGGTATTAACGTCTATTGCGAAAAGCCGCTCACTCACACCGTGGATGAGGCCCGTAAGCTGGCCCAAGGGGCCCGGAAAAAAGGAGTGGTTTCGCAGATGGGCAACCAGGGGCACTCCAATGAAGGGGTCCGGTTGGCCAAGGAATGGATTGCCGCCGGTGTCATCGGGCAAGTGAGGGAAGCCTACTCCTGGACCAATCGTCCCATTTGGCCCCAGGGTTTGAAAAAGCCGGATCACAGCAAATTTATTCCCGTTATTCCGAAAGGACTCGATTGGAAACTCTGGTCGGGCGTAGCCAAGAAACGCGCTTACGATCCGGCCTATTTGCCTTTCAGTTGGCGGGCCTGGTGGGATTACGGATGCGGTGCGGTCGGGGACATGGCCTGTCACGTTATGGACGCGGCCTATTACAGCCTAGACCTCGGCCTGCCAACATCGATCGAGGCCCTGGCCACCGAAGTCAATGACCACTGCGCGCCCAACGCCTCCGCCATTACCTATGAATTCCCCAAACGGGGAAAATTCGATCCCATCACCTACCACTGGTTGGACGGTGGATTGTTGCCGCCGGCTCCGAAAGGCCTCACCCACGGCGACATTTTGAGTTCCGACAAGAGCGGCACCCTGTTTATCGGGGAGGAAGGTTTCATGGTAACCGACACCTACACCCGATCGGTTCGCATTCTTCCCAATTCGCGGTTTATGGACTTCCGGCAGAACCTGCCGCCGAAAACCATCCCGCGAGTGAAGGGCAACCACCAAACCGATTGGGTGCGGGCTATCAAGGAAAAGGGTCAGGCTTGTTCCCATTTTGACTACGCCGCCGGTCTGACCGAAGTGGGTATCTTGGGCAACGTAGCCATCCGATCGAGATCCCGTATCGAGTATGACGCTGAGAACATGCGCGTCACCAATGTTCCGGAGGCGAACAAACTGCTGAAGAAGGAATACCCGAAGGGTTGGATATTGTCGTAGTGTGGCGTAGATCAAAAGGGGTCAAACGTAGAAAATAGAATTTCCCTTCCTTATAGCCACCGTGATTCGGTTGGAATGGCCTCGATTGTTGCCTGTCTGGGCATCGGATACTGAGGGAAATTCTATTTTCTACGTTTGACCCCTTTTGACCCCTCAGCGTCGGCCTTACTTCAAGCGGACCGAATTGAGCATGCCTGGTCCCCGGGGCGCGTCGATGGTTTCCAGCACCTCGATTTCCCCGATTTTCACTTCGGCCACAACGGGTTCGAAGTCCGCGTTTTCCTTGCCCAGTTTGTCCAGGTCTTTGCCAAAATACTCTCCTCCCGCCTTGCTCAATGCCAAGTGAGCTTGGCGAAAATTAACCCCGGGAGATCGCATGCTGAATCGAGTGGACCAGAGGCGGTTCCATTGCCTGTCGTTGATGAGGCCCTGAAAATCGAAAGCGGTAACGATGATGAAATACCTTGGGTCCTGCAGCGCCATCCTCAACTCGTATACTTCGTAAGGCACAGGACCGATATGCCACCGCCACCTGTGCAGCCGAGGGTAGAACCCGACCAGTTTTGAGCCCCGCAACTCTCCGTACCATTGCATTTGGGAGTCTGAATAAGATCGATCCACCAAGTCGTCGTAATAACTCCCGTCAAGGAAATCGGGAAATAGGTCCTGGTAGACGTCGCGTTGCCGGGTGGAGGTCGTTCCCCAACTCACCACGAGGAGCAAGTCGCAACTCTCCTTGCTTTGGGCGGGCCAGTAATCCTGCTTGGCCAAGTGGGGAGCAAGCCCGCGGGCGATATCTATGAATTCCAAATTTTGCAGGCTGGAGTCGTTGATAAATCCCCCAAAATAAATGCCTTCGAGAAAAACGTAGGACTCGGGATTTTCGCCCGACCGTTGATCCAGGTACTCCGGGCTGGCCTCGCTGTGAACGTAAATGCGCTTATAGGTTTTCCAACCTTGCAGGTTGAGGGCGAAGCACAGGAAAACGGTCCCTGCCAGGATAGTCTTGAAAATGTTGCCCCCGTTCATGCCTCGATCATTGCAATATACTCTATTCGGGAGCCTTTTCAAGCAATACCGCTATAGGGCACGGGATTAACCGCAGAGAATACAGAAGCGCCCAAGGGCGCAATTAGGAATGAGGAATTAGGGAGTGAGAGACGGAGGTTTTTCGTGATCGTGATCCGGGCTAGGCGAATGCAGCATTGAGAAGGAGGACTCTCGCAAAGAGCGCAAAGCCGGACCCCTTTGCGTCCTTCGCGAGAGTTAATTCTTCATCCCGTTCCGTTCGACCACTAATCACTAACCACTGAAACCCCTTCGGGTATTCTATTCGTCCAAATAAATTTTCACCCGACCGAACAATCCGGGATCCAACGAACTTATCGGTTCGTCCAGTCTCAGGCGCACCTCTTCAAAAAACTCGCCCATGGGGGTTATGTTCAATACCGTGTAGCCCCGGTCCGTCCAGGAATCGGGAGAAAGGTCAGGCGACACCTGAAACTCGTATCTAAGTCCCTGGAAATTTGCGTTCCGTCGCCGCTGGAAACGGAATTCCACAAAACGATTTTCTGCTTCCTGGACGAGTTCATACCGTAGCCCCCATTGGTAATAGGTGTCGCTTACATCGGGAGCGCCGCCCATGGCGAATTCTGCCACGTTGCTCCGGTTATCCCCATCCGGATCGGCATCATAGTTGCGATCTTCAAAAGCTATGGTGGGAAAATCAGCCATAAATAGCTCGAAGTGAGTGAGTTGCCTATCCAATACCCCTATAAGAGCATAGGCTTCGGACGATCCCTGAGTTGCCCTGATCCGAAACGGCCCCCCGGCTGAGGTGGCCGTGAACAATCCGGATTCACTGATGGTTCCTCCTCCCGATAGGGACCAGATTGGACTAGGCTCTATTCGCCTACCCAATGCATCCCAAGCCAAGGCCCTGAACTCAATTTGGCGGAGTAGGGGAACTTCAGTTTCATAGGGCGTCACCGCCAACTGCAGTGATCCGCTGGCTGGTCCATCTCCTATGGCCACCCAATCCCGTCCAAGAGCATCGGCATCTTCGGGCAAATGAATCGGGTTTGAAAACAACGGTTCAAAACGCATTTCCCCCTTGGCGGCGGTCAACCGGATATCACGTTCATCAATGCTGGGAAGGACATAGAGCCCGTCCCCATCCGTCCAGGCCTGCTCTTCTTGGCCAATGTTCACACGGACCCCCTGCACCGGGAACCCCCCCGCAATCACCCGGCCCTTAATAGCGAATAGATGCGAAACATCACCCACTCCGACATGAATTTCCTTTGCATCGCTTCCGCCTTTTCCGTCCGAAACCGTTACCCGGACCGTATGAACGTCATTTTCGTCCCAGCTTTTGCTCGCCCTGTTGGAGTTGAGGCTTTCCGCAACCATGGAGTTGTCGCCGAACGTCCAGGTATAGTAGAGGGTGTCCCCGTCTGCGTCCTCCGCCTCGACCAGAAAGTCCACAACCTCGTATCTCTCCACGGCGGTGGAACTCGCGGTAAAGGAAGTGATCTCAGGATCGGTATTTTCTTCCTGAGTCCCGATATTCACCAGCACGTCGATCCATTCATTGGGATTTTCCCCACCTTGAGCGATGGGGGTAAAATGAATGTCCGCTATTTCGTCGCTGTAGGTCCGCCCGATCAGGACCACCGCGTCTTCCTTGTCTCTATTATCGAACCTTGTTCCAACATCCTGATTGGGATCGTCACGGGTATACGGTGTCATATCGAGTTGGATGGAACCATCTTTCCCATAGGTTTCCCTTTGCCAGTCGACTTGCACCCCGTAGGGAAGCCAGTCTTCCGCAACCCCGTTGGTGGGCAGACGGCGGTAACTCAACCAGTAGCGGCGTTTGTCGTTGGCGGCATAGTCGCCAGAGTCCTTGTCGATCTTTATGGCTCGGGCCACTCCCCTTATCCGGTCGGCAAAATCATCCGACTCCACGTCATGGCGATAGAGCCGAATGGGAGCGGTTGTGGTTCGGTTTACGCTCACCCAATCGCCGTCGCCGGATACCAGCCAATCCAATTTCACTTTTTCGCCCGTGGTGTAATGGCCCCTTCCTTCGTTCAAATCTCCGCTTCCGCGCTGACCGCTCATGACGGAATGCCTGTGACCGTATTCGGTCCACTCATCTCCCTCTTCATCCCCCACGTAACCACCGTCAATGGAGTCGCGTCCGATGGGTGAGGTGGAATCCGTGAACCAATAATTGGCGTGGCGCAGGCCCAGGTTATGCCCGAATTCGTGGGAAGCGGTCCGGATCCTGGAAGCGCCTGACCCGTTGAGGTGAGAACCCTTGCCGCCAAGAAAGGCTTTTCCGCCATAGCCAAATTCCCCTCCGGTCGTGATCAAGGTGTAAAAATCGTAGTTGTTCGCGTTCCAGTCCTGATCCTTGTCCCGTCCCTCCGCTCGTGCCAGGGGCAGGGCATCCTCTAAAAGGGTTTTCAATTGGTCCTTTTCCAGATCCGCGTAATAGCTGGCGGGATTGGGCAGGGTTATGGTGTCCGTATAGGTGGTGGACAGGGATATTTTGCCATAGGAGTTTTCATGCCAGAAAGCCTCGCTACCCGCTTGCCTCTCCTTGAGGGTGGCCAGGTCAATGGGTTCATGATCCGCTTCCTGGTCGGAAAAGCGCGCCCGGATATAGAGCAAGGTTTTGGCCCCCTCGGTGTAGGGGGACTGCAATTCCGGAAACTCGAGCCCCTCAGGCAGGCCGACGGTATCCTCCGTCAGCAAAAGGCTCACTCCCTCCACTTCGCCACGGCGCAATTCCCAATGCAGTCGACCCGGTCTGGGCCCTGGAGATCCTTCATCCTGCCGTAGCAATTGGCGCAGCCGATTCAGCGCCGCCTCGTCGGCCCATTCAAAAAAATCATTGCCCACGGCAACAACCCTTGGGGAACTGAATCCCCGGTCCTGGCGCTCCGCCACCGAAAGCGCTCGAATCGGATCCTCACCCATGGCCAAAAATTCGTCGATAGCCATGCCGTGAAGCGAGAGCCGTTTCTTGGTCGTCACGTCCAGCCGCCTGCCGTAGGTGAATACCTCGTAGCGCGATTCCCCAATGGAGGCATACCGCTCATAGCCTCCCTCACTATGGTCCGGATCGAGGCAATAGACCAGCATATCATAGGAAGCATAGTCGCTGACCGGGGTTTCGAGGTGTGCGAGAATGGCTGCGGGCAACTCCCGACGGAGATCATAGGGTATGGCCGCGGCCAAGGCCGCTTCGGGGTCCACCTGAATGAGCGATTTCAATTCAGACCTGCGACGTTGGGCCAGGGCGACCCCTTCCTCCGTCAAATGATCGCGTTCGGCAGGGTCCTCATTGAAATACCGTGACATCCATTCCTCAAAAGCATCGATGGCGCTTCCGTCCGGCATGCCGGATTGCGGGGATGGATGGGAATGGGGACCGGCATTATGAGCCAAGTGATCCTTATGGGAACCGGGCTGGGAGGAATCGGATGTCAGTCCCGGCTTTGGCCCGTCGGTTTCGGTGGAATCTCCGGTAGGCTTCCGGAGCCACAGCCCCAGAATCGCCGCCGAAATTAGGCAGATAAAAAAAAGGGAACCAAACAGTCCCGTTCTTTTTGACTTTTTTATCTTTTTCACCACCGAGGACACGGAATATCAACCTCAGAGCACTGAAGGGGAGAAGGGAAAAGGCTGAAGTAAGAAGGAAGAAGTAAGAAGGAAGAACTCTCGCAAAGAGCGCAAAGTTCGCAAAGGGGGAGAGGGGGAAAGGCGAGCTGGGGCGCGCCAATGAGGAATTAGGAATGAGGAATGAGGAATTGGGGAGAAGAGAAAAGGCTGAAGGCTGAATAATCGTGATCGAAAGAAGGAACTACAGAAGTACCTCTTCAATTACGTGACCGTGCACGTCCGTCAGTCGCCGGTCGAGGCCGTCGTGGTACCAGGACAGTTGTTGATAATCGAGTCCAAGAATGTGCAGCACGGTGGAGTAAAATTCCCAGATTGTGGTGGGATTTATTTCGGCTCGGCGTCCAAAGTCGTCGGTGGCTCCATAACTGGCGCCGCCTTTCACCCCACCGCCCATCATCCAGAGGGTGAAGCCGTCGGGATTGTGGTCCCGGCCCACCGTTCCATGCTGGCGGGTCGGCATGCGACCGAATTCCGTGGTCCAGAGCACCAGGGTATCCTCCATCATGCCGCGCTGTTTGAGATCGGTCAGCAAGGCGGCGGTTGGCTGATCGAAAATGGGGAAATGCCTTTCGTAGTCGGCTTGCAACGTCTTGTGGGCATCCCAGTTGAGCAGACCGTCCACTCCGCTGGCCCGCGAGGCGCAGTACAGGTTCACGTAACGAACGCCCCGTTCAAGGAGCCGTCGGGCAAGGATACAGTTTCGGGCATAGGCCGCTTTCAACTCATTGTGCGAATCGCTGCCGTAAAGTTGGTGAATGTGCCGGGGTTCGCTCTTGAAATCGGTTACCTGGGGGGCTGACACTTGCATGCGACCGGCGAGTTCATATGCGCTTATACGGGCCCGAAGTTCCGTTTCATCCGGTTGCAGGGAGGCGTGCTTTTCATTGAGGAAGCGCAAGAGTTCATGGGTATCCCGTTCTTCCTGTCGGCCCACCTCATCCGGGCGTTGGAGGTTGCGAACCGGTTGATGGGCGGCCATCACGATAGCCTGGTGCCTTGCCGGCAGAAAGCCGTTGCTCCAGTTGGCTTTTCCATTGGGGGGTTCCCCTCGGATGTCGGGAATGGCCACGTAGGTGGGAAGGTCCTCGGTCATGCTTCCCAGGGCGTAACTGATCCAGGCCCCGGCGCTGGGAAATCCTTCCGTGGCATGGCCGGTGTTGACAAACACACAACCGGGGCCGTGGGTGTTGGTTTTCGACTTCATGCCGTGGAAGAAAGCGATATCGTCCACGTGCCTCGCCATGTGCGGCAACATGCTCGAAATCATCTTCCCGCTTTCTCCCGCCGGTTTGAAATCCCAGGGACTGCGCATGAGGGGTCCGTTTTTTCCCTGAAAGGACACGAAGTTTTCTTCGCCGGGGAGGGGTTGCCTGTCGTATTTCTCCAACATGGGTTTATGCTCCCACAAATCCATATGGGAGGCTGCTCCGGGACAGAATATCTGCAAAACCCGTTTTGCCCTGGGTTTCATATGGGTCAATCCAGCTCCCGGCTTCCAGGTATTCCGGCCTGCCAGGGATTTCATTCCGAGTAAGTGACTCAGCCCGATTCCCATCAGACCCGTGGTCACGTTTCCCAAAAAGCGACGCCTGGAATAATCGTTCGAGTAAGGGTCCATGAGTCAGTTCAAATAGAGCAGTTCATTGGAGTTGATAATGGCCCGGCAGAGAGCCGGTAATCCATGATTTTGGACGACCGTTTTGCACTTCTCAAGTTCCACTTCATCTGGCCGACGCTGGTAGGCCAGTTCAAAGATGCGCCCGATCCTGTCCGAGGCATTGCTACCGGCCCCCTCCGCTCTTTGCGCCAGAGCTTTCGCCATGTCGATGGTGAAACTGTGGTTCAACAGGGTGAGGGCCTGCAATGGGGTAGTGGTATTTACCCGTCGCGGGGTGGAAAGCGTGCAATCGGCCTGGTCGAAATCGGTCATCAGATCCACTATCGAGGCCCGCGCATTCTGGTGATAGACCGCCCGTCGATAGGTTTCGGGTCCATGGGTGTCCAGTGGCCGGTAGGTGGAGACGTTGTCCCGCATGTAATGGTAAAGCCGAAACCCAGGCCCACCCATGGCGGGATCCAACTTCCCGGCAATGGCGAGAATGGTGTCCCGGATTTCCTCGGCGGAGAGGCGCCGGGGCGGGAAGCGCCACAACAGCCGGTTATCCCCGTCCAAAGCTGCCGCATCTCTTTTCCAATCGGTCGACTGGCGATAAACGCGGGAGGTCATGATCATTTTATGAACCGCTTTCAACCGCCAATGGTTTTTCACCAGTCCGTGAGCCAAAAAGTCGAGAAGTTCCGGGTGGGTAGGCCTCCCTCCCATGTAGCCGAAGTCATTGGGGGTATCCACGATTCCAGCGCCAAAATGATAATGCCACAGCCGATTGGCCAATACTCGCGGAGTCAGGGGATTGGCCGGATGGGTAATCCACTCGGCCAGGCGAACCCGACGTTGGGCCTCATCAGAATTGGCCGGAAGCCTATAACCGGGAACCACTTCGCTCAGGGTGGAAAGGCTGGCCGGCGCCACTTCGGGACCTCCTCTTTGGGGACTTCCGCCAAGGAAAACGAAAAAGGGTCCCACCGCATCCTCTTCGCTCCGAAGTCCCATCCAGGCAACCGGCAGATCCGGCACGGATTTTATTTGCTCGTTGATCGATCTGAGGTCCTTTTGCAATTTACGCTTCATTGCAGCCTCCTCCCCGGTCATTCCCAGTTCCATTAACCGGTACTGGAGATGGGTCGGCGCATTGGGCGGGTCCGGCCGGGCCGGGTTGAAAGGCTTTCTCTCTACCGGTCGGCGGTCCCGACCGTGAGCCACTTCTTTCCAGGTTATGCCATCGAGGGAGGTTTCGATGCGGTATTCGGCGACGAAGGCGAATTTGAATAAATCGGGAGCCTGTTCCGCATGGGCGCTGGAGAAATTGACGCGGTCGATCTCGGTCGGTTCGGCCAAGGTCAGGGTCAATGTATCTCCCGCCGCTATGAAACGATGATCGTGTTTGCCGTCGTTGACGTGCCGCGTCCCGTAGGCTCCGGGAAAGTCTTCTATGGCGCGGGCTTTGCCACTGGCGACGGCCCCATTGCCGGCCAGGGCGACATTGCGCGGGTTGTTTCCGGCGGTCCATACTTCGAACTCATCGATTCTCCAGCCCACCTTTGAACCCAGATTGAGGTCTTGTGATTCACACACCAGTCGAACCATTTTCGCCGTGACGGCCGGAAAGGTATCCTCGGTTCCGGTTCGGTTTGTAGGGGGCCGCACCCATTGGGCAGCGTATTCGGCCAAGCGTTCCATGGAACGCCCGAGTACCTTATGGTTCAGTTCTTCCAGTTTTCTCTCCAAGGCTGCCTTTTTCCGATTTAATGGTTCAAGGATGGCGGCGCGCTGCCTTTTGGCTTCTTCCGTAGCCCAGGGAACAGCGCCATGCCTAACCCCGGCAAAGGTGGCATAGAGTTGATAATAATCCTGCTGGCTGATGGGATCGAACTTGTGGTCGTGGCAACGGGCGCAACTCAACGTCATTCCCAGAAAAGCTCCGCCAGTGGCATTGATCATCTCATCGATGGTATTCGCCCGTATCTGTGCATTCTGATTCTCGTCCTGATTCCTTACGCTGTCGTGGGGACCGGCCACGAGAAATGCGCTGCCAATCGTAACTTCCGGTTTATTCCTCCCCAAGACGTCGCCTGCAATATGCTCCCGGATGAAGCCATCGAAAGGCTTATCCGCGTTAATAGACCGTATCACGTAATCCCGGAAGGGCCAGAGATCGTCGATAATCCAGTTCTGCTCGAATCCCACGCTCTCCCCGAAACGCACCACGTCCAGCCAGTGCCGTCCCCAACGTTCGCCATAATGAGGGGAGGCAAGCAGGCGGTCGATCAACTTTTCGTAGGCCAGGGGATCGGGGTCATTGGCAAAGGCCCTTACCTCCTCGGGACCGGGAGGCAGGCCGGTCAAGTCATAGGTGGCCCGGCGTATAAGGCTGCGCCGGTCGGCCTCGGGGTTCATGGCCAGGCCGTGCTCCGATAATTTTGCCTCGACGTAGGCATCGATCGAATCCCTCCCGGGTTCTCCGATAGGTTGATAGGCCCACCAGGATTTGTCCGCTTTGGAGGCTTCTTTCAGGACCGATCCCGCTGGCCACACCGCCCCGGAATCGATCCATCGGGCCAATAGCTCGCTTTCTTTTCGGGTCAGAGGATCCCCCTCCTGGGGCATTTCCGGAGGCTCGCCCGGTTGGAACGGTTGGGTAATCCAATAAAGCATGCTTTCATCCGCGTCGCCAGGTATGAGATAATCCTCTCCCCCGGCCAGGATATCCTCACGGGTGGCCATGGAAAAATCCCCTTTCAGCAGGTTTGGGTTATGACAGCTAAGGCACTTGGCCTCTAGCACAGGGGCTACTTCCTTGGCAAAATCCGGTGCCGGAACGGTCTCCTCGGCGGCCCCCGACAACGGAAGAAATGGCAACGCTACCAGCCATACGATTGTCATGCCTGCCCTTGGGATCATTTTAATACGAAGATTTTGAACCTGAAGATTTTATGATCGTTCAGGTTGGAAGGACAATCCAATTTAGGCGCCCAGGGGCGCTGAAAAAAGGCTAAAGGCTGAAGGAGGAAGGCTGAAAAGGGGAGAAGGGGATTAACCACAGAGGACACAGAGAGCACAGAGGATTAATCGTGATCGTGATCGAAAGGAAAGGAATGAAGAATTAACTCTCGCAAAGATAGGTGCCAGGAGGCACCAATGAGGAATTGGGAATCTTGTGTTTTTTGTGCATTTTTGTGGCAATCCCCGGCGCCCGTGGGCGCTTCCCTCTCTGCGTTCTTGGCGATCTTTGCGAGATTCCTCTCCAGGACTCAGGCCCGCCCGCGGCGGAGCAAGGACACATAGATCAGCGCCGTGCCGAACATGATCAGGCTGTAAGTCGCGGCGGGCACCGTGGCGAGTCCGCCCCCGAACAACAGCACCGCCACCGCAATGGCGAGGGTTCCGTTCTGCAGCCCGCATTCGATCGCTATGGCAACTTTCTGCCTCGGCCCGGTAGCAAAGCTAAGGGCCAGGAGCCAGGCGATCGCCATCATAAGCACGTTGAGAACCAGGGTGACCAGACCCGCCTGGGCGAAATAGGCCGCCAGGTTGGACCGTTCCGCGACAATAGCGGCGGCCAGAACCAGGACGAAGAGCCCCGCAGCTATCCTGTTGGCTGGCTTTTCCATCCGGTGCGCCAAGCCCCCGGCGTAGCGGCGGACCAGCAATCCGATCAAAACCGGTACCGCCACGATCAGGAACACGCCGATCGCGGTTCCCGCTACCGAAATTTCCTTCTCCATCGTCCCTTCCATGAAATGGCCGTAGGAAAAAACCACGATGAATGGGATGGTCACCACGCTCAACAGGCTGATCACCGCCGTCAGCGAAATCGACAGCGCGACGTCGCCCTTCCCGAACCTCGTCAGTATATTGGAGGTCACTCCTCCCGGGGCGGCGGCGATGATCATCAGCCCGAGCGCCAGTTCGGGCGCCATGGGCCAGAGGGTGGCCAGGATGAAGGCCACCGTCGGCAACACCACAATCTGGGAAACGGCGCCTACGGTGAAGTCGCGAGGCCGGCGCGCCACTCGGGCAAAATCGTCGAATGTGAGCCCGAGCCCAAGACTGAACATGATGAAGGCCAGCGCGAGAGGTAGTATGACGTCGACGATGAATCCCATTTGCTTAACTAGCCAACTCAGTTAAATCGTTATATTTCAAGAAAAAAAGCGATTTCATGCCCTATGTGGACTAGAGCCCGAATACGCGGTCCATCTGATTTGAGATGGTCTTGAGGGCTGCCAGATCACCGCCCTTCACCTCGGCCGCAACCCATCCGTAGTAGTTGATTTCATGCAGTGCCTTGCGCACGTCGGCAAAGTCCAGGTCGCCTTCTCCGATGGGAGTAAACTTTCCCGTTTTTCGAGAAAAGCCTTTGACGTCGAGCTTGATGATGCGCTTGCCCAGGGTGCGAATCCAATCCCCTGTGGCGCCGTATTTCCAATGGTTGCCGATATCGAACTGCATGCCCACCCACGGGGAATTAAAGGCGTCCACGTAGCGGGCATGTTTTGCTGCGGTTTGATTCGAGCCGCCCTGGTGGTCGTAAAGGAACTGGTTCCAAACGTTCTCCATGACAATGGCGACCCCCAACTCGGCGGCGAGGGGAAGGGCTTTTCTGATGTTTTCGACCGATCTTTCCCAGATGACCTCTTCCGGCCCATCTTCCCCCTTGCCAGGTACCAGAAGAACGGTGTGGCCACCCACGGCATGGGTTTGGCGCAGAGCGATCTTCAGGTTCCGCAATGCCTCATTTCGGGTATCACGATCCGGGCTGGAATGGCGGATTTTCCAATGCGTGCTGCAAACGGTTCCATCCACAGGTATGCCCGATTCCCTTATGGCGCGGCGGGTGGGACCAACTTCCATGCCGGGTGAATTCATTTCAACCCCCATGAATCCCGCCTCTTTGGCCGCCATGAACTGGTCCGTCAGGGATCCCTCTACCTTGATCATTTTGATCTTCAGGGTCTTGTAGAGCCTTCCGGCCAGGGAATGGGGAGTGGTTTTGGCGTAATCCGCGGCCCGGGAAAACCCAGGCAGCAAGGCGGCGGTCCCCGCCGCGGCCGTCCATTGAATAAATCGTCGTCGGGTGGGTCTGGTAATTTCCATGGATGCGATTTTCATTTTCCTGGTGGACGGAGCAATCTCAAACTGTGGCCGGGAAGACCCTACGTCTTCTTGGTTCTACTTGGTTAATAATTTTTAAATGCTTCGGATACGACTGCCGACATGGATACTCCACGTTTTTTTGCCATTCGTCTAATTTTATCCCTGATGGCTTTACTGACCAGAATCTGCATGCGGACGTGTCTCTTGGGTTTTCGGCCCGCCCCGAAATTAACATGGGTGTCCACCTTTGTTGATTAAGAAATCGCGTAGATTCGCTTTAAGGCCCTCTGAGCTTGTGGCCAGGGAGCTTGAATCCAGCAGTGGTTTCGTAACCAACGAATGAACTTTTGGGTGCGCTGTGTGGCGCGTGGAA
>JAJDZZ010000051.1 GCA_022824405.1 Opitutales bacterium
ATATGTGGAAGGATTAATAGCCAGGGGCAAACCCTACAAATGCGCCATGGTTGCAGCGATGAGGAAGATGCTCATCCACCTTCATTTCCTTATGAAAAATCATCAATTAAGCCTTGCTTCGTGACACAGTTGCTTTGCGAGCTTGGCGAGAGTCAATTTCCCTCCCCTTCCATCGATCACGATCAAGATTTTTCTCTGTGCTCTCTGTGTCCTCTGTGGTTAGTTTCTCCTTCCTGTCTTTCCGTGGTTCAATTCTCCAATAGAAAGGAATAACAAATCATGTCGGCATTTATTCTTGTGGATATAACGGTAAAACACCCGGAAGCGTACCGGGAGTATCTGGAAAAAGTTCCTTGCCTCGTGGCGAAACACGGTGGCAGATACCGGGTGCGGGGTGGAGAGCATCAAACCCTGGAAGGCGATTGGGTCCCCAATCGGCTGGTCATAGTAGAGTTTCCCAACCGCGAGGCGGCATTGGCTTTCTACCGCGACCCCGAATATGATCCGGTCAAGGCCATTCGAACCCGGACGACCGAGAGCAATTTGATTATAGTAGACGGAATACCTTGAACAAGGAGAACGGGTTAACTGGTATGGATGCCAGTCGGGGTCAGGCCTGGAAAACTGTATTTCGTTGCACTTCATACACTTTTGCAAGGCAACCGACCCTTTAAAGAATTACGAAGGATGAATCAATCAGTCTTAATACAAACCCTTTTAATCCTGTTGGCCGGGATTGCCTTTCAGTCCTGCGGTCCGGGGAATGATCAGGGATCTCTATCCCCTGCCGCAATCGATGACCGGGTCCTGGTTTCTGCGAGCAACTTCCCCGGGGATTGGCTGAATCATGGATTGGACTACGCTGAAACGCGTTACAGTCCGCTCAGCCAGATCAACTCGGAAAACGTCGACCGACTGGGACTGGCTTGGTCCCTGGAGCTTGGGACAAAACGGGGCATTGAGGCCACTCCAATCGTGGTCGATGGAATCCTGTATGCCAGCGGAACCTGGAGCGACGTGTTTGCCATCGATGCCAGAGACGGAACGATGCTTTGGAAATGGGATGCCGAGGTTCCACGGGAATATGCAGACAAATCTTGCTGCGACGTGGTTAATCGTGGGGTTGCCGTGTATCGCGGCAAGGTTTTCGTGGGTACTTTGGATGGACGGATCGCGGCCATCGATGCCGGAACCGGTGAAACCGTTTGGGAAAATTTGACGGTCGATCCTGAGGACTTTCATACCATAACCGGCGCACCGCGGGTCGTCAGAGGCAAGGTAATCATTGGGAATGGCGGGGCTGAGTTTGGCGTGCGCGGTTATGTGTCGGCTTACAATGCGGAAACGGGAGAGATGGAATGGAGGACCTATACGGTGCCAGGCGATCCCTCTTTGCCCTTTGAATCGGAAGCCATGGAGATGGCGGCTGAAACCTGGAATGGAGAATGGTGGAAATATGGCGGAGGAGGAACGGCGTGGGATTCTTTTGCTTACGATCCAAAGCTCAATCTATTATACGTCGGAACGGGCAATGGTTCTCCCTGGAACCGGCACATCCGCAGTCCCGGGGGAGGCGATAACCTCTTCCTTTCCAGTATCCTGGCGTTGAATCCGGACAACGGTGAGTATGTCTGGCATTACCAGACCACACCGGGGGATGCTTGGGATTTTACCGCAACCCAGCATATGATCCTGGCGGACCTGGAGCTGAACGGCGAATTGCGCCAAGTGATCATGCAAGCGCCGAAGAATGGATTCTTTTTCGTGTTGGATCGCAAGACGGGAGAGTTTCTGTCGGGCGAGCCTTACGTCGAAGTGACCTGGGCAACCGGTATCGATGGAGAGACGGGCCGTCCCATCGAAGCCCCGGGGGCAGATTACAAATACGCGCCGATGACCATGTCTCCCGCCGTTTGGGGAGGCCACAATTGGCATCCGATGTCCTACAATCCGGATACCGGGCTGGTCTATATTCCGGCTACCCTTAGAACCGCCACCTATTCGCAAGATGAGAATTTTGTGAGAAGGACGGACGGACCGTATAATTTTGGGGCAAAAGCCATTGGGGAAGCTCCATCGACCGGGCACCTGCTCGCCTGGGATCCGGTCCTGCAGAAGGAAGCCTGGAGAGTGCCTCATGCGATTGACTGGAATGGGGGCACCATGACAACGGCGGGCAATTTGGTATTTCAGGGCACGGGCGATGCTCGATTCATTGCATTCAATGCCGCCACGGGAGAAAGGCTTTGGGAAATGTTTGCGGGAACCGGTATCATCGCAACCCCGGTTACCTACCTGGTCGATGGCATCCAATATGTAACTATCCTGGCGGGTTGGGGCGGCGCATACGGATTGACCTTAAGCCCGGGAGGTGAGGCGGCTAATTACCAACAAGTGGGTCGGGTGTATACTTTCAAACTGGATGGGTCAGCGCCCTTGCCGGAGTTTGCCATAATGGACAGACAAATACCGGAGGTAATTGAGCAGCAACGCCCTTCGCCACAGTTGGCGCTTCAGGGAGCGGAGATTTACAATGAATACTGTCAGAAATGCCACGGAGGAAACGCTGTCTCTCTCGGGGTTCTACCTGATCTAAGGTATTCCGCCATAGTGCCGACGGAGGCTTTTCATGCCACTGTTTTGGAGGGACTTCTACTGCCTCTGGGCATGCCGCGTTACGATGACCGGTTGGACAGCCAGCAGGTCAAACTCATTCAAGCCTTTCTCCTATCGAGGATTTTTGAGTTAAAAGAAGAATGATGGGAAGCATTAACCACAGAGTGCACAGAGGACACAGAGGGAGAGGCGCCAGGAGGCGCGAATGGGGAATGGGATCTCGCCTTGGCGAGATGGCACAAAGGTTGGAGAAAGAGTAACCGGAAATGACCCAGATCTTCGCAGATTTTCCTCTTGGTTTTTTCATCCGTGCCCATCCGTGTAATCCGTGGTCCTTTCCTTATCCTGTCCATCCTGTTTATCCATGTTCATTTCCTAATTAGCACGACCATGACTGAAACAAAATCGTCGCGTCTCACCCGGAGGCAACTGATCTCCTCAATCGCTGCTCTCATACTCTCCCTGCTCCTTTCCGGTTGCGCGGTCGTGCAAACGACTGTCGGCATCGTGGCTGGTACGGTAAAAGGCGCCTATCACGTTGCGACCGGAACGGTAAAGACCGCCTACAAAATCGGTAAATTTACCATTGAGGTGGTTCAGGCTCCTTTCAGTTGGCCCCTGACACGCAGTGAGATCGAAACGATCGACGGGCTGCCGGTAAAAGAGGCCATACGCCAGGGCCGGGTCAAATGGGCCCCCTACGTGGTGCACGGCAGGCGCTACGTGCCCATGAGCAGCCGGCAGGCACAACGCTATGAAGCGACCGGAATCGCGTCATGGTACGGAGAGGAAACCCGGCGAAAAAAAGGGGGGCACATGACCGCGAACGGCGAGGCCTTCAATCCCATGGGCTTGACCGCGGCCCATAAATACCTGCCATTACCGATCAACGTCAAGGTGACGAACCTGGAAAACGGTCGGTCCATCATTGTCCGGGTCAACGACCGCGGGCCGTTTCCCAGCGCCAACAATCCGAACTCCGGGAAACGGATCATCGACTTGACCTATGGGGCGGCCAAAAGACTGGGTTTCCACAAGAAGGGATTGGCTCGCGTCCACGTCAAAGTCATCCCGGTCAAATGGAAGACTTAGGCGCCGAGGGCGCCAATTAGGAATGAAGAATGAGGAATTAAGGAAAAGGGGGAGAGAGGGATCTCGCTAAGATCGCGGAGGACGCAAAGGGGAGGGCGCCTGACGGCGCGAATTAGGAATGGGATCTCGCCAAGGCGAGATGGCACAAAGGATTATCGTGATCAATGGAAACGGAGGGGGTAGAGAGAGCGATGAATTCCCTAGGCAAAGGGGTCGCGGGTTCGCAGTTCTGGAAATAAGGAGAAATCCCGATCACGGGTTAGGAGTGATTCCGTCCCGTGTGCCAGGCATATGGCGGCTATTCGGGCATCGTGCACAATTGCCCCTCGTACCCGCGGGCGTTGGGCGAGGCCGCCCAAAATCTTCAAAAAACCGTCCGTTTCACCCAGAAGTCGATTGCTTGGCGACGCGGTCCAAGCTTGGAGTTGCGCCCATGCTCGTTCCGGCGGTGTCGCAGCATCTTTCCAAATCCGGAAGTTCGTTACGACACTCAGGAATTCGTAGCAGCATGGCCAGGGAATCGCCCATAACCGGTTCCCTTCGGCCAGGGTCCGCATTATCGAAAAAGAAGTTTCATGCAGGCGGGATTCCTTGCGGTGGGCGTATACGAGCAGGTTTGTATCGACCGCGATCATCCGATTTCAGACTCCCCGTAGATCAACCCGCGCAGGTCCTGCCAGGAATAGGCTTCGAGAGGGTCTTCCGTCTCGCTGTGGCCGGCGCTCAAATCGGGCAGACGGTAACGGTTGGGCCCGGTAGGCGCGGCGAGTATCTCACGCAACCCATCCTCAACCACGGCACGCAAGGTCCCACCCGTATTCCTGGCATGACGTTTCGCCCGCGCCAGGAGTTCGTCCTGAATATCAATAGTAGTTTTCATAAACCCATATTACCCATATTCAATTGTATGGCAAGACAATATTACGGAGATTGAAGACGGGGGCGCCCGCGGCGCCTCTTCCTCTGTGGTTGGTATGAAAATCCCACCTGCGTCCGACTAATTGGATATCTCTTCCCGGTAGTAGCTCATTCCGGAGGGGAATCGGTCGGGGATGAGGTGTTTTTTTTCCGACCAGGGTATATTGCGGTCCAAGATGGAGCCGAAGGTCCGGTAGTCGCCGTAGGGCACGGCGCGTTCTTTCCAATGGGCTATTTCCGCATCGTGCAAGGCTCGCATCTTTTGGAGGATCGGTTGGCTGTCGGGATCACTCGCGATATTTCTCAACTCGTATGGATCGGCCTTCAAATCGAACAGGTCTTCGGCCGGCTCGAATTCTTCACCGTACATCCAAAAAACGTATTTGTGGGTATCCGTCACTATCCCGAGAAACATGGTTCCGGCGGTGCCCCAGACGTTGATCAGGGAAAGGGAATGACGCACCGTCTCCTGTTCGCCCCGGACCAGAGGCATCAGGCTGCGACCGTCCATGGAATCCGGCGCCTCGATGCCGGCCAGATCCAAAATAGTGGCGGCCACGTCGACATTGCCGGTCACGGCGGACACCCGCCGTCCGCCTCCCTGTGACTTTGAGCGTGGGTCGTAGACGATCATGGGCACCCGCGCCCCTTCATCATAGGGAAGGACCTTGCTGCCAAAGCCGTGGGATCCGTTGAAGAAACCATTGTCGGAGGAAAAAAGGATCACGGTATTGTCCTGGACCCCCTGGCGCCGCAACTCGGCCACAATCATTCCGAGGGCGTAGTCGACCCCATGGATCTGCTGGTTGTACTTGCGCAAGGCATTCCGATAACTCTCATCGGTATGGTAACCCCAGGATTTGAAGCGCGGATATTGCCGGCCCATCCGACTTTGATCCGCCAAATGCTCCCCTGCGGCGCGCCCGTAATTGGGAAGTTTGCGAAACTCGGTGTCTTGGTAAACCTGGTCGAAAATGGGGTCGGGCGTTACGGGCCGGTGCGGCGCCTTGAAGAAAAGCGTGAGGCAAAACGGTTGGCCCGCTTCGACCGATTCGCGGATAAATTCCTGTCCGGCGGCGCCGTAGGCCCGGGTGCTGTGGGGGAAACGGTCCGCGAACCTGGCCAGATACTTGTTCCGGTCCGTCTGGTAGGAGGTCTGGCCAACGCCCCCCACCCAGTAATCGAAGTCGTCCACGGGTAAATGTTTGTAATCATTTTCCTTACCGCCCTTGCGCGGATCGTCCACCACGGCAAATCCGAATTTGCCGCCGAATCCGGTCCTGTAACCGGCTTTGCGCAGAAGCGGGGGATACGATTTCTGCCAGAGCTTTCGCGCCATGGGGCCGTGCATGAAATTGGTTCCGGACCGGTATTCATAGAGCCCCGACATGACGTTGGCCCGGCTCGCCATGCAGATGGCGGTGGTATCGTAGTGGCGATCGAAAATTACCCCCTCATTGCCCAGTCGGTCGATATTGGGGGTCTTTACATCGGGATTCCCGTAACAACCCAGGGTGTCGTAGGCCTGATCATCGGTAAACAGGAAGATGATGTTGGGCCGGTTTCCCTCGTTGCCGGAAACGAGATTATGGAACGAGAGGATGAATAATCCCGGAAGGAGGAAAATCAGCGATCGCATCTATCGGAAATAGGAGGGATTAACCACAGAGGGCACAGAGAACACAGAGGGAGAGGCGCCCAAGGGCGCCAATTAGGAATTAGGAATTAGGAATTGGGAGAAAGATGAACCACGGATAGGGATAGAGGAATTGTGGAGTTATGGGTTCAAACTGTAGGAGCGGGTTTATCCCGCGATTGCTTTGAGGCTATTCCTAGCGCCCCCGGCGCCTCTCCTCCCTCTGTGCCTTTGTGCCTCTGTGCCTTTGTACCATCTCGCCTCGGCGAGATCCCTCTGTGTCCTCTGTGGTTTTTTCCTATCCATTCAAGGGCCATCCATCGCGGTATTTGCGTTTGAGCAGGGCATTGGCCTCGGAATTGCCGACCACTTTGCCTTTCTTGCCGTCGTAGGTGATTTTTTCCCCTGCCCGGTAGGCCACCAGGCCGAGAAACATCATTTCCATCATCCTGCCGTTGTAATCGAAATCGCAGGAAGTTTTGGCGCCCGTCTTGCAGGCGTTGATCCACTCTTCCTGAAATCCACCGAGCGGAGGGATCAGATCCTTTTCCTTGCGCGGTTGGTAATAAGTCATGTTGGCATTTTTGCCGTAGGGCAGAATGGCCCGGGAGGCGAAATCGCAAACGAGGGCGCCCTCCGAACCGACGAACATTCCTCCATGCCCGATCTTGGTCACGTCGATAAATTTGTTGGGCATTTTCGGTTTCATGGCGCCCTGCCACCAATTGACACGGACTTCCCCCCGCCAGTCATTGGCCGGGATCATGGCCCAGGCATGCAAATCCACCGGAGTCACGTCCGGATTGAAGGCCTCGCCTTCGGCCTGGACCGTAGTCGGCAGATCGGCATCCAGCGCATTCCATACCAAATCCATGGTATGGGCGCCCATGTCGCCGATTTGGCCGCTGCCGAAGTCCCAATACATGTTCCAATTCAGGCAATTGGACCCGGGACGATCGGGCAGGTTCTGGTAATATTCCGGATTGTAGGGATGCCAGGGCGAAGGCCCGAGCCACAGATCCCAATCCAGGCCGGCGGGAACCTTACCCATTTTCTTGGGGTATCCATCCCGGCGCAGTTCGCGGTTTCCCCAGGCATGGACATCCCTGATTTCGCCGATGGCGCCGTCCTTGATCAGTTCGCGCACGCGGGCGAAATTGTCGATGGCGTGGCGCTGAGTGCCCACCTGGGTGGCGATTTTGTCCTTTTTCTCGAGCCACTTCTTGCGATTGTAGCGCGCTTCGTAAACCCCGTTGCCCAAAGGTTTTTCACAGTAAACGTGCAGGTCGCGGTTGAGAGCCCAGGACGAAATATGGCCGTGGGTGTGGTCCGGGGTGCAAATGACCACCGCGTCCAGGTCCTTTTGATCCAGGGCCTTGCGCCAGTCCTTGTAGACTTTGGCCCGAGGAAACTCCCGCACTCCATAAGCCAGGTAGTCGTCGTGCACATCACAGACGGCCGCCACGTTTTCGCCCCCCAGGGCATCGAAATGAGCCCGGGCCCGACCGTAGGCCCCAATCAGGGCAACGTTCAATTTGCTGTTCGGAGTAGACGAACCGAAAAGGCTGCCGGTGGGCAGTATCATGAGGCCGGCGCCGGCAGTGGCGGAAGTTTTCAGGAATTCGCGACGATCGAGAGGGTTTGTTTTCATAATTCGGTATGGTGAGGGAAATTAGTTCCGGTTCGATAAAAGGAAAATAGTTTAAGCATGTTTTTGAAAAATGCCATGCAAATTTATTTTAAAACAATTTTGCGTAATAGGGTTTCAGGTCGAACGGATCCTCCATTTCGGCCTGCAGGCGGGTTAGTTGGCTGAACATTTTGCGGATGCGGGGCCACTGGCCGGGGTGGCCGGCCAAGTCGTTCATTTCGTAGGGATCCTCTGCCACGTTGAAGAGCCGGAGGCGGCGGGCCTGGGGATAGGCCATCAATTTGTAGTCCCCCACGCGAATCATGCGCTGCAAATCCATCTGGTAGGCGAAATACAGGGTATCGCCCAAATGCCCTTCCCCGGCGGAATCCTCGATGAGGGGCATCAGGCTGCTAAATTCCACGTAGGCGGGTTTCTCGATCCCTGCCAGGTCGAGGCTGGTGGCCATCACGTCCTGCAAGTGGATAAAGGCATGGCGATTTTCGTTCTGAGGAATCCCTGGCCCCACCACCATAAAGGGAACTTTGAGGCTGTGCTCGTACATATTCTGTTTCCCCAAAAGTCCGTGGTTGCCACAGGCCAAACCGTGGTCGGCTGTAAAAAAGATGTAGGTGTTTTCCTTTAGCCCCATATCCTCCAGCTTGGCAAGGATACGTCCGATTTGTTCATCCATGTGGGTGATGATGGCGTAGTACTCGGAACGGTTTACCCGCACGGAGTATTCGGTGCGGGGGTGCGGAGCCAGGTTTTCGTCGCGCTGCCATGAAAACGTTCCGTTCTTGTTCTTTTTTCCATAGAGGCCGATCTCTTTCTTGAAGGGATACGATCGCACGTAGTTGACGGGCACTTCCATGTTTTCCTGCGGATACATGTCGACAAATCGCTTGGGCGCCTGACGCGGGTCGTGGGGGGCATTGAAGGCCAGATACATGAAGAAAGGCTTATCCTGCCCGGCGGCATGCTCCAGGAACGACTCGGCATCGTCGGCCACCACTTCGCTCCAGTGCCTTCCACCTTCCCAGAACCCCCCAAAGGACGGATCGTGGGGGGACCATTTATCGGGGCGGCCTTCGATAGGGCGTTGATAGCCCTCGGGAGTGTCTTTCGGCATTCCCGGTCTCTCGTGCACGGCGTGCTGAAAAATTTCCCCGGAAGGAATTTTCACATGCCATTTTCCCGTCACATAAGTTTCGTAACCGGCGGATTGCATCAATTGGGGCCAGGTTTGCCCCTTGGCGGCGAGGTCCCTCATCTTCCGCTCCACGGCATGGGCCCGCCAAAGAAAGCGCCCGGTCTGCAGCATGGTGCGGGAAGCCACGCAAATGGCGCCGCTCCATCCGCCCATGTTGTAGGCGTTCATGAAACTGACTCCCGATTGCGCCAGGGTGTCGAGATGGGGCGTATGGATGGCATCGTTGCCGTGGGCCCGCACCGTTTCGTAGCTCTGATCGTCGGCAAAAATGAAAAGGATATTGGGCTTTTCCTGGGACCATCCGGCACTGGCTACCAGCGTGAGAAGGCCCATCGAAAGCCACATCACAGGACTGTTTCGATTGTTAAAAAATTGTGCCATGGTGGTATGGAAGGGGAATTTATCCTCGCAGGGAAGGGCCCATAGTCAAAGCATTTAGTCCGCCATGAAAACCTATTCTCGAATATTGATGGAGATTCGTTTGTCCTTCGCCGAGACGGAGACTTAGGCTGGCGAAAATTTCATATCGATGAACGCAGCAAAAGATTACTTCGAAAAGACCACCCTTCTTCTGGATCGGATCCTGGAGACACAACTCCCGGCCATCGACGCGGCAGCGGAAATTTTTGCCCACAGCATTGCCAAAAAGGGCCTGGTATTTCTATTCGGGGCCGGTCATTCCCGCATGCTTTGCGAGGAGATGGCCCCCCGGCAGGGATGCTTTGTTGGCTTTTTCTCTTGGGCGGAGTTGGCCGTCTCCTACCATTGCGCCACCGTCGGCATGAACGGCCTGAGAGGACCCCTGTATCTGGAGAAGGTCGAAGGTTATGGCGAGGAACTGCTCAAAAGCTTCAAATTTGGCCCCCACGATGCGTTCATGCTGATTTCCACAAGTGGGATTCGGCCCTTGATCGTGGAGATGGCGCAGGGGATAAAAGAACGTGGGTTGCCCCTGGTGGCGCTGAACGCAATAGAACACGCCGCCAACTCCAAGCCGGCTCATTCTTCAGGAAAGAAATTGATGGACGTTGCCGACGTCGTTATCGACAACGGTTGCCCCTCGGGAGACTGTATCGCGGAAATTCCCGGTCTGAATTGGCGCACCGGGCCCACCTCGACCGTGACCGGCGGGATGATTATGAATATGCTGCGATGCGCCACCGCTGAAAAACTGTTATCCCGCGGGCACGAGCCCGTCATGTTGCCCAGCCATCAGCACATAGGAACACCCACCGCAGACGCGGCCGAGGAACAACTCGAACGGTACTACGAAGCTTACCGGAAAAGCATGGGACACCTGTTCACATGAGTTGGAGCATCGGCATGGACCTGGGCGGCACGGTCCTGAAGGCAGTGGCGGCTCAAGAGGACGGCGTCATTCTGTCGGCCAAATCCCTGCCTATAAACGACCGCAGGGGTTCGATTGCCCAGTGGGTGGACGGCGGCTGCAAGTTGATATCCGACTTTGAACGGGAACTCGATGGCGAGGCTCCCGCCATCGGCGTTTCAGCCCCTGGATTGGCTTCCCCGGACCGGCGCCGTATCGACCATCTGCCGGGCAAGCTGTTCGGCATTGAGGGCCTCGACTGGACCGAAGCCCTGGGACGAGACAAAAGGGTTCCCGTACTCAACGATGCCCATGCCGCATTGCTCGGGGAATGTTGGGTGGGAGTGGCGCGCCAAAAAAGAGACGTGGTCATGCTCACATTGGGAACCGGGGTTGGCGGAGCCATAATGATGGATGGAAGGCTTTTAAATGGCGTCAGCGGCCGAGCCGGGCACCTGGGTCACATGAGCCTGGATCCGGATGGTCCTCCCAGCAATACCGGCATGCCCGGAGCCATTGAGGTATTGATCGGCGATTTTACAGTCGGCGATCGAACTTCCGGCCGGTTTAACTCGACCCGGGACCTGGTTGCGGCGTATCGAAGCGGCGATGCGGAGGCTACGGCGGATTGGCTTCGCTCGGTCCGGGCTTTGGGCTGCGCCATTGCATCCTACATCAACATCATCGATCCGGAATTGGTCGTCCTGGCCGGTGGCATCACCAAGGCAGGGAAAGCATTGATGGATCCCCTCAAGGAAATAATGGACGAGGTGGAATGGCGCCCCGGCGGGCATCGGGTCCCCGTGGTTCTTGCCTCACTCGGCCAAAAGGCCGGGGCCTTGGGGGCGGCCTACGCGGCCAACCACATCGATTCGATCTGATTCCCGTAACCGCCCATGACCATTAGTTAACCACAGAGACCACAGAGAGGGAGAAGGAGAGAACAACCTCAAAGGTATATCGTGATCGTGATCGTGATCGATGGAAACGGAAGAGTGAACCACGGATCCCGCTTCGCCCAAGGGCTACGGCAGGACACGTTTCACTGATAGGCAAAAATTTAAAAAAGACGGGGGACAGGAATGTCCCCCCTCCGTTCCCTCTTTGCGACCTTGGCGATCTTTGCGAGAGGCCATATCCTGTCCTACGATCGGCATCGCTCGCCGTCAGCAATACATTGGTGTCCACAAAGTGGCGTCTATCTTCCGTCGTCATGGTAAATCGCCTCGCGGCGGCAAAGAGGAATTGACCACGGATTTCACGGATGAGGACGGATTTAATAACGGATCGGGTGGAAATTCGCTTTGGCTTGCCAAAAGGAAAAAAGGGGGGCAAAGTAGATTTCACTTTCAAAGGCGCCCCCAGTAGGAAGGTTTATCCATGAATTACCATCCCCAACAAGATTTCGGATACACGCGACGGGAATTTTTAAACCGTTGCGGGATGGGATTCGGGGCGATGACCCTGGGATCGATTTTCGGGCCCGGAGCCTGGGGTAAGGAAGCGGGGCCCTTTACCACCCTGGACAAAAGAGCGCCCCATTTCCCGGCCAAGGCCAAGCGCGTCATCCACATCTTTGCCAATGGAGGGCCCTCGCAAGTCGATACCTTCGATCCCAAACCGCTGCTGAACAAGTGGCATGGAAAGGCCTTGCCCATATCCTATAAGACGGAGCGGATCACTGGGGCTGCTTTTGGCTCCCCGTTTGAGTTCAAGCCTTACGGGGAAAGCGGCATCGAGGTGAGCGAATTGTTTCCCCACGTTGGGGAGTGCATCGACGACATCACCGTGATTCGGTCGATGTATACCAATGTCCCCAACCACGAGCCATCCCTATTGCTCCTGAATTGCGGCGAATCGCGCTTGGCTCGCCCCAGCATGGGCTCCTGGCTGACCTACGGTCTTGGCACTGAGAACCAGAACCTTCCCGGTTTCATCGTGATGTGCCCCAATGGACTTCCCGTGGCCGACTCCATGAACTGGCAAAATGCCTTCCTTCCCGGTGTTTTTCAAGGCACCTATATCGATACCAAGCACGAAGAGATGGATAAGCTGTTGGAAAACATCCGGAACGACTATGCCGGTTACGCCACGCAGCGGCGACAACTCGACCTGCTGAAAAAGATAAACCGTCACCACGCCGCCGAACGCCCTGAGGACGGTCGGTTCGATGCACGGGTTCAGTCATTTGAACTGGCCTACCGCATGCAGATGGAAGCCACCGACGCCTTCGATATTTCCAAAGAGCCCAAATACATCCGGGAGATGTATGGGGAAGGGCTGCAGGCGCGACAGTTGTTGATTGCCCGCCGACTAGCCGAACGCGGGGTACGCTTCACCCAGGTCTGGACGGGTTTCCGCCAGCCTTGGGACAGCCACGACGATCTGGAACTCAAGCACCGCAAATTGGCGCGGGAGTGTGATCAGCCGATCGCGGCCTTGTTGAAAGATTTGAAAATGCGCGGTCTTCTGGAAGACACGCTGGTGATTTGGGGCGGGGAATTCGGACGAACCCCGGTAGTCGAACTCTCCCGGCCAGGCGCCAATCAGGGCAAGGTAAACGGCCGCGACCACAACAACCACGGCTTCACCATGTGGATGGCCGGGGGCGGTATCCGGGGAGGGTACGTCCATGGAGCAACGGATGAGTTTGGATTTGCCGCGATGGAAAACCGGGTCCACGTGCACGATTTGCAAGCCACCATTCTGCACCTCATGGGTTTCGATCATAAACGGTTGACTTTCCGCTATGCCGGAAGGGATTTCCGCCTGACCGACGTGCACGGAGATGTCGTTCACGAGTTGATTGCTTAGAGTAATGGGAATCAGGCTGTCATATGGAGTAGCGCTGAGTCTGCTGGCTTCAAGTTGGATGGGCTATGCTTCGACGACTCAGGTCGACCCCGCCCACAATATGTCTGCCGCCGATACGCATTGGGCTTTCCTTCCTCTGCAAAAGCCCGAGCCACCGCCCATAGACGTCGGGTCGGGCAATTCAGTAGACGCATTTATCTTAGCGAAACTTCAGGAACGTGGGTTGGAGCAAAACGGTCGGGCCGACAAGCGAAGCCTCATTCGACGGGTAACCTATGGACTCACCGGCCTGCCCCCGACCTATGAAGAGGTGCAAGCCTTTCTGGCGGATGAATCCGCCGATGCCTATGAACTATTAGTCGAACGACTTCTGGCCTCGAGCGCTTACGGGGAGCGTTGGGGAAGGCATTGGCTCGACGTGGCCCGCTACGCCGATACGGAAGGGAGACCCAACTTCAGGGAAAACCGCTACCCCTATTCGCATACCTACCGGGATTACGTGATCAAGGCCTTCAACGAGGACAAACCCTTCGACCGGTTCATAATGGAACAGATCGCGGCCGACCAACTGGATCTGGGCCAGGATAATTCCGAATTGGCCGCCCTGGGGTTTTTAACCTTGGGCAATTCCTTTTTCAGGAGAAAGGATTTTATTATCGACGATCAGATCGATGTGATAACCCGTGGCCTGCAAGGATTGACCGTTACCTGCGCCCGTTGCCACGACCATAAATTCGATCCGATTCCCACAAGTGATTATTATTCATTGCACGGGATTTTTGCATCATCGGAGGTTCCCAAAGAATTGCCCGTAATCCAGCATCCCAAAAATGAAGCGGATTATACGGCTTATCGGGCTGAGTCTGCCCGCATCCAAAATGAGATCGATGAGAAAGCCGAGAAATTGATCGATGAATGGTTGATGAAAGAACGTTCCCGGGCAGGCAACTTTCTGGGTGCGGTCGAACAAGGAAAAACCATTTCCGATGAATATGACTTTACCGTTTTCGCCGGAACCAACCGGATCAGTGCGCACTTGTTGCGGCTTTGGATCGAATACCTGGAAACGGATGAAGGCCGGGCCCATCCGGTCTTGAAGGACTGGTTCGACAAATATGCCGAAACGGATCCCGAGGCAGGGATCGCGCATTACAATCAACTGTTTACCCAAGCTCTCGATGAGGAGTTGGAAGGCTTTGCAGAAGTGAGAAGTTTTCTGGCCGAGCCTGGAACTCCTCTCAACCCGGAGCGGGCGGAGATTGCCCTTTGGTTGGAACGTAAGATTCGGCAGGATTTCAAGGAACTTCGCAGGGACTTGGAAGCCCTGGAATGGACCCATCCGGGAACGCCCTACCGGGCCCATGTTCTGGCAGATGTTTCCGAACCGAAAAATTCCGCCGTTTATTTGCGAGGCGATCCGAAGAATTTAGGTGACGAGGTTCCCCGGCAATACCTTGAAATTTTGGCCGGAGAAGAGCGAAAACCCTTTTCCATCGGTAGCGGCCGACTGGAATTGGCCCGCACCATTGCCTCCGCGCAAAATCCTCTGACCGCCAGGGTATTCGTAAACCGGGTTTGGGGATGGCATATGGGCGAGGAGATCGTGGATACGCCGAGCGATTTTGGGGTGCGCACCCCCGAGCCGGTGCAGTTGGATCTGCTCAATTGGTTGGCGGGGACATTCATAGAGTCCGGCTGGTCGGTCAAGGGGCTTCACCGCTTGATTGTTCTTTCCAATACTTATCAGCAGAAGAGCAGGCCCAATACCGAGGCGGCGGCGGCTGATCCCGAAAACCTGTTATGGCATCACTTCCCAAGGACTCGTCTGGATTTTGAATCCATGCGAGACACCCTTTTGGCAGTGTCGGGGAACCTCGATCGAACCATGGGGGGAGTGCAGCAGGATATTTTGGATGCAACCTCCAACCGCCGGACGGTATACAGTTACTTGGACAGAACTGAGCCGCCGGGGGTATTTCGCACTTTCGATCACCCCAGTCTCAACGCAACCAGCCCGAGAAGGTTTGAAACCGTTGTGCCGCAACAGGCTATGTTTCTGATGAATAGCCCCTTCACCATCAATCAAGCCAAATTTCTGGCCGATAGAATCGGGCAAGAAGCGGGAGACGATGCCCAATCCCGAATCCGCCAGTATTACCGAGAGGTTTTTCAGCGGGATCCGACCATGGAAGAAATAGACGCGGCCCTGGAGTTCATTACTCGTTCCGAGGCTTCCGGTGGATTGGTGGCGGCACAGGACACATCGAACCCGGAGGGAAACGAGCCACTCGGCGGCTGGGAGCTGTATGCCCAGGTCCTGCTCATGTCGAACGAACTGATGTTTCTAGATTAGCCAAATGGAGAACAGCTTTTTGACTGAAACACTTCCGCTCCGTGAATAAGTTTTTTCATATTCCTTCGGTCCTTTTCGCCATCCTCTTGAGCGGTTGTTTTTCACAGCAATTGAGTGTGGACAGACACGGAAAAAAATTGGCTTCCCGTTTGGGGACAAAGGAATCTGAGATTAAATTTCTGAGCTACGGGGACTTCATTGCAAAAATCGAAATCAGAAATCGAAAGTATGTAGTGAAGAGAGGAATCATTGCTCTGACCGATTCCGATTTACGGTTGGAATCCCGGCAGCATATCAGGCACCTTTTCTCCAAAGAATTAACCGTAATTCCGTTACAGGAAATGGAGGGAGTTTCTAAAATCGGATCCCAAATTCACATCAAGCACGGGGAGGAGGAAATCGTTCTCGAGTTCGACTTGGGATCCTCCCTCTACGCCGATGCAAAGGATTCTGAAACCGCATATCAATGGTTGGCCAGCCGTGGAATACCCGTCTATGAAGTAGCAGAGATAACGAGAATTGGGCCATATACGAGGCCGATCGGTTTACAACGAAGGAGGGATGGACCCCCTGATCCTTTATATTTGGAAAATTATTATAATCCTTATCGGGATGACTACGATCCCGGTTACTATGGTTCGCCCATACAGGTATCCCCCAATGATCCGGATTGTTGAACCACTGGGGGACAAGGGATAGGACCAAAAAATGGTTTTAGGATTTAGGAGCGACGGTCCCCGCTTCCATTAAGCTCGAAACTCGATCTCATGTCTCCCATCCGTTACCCCGCGCCGCCCCTCCAATTGACGGGTAGGCGATGGTGGAAATCGATAGGATTCCTGGGACCGGGAATCATCATCGCCTCCGTGTCCATTGGCACGGGGGAAACGATTTTCGCTTCGCGGGGCGGAGCCATATTCGGATATGCCATACTGTGGTGCTTCACCATTGGTTTGCTGCTTAAAGCCATCCAGATCTATGCCTCATCCCGATATATGATGGTTTCGGGTGAACACCCCATGCAGAGTTGGATGATGCTGCCCGGTCCGCCCGGTTGGTTGCCCATAAGCCTGCTGATAATAACGGCTGTGTGTCTGCCTTTTCTGCTGGCGGCCTTGTCCATTTCGGTGGGATCGATTTTCTCCTGGATGCTCGGATCGGGGGTAGTTTCAGAAGTCCCTTCAAGGGCCTGGGCCACCGCCCTGATCGTGGTGGCGGCTCTATTCAGCTGGAAACAAACCTACCGGCGTCTGGAAACCACCCAGATCATTATCGTAGCCCTGCTTCTTGTTAGCGTTCTAATCGCCGCCGTGGCCTGCCAACCCGATCTGGCAGCGTTGATCCGGGGAATGTTCGTTCCGACCGTTCCCAGCTATGAGGATTGGATAGGGATATCCTATCCCAATATAACCCAACATGCCCCATGGATTGAGTTGGTAACCTACATCGGAATAATTGGAGGCGGCCTCCCCGCTTACATCGGTTACTTTGGGTTCCTACGCGACAAAAAGTGGGGTTTATTCCAGGAGCAGGCGGTCTACCAACTCTCCACCAAGTCGGGATTTCCGGCCATCGAGCAAAGCCCTCGTAACCAGGCCAATATCCGCCATTGGCTGCGCGCCATAAAGATCGACGTGGGGGGTTCCTTCCTTGCCGTCTTCATTTTCTCCTCCGCCTTTATGGTATTGGGTGCGGTCATCCTGCACCAGAGCCATTTGATTCCGGATAAGCTTGAGCTTTTGACCCACCAGGAAAAATTCCTCACTGCTCTCAGCCCTTATTTGACGATCCTTTACCGGATCGGCATCATCGCGGCAATTGGGGGTACCCTGTTCGCAACTTTTGACGTGTGGACCAAAAGTGTTTACGAAGGGCTATTGCCCTGGCAAAGCACCGGAAACACTATCTCGGCAGCAAAGCTGAAAAAGTGGATCATTCTAATCACATCGGTCATTGGAATTGGTGTTATATGGTTCGGATTGGTTTGGAAACCCATCTCCAATCCCATTACGGTAGTCAGCATCCCCGCCCTGCTGGGTGGCACCACCGGTTGCGGGGCCTGGTGCCTGGGAGTGGCCTGGGCGGACCGACGAAACCTGCCCCAAGGATTCCGCATGAAAGGCGCCTTGTTTATTGCCCTGGTCATCTCAGGCGTATCCCTGCTTGCTGCCGGTATCCTGGGATTTTATTTCAAATTTTTCGGATAGAACATTTATCCTTCTATTTCAATTATGCCCATTACCATAAAAAAAGTAAAAGCCATCCCGACTGCGCCGGGACGCACCAATCTCATCGTCGTAAAGGTAGAAACGTCCGAACCAGGTCTCTACGGGTTGGGCTGCGCCACTTTTGCCTATCAGGTAAAAGCGGTCTGCACGGTCGTGGAGGATTACCTGGACCCCCTTTTGCAGGGCCGGGACGTCGATGACATCGAAGAACTTTGGCAACTCATGTACCAGGGGGCGTATTGGCGCAACGGCCCGATCGCCAACAATGCTATTTCCGGGGTGGACATGGCCCTGTGGGATATCAAGGGGAAGATCGCCAATCTGCCGCTCTACAGCCTGCTGGGCGGACGCTATCGGAAGGCGGCGGCGGTTTACCGCCATGCCAGCGGGAGCAATATCGAGGAAATCGAGGAACGCGTATCCCATCTGGTAAATCACGGTACCCGCCACGTGCGCGTTCAATGGCAGGGCTACGGCGGGGCAAAAAATGTTTGGGGAGACTTTCCCGAAGACGTTCCCGAGGGCGCCAACAAGGGGATCTATTACGACCCGCGCACTTATGTGCGTAAAGCGGTTGAACTCATCGCCCACGTGCGCGAAAATTTCGACCCCAATCTGGAAATCCTGCACGACGTTCATGAGCGTCTGCCCCTGCCGCTGGCGGTGGAGTTCGCCAAGGAATTGGAGCAATACCGAATGTTCTTCCTGGAGGATCTCATAGCGCCGGAAGAACCGGAGGCGCTGGACCAGGTTAGACAGAACTGCACAACACCCATGGCCCTGGGCGAACTCTACGTCCATCCGATGGAATACACGGAGGCCATCACCAAGCGACGCATCGATTTCATGCGTATGCACATGAGTTGCATCGGAGGCCTCACCCCGGCCCGAAAAGCCGCCGTCTTGGGCAACTTTTTTGGCGTGCGCACGGCCTGGCATGGGCCACCCGACCTTTCTCCCGTCGGGCACATGGTCAACTTGCATCTCGACCTCTCCCAGCCAAATTTCGGCATCCAGGAATATAGTAACGTGGATGCGAGAATCTTTGAAGTTTTCGACGGCTATCCGGATTTGAGAAACGGATTCATTTATCCAAATAAGCGGCCCGGTATCGGGGTGAAGATGGACGAAAGCATGGCCGCTAAATTTCCTCCCAAAGAGGGTGTGACCGGATGGACCCATACCCGCCTGCCGGATGGGGGCCTTCACCTTCCATAACCCGCAGGCGATGGTGATTTCCTAGCTCTCACCCCGCATTTTCGAAATGACAAGTCCGGAGAAGAGTGCGGCCCTTCGAGCCATAATTCTGGCCCAACTTCTTTTCATTTTTTCCATTATGCACGCGGCAAGAAATCCATTACCACTTCCGGAAGATTTCGATTACGAAGCCTATCTGATAGGCAAAGAAGTTGACGGAAAGGTGTATCATTCCCCCCGGCGCTCCGCCCGGTTTTGCGAGGATCTTCTGCGAAATGGAACTGAGGAAGACATCGCCAATGTCGGGAAGATAATCCCTGGGGTTCTTAAAGCTCAGATCACCGACCCGGAGTCGCCCTATTTCGGCGCTTTCAAGTGGGAGCTGGAAATGGAGGCGGTGGAGGATCTGAATGCCGTTCAGTTTCTCCTCTTCTCCCTCGTTCCGATGCTCATCCAGTACGAGGATATTTTGCCTGATGAGACCGCGGCCCAGATCCGTGAAAGCATTCGCATCGGCCTCATCAACATAGCCAATATAGACGTGAACTTCGAGTACACCAACATCGTGCTCAAGGATATCACCAACACCATTCTGGGAGGCGAGCTTCTCGGGGATGAGCAAGTGGCGCAACGCGGTTACGACAAACTGGAAGGTTGGATAGAATTCACGGATCAGTCCGGGACCGTCTTCGAATATAACAGCCTGCCCTACACGGCGGTGGCGCTGGATGTTTTGAATCGTCTTCAGGCCTTGACCGGCAACGAAAAAGTTCGGACCCAAGCGCGTATCCTCCTGAGTCGGATCGGTCTGAGCGCCGGCCTCCATCTCCATGGACCCACCGGTCGCTGGGCCGGGCCGCACAGTAGGGCCTACCATGGTTCGGTTACGGGCGAATACGGAGGGTACCGGCTGGAACGTCTCGAAAAAGTATCTTACGACATGTGGTTGGAGACCGGTCAAATCCCGGCTTGGCTTGGGGCTCTGACAAAAGAAGAGGTATTACCGGATGAAGTGATCGAAACTTCCGGCTTTCACCGTGGCATAGGACAATCGACCTATAAGACAAAAAACTATGCCTTTGGAGTAGCTTCGCGTAACGCCTCCAACCAGAACATTCGTTACATTGCCTGGCAATCGAACGTATTTACGCTGCATTACACGCGCCCGGGCGAAGAAATACCGGGTTCTCTCTATACCCGCTACCTTCTGGACGATCATTGGCTTGGTGACTTTTCACCCGGTGAAGGGCGCGGTTCCTCCGGGCTCCTTCCCGACTACGGTCATTTCCAGGGCGTCCAGGATAAGGAGCGGGCCATCGGGCTGTATTGCCAGACCGGATTGGGAGGTATCGAATTTCACTCCAGCGCCAAGGCCGTGGTGGCTCTGCCCCGATGGAATAACAATAAGGACGCGGTGTGGACAGGGAACAAAAGAGTTGGACAATTGCCCGCCCCGGTTCCCCTCGGGACAACGGTAGTTTTGGAAAGCGGAGCTATCATGCTGGCAATAAAACCTCTGACTTTGACCAATCTGGGTCAGGGAGAACAAATCCGCTTGCGGATAATGGAAGATGATACCCTCGTCCTGGAAATGGACAATTATCGGGGCCCCAGAAAGATTTTTTGGGAATTGGCCTGGCCCGGCACATTTTTTCAGGGCCAACCTCAATGCGGGTTTTACAGCGAGGTGGCAAAGCGAAGCTCCTATGCCGATGGAGCGGCCTTTGCCGAGGTAGTCGACAGCGGAACAGTCAGGGACATTTCCGATCCGAAAGCGACCTACACAGGGCAGGAATCCCGAATCTGGCACGTCGAATACGAGCGGGATGGCCGAAAGCTCGGCTTGCAAGTCGATTTATACGACTGGTTCCGGCCTGCAAAACGCTGGAATCGTAATGGAGAATTGGGCTGGCCCATGCTGAAGAGTTCACGGGCCGAACAATCCAAAACCGGCAGCATCGAGGTCGACGGAGTTACCCTGGAAACCCGCAAAGGCCAAGCCGCCTGGCTCTACGTCTCCCCCTCGGGAGAAACGGTTGCGGCCGCCTACCATGGTCCCGAACCGTCGGCATTCGACCTTCAACTCAAGGAGGGGTCGGTCCAATTGGATTCACTCGAAATGGGACTGGTTGTATGGGAAAAACGAGAAGTTAGTCTGGAGACGATCGGGTTAAAGGGTGAGCCCAGGATTGTGGGACACGCCAAGGTTTCGGAGGAAGGGGTCAAGCCTTGAATCGGTTGACTCCGCATGCTGCGTCAAGATTGCAAGCAAAGACCCCGCAGGTAATTGCTATTGGGGATTGCCAAAATTAAAAAATTCCCCAACCTGAAGGTAGGCATGAAGGGGAAAAATCCAGCGGTAGGGATTTTGCTCTGCAATTTCTTGCTTTCGGGCATGGGGTTGCAGGCCGCCGCCGTGGTCGATACCACCCAGGATTCGGACTGGGCCTTCGAGCCTGTCTCGGCGGTAGAATTACCCGCCGAAACGGTCGATTCGGCCGGAAGTGAGATCGATTATTTCATTTTGGCGGGACTGCAAAAACGGGGCGTGGAACCCAACGGACCGGCCGACCGGAGCGTCCTGATCCGGCGCGCCTATTTCGATTTGATCGGGCTCCCCCCTACCCCGAAACAAGTGGAGGCTTTCCTGGCCGACGATTCCCCCGAGGCTTTTGCCAATGTGGTGGATGAACTGCTGGCATCGCCCCATTACGGGGAGCGCTGGGGTCGCCATTGGCTGGATTTGGCGCGCTATGGCGACACATCCGGTGACGGCGCCGATACCCCCATACCGGAAGCGCGGCTTTACCGCGACTACGTGATCGACGCCTTCAACCGGGACATGCCCTACGACCAATTCATTACCGAGCAAATCGCGGGCGATTTGTGGGCGAAAGAAGAAGGTGGAAATCGGCTCCGCCAACGCATAATCGCGACGGGATACGTAGCCCTGGCCCGTCGTTTCGGAAACAGGGCCTATGACGATTTGCACCTGGTTATCGACAATACCCTGACCACTATCGGAAAAGGTATGCTGGGGCTGAACCTATCCTGCGCGCGTTGTCACGATCACAAGTTCGATCCCATCTCCATAGAAGATTACTACGGCCTCTACGGCTATTTTTCCAGCACCCAGTATCCCCATCCCGGCACCGAACACGGACGTGAGCGAAAGAACTTCGTCGACCTGCCGGAGGAAGGAGAAATCGCCTACGCGGTCTTTGACAAAATGGGGGAGAAGGGAACAGGGGATTCCCCTTTGTTGCGACGGGGCAATCCCAAGGATCCAGGGGAAAAAATTCCACGAGGATTCCTCCAACGTATCGAGCCGAAAAAAGCCGAAATTCCCGCTGGTCAATCGGGGCGCCTGCAACTGGCCCGCTGGATCGCTTCACCGGAAAACCCCCTCACGGCGCGGGTGATGGCAAACCGGATTTGGCAATTTCATTTCAGCAAGGGTCTCGTCCCGACCTCGAATGATTTTGGAAACCAGGGGAAACCCCCTACCCATCCGCAATTGCTGGACTGGTTGGCCCATCGATTCATTGAGGAAAATTGGTCCATCAAAGCAATGCATCGTCTGATCATGGCCTCTTCCGCCTATCAGCGTTCCAGTGCAATGCAGGAGGATAAAATGCGTCGGGATCCGTCCAATGAAGGGATTTGGCGCTATCCCCGCCATCGATTGCAGGCGGAACCCATCAGGGATGCCATCCTCTACGTGAGCGGTCGCCTGCAAAAGGGCAATCCGGGTCGTCACGCCTTTCCCGAACCGGATAAAAACAACGAGTATCCCTTTACCCAGTCTCGCCCCTTCTTCGAAGACTACGACCACGAATATCGCAGTGTTTACCTTCCTTCCCGACGCCTGGGCAAACGTCCCTTTATGGCCACCTTCGATGGCCCGGACACAAACGAATGCACCGGCAATCGACGCATCTCCACCGTGCCCCTGCAATCGCTATTCTGGATGAACAGCGATTTTATCCGGAACAACGCCCGCTCCATGGCCCAGCGCCTGCTCGCGGCCGGCAACGATACGGCAGACCGGTTATCCATGGCCTACCTGCTGACCCTGTCACGGCCCCCCACCGAAATGGAACAGGCGGACTTCGCGAATTATTTGCAAGATTATCGGGAGCAATTGGACCACACCCCAGACTCCCGGGAGCGGGATTTGCGGGCCTGGGCCAGTATCAGCCAAATTTTGCTGGCCAGTAATGAATTCTGTTTTATAGAATAATAATTTCCCTCCAACCCGGATGAAGATGCAGAAGTTTTCCCGACGTCAAATGTTCAAACGAGCGGCCGCGTTTGGCGGCGCTTGTGCGGGAGGCTCCCTCTTATCCTCCAGGCTGGTGCCCTTGTTGGCCTCCCCCACTGCGGAAGTTCATCCCCTGGCGGCAAAGGCGCCTCATTTCGCCCCGCAAGCCAAACGGGTCATCATGTTTTTTCTGACGGGCGGATGTTCCCATTTGGATTCCTTCGATCCCAAGCCGGAACTGAATCGTCGCCAAGGTCAGGTTTTTCATAAGGAAAAAGCGCTGGTGGCCTCGCCCTGGCAGGGTAAGCCACGGGGGGAAAGCGGGATTGTGATGACCGATCTATTCCCCAATCTGGCTGAAATGGCGGACGATCTTTGTTTGATCCGTTCCATGCACGGAGATCACGGGGATCATTTTGAAGCCACCCTGCACATGCACACCGGCTCCAATGGCTCGGCCTTGCCCGGGATCGGGGCCTGGGTGAGCTACGCCTTGGGCACGGAGAACACCAGCCTGCCCGCTTACATCGTTTTTGCGGAAAGAAAGCCCTATGCCGGGGCGCAAATCTGGGACAGTAACTTTCTTCCCACCTACCACCAGGGGGTGCAAATTACCCCCGGCAATGAACCCATCCCCTTCCTGAAGCGGCCAGAAGACAACCCGAGCCACCTTCAGAAACGGGAGTTGGCCATGCTGCATCGGATAAATGAGCAACATATGCGAACCCGTGCCCACGACCAAGCCCTGGCTGCGCGCATGTTGAGTTTTCAAACCGCCACCAGCATGCAGGATCTGGCTCCTCAACTCTTCGATCTGAGCGGGGAGAGGGACGAGACCTTGCGTATGTACGGTATCGACCGGGAGGACCGGCAAAGTTTTGGCTGGCAAACCATCGTGGCCCGGCGCATGGCAGAAGCGGGAGTCCGGTTTATCGAATTGATCGATACCGGGTCCAACCAGAATTGGGATAACCACTCCGACATATCAAAACACAAAAATCTGGCCAGGAAGATCGATCAACCCATTGCGGCCTTTCTTCAGGACCTGAAGTTGAGGGGGATGTTCGAGGACACCCTGGTCATTGGCTGCACCGAATTCGGACGCACCGCCTACGGAAAAGAAACGGGCCGGGAACATCACAGCAAAGCATTTACCTGCTGGCTGGCCGGCGGAGGCGTAAAACGGGGCCACGTGCATGGTAGCACGGACGAATTGGGATTGCAGATCGCTTCGGACCCGGTGCACGTGCACGACTTCCACGCCACCATTCTCCACCTCCTGGGCCTCGATCACGAACGCCTGACCTTTCACCACGCCAGCCGCGACTTCCGTTTGACCGACGTCTACGGCGACGTGGTCAGGGGTGTATTGGCTTAGTACGGAGGAAAGGATCAGAGGGAAAGCACTTCATCGCTTCCAAATTTCCGGTTTTTTCATGGGATTGGAGACAAACTGGTTCCTTTGGTAGAGCGTGGCTTCAACAATGCCGGTTTTGAGATAATGCACTAAGCCAAGGTCGCTGATATCCAAGGCTTTGACTTCCGTCACTCCGCCGCCTGCCGTAGCAACTCTACCGCCCCAGCCACCAGGACCAAAATCGGTTCTTGGAATCTCCAGGATCTTCACCCCCAGATCACCGATCCTGGCCAGATTCGGATATAGTCCCCGACGCAGACTCTCACCGTGCGTGTCTATCAATGGCGGATCACCGGGTATCCGATTGGCGTCATAACCTTTGCGGCCATCCAACTCGTTCCAATTGCTGTGCGTAACAAGCACGATATTGTCATAATTGTAGGCAGTCTCGGGAAGTTTCGTCAGCCAGGCCAGGGCATGCCGGGAATGAGCACCCATGGCCAAGGCAACTTTGCCCTCCTTACTTGCATCCGCGAGGACTTGTACTTCTTTTACAAGATCATCAATATCGACTTTCCTCGGGTTACGGTCGGGGAGGTCGCTCAATAGGGTTACATCCCGTTTGATCTTGGAATTCCTGTTCAATTCCTCAGCGACATTCTGATTGTCTACATCGCCACCATCCCAGTCGTTGATCAGGAATACGCGTCCGTCGAACTTCTCCGGGGGAGCGGGTATGAGATCGATCATCCCATCCGGCCCCTCTATTGCGGGATCAGGCTCATTGGTCGCAGCACCGGATCTCGGGACAAAGCCAACCGCGATAAGAAACAGGGTCGCCGGCAATACCTTCATTTTCATTTTGCTAATATTTGTTCTCACAGAGCCTGTTCCAATAATTATCGATGCCGCAACTCCTCCGATTTTTAATTCTGAAATTTTTCCGGTTTATCAATAGGCAATCCGCCTCTGATAGTACGGGGAAGGGGTCCATACCAAATTTCCTCTGCAAACACGCTTAACTAAGTGTCATTCGGGTCAGTCGATATTCTGCCTCACATAAAAAAAGCGACGTGATCCCGAAAAGCTCGTGGCGGCAACCGCTCTCCCCGCCGCATCGAATTGGAGATCGGATTCGTCCACCGTCCAACTTGCAAAAGGTCCGGACATGTCATCGGAGGAAAGAAGGTCGAACTTTGCCAGTGGTTCACCCCCATCAATGGTGAGAGAAATGTCCCCTTCCGCTTTCCTGACCGATGTTATCCGGAATCCGCCGGGAGATTTGGGGCTCAGGTTTTGGCTGAAGACAAATGATCGAAGGCTCACACTGCTGATGTAACCGCCACTATCCGGGAAAGTCACCGAAACAAGGTTGTCCTCCTCGAGAACCGAATATGGCACGGGAATGTCGAGCTGTCCAAAGAACAGTTCCCGGTCATCCCCTTCGTGTCCCATGAAGTCGGTCGGCACCTCCAGTGCGGTTCCATTGAAGAGGATGGTGGGTTGTTTGGATCGTTCGTGTTCCCGTCCCATTCCTAATCGCAACACAGCCTCACCAAAAGCGCCTTTGCTCACACCTTTTATTTCGAACTGCTCAGGCTGTCCCGCTCCGATCGGCTTAAAATAGCTGGTGGCGTAGCGTTTCTCTTCGGTCGATGAGTGGTTCACATTGACCGGCGACGAAAACGTGTACTCCAGGACGGCTGTTCCTTCCGCGTCGAGTTCCACCCGGAAAACGCCACCGGGATGAGTCGTCTCGTCCAGCGCTATCAGTTCCCCATTCCAATACAGGTTCTTTTGCCGCACCGATTGGATGATGTTTCCATACTCCTCGAAAAGGTTCAGCTCTATGGTCCGCGCTTCTTCGTCGAGATTGTTCAGAATGACGTAGGCCTTGTCATCCTCCACATAGGCATCGGTCTGGATGTCCGGATCGCTCGCTTGGATTTTGATCCGAGTGCCCTTCATATCCGCCAGCAATTGCCACATCTTGACGGCCTCGGTGTAGACCCACTCCCCGGTCGGTGAAACAGGTTCATTGGCCTGGCGCATCAACCGGCTGTAGTGAGGTACGGTTTCACTGATTCTCCCCCACTCTCCCTTACAGACAATAAAGGGAATCGTCTTCAGCATCCGGTTGGGACGGTCCATGAAGCTGATCATCATGGAGATCATCGACTTTACTTTGAGCCAGTCACGATAAGCGCTCCAGGGTTTGTTAAATAAAAAGTGGGTAGACGCTCCATACTCGGAAATGACAAAAGGCTTCACCTCGCCCACCTTGAGAAAGCTGTAGTGCTCAATCATATCCAGCGTCGCTTCCAGATTACTTCCCTTGCGCCAGTATTGGGTGTTTCCACCTGGCCCGAAGACCGGAAAATCGTAAAAGTGCAGCGAGTAGAAATCCATGTTTTGGCCACACAGATCGATGAACAGTTTCCACTCCTCCCTCCACTCCTGAAAGTTGTTTTCCTCCAGATCGGGAAAAGTCGTGCAGTAGCCACCGATGAGCACCTCGTCGTTGCGCTTGCGAATCTCATTGGCCACGGCGTTGTGAAATTCCCAAACCACTCTCGCCGGCGTGTTCCCATTATCCATGAGCGGCCAGTCGGGCTCGTTCATCACCTCCACCCATTTCGGCAACGGCCTGCCAACCTGTGTATCGTTGGCATAAAAGTGATTGAGAAACTCCCCCACAAATGCCCCTGTTGCCGATCCCAACGGCTCTTCCGCCGTATCGGCCTGGGAAATCGCCCAGCCCTTGTTGGTTCGCGTGCCATCGGGCCAGAAAGTGGTGTACTGCGGAGCCATTACGTTATCGGCCCGCTCTTCCCAGGAATGGAGTAAAACCTGATTGTGGTAGGAGTTTCTGGCATTCAAACCCTGATTGGTAATGGAGTCGTTGCTTCCAGACACCCTGGCCCACCCCGGCCTGGCCGGATCCTCACCGACATTGTTTCTCAAATGCCATGATATGTAGCCGGTATCCCGTCCGAAATAGACATCGTTTTTCACAAGAAAGTCCGTCAACAGGTCCTCGGTAAAATTTCCTTCACCCCGATAATCATTTGTCCACTCCCGGTCGGTATGGCTTGAGTGAATGGTCATGAACTTCTTTCGATCCAGGGTCGAAATTCCGCCGACCGCATGTTTCACATTCACATGGATATCGACTTCGATTGCCTGGGCGGAAACCTCGAGGCACCCCCCTACCAACAAGAGCGCCCAGAGAAAATAGGGAAGAGACAATGAATTTGGGGAGAGATAGCTCACAGTTTTTCCACTCGTCCGTAGAATGCGCCGGCCAATTTCTCTCCGGTTTTATCGTGAAACCATCCCTGCAAGGTGTGCCTGCCAGCCTCGATTTCGATATGCAATTCAACGTCTGTGCCGCCGGGATTGGCCTGCGCCACAATCGGTGCTCCCCCATCGATACTTAAACTTCCCGCGACGATGGGAAAGGCCCGTCCCGGGTCAATGGGGATACCTCCAATCGTGGTGGCAGGACCTTTATCGGTCAGTGATCGGTTCATGTGAAAGGGCCAGCGACTGAGTTGGACTTTGTATTTGCCAGCTTTTTCAGCCTCGATCTGCCAGATCCCTCCCATGGAATTTCCTCCGGCCACCCGCCTCTGATTCTCGAAGTCCACTTCCACCCAATTGTTGCAGGTAAGGTCGGTGTAGGGCTCGAAGTCGTGCCCGATAACGACGGGCTCTACCACCTCGATGGAATCTTCGATCGAAGCCCAGTAATCGTCATAGTGGGCTTTCAGCTCCGCCGTGATCTGAGGGAATTGTGAGGATACATCGTTTTCCTGCCCCGGGTCCCGGTTGATATCGTACAACTCCCCTTCTCCGTTTAAGCGCCAGTGATCCCATACCACGCAGCTTCGGTAGTATTTCGTTGGCCGGTGCCTGCTGCCAAATTGAACGATGAGTTTGCGATCTCCGAAGGATCCCTCGGGGTTGCTGAGCGCTTCCTTCAAACTGAGGCCGTCGAAGGCGAAGGCGGTCTGCGGAAGTTTGAAATCGAACAGGTCCACAAACGTCGGCAGCAAATCGGTGATGTGGGAGGCGTAGTCGATTGTGCGGGGCGCTCCGAAATTGCCGCTCGGCCAGCGGATAAAACAGATCGCACGATGCCCTCCTTCATATCCGCTGCCCTTTTTCCCGCGCATCCCAGCGTTGTAAATCCGTTCGCCTCGCGAGGTGCCGTTATCGTTCATGTAAACAATCAGGGTATCGTCGCGAATTTTCTTTTCCATGAGCCATTTATCCAGGCGGGCGTAGTTCTGGTCGATATTGCTGATAAGTCCAAAGAAATGGGCCACCAGCGGATCATCCACCTTGTCCTTGTACTTGGCGAAATCCTTCTCCAAGGAATGAAATGGGCTGTGGGGGGTATTCAAAGCGATATAGGTGAAGAAGGGACGTTCCGTTTCAATCTGCTCATCCATCCATTCCATTGCCTTGTCGAACCAGAGATTCGCGCAAAACCGATCCGAGTACTTGACCTCCATTTCATCGAGGTAACGCGTATAGTAATAATCGTTGTCGTATTCGATTTCCGAGGCCAGGCCCCAACCCTTGTGCCAGACCACGCGCTCAAAACCGCGGTCCATGGGGCGATGCGGGTAGGTATCGCCCAAATGCCATTTTCCAAACAATCCGGTGGCGTAGCCATTGGCCGCAAAAACTTCGGGCATGGTTACGACATCGCGGCGCATGAGGTTTCGGCCGGCCGGCACCATGCTTGCCTTGTTGCGCAAAGCGTACAAACCGGTCATCAACTCCCCGCGGGACGGGGTACATACCGGAGCCACGTGAAAATTACTGAAGCGAATGCTCTCCCCGTGCAATTTGTCCAGGTTGGGAGTTTGCAATATCGGATTCCCGTGTACCGACAAATCTCCGTATCCCTGGTCATCGGTAAAAATTACAATGACGTTAGGCCTTTCGGCTTGGGCCGGCGCGACCAGCCCGAACAATCCCAATAGAATAACCCCTAATGTCCGCCTCATAACAACTCCTTCCATTCTTTTAATTCATTCTGGAAAAACTATTTCTCAGCCGCCTCAGCCTTCTTTCGCGCCATGACGTGGGCTCTGAATTCCTTGGCGATATCCCAAGGTATCACACCACAGCGATCGGCCCATTGACGGTAGGCTTTTTGCAAGCGTAGAGCGACTTCCGGATGCTTTTCCACCAAATCGTCGCTCTCACTGCGATCCATATCCAAGTCATAGAGTTCCCACGGTTTATTGTAGTAGGATACCAGTTTCCATTTTCCATGCCGGGCGATGCGGTTTCCTTCGTGCTCTACGAATATGGGATCGGTGTGGATGGGATCCGGACTGCCTCTCAGGGCATCGACCAAACTAATGCCATCCATCTGGGGGATCGATTTCCCTTGGATATGAGTTGGCCGGGCAGCCCTGGCCAACTCCATGCAGGTTGCCACAATATCCGGAAGGTAGCCGAAGTGGGAAATAATGCGGTCGGGGGAGTTGGGGGTAATTCCATCGGGCCAGTGTACGATCATAGGGGTTTGCACCCCGCCCTGATGGGTAAAGTGCTTGTATTCCCGAAAGGGCGTATTGGACAGGGTGGCCCAGCCCCTTCCGTATTTCCATCCGCCCTTCCCGTACTGACCCAGATCCTCGAACTCGAATTGTCCAAACGGCCCCGATTCCGCTTCCCCTCCGTTGTCGGATAAGAAGAAAATCAAGGTATTGTCCAGGTGCCGCGATTGCTCCAGGAAATGCAACAACTTGCCGATGTTCCGGTCAACGCGGTCAATCATGGCGGCATAGGTCGCCATGATGGCGTCCATTTCGTTCTGTTTTTGAGGACTCAAGGTATGCCAGGCCGGCACCTTTTGAGGTCGGGGAGCCAACCGGGTATCGGATGGGACCAGGCCCATCTCCTTTTGCTTCTGCAGCCGCTTTTCCCGCAGGACGTCCCATCCGTCCATAAAACGTCCCCGGTACCTCTCAAAGTCTTCCGGCATACATTGCATGGGGAAATGCGGAGCATTGTAGGACAAATAGAGAAAGAAGGGGGCCTCAGCGCGTTCCTTCAAGTGGTCGGACAGGAAATCGATGGCCTCCTCGGAAATGGCGTCCGTCAGGTAGTAGCGTTCCCCGCCAGCCGAAATGGGGACATTGCCCCGGAATAAATTGGTCGGCTCGAAGTAGTCGGAAGTGCCGGCCAAATGGCCGTAAAACCGATCGAAGCCCCGCTGGATAGGCCAGGTCTCGGGTCGATCGGAAGCCAGGTGCCACTTCCCGGCCAGGTAAGTGCCGTATCCCGCCCGTCGCAGCATCTCGGGCAGGGTGGGAACAGCCGCATCCAGCCACCCCTGATAAGAAGAAGGTATCCCGGCGCGATCTTCCTGGGAAAGGGCGAAGACCCCACGCATTTTGCCGGTGGCAACCTGCTCCACGTTGCGGACAGGCAAGACCATGTGGCCCACCCCAACCTGATGGGGATGCAGTCCGGTCATTAACGTTGCCCGCGTAGGACAACACCGCGCCCCGTTATAAAACTGGTTGAATCGCACTCCATTCCGGGCCAGCCGGTCGATATTCGGGGTTTCCACCATGCCCCCGTAACATCCGATATTGGACCATCCCATATCGTCGACGAGAACGAGGATGATGTTGGGACGCTCCGCTGTTGCCGGCGAAATCGCACAGACCAATACCACTAACCATCCAATCATCTGCTTCATAGTTTTTTCCTCAACTTAATCGTGATCATGATTTTGGGTCATTTACTCCGTAAAGGTCTCTTCCGGCAATGGAACGATGGCGCCTCCCCGCAAGGCGGATTCATGGGCCAGGATCCCCGTACAAGTCCAGTTGGCCGACTGTTTGGCATTGGGCCAGGGATCGCGATCATGGATGAGGGAGTCGACAAAAACGTGAGCCAGATGGGGGTGGGAACCGCCATGGCCGGCCCCCTGGGTGAAGGAAAGGTGTTCATCGCCCTCTTCCCCGCCGTAAACGCCGCCCAGGGTGAAAGGGGCAATTTCGTCCGGCAACAAGTGGCCGTAGTCAGGACATTTTACCTTCTCAGGAATTTCCGGTTCCGGTTTCTTTGCCGTGTGAACGACCAGCGGCTCCCCTTCGATGAGGGGCCATTCCACTGATTTCTTTAATCCGTAGACGTCGATGCTCTCGCGGTACTGACGGGAAACATCGAAGAGGGAACGGATAATGCGGGCGGAAAGGTCGCTGTTTCTCATTTTGATGTGGGTCGTCTCGATGGCGAAGGGAGAATTGTAGTGGTGGTGCATCTCCTCGCGGATGGTGCCCGAGGGAAAACAGGAAACGTACTCGGCATCTTTCCGGGGCAATCCCAGAACGGGGCCCACGCAGTGGGTTGCATAATACATGGGGGGCAGGCCGGGCCAGTAACCGGGCCATCCATCCATGTCCTGCTGATGGGAAGCCTGCAGGAACTGCAATTTGCCCAAATCGCCATCTTCGTAGAGTTGCTTCATGAAGAGGAACTCGCGCGAGTAAACCACCGTTTCCATCATCATGTATTTCAGACCCGTTTGCCGGACCAGGCGGACGATTTCGAGGCAGTCTTCCACCGAGGTGGCCATGGGCACGGTGCAGGCCACGTGTTTGCCCGCCTTCAATGCCGCTATGGACTGATCGGCATGATTGGGAATCGGGGTGTTGATGTGCACGGCGTCAATTTCCTTATCCTTCAGGAGTTCATCATAGTCGGTATAGCGTTTTTCCACCCCGAACCTGTCTCCCACCTCATGCAGATCCGATTCGGTCCGCTGGCAAATGGCATACATGTTGGCCTGGGGATGCCTTTGATAGATGGGGATGAATTCGGCGCCGAATCCGAGGCCGACAATGGCAACGTTTATGGTCTGATCACTCATAATTGTATTCTCAGCGGTTTTGAAGTCCGGGCCTTATTCCACGATCATTTCACCTTTCATCATGACCCAGTGCCCCGGATAGGTGCAAATGTAGGGGTAGACTCCGGGAGTTTCCGGGGCATGAAAGCGCAATACCTCGACCTCATTTTCGCCGAGCATACCCGTATGGTGAAGCACGGCGGGATGTTCGGGAATAAATTCCTTTTCTTCTCCACTGGGGTCCTTGGCCATTTCGTTGGCGGCCATTCCAACCGCCTCGTTGCTACCGGGTTGAATAATTACCAGGTTGTGTGGGGTAAGATCCGGATTGGTCAAGAGCAGTCGCACCGGTTGCCCGGCCTTAACCGTGAACCTTTCCACGGTAAAAAGCATGCGCTCCGGAATGGTTGAAATCTCGATTGTGAAAATATTTTCCTGATTATCGAAATCGGAATCGGCCGCGTTTCTATTCATGAGAATACCGCCTTTATCCGGGGATTCGGCCCAGTCCCGGAGGAAACTCTCCAGTTCGGGTTGATACAATTTGAAGTCCTCCGAATCGTCCAGGTGGCGGGACAAGGCGGCCGATCCGAGAGCAGAACGCAAAGCATAGCGCAGATGGTTTCCCATGGGGCGATTCAGCGCCGGCAAAGCTGCTTGCAAGGCGTTCCGGGTACCGAGATAGCTGGCTGAAATTACGGCTTCCATACGCACGATACCGTTTTCATCGACGGCCCGCTGGCTCAGCAATCGGGTGGCCTGCTCCAAAGACACACCGTTCCTCCCCATCCCCGGTATGGAAGGAATGCCTTGCGCTCCCTGGGTGTAGCGAAGCTGGCGGGTAGCGGCGGCGCGGGCGTTGGGATTCTCACAATTCAACAACTCCACCAGCAGATCCGGTCGGCTCGTTCCGATACTGCGATACAACCACAGAGCCTCCAACTGATGGTGGCGAAAGCGTTCCCGGTCGGAATCGAGCCCGGAGACCCAATCATCCAAGGCCGCTGCCACGGCCGATGGTGAATGGTTATCCCGCAACTCTCGCTTGGTCCAGTAGCGGTAGCGGTATTCGGGGCGTTTCAAATTGTCGAGCAGTTGCTCGATGGATGCCCCGGCGATTTTCGGCGGATCCTGCAACTCTGCTCCCTTGGGAACGATGCGCCAGATTCGCCCGCTGGTCCGGTCGCGACGGGGGTCCCGCAAGGAGTATTGGGCATGACCTTTTACCGGGTTGTACCAGTCGCATACATACATGGCCCCGCGCGGACCGTATCTGAGATCCACAGGAATGAAACTGAGGTTCTGGGAAAAGAGAAGGTCCGATACATATTCTTCCTGGAAGTGATCGTCCCTTTCAACCCATCGGTGGATTTCCACCCGGTTGGTCGGTTTGTAGCGTACTTTAATAAAACCGCCCTGAAGGGCCTCCGGCCACATGGGAAAATCGACGAATTCGTGACCGCAAACCCCGGAATAGGCCGGAATATTCAAGGCTTTGGGGTGCTGGTCCGGATAGGGCGGATTGGTGGCATGAAAGGCGCTGGCGAATATCGGATGACTGGCCACGTGATGCCCCCAATCCGAAAAGGTTACCCCCCAGGGATTGGTGTTGGGGTAGCTTCCAAACGCGACCAGTCCCTGATTTTCCGGTGAATAACGAAACCAGGCCGAATTCCTGGCCCGTATCGGCCCATAGGGAGTCTCGACCTGCGAATGGTGGAAAATCGATTCGCGGAAGAGCAGATCTCCGTCCGGCGACCAGACGAAATCGTGAATGGCATGGTGGGAATCCTCGCAGCCGAATCCGGTCAACAGCTTGCGCCGCCAATCCGCTTTTCCATCGCCATCGGTATCGCGAAGGTAGCTCAGGTGGGGTTCCTCGGATACGATGATACCATCCCGGTACAGTTCAAAAGATAGAGGGATGGACAAGTCGTCCGCCCAAACGGTGGACCGGTCGGCTTTGCCGTCCCCATCCCTGTCCTCCAGGATGACTATCTTGTCATTGGGTTCCCGGCCTGGATAAACATGCGGATAGGTAGTGGAACAACTCACCCAAAGCCGCCCTCGGGCATCCCAACGCATTGCGATGGGGCAGGAAATTTCCGGAAATTCCTCCTCGCTGGCGAAGAGGTTCACCTCAAATCGGGGATCGATGCGAAAGGCCTCCAATTCCTGAGCCGGGGTCATCCACTCGTTTGCGCCTCTCGATTCGTAAACTTCGTCCAAGGCCGGGACATTGGAATCGTCGACCGGTGTGTGGCCAAAGGATTTGCCCTGGGCGATTTCCCAAATGCGCCGGTCGCGGTTGGCCGTCATTATCTCGAGGTTCCGCATGGCGGGAAGAAAATCCAGGTAACCGTATCTTTTGTTGCGAGATCCGGTGTAGTAATAGGTGTTCAAGGGGCGATAGCGGCGAAAATATTGCCGGTTTTTGTCCACAATGGCGGCCCGCAATTCGGCGTTTTCCTGTGGGGCAGGATGGTTGAATACCTTCCGGAAAAGCACCTCGGCAAATAACCGGTAGCCGTCATCATCCAGGTGCACCCCATTGAAGGTCAGGTCGCTTCCGGGATCTTCCATATCGGCCCGCGTTTCGTCGAATACATTGGCAAATCCGACTTGGAGCTTAGCCGCGATTTCAGCCATGGCTTCCGTGTACTGCGCCAATCGCTCATTGTTCAAGTCGGCAGCAGGCACACCCGCGACGTTTTCATTGGCAATGGGGGAAATCAGGACTATCTGGGGACCGCTGATCCCATTGAAGGCCCTGGTCTGCAAATCCGACAGCCACCTTTCCAAACGCGATTTGAAGGCGCCGATCTCCCCCACCCCGGCGAAAGATTCATTGAAACCGAAGGCTGCGAAAATCACATCCACTCGCTCCCGCGCAAGGTGCTGATCGACCGTGGCAAAATTGTTCGGTCGAGGCTGCAGATCCACCTCATCAGCCGACCAGGCAAAATTCCGGATGACCAGTTCGTGTTTGGGATGGGCCAGGTGCAGGTGGGATTCGAAGTAGCCAAAATCCTGGGCGCGGTCCAGCAAGGTGTTTCCCATGAAAGCGACGCGATGGCCTTTTATCAGCCGCAAGGGAAGATTGGTAACGGTCGCCATGGTTTTTTCCGCCGTGGGCGCGTCACTGGCAAAAATTCCGTATTGGGCGAGTTCCGGATCGCGGGAAGGTTCCGGATTTCCCGTTTTCACATTCTTGGCATCCCTCTTTCGGCTATTTTTGGGCGGGGTGACCGGTTGCGATGGCTGCTCTTCACGCACGACCACGGCAGCAGCAAGGGATTCCACCTGTGCCGCCCTTGGGAGATAGAAGCCCGCAAATCCCAAAATCAAGAGGAATCCAATCCCCAGGTTAACCAATTGCTTTCCCGTCATACGATCCTACCTTTAGCTCTCGGCAAGGAGAGTAATGCCATGCGCCTCTTCCATTGCGTTTCAATTCCCTACCCCAGCAGCTTCATGCCAAAACCGGGAGCATCCGATACATGGAGCATTCCGTCCCGGATCGGGTAGTTTCCAAAATCGATCTCCTCGGACAAACAGGTTACGCCTTCGACCGTTACCACATTTCCGAGTCCGGCGGCCAAATGAGAAGTGATGTTGGTTTTTTGACGACTTCCCCAGGCATGAGGACTAGCCTGCACCTGCAGTTGTTTGAGCCTCGGCATCAGTTTGCGCCAAGGGGTAAAACCAAAACCCACGATATCGCTCAAATAAGCGTCCAGATGACCGGAACGGCTCAGGTCCATCAGGATGTCGTGATCCGGTTTGGCCTCCCCGTCGGCATAGAGGGTGCGGCCGAAACCGTTTGCGTCCATCCATTGCCTGAGCTTTCGCCCATCCTCAACATTCTCATGAAAGGGTTCTTCCACCCAAACAAGTGGAACATCGGACACCCCTTTGAGAAAAGCTATGGTATCTTCCAGGTTGTACATGTTGTTGGAGTCCACCAACAGGGTAACCCCTTTGGAGGAAAATGCCCGGTGAATCTCGTTCACCACTTCAATATCTTTGGCCAGACCTTGGTCATGCGGGTACCATCGTCCGGAGCGGCCTATCTTCACTTTCAGTTGGCGGTAGCCGTAGTCATAGTCCCACTGACAATTATTGAGAATGATATCGATGTTCTTGTTTGGATTTCCCTCGTTCAGCTCATCCAGGTAAATCATGCCGCTGTAAACGGGTGAGGCTTCAGGTCCTGTTGCACCGAGCAGTTGGTAAACCGGTTTATCGAGCACCACACCCATTAAGTCGTGCAACGCGGTATCCCACCCATGCAGTGCGGGATCGAGAACCCCTCGCTCGACCGAGACGAGTTGGGAAAGATTCCTGTTAAGCAGCATTGCTATCGACTTTTCCGAGTTGCCCGTTCCGAAACCCAAGCCCACTGCGCCCTGGTCCGTTTCCAATCTACAGGCCCTCGACACCTTGTGCTGCCCATGAAAATCGATCCGGCCATTTTTTCCGACAAACCGGGGCCAATGGTAATTTATCCGGATTACCCGGGCGTCCTCGACTACGTGCGACGCCAGAATTTCGCTGCTCTCACTGGTTGGAGGTTGCGATCCCAACCGGTAGGCGCCCATGCCGAGGGAGGCGCCCAGCCAAGCTGTGGTTTTGAGAAATTCCCTTCGCGGGGCGATCTTCATCTGATCGGGGTTTTCCGTCTTATTTATTTCGCTCAGCCACGATTTTAGCCCTTATTTCGCTCAATGACTGACTGGTGAGATAGGGTTCCCGGTGCGGTTTCAATTCGTCACCCTGTTCCTTGGTCCAGGCCTCCAGCTCCGCCCGCAACGAGGCCAACCGGTTCCGATACTCGGGACGATAGGCCAGGTTGTTCCTTTCCAGAGGGTCCTTGTCCAATTCGAACAGCTCGAATTCCGGACGGGTTCGATAGGCCTCGATGATGGCGGCCGCTTCGGGGTCTGTTTCCGCGGCGGCATCCCATGAATCCCAATACGCTCCCCGACCATCGTTGCGGAGAATGTCGGAATGATTGGTGTGAAAGGCGTCGGGCCGCAAATTGTGGATGTATTTGAACGATCCCAGGCGGACGCTCCGAATGGGGAAAATATTGAAAACCGTATCGCCCGTGTGCGTGGTAAATATCTTGTCCCGGTGCATTTCGGACTCACCCTTCAATACCGCGGCAAACGATTTACCGTCGATATCTTCCGGGACAGTCGCGCCTGCCATATCAAGTAAGGTTGGAAGCAGGTCTACCCAACTGACCATGGCATGGGTGCGCGAGCCCGGTGCAATGTGTCCCGGCCAGGAAACGACAAGGGGCACCCGCGTCCCGCTATCGTAGAGATTCCACTTCCCCAGAGGCCACTGCCCCCCGTGATCACTGGTAAACAGGCAAATGAAGTCGTCCCCGATATGCTTCCTGACCACCCTCAAAACCCGCCCCATTTCCGCGTCCATACGGGTAATGTCGGAAAGATACCGGGCCCAGTGTCGACGCGTTTCGGGAGTATCGATAAAGGTTGTGGGCAGAGTGATCTTTTCAGAATCATAGATAGGCTCCTCACCCCATGGAACATGGGGACGGCGATCCCCCGCCAATATGCAGATCGGTCCTTGGCCGAGTTTACCCGAATCAAAGAGTTTCTGCAGGTCGCGGGACATGTTTTCCGGATCGCGAAAATTAAAATCGCAACCGTCAAAGTCCCGTCTCCCATGTTGCACCTTGCCGAAGGAGGCAACCTGGTAGCCCATCGCTTTGAGGAGGGGTGGCAATAACTTGGTGCCAGGCTTCATCTGGCTGTGATTGGGATGAGCTCCGTGGCGGGCCGGCATGAGCCCGGTGAGAAGGGAGGCCCGGTTCGGACAACAGGACGGGGAGGCCACGTAGGCGTTTTCAAACACCATGCCGCTGGCGGCCAAGGCTTGCAGGGTCGGGGTTTGCACCTCCGTGGAACCATGGATGGAGGTTTCCAGGCGACCCAGGTCGTCAGATAGCAATACCACGATATGGGGACGGGAGGACGAGCAGGTCGCGTCGGCCCAGAAAAACAGGATAATGGCGATAAAGGGAAGTTTCCTCATCGTTCTTTGCTGCTGATTTCTTTAAAGATAGGACCGGTTGGAGCCGGTCGGCGGAAGCACAATTTCACCTCAAATACACCACGTCGGCTTGGGAAGCGCTGCCAAAACGGGTGCTGTGCAGAGGCCTTTCCTGTTTGGTGATAGCGTCGAGAATCATCAACTGCTTGAGGCCGCCCGTCCTGCGGGTGAACACGAGGTGTCGACCGTCCCTCAACCAAACCGCCTCGATGGAATCCCTTCTTCCCCGAGTGAGAATCTCGCTCTTGTTTTTCCGATAGTCCCAAAGCACGATCTGAAAGCCCTCCCGAAAACCGGCCGTGAAGGCGATTTTGTTGGGATCGACGTGATTCCAGTCCGGCTCGGCACAGTAACGGCTTATATTGGTCATGATCCGGGTCATTTTTCCGCCCGAGGCCGACATGCGATACAGTTGGGGTCGACCGAGTAAATCCGAGGTAAAAACCAACTCCGAGCCATTCCTGTTCCAGGTGGGTGAGGATTCGATCGAGTCGGTTTTGGTAATTCTTTTCAACCCCCCGCCCTGTGTTTTGGCCAAATACAATTCCACATTATCCGTGGCGGAAAGCGCCATGGCGATAAACCGACCATCGGGACTGTAACGCGCCCCCGAATTGGTGCCCTTGTATGTGGCGAAAGGCACCCGCCTCGAAGTTCTCTCATCAATGATAAATATATCGGGGAATCCGCTGCGGTAATAACTGGTGTAAATGATATTCCTGCCATTGGGCGACCACCGAGGGCTCACCGCCTGAGATTTGTCGGAAGTGCGTTGCTGGACTTCCCCAAAAAACAAATCGCTGGAATAAACTTCCTGGGCTGCGCCCCTGCGTTCGCCGATGAAAAGAAGTTTCGAGGCGAAAAATCCGTTCAATCCCGAGGTCAACTGCACAAAACGGTCGGCTGCACGAAATAAACTGTCCCGGGAATTCCTGCCCTTGACCCCGTACCGTTTCAGCACCCGTTGAGGACGGCCCGAACTTATGACGCTCCAAACCTCCTGGGCGTTGGTCCGGTTGACCTCAAAATGAAACTCCGACCCGCTGACGTCAACTACCCGGTAGGCCCCATGCGCATCGAAACACTTCTTCAGCAAGGCGGTATCCCGGGCATTCGATGCTGCAAGGGAAATGCGGTAAATTCTTTCATCGGAGGCTTTCGTTATGACAATATCGTCCTGTTGACTCATCAGGGATGATTGCCAGCACCCCAAAACAACCAGTAGGATTAATCCTTTGCTTCGCATAAAATTTCGGAAATATCTGGAAAATAACATTTGTCCACTTACTGACTATAGTAAACGGCATACTTTTCAGTATGGACAATTAAAAATTGGCAATAGATTTTCTTCCCACTCCAAATCCCTCAAATCAGAATCATGCCTTTGAACCCTATCATTCTTGAAGCCTTGAAGAAGGTCAAATACCCCGGATTCAGCCGAGACATCGTCTCTTTTGGATTGGTCAGAAACGCGGAACTCCGGGAAGGCAAGGCCTGGGTGCAGGTCGCAATAACCACGGCCGATCCACGCGTTCCGAGCGGGCTGAAAAGAGACATCGAACAGGTTCTGGCCCAGGCAGATGGAATTTCGGGGTCGGAGATAGAAATAGCGGTTTCCAAACCCCAAGGCGCTCCTGACCCGGGCCCTCGGGAGGATCGGCCTCAGGAGGCGACCCGCCTGCAAGGCATCAATAAAATTGTGGCCGTGGCCAGTGGAAAGGGGGGTGTGGGAAAATCGACCTTTGCCGTAAATTTGGCTTGTGCCTTCGACACCGTTCTCTTCCAGGAACGCGGATACAGCGCGGTAGGAATCATGGATTGCGACGTCTACGGTCCCAGTATTCCCCTCATGCTCGGTCTGCGGGGCAAACCGGAAATCGAGGATGAATCCCTTCTCCCCAAGGAGAATTTCGGCATCAAAGCCATGTCCATGGGGTTGCTGATCGATCGAAACACCCCGGTGGTTTGGCGCGGCCCCATGGTCAATAAAACCATCCAGCAATTTGCCCACAATGTGAAATGGGGAGACCTCGATATCCTCGTAGTCGATCTTCCTCCGGGCACCGGGGATGTCCAACTGTCTCTGGCACAGAATCTCCCCATCGATGGCGCCGTCATTGTAACCACCCCCCAGGAGGCCTCCGTCTCCGTGACGACGCGCGGGGCCATCATGTTTGAAAGGGTCAACATTCCTATGATCGGAGTGGCGGAAAATATGAGCTATTTCTCCAATCCGGCCAGTGGCGAACGGGATTACATCTTTGGCCAGGGCGGCGGCGAACAAGCCGCTCAGACCCTCAATACCAACTTTTTGGGTCAAATTCCCCTGGACAGCGCCATCCGCCAGGGTGGAGATGCCGGAATACCGGTGGTGAAAGCGACACCGGAGTCGGAGACCTCACGGTGTTTTTACGCCGTGGCGCGTAGAATTCTGCAGGTCCTCTCCTTTCCGCTCTAGCCCGTCTTTCCGACAAATTTTATTTCCCTTGCAACCGGGACGGATTTAGTTCCATTCTATGGAGAGAATTCCGACAGGATTGATGGTATTTGAGTGTATATTTCCCAAATCATCGCCTCACGCGAGGTTCCTCAACCCAGGCTGCTTTGAGAGAGGATGACGATAGATCGCCCTAAAGAAAAGCTACCCGACTCCGGGATATTAAAGCGCTCCAGCCTCTATCAGGAATTTTTAGCGGAACGCGAGGAGATCCTCAAACACAAATGGCTGGAGTCGGAAAAAGCGGGCCGCGATATCGGGTTTGAGCGAGCCCTTCTCGACTGGATCCGCAAGCATCGCGACAAGTGGCGGGCCAGCCGGAGGTCCTGACTGGACGCCAGTCGGGTCCGGGTTAAAATTTCTTCTTTTCCACGTGCAGAGTATGGCGCCGGAGAAAAGGGTTGAATTTCTTTTTCTCAATGCGCTTGGCCTGAATTTTTTTGTTGCGCGTGGTCATGTAGCGGGAAGGAGGTTTTCCCATTTTACGGGCTTCGGAGCATTCAATTACGACAATATCTCTCGGCATGGCGGGGCGTACTTAGGGGTTGATGGTCGTCTAACCTGAAGGAAGTGGGCGCACCAAGAAGCAAAAACAGCGGAATTTCAATTAAAAACTTCCGCTCACGGTGTTTTCGATGATGGGGAGCATTACCCCCTTGCGGAACAGGGTCACATTCCCGGTGCTGCTGGAGAGGACCACCGAAATGCACCGGGTGGCCTGGGAAATGGCGAAAGCCGCGGCATGGCGGGAGCCCAGGCCGGAGGGAAGCTTGTGGTCGTACTCGGGGACGTGAATCAGCCTTCCGGCCGACAAAATTACCCCGTCTCCACGTATGATGAAAGCCCCATCGACCTGGCTGAATTCCTTAATGGTTTCATCCATAAAGGGGTTTAGAATATTGCGGTCCTCGTTCCTGTAGCCGTGAAAGGGGTTTAGGACCATGGGCTTGGTCATGGTTTCAACCTTTTCCGAATCCCCGACCACGAACAAGGTCCCGACCCTTTGTCCCTCTCTGCCTTCCACGGTCAATTCCGTAGCAATGGCCAGGACCCGCTCCAGAACCTCGGGTTTTACGTTTCCGGGGAGGATCCTCCCTTTATCGGATAAGACCGATTTGAATTCCCTGCGGATGTCGATCATCACCATGCTGTCGAACTGGTTACTCTCGGCAATGCCCCCCACACAACAGATGCGGTCGCTGAATTTGAACATGCCTCGGCCCAGGCCAATCAGGACCGCACTCCTGAGTTGGGCGAAACGCTTGTTGGAAAAAGATTGAATGTGAAGGATGGGAACATCCTTTGCCGCGGCCGTATTTTCGAGGAGATTCGAGGAAATGATCACCGCTGGTATCCCATCGAAATGCGGGATTTCATCGAAGCCACCAATAAAGGTATCGGCAAAGAGCAATACCGAAGCAGCTCCGGCCTCCCTGGCTACGCGCCCTGCTTGCCTGAAAATCAATCGGTTGATTTTGTTCTGCCTGACCCCGGATTTGGCCTGGACGCTGGAAAACCCAGCCAGCAGCTTTTTCCGAAAATCCACAGGCTGGGGAGCGCCGACGAGACCATCGACAAAACCCGCATCCCTAAAAATGTGGGCCACCGAGGCCAAGGCCTGCAGATAGGATTTCTCCCCCTCACCGCCCAAAAATATGAAAACCAGATGAATTTTTTGCCTGCCCAGGAAATCATTATAATCGATCCCCTCTCTGCTGCGCCCCACGGCAAAAAGAAACCGCGATGGAATGGGGGCCCGGGTATGGGGAAGGATGACGCCATTCCCCAAATATGTTGTCATGGTATTTCCCCTTTGCAGGAGTTGCTTCGACAAAATCCGCTTCTCAAGCTGGGGCTGTTGGGCGGCAATAACATTCAAGAGTTCGAGCAAAACGCTTTCCAAGTCATGGCCTTCGAGGTCGATGACGCGGTTTTGAGAAATGTAGCGGTCGAGCATCATGGAAAATCTTTCCGGATCTCCTCGGCAACAAGGTGGAATATTGAGATGAGAAGTCTATTTCTCCCATTCGAGAGCGCCTTTTTTCATCTCGTAGAACAGGCCGACCAATAGCACGAGGAGAAAGAACAACATGGGCAAGAGGATGGGGACATTTTGGTGAATAAAATCCCGGTAAACCACGGCCCAGGGAATCAAAAAGATGATTTCAATGTCGAATAGAATGAACAGCATGGCCGCAACATAAAATTTCACGGAAAAACGCGTATGGGTGCTCCCATGGGCGGGCATCCCGCATTCGTAGGCCGTTCCCTTGACCGGGGACCTTTTCCGGATCCTTTGCCCCAGAACCTGGCTGGCGACGATCACCCCCACCGCAACCGCCAATGCGAGAACTACTTGCACGAAAACGGGGAGGTAAGCTTCTAAGGTCATCCGTATATATTTTCAAAACGGGAGGTTACAGGTTTTCAAGCCGTTTTCGCCCGATCGCCCGACTTTTGACGTTCGAGGACCAAGGACCCGGACCCTCGGGTGAGGAATCGCTTTCCAAACCCCACTTCCTAACGTACCGTAATAATGCGCCCCGGGGAAAGATCCCTGCTTCCCACCCCAAGTTGCTCCGCGTAAGCGAGCATGGACACCTCCTTCGGGATGAGCGGAAAGCGGTAACGGTCGCGCCACTTGTTGATCCGCGAAATCATGTAGGAATCAACCAGAACCGGATCTTCACTCAAAATTACCAGATTGTCCGAAACCGTGTACAAGCTGTTGAATTGAGGGCCGCCGATAAATTGATATTTTTCCAGGCTGACGATGTTGAAACTCCAGGTGGCGCGCAATTCAGGTATGGCGGCCATTTCGGCCACCGCGACCGGAGCATTGGCCGGCGAATGGAAAAAACGCAGGGTATTGCTGGCATTCCAAAGGGTGGCATTTACCAGCGCCCCGTTTAAAATCAGCATTTCATGATCGCTGATGGCGGGCAGGTTAATCCAGAAATCGACATCGAGAACCAAGGAGGCAGGGATAAAGCTTTTTCGGTCCTCAGGGAGTCGCCGTTCCGCGCCGGGATCCTCCTCGACAAATTCCTGGACCATGGGAGTGATCCCGGGGAGATAATGCTCACGCGGAGGGACCGGGCTGTCGTAATACCAAGTGGGGTGAAAATAATCCCCGGAATTGATTACCTGGACCTCGTGCCCGTAAAAGGTTTCGTCCCGCGCGCTCAAGGGGGGAAGGAATCCACTCTCCCTCATCCAGGCCCCATTGATATCGATGAGAAAAATATCCCTTGGAGCGTAACCCCGATCCACCAGACTTCCAATCACCGCCCGGACCAAATTTTTTGAAGTGCACAACCCGGGCCCGGAACTGGTGTAAACCTTCAGGCCAACCCTCCTTTTTTCCTGGGGCTGGATGGTATTTCCGCTGTGCTCCTCCCAGGCCTCAAACAGGGAACTTACCGCTTCTGTATAACCCCGCAGTTCGAAATTCTGCAACCGGTATTCCAAGGCCGGAGCCGATCGCGCCTGGGATGCAAGGAGCAAGACCGAGGAGAAAACACCGAGGAGGACGGTGAGGACCCTAAGGAACTTGACACTAAACATTCGGCCAAGGAAATTTAATTGGTGGCTATTGTATTTCATGCAGTGAGATCCTTTAAAGGGGCGATATTTCTTATTTTGTCACTAGTCATAACCGGATGTTCCTCCCCTGAGGATGAGTTGGCCCATCAACTGAACCTGGCCAATAAAAATTTAGACCATGGAAGCCCCGAGCAAGCCATAAAAATCCTTGAGGAATTAAAAATATATCATCCCCATCATCCCGAGATCCTGGAAAATCTGGCCTTCGCCTTTACCGCCGCGGAAGAGTTCCAAACCGCCGCCTTTTATTTCAGCCAATTAGCGGAAAAATATCCCAAAAAAATCGAGTATTACAAATTTTCTGCCCAGTCGTGGGAAAAGGCAGGCGATTTGAACTCGGCCATCAAGCTGTTTGAAGCCTACCTCTTGCGAGACCCGCGCGATTGGATGGCTTGGCGAAACCTGGCCGATCTTTATCTGAACACCCGCCAGACCTCCAAAGCCATTCGAGCCTACGCGAACAGCAGTCAGTTGAGATTTGATCCGGAATTGAGCCTCAAAGCAGCGCTCCTGGCCAACTCGACCGGAAACCTTCGCGACGCGGAGAAGGGATTCTTTTCCCTTCTGCAGGTCGCCGACCCCGTCGTGGCTAAGCGCGCTCACCTGGGATTGTTGGTTATAAAGCATAAGCGACGGCAATGGGATGCGGTGGAAGGCCTTCTCGAAATGCTCGACAAAAATTTCCCCGGGGCGGTGGAAGCAGAGGGATTATCCCGCGTACAGAGGGATTTGGAGATTTGGAAACAGGCTTTTCTCCGGGAACAAAAGCGAAAGAAGGAAGCGGAGGAACGCCACAAACTCCTCATGGAAAAACAACGTGAACGGGCCCTTCAGTTAGCCGCCATACGGGAGGCGGCGAAAAGGAAAGCGGAAGAAGCGGCCGTGGCGGAAGAAGCGGAGGCGGCGGCGGAAGGAGCAGCGATGGAAGAAGTAGCGGCCGTGGGGGAAGAAGCGGCTCCCGGGCAGGACATCGAGGAAGAACCGCCCCCATTGCCGGAGAAACCGCCGGAAGAACCATCTCCGGAACAACAGGCCCTCGAGAAAGCCCGGATGATCCTGGCCTCCAACCCAACCCAAGCCGTAGCTCAAATTTGGGGGATTATCAATCGAGGCATGGATTCGGCAGAAGCGTTCAGGGAGTTATCGCTGGCCTATTCTCATTTGGGTCAATTCACCGCATCCGAAATGACGGCGCTTGAAGCCTTGAGGCGTCAACCGGGCAATAACCGGTTGTTGCTCGGCTACCTGAAGACCCTTCAAAGAAACAAATCCGTATCCCAGGTCATTGGGGAGATACGCAAGTACCGCAGCAAATATCCCCAAAATCCGGACTTGCTCCTCATGCTGGCCCGGACTTGTGCCAGACCCGGTGGCGAACCTTCAGCCGCCCGCAATTACTACAGGCAATTTATCTCCATGGCTCCCAACCATCCCGAAATCGACCGCGCCCGCCGGGAAGCCAGTGAAATTTGATTGGCTTCCCCCTCCTCCCACTTCATTCCCGTGCCCATCATTTCGCGAACCTGCATCGAGAATATCCGCCATAAGGTCAATATAGTCGAGGTGGTTGCCCCCGTGGTCGGGCTGCGCAAGACGGGCCTAAATTTCCGGGGACTCAGCCCGTTCACCAACGAAAAGACCCCTTCCTTTTACGTGCTTCCGGATAAAAACATCTTCAATTGTTTCAGCAGTGGAGAGGCCGGCGACGTCTTCAAGTTTGTGCAACTCACCGAAAAGCTCAATTTCCAGGAGGCGGTTGAAGCGCTGGCAATGCGCTACAATATTCCGGTCGAGTATGAGAAAGGGATGGCGCCGACAGGATTCAAACCTTCCATCCGCAAGGAAATCCTGGACATCCACGACATTGCCACGGCCCATTACCACGCCAATTTCATGGCCGATACACCGGAGGGAACGCAGATCCGCACCTATTGGCGACGGAACCGAAAGTTCTCCCTCCAGGTGGCCCGCCAACACAAGATTGGTTTGGCCCTTCCCGACGAATCATCCCTCTTCCAACAATTGCAGGGAAAGAATTTTTCACGGGAGGCCCTGGAAAAATGCGGACTTTTTTTCCCATCGAAACAGGGTGGGAAAAAATCGACCCTGTTTCCCCGCTTTCGCGGACGGCTCATGATTCCCATACGCGAACATGCCAATCGGCGGGTCATTGCCTTCACGGCACGTCAGTTGGATCTCACCCCTCGGGATGATCCGTCGCGGGAAGCAAAATACATCAACTCCCCCGAGACCCCTCTATTCAACAAGAGTCGCACCCTTTTTGGACTCCACCAATGCAAAAAGGAAGCCTCTCCGGCTAATCCCTTTATCCTGGTCGAAGGTCAGCTCGATGCCATTCGATGCTGGACCGTAGGATTGCCCGCCGTGGCCCCCCAGGGAACATCCATTACCGAGGGCCAACTACTCCTCCTCAAACGGTTCAACCAGGAAGTCATTTTTCTGTTCGATGGAGATGAGGCCGGAGAAAAGGCCGCCTTGCGGGCCCTTCCCATGGCCTGGAAGGTGGGATTGGACATCCGATTTTACACTTTGAAGAAAGGGGAGGATCCCGACGATGTCATTCTCCGGACTGGAGAAATTTTTGCCTCATTGGTGAAAGAGGAATCGGTTTCCCCCCTCCGGTTTGCTATCGATAGCCTGCTCCCCCACCCGGCCCAAGCCACTCCTCAGGAAAAAGACAGAGCGGCAAAGGCCGCCTTCGCCCTGCTGTCGAACCTGGGATCCGAACTCATGCGGGTAGAGTACCTGACCCAACTGGCTCACCTCATGAAAATAGAGGAAGCGGTTCTTTCCACCGATTTCAAAAAATACCTCTCGGCCAAAAAATCCCGCTTCAGCAGTCCTCCGCGTTTTGGGGACCCTACCCAACAACGGCCTGAGGATAATAGAAACTCAAAGTTGACAAACGCTGAAGAAGATCTAATTTTGGCTCTTTTTGAGTATCCGGACCTGGGGGAAAGTCTGAGCCAAGTTATTGATTATGAATGGATTGATGATTCTCAAGCCAGTGGGAGAATCCTCAATCGTATCCTCGCGGAAGTCGATCATGGTTCCTGGCACGGTGTCGGCGGCATGGATGAACTCCTGGAAACGGATAAAGAAAGGAACTATTTTTTTGCAATTCGGTCGAAAGAATGTTTGGGCGAAAATCTCCTCCAGGTAATAAAAGAGGCCGTAATCTCACTTTACAAACGCCATGTTCGCCTTCAGATCAAATCCCTGGATGCGGGGATCCAAAACCAAACCGGCCAACCCAAAAAAATTACTGAATACATGAAACAGAGAAGGGACTTGAAGCGTTCCATTAACAATCCTCCCAATTTGTTCCAGTCCATCGACCTGACCGTCGCCCCCCATGCCCCCCGAAACGATCAGCCAACCCTTCGCAAATAACAACCAGGTGAAAGTGCAGATAGCCAATCTGCGAAAGGCCTGAAAGTCCTACACCAAAATGACGCTTAAAAAGAAGGCGAGCGCATCCAAAGACGCATCCGCTAATATAAAGGCCAGCCGCAGGAGTCTCATCAACGACAAGATCCGTCAGTTGATCCGGCATTCCAAAGAACAGGGCTTTCTAACCTTTACCGATATCAATGAAGCGCTTCCGGATACCATAGACAGTTCCGAGGAAATCGAGAACGTGATCGCGATTCTGGAAAATCTCGATATCGACATAATCGATTCCAGTGAGATAGAAACCTACAAACAACGCCTGGAAGAGGAGGAGGAAGAGGAAGTTCAGGCATCCCAGTACGATATATTGGACGATCCCGTCCGGATGTACCTGAAGCAAATGGGCCAGGTGCCGCTTCTCACCCGGGAACAGGAGGTGGAAATATCCAAGCGCATAGAACGGGCCGAGCAAAAGGCTCAATCCATTCTGTTTTCAGTCGGATTGACCAGTCAGTTCCACATAAATTTGGCCCGTCGACTCATCAACCGGGAGGAACGGTTCGACCGGGTCGTCCTCGATAAGAAAGTCGATAGCCGGGAAAATTATTTCAATATGCTTCCCGTTCTCCTCGAAACGGTGGAGAAATGGGAGAGACTTACGCAAAAAGCCTGGGAATCCCATCTGAGAGCCACTCATCCAACCGTGGCCAAACGGGGCATGACCCGGTTCCGAAACTGCGAAGCGCAACTCTCCGCCAATTTTAAGAAATTCTGTTTCAAGCTGAAGGTATTCGAGGAGTTTCTCCGGAATCTCACCCCGAAAATAAAACGAATCGATGAAATCCACCATCTGCTTGAATTGGATGCCCGTTCCAAGACCAGGAAAATTCCGCCCCGGATCAAGAAGGCCATGCAGTTGGAATTGAACAATTTCAAGGTCAGCATGCGCATAGAACCGGAGGACCTGGTCAAATTGGTGCGCGACGTGAGGATCGCCATGCGCAGGGCACACCGGGCCAAAACCGAAATGGTGGAAGCCAACCTGCGATTGGTCATTTCCATTGCCAAAAAGTATACAAATCGGGGCCTCTCCTTTCTGGACCTCATTCAGGAAGGAAACATGGGCCTGATGAAGGCAGTGGAAAAATTTGAATACCGCCGCGGCTACAAGTTCTCCACTTACGCCACTTGGTGGATCCGGCAGGCCATTACCCGTTCCATAGCCGATCAGGCCAGAACCATCCGGATTCCCGTCCATATGATCGAAACCCTGAACAAGGTCATGCAGGTACAGAAACAACTCTACCAGGAATTGGGGCACGAACCGACCGCGGAAGAAGTCGCCGAAGAAATGCAACTTCCGGTGGAGCGCGTCCAGGCCATCATGAAAATGGCCCAACAACCTATCAGTCTGCAAAGCCCGGTGGGGGACAATGACGACACCAATTTTGGGGATTTTATCGAAGACAAGGGGGCGGAAAATCCTTATGACATGACCGCCTTCAGTTTGCTCAGGGAAAAAATTGTCGACGTGCTGGATAGCCTTACCGAAAGGGAGCGGCGGGTCCTTTCCTTGCGCTTCGGTCTGGTCGATGGCTACTCCAGGACCCTGGAAGAAGTGGGCCGTCAATTCAACGTCACCCGCGAACGCATTCGGCAAATCGAAGCCAAAGCCCTCAGGAAAATGCGACATCCGACCCGTATCCGCCAGTTGTACGGCTTCTTCGATGGCGACCACATCGAGTCCAACCTGGGAATCGCCAAAAACCAAGGCTCCCCTATCCCTTAGCCCGTATTCCTCCCAAAATTCGTAGTGAACGAAGATCGGGCGCCGGCGCGGGTTTCCAACAGATTCGCCCGTGAAACTGTGCCTGTCCGGCCATAACGCGAAACCGGATGGACACCTCGCAAACGCGCCTGCATCTGTGCGGACCATGGGCAGGAGAATCCAACGAAGTCCGCACCAGCGCCGATAATCCGCAGAGCAGTAGAGAAATCGTGAGAAATGGTGGCCAGGTGAATCCGGTTCAAAGGTTGCTGCCCTCCCTGGCTGCAACCGCGATTTTTCTAAGTGGATGTGGGACCGCCTTGCCGCCCTCCGGAGAATGGGAGGGTCAAGGTGTGGAGCCCTCTCCCTTCCTGTCGGTCGGAACGGTCACCCTGGTGGATAAGGACACCGCCACCGCCGTGGTCAGGCTTTTCCATGGGCATACTCAACTTTCCCAACCTCTATACTCGCGAACGCCACAACTCGATTTCACCGCCCAACTGAGGCCTACCGGGCTGAGAACGGGTCGGAGCGTGGGGGTGGTTATCCGCCGTGGGTCTCCATCTCCAGGAGAGGAAGTAGTGGTCCAGCCGGCTCCCTGATGGGCGTTGGAGGTCTCAAATCCTCGTCCGAGCGGAAACAAATCGCCTTTCGCCCAAAGCGGTCGGCCCAATTTTTGATCTCAATATGGCCTCTCTTGACTTGCACAATCCACTCGTCTCCGGCATTAATGGCCCTTTCTTAGAAATATTATGATACCAACTACCCACATCTTCGGCATTTTCCAACAATTGGGACCGCTGGAAATATTTGTAATCGTATTTGTCATTCTCCTACTTTTCGGAGCCAAAAAACTACCCGAACTGGCCCGGGGTATGGGAAAGGCAATGCGGGAATTCAAGAAGGCCACAAAGGAGGTTGAGCAGGATATCAAGTCTGCCATGGAAGAGGAACCGGTGGAGACCCAAAAGAAGGGATCGAATCTCCCACCGAAGACTCCCCCAAATACCCTGAACTCGGATAATTAATTGACTTCACGGGATTATGACTTTTTCAACTAAAGCCCTAAGCCCGCCACTTCTCCCTCCATCCGATTTCTGACCTCAAACTAATTCACGATTATGGCAGGCCGATTGTTTGGATTTCTTTCGAGTGATATCGGGATCGACTTGGGTACAGCCAATACCCTGGTTTTCGCCAAAGATAAAGGAATCGTCCTGAGGGAGCCCAGCGTTGTGGCCATTCATACCGGAACCAGCAAGGTTCACGCGGTAGGTTTGGAAGCAAAACGAATGCTGGGGAGGACACCCGGCAATATCACCGCCATGCGTCCCATGAAGGACGGCGTCATTGCAGACTTTGAAATAACTGAGGCCATGCTGCGCTACTTTATCCGCAAAGTACACACCAATATGAGCATGCTTGTGGCCCCCCGCGTCGTTATGGCTGTGTCCTCCGGTATTACGGAAGTGGAACGCCGCGCGGTGAAGGAATCCGCCATCCATGCGGGAGCCCGCTACGTTTATCTGCTGGATGAACCCATGGCGGCCGCAATTGGAGTGGGCCTGCCCATAGATGAGCCAGCCGCCAACATGATCCTGGATATCGGCGGAGGCACCTCCGAAATAGCCATCATTTCCCTGGCCGGCATCGTCTACTCGAAGAGCATCCGGGTCGGCGGAGACGAAATGGATGGCGCCATCATCAATTACATCAAGCGGGCCTATAACCTCCTCATAGGGGAAAGAACGGCCGAGGATATAAAGATGAAAATCGGTTCGGCGGCTCCATTGAAAGAAGAGCTTTCCATGGAAATCAAGGGGCGCGATTCCGTTGCCGGATTGCCCAAAACGCTGAGCATTTCATCCGAAGAAATACGGGAGGCGATGGCCGATACCATTCATACCATCGTAGATATGGTGCGCTACGCTTTGGAACGTTGTCCTCCGGAACTTTCGGCAGATCTGGTCGATCGCGGACTGGTGCTGGCCGGCGGATGCGCCTTGGTTAAAAACATGGATTTTCTTCTCAGGGAAGCCACCGGTTTGCCCGTCATCATTGCCGATGATCCGCTGAGTGCGGTAGCCTATGGGACCGGGGCTGTTCTCGAAGATCTCAGTACCCTCCTCGGGGAATTTTCCAGTTAGGGGAAACTCATAATATTGCCATCCGCCTCGTCCCTTGCCCAAGGATCGCAATCAAAATTTCAAACCCCTTATCGCCCTTGCCGTAGTTCTATTTCTTTGGGTGGTCCTGCCCCCGATGGTCAAACAATTCGGCCAGGATTTTTTTTACGAACTGCAGGCGCCCGCCTGGATAACGGGCTCCTTTGTCCGGGACGTTCAGGATTTCTGGACATTTCGAATGAAATCCAGGAAGGAAATGATCCAGGAGAACCTGGAAATGGCCCGGCTCAAGGCATCCTACCGTTATCAACTTCAGGAAAAGGAAGCTCTGGAGGCTCAAATCCAACGCCTCGAGTCTCTTTTCGAACTGCCCTCCCTTCCCGACTACAAGGCGGAAGTCGCCCGTATCGCCCGGAGGGATATCAATGCCTGGTGGCAACAAATTACCGTTCGGAAAGGCAAAAATTTTGAAATCCCGGAAGAGGCCCCGGTCATTTTCTCACGCGGAGTTGTAGGCAAGGTCAGGAGTGTGCATTTGAACACTTCCATCATCGATTTGATTTCTTCGCCCAATATACGCTTGGCCGCCGTTTTTGAGGGAGATGAACGACCCGTTCTCTACCAGGGAGTTATTTCGGGGCCGTTCAGCCAACCGGGTGGCAACGTATCCAATGTGCCCACCGACATTCAGGTTGAAGCTGACAGTCCCCGGCGCCTGATTACATCGGGGTTTGGGGGGGTATTCCCGGCTGGATTGACCATTGGCTGGGTTCACTCCCTGCAAGCTTCCAGTGACGGTCTTTTTCAGAGCGGAAGGGTGGCATTGGATCCCGATCTCCATGTCTTGCGGGAAGTGGCCATTCTCAAGTTAGTGGATTGACGTCATGGAAAAAAAAGCGGAATCCTGCCTCTGGCTCATCCTGCTGGCTCAGCACCTGTTCTTCCTGGCCCTGCTCTCCCAGCTCAACTACACCCTTTCCTCTCTTTCTCTATTCTTGTTCATCAACGGAGCTTTCATCGTATTTTCCGCCCTCTTCTTCCCCTTCGGTCACGGCCTGACCGCCACTCTGCTCTTCTCGCTTTTCTACGACGCGGGAGAATCCTGGGCCCTCGGAACCGGCCTGATACCCTCACTTATTGCTTTTATTGCGGTTTATCAAATTCGTAGCCGGATCAGCTTTGACAAAAATGGAGCTCAGTGCGGCTTGATTTTGCTGGTAAACCTCGGTCTATACCTGTATTACATGGTGCTGGCATCAACCCGCTTGTCCCTGACCCTACCCTTGATGTTGCTGAATTTGGTCCATCTGGCGTTTTCCCAAATCATCCTGGCCTTGCTGTCCGGGTGGATAGTGGATCTGCAAAAATCTGCCTTTCAATTTTTTCACATCGATGTGGATAGCCTGACCCTGCCGACAAAATGAGAGTGGCGGAAATCATCAAAAATTACCACCCACGGTTGCGGGTGATCTCCTACATTCTCCTCCTGAACCTGGCCGTATTGACGCTCGGTCTGGCCTATCGGCAACTTTATCTCTATTCGGAATACGCGGAACGCGAGGAGCGGCAGAGTTTGCGCCGGATCATTGTTCCCGGTCCCCGGGGGAATATATACGACCGGGACGGACGCCTGTTGGTGGGCAACAGGCCTCGCTACTCCGCAGCCGTCTTTCTGAACGAACTGAGACCGGAATTTCGCGAAGAATTCAGAAGACTGAGAAGGGCCTATGAGGAGGATGAAGAGCGCGAACCGCCCAGCAGCTACTACATCCAAATCGAAGCGCGTTCCAACGTGGTCCAGCGTTACATCGACTTGGTGGAAACTGCCATCGGCCGTCGACCGGAGGTAGATTCCAAGGCCATCGAAAAGCATTTCGGCCAACAGCTTCTCCTGCCCTTTCCCCTGATTCAGGACATGCATCCCCACGAATACGCGCTGCTCCTGGAACAGATTCCGGTTCATTCACCCATCCAAATTTATACTTCAAATGCCCGCTACTATCCTTATGGATCCCTGGCCAATCACCTAATCGGCTACGTGGCCACAACGGAAGAATTGCAGGAGAAGGATTTGCCGGGGAGTGATCTGGTTACCTTCAAAGCCCGCAATTACGAAGGCCGGACCGGCATTGAAAAAGCATTCGACCGTCATCTGAGTGGGGAAAGTGGTTTACAGATTTGGGTGGTGGATCCCTCGGGATTCCAATATGAACCCAAGACCCTGACCACACCTGTTCAAGGAAAGGATGTCCGATTAACCATCGACGCTGAACTACAGGATATTGCCGAGATGGGTTTGGACAATCGGGTGGGAGCGGTTGTCGCCCTGGATATCAAGCGGGGAGACCTTCTGGTTATGTCCAGCAAGCCCTCCTATGATCTGAACGACTTGAGTCCGTTCATGCCCGTGAGTGTAGCCCAGGATATATTCGACCGGGGCGCATGGAGCAACCGGGCTTTACAGGGCCTCTATGCCCCGGGGTCCACCTTCAAATTGGTAACGGCCGTGGCCGGCTTGCGCGGTGGGGTGTTGGATCATAACTCCCGAACCAATTGCGGGGGAGGCTACTCTTTGGGCAGCCAACTGTTCAAATGCTGGAAGGACACGGGACACGGAACGGTGGATCTGCACGAAGCTATTCGCATGAGTTGCAATGTATTCTTTTTTCATTTCAGCCAGAAAATTGGGGTCGATCAAATCAGCGCCGAAGCCCGTCGATTCTCATTGGACAAGCCTACCGGGATAGATCTGCCCTTTGAAACGGACAAGATGATCATTCCGACCCGGGAATGGAAAATGAAACACCGCAATGAAAGATGGTATCCCGGCAACACGGCTCACTTGGCCATAGGACAGGGTTTTATCAGAGTGACCCCCTTGCAGATGGCTTGCTTCACCGCTGCTCTGGCCCGCAGGGAAACCAAATTTGTCCCCACCGTCCTTTACGATCCATTCCGCCAAGCTCAACCCAGTCGCAACGATTTGAATTTGGGCGCCGAGAACTACCAGATAATTCTGGATGCCATGGAAGCCTCAAGCAACGACGGGACCGCCTCTCTGATTAAAGTTCCGGGAGTTCGCATCGCCGCCAAAACGGGAACCTCCGAGGTGTCAACGCCGGAGGGCAACGTCCATTTGGCCTGGACCATCTGTTTCGCTCCGATCAACGATCCCGAAATAGCCGTGGCGGTCGTGGTGGAGGGACAGACGCCGGGTATGTTCCACGGAGGAGATACCGCTGTTCCCATCGCCCAACCCATCCTGAAACGGTTTTTCGAAAAAGTGGGCCACGGGAGGATCCGATTGTAAGGGCATTAGCCAACCAATCCCCAATTGGGCATAACCGCCACTTCCGAGGCTGGCTCCCGCGTTCCGGCAGGATCGCAAAAGGCGGCAAAGGCAATCATTTCCGCGTTGTCACCTGTGTGAACGGGCAGGGCACGAAATACGGGCACCGAGAACCTTTTCCCCAACTCTCGAAAAGAACGACGCAAGTTGTTATTGTTGGCAACTCCACCGGAGAGACCGAGGCTCCGGTAGGTTCCCCGTTTCAGGACCATCGCGGTCTTTCCACTGAGCGCATCCACCACGGCTTGCTCGTAGCCCGCGCATAGATCGGACATATCCCGGCGTAGCTCCCGGTCCGACATTTTCTCCAATTGGTAGCGCAGACTGGTCTTCAACCCGGAGAAACTGAAATTCGGCTGGTCCGAACGAGCCAATCCCCGGGGAAATTCGAACCGTCCCGGATCCCCTTGGAGAGCTTCTTTTTCAATAAAGGGCCCACCCGGATAAGGCATTCCCAATAATTTGGCTCCTTTGTCCAAAGCTTCCCCGGCGGCATCGTCCAGGGTTTGGCCCAGCAATTGGATATCCCCTGGAGAGGACATACTGAAGAGCAAGGTGTTTCCGCCCGAAACGATGAGCCCCAAATGGGGCAAATACTGCTGAAGATTGCATTCGAAATGCCCCGGGTCTTCCTCATGAAGCGGAATGAACGGAGAAAAGGCATGCCCCCGCAGATGATTGACCCCCACGACCGGCACCCCAAGGGCCAGACCAAGGCTTCTGGCCAGGGCCACTCCTATGGCCAGACAACTGGCCAATCCGGGACCCGCAGTGACGGCAATCCTGGCGACGTCCTCCGGGTAGTATTGGCCAAACAGGTTTTCCAACAATGGAATGAAAGCATCGATGTGGTCACGACTGGCCAAGTCCGGAACAATTCCTCCGTAAGGCCTATGGGTCCCTATCTGTGAATGGAGGGCCTTTGCCGCTACTCCGGTCCGGGAATCGAAGAGGGCCAGGGCCGAATCATCGCATGAACTCTCTATGCCGAGATACACCGGTCCCAACAAAACTTTCCCTTCGCTACTTTAAAAGAAAATTCTGCCGGGGGAGCTTTGCCCGGGAATGGTTCCGAGAAATAATTTGAAAGCCGGGAGGCCTTCCTCTTTATTCCGCTCCTTAGGTAATTTGCCCCCATGTTCGAAAGCCTCACCAACCGTTTAAGTAAGACCATCCGCAACCTGCGGGGGGCGGGCAAGTTGACCGAACATAAGGTGGAGGCGGCCCTGAAGGAGGTGCGCACCGCGCTACTATCCGCCGATGTCAATTTCCAGGTTGCCCGACAGTTCGTCGAAACCGTCAGGGAGACCTGTAGCGGGGCCGATGTGCTGAAATCCGTTACCCCCGGTCAGCAGGTGGTCAAAATCATCCACGACGAATTGGTCCGACTCCTCGGTCAAGGCACGGCGGAACTCTCCGGGAACCGACCGCTCAAGGTTATGATGATCGGGCTGCACGGTTCGGGTAAGACCACCTCCACCGCCAAGTTGGCCCATATGTTGAAACAAAAGGGCATGAGGCCTCTGGTGGTAGGTTGCGATGTCTCCCGACCCGCTGCTATCGACCAACTCGAAACCCTGGCGGGCCAAGGGAATATGCTCTTTTTTTCCGACCGCGAGACGAAGGATTTGGTCAAAATAGGAAAATCAGGCCTCCGGTTCGGCCAGGATAATCGATGCAATGTCATGATCTTCGATACGGCGGGACGATTGCAAATCGACCGGGATTTGGTAGGCGAACTCAAGAGACTGAACCGAACCATCCAATCGGACGAGGTGTTGTTGGTAGGGGATGCAGCTCTGGGGCAGGAAGCAGTGGACGTGGCAAATCATTTTCACCGCGAGATCGGGCTGACCGGCATCGTCCTTACCAAACTCGATGGCGACGCCCGAGGAGGCGCCGCCCTCTCCATGAAGTCCGTTACCCAGGTGCCCATTAAATTTGCCGGTATCGGCGAAAAATTGGACGACTTCGAAACGTTTCATCCGGATCGAATGGCCGGCAGGATCCTAGGTATGGGGGACGTGGTTTCCCTGGTGGAACAGGCTCAGGAAAAATTCGATCGGGACGAGGCGGAACGATTGGCCGAGCGCATTAAGCGGGCGGAATTCGATCTGAACGATTTCCTGGCCCAGATTCAGCAGGTCAAAAAAATGGGGCCCCTGGACAGGGTCATGGGAATGATGCCACAAATGGGCGGAATGGAATTCGGAGGCAAAGAAACACGGCAAATGAACCGGTCCGAGGCAATCATTCTATCCATGACACCGGCGGAGCGCACCCGTCCGCAAATCCTCAACGGCCGCCGACGTTTCCGGATCGCCAAGGGATCGGGCACCCGGGTTTCCGATGTCAATGCCCTGCTCAAACAATATCACCAGTTAAAGAAAATGATGAAATTGATGCGGGGAGGCAAAATGAAGCGAATTCAAAAAATGATGGGCAAGGGCGGCCGCAGGAAATTGCCGGGCGGATTCCGGAGAAGGTTCTGAAATTAATCATGATCATGATCGATTATTATTCATGATCGTGATCGTGATCGAAGAGGAGAGCAATTAGCCACAAAACGCACAAAAACACAAAAGCCCCCAGCGCGCCTCTCCCTTTTCAGCCTTCAGCCTTTCTTTACCTCATTCCTAATTCCTAATTGGCGCCCCGGGCCTTCTACCCCAACGGGGTTCCACAAAAGGCGTGCCCTCGGCGCCCCTCTTAGCGTTCTTGGCGAGCTTTGCGAGAGGCTTTTCTTAATTCGATCACGTTCACGATCACGATTAATCTTTGCGAGAAATGCGTCTCAGACAACTTCCACCTTACCTGATTTCAGGGCCTTGGCCGATATCCACATCCGTTTTACCGAACCGTTGGCCAGACGGATGCGCTTTCGTTGCAGGTTGGGACGAAATACTCGCTTGTTGGTCTTGGTGACGTGAGTTCCAATACCGCCACTTTTTTTCTTTTGACCTTTGCGGGAAATACGACCCCCCGTGATGGGTCTTTTGCCGGTAATAGCACAAATTCGGGACATGATTTACGGGGCGATTCGGTTAAAACGGGTGAAGTTAGGACGGAAAATTCCAATTGCAAGCGTTAATTGGCAACATTCAGAGAGCGCACGAATTGAATGATCTGCCCGGCGATGGGCTTGGTCCCGGAAGGGGCCAGAATGTCCCCGGCCAGGATGTGTCTGTTTTCGTCTTCCGTGTTATCCACCGCCACGAGTTGTTTTCGCCGGGACCGGATGCGGGCAAATTCCCGCTCGATGGCCTTCCCGCAGACCACTTGATCTCGAGGGCAATAGATAACCAGAAGGGGAAGGGCCAGTTTGGCCAGATCCCGTTTCCGGCCCAGTTTTACCAGGGCCATGAGGGGGAGGAGCGATTGAGTCGGCATCGACATGGTCCAATATTTTTCCTGTCCCGGCCTTGGTCTTTCCCAACTGAAGGTCTTTCCCTGAATGCAATGGGCTATGAACTTCCCCCAGGGCCAACCCAGGATGGGAGCCCGCCGATTTTTTGGTTTGAAATTAGGAGACATGAGGACCATTGCATTTATGCCTCCGATGGCCGGATCCGTCGCCGCTACCAGAGCCAGAACGGCGCCGGTCGACATGGCGATGACAAGGACGCGCTCACCCAGGCGGCGGGCAATTCGAACTGCTTCCTGGACATCGTTCAACCACGCGTTGACGCTGCCCCCTCCCATGGCCTCCGCGTCGCGACCGTGTCCGGTCAGACGCGTCAGGTAAAGATTCGCCCCCAAGGCTCGGGCGACGTTTTCCGACAAGGGATAAGTTTCCATGCGGGATGCGGAAAACCCATGGATATAAATGATCGACCAAGGAGTTTTTCGGCCCTTTGGACCGGCCCAGATAATTCTTTTCTCATTGTCGGGCCTGAGGTTGGGCATCCGAGCTTCGGATTGAGCCAGGTAAGTGTCCAAATCCTCGGGCAGATCCTTGGGCTCGAGCTTGTAGTCGACGCTCTCTCGCGGTCCCAGCAATACCAGAATGAGCAAACCGAGGCCCACTCCCAGGAAGAGGATCGGAAGGGTCAGCTCCATGAAAGGGACTCGGGCGTCGGTTCATCCAACCACTCGTCCTCGGGATCGAAAGCCGGGACGGAGACATTGATTATCTTCATTTTACCAATGGCCCGGTGCCTACAACCCGGTTTTATCAATACCGCAGTCATTGGTTGAACCGGAAATTTACTTCCATCGAGTTCCATGAATGCTTCACCTTCGGTTTCCAAGATCAGGTATATCTCAGTCAATTTCTTATGGTAGTGGGCCTGGGCATCTTCTGAAATATGGACCTTGTGGATAGTGGCGGTTTGGTTGTCGGGGGTGGCGAAGGCCCGTTGGGACAATCCGCAGGGGCAGGATACGGCTGGGATGTCGTCGAAGTGGGCGATAGCGTAATTTTTCGGGGTGGTTCTGTTCACAATGCAAGTATCGGGGCCCGCAACGGGGAATGAAAGCAGATTCCATTTTCAACCGGGAAGAGCAAGGGTCATAAGAAGTTGCATCTTGGAGTTCCCTTTGTAAAAGTGTGAAAAATAACCTGTATCATTCCATTGCGAGGATGGGACGGATAGCGCGGGTCAGGAGCGAAAGGTGAAAATTGTCGTATTGGATGGAGAAACACTGAATCCCGGTGATTTATCATGGGAGGGTTTCGAAGCTTTGGGTGAGTGCGTGGTGTATGAACGCACCCCGGAGAACCAGGTTCTGGAACGGGCCAAGGACGCGGATGTGCTGTATACCAATAAGACGCCATTGCATGAAAAAACGATCCGTCGGTTGCCCAAACTCAAGTTCATTGGGGTGTTGGCAACCGGCTATAACGTGGTCGATATAGACGTGGCCAAGGCCCGCGGTATACCCGTTTCCAATATTCCGACCTACGGAACCAATTCTGTGGCGCAGATGGCCTTTGCCCACATTCTGAATTTAACCCAGCGCGTGGCTCATCATTCCGAGACCGTTCGCCAAGGCCGCTGGTCATCCTGCCCGGATTTTTGCTATTGGGATTTTCCTCTGATTGAACTGGACGGCCTGACACTCGGAATCATCGGCTTCGGGCGCATTGGCCAAGCCACGGCACGGTTGGGCCACGCCTTTGGCATGAAAATCCTGGCTTTCGATGTATTGTCCGATTCAGGCAAATCGGGGGAGGTGAAGTTCGTCAGCCTGGACGACATTTTTTCGTTATCGGACTTTGTCAGCCTCCATTGTCCTTTGACAGCGGACAATCACCACCTGGTTGGAGCCGATCGATTGGTCCAAATGAAACCCACCGCTTACCTCATAAATACCAGTAGGGGGCAATTGGTGGATGAAAAGAGTTTATACCGAGCCTTGAAACAAGGTGAAATTGCCGGGGCCGCGCTGGATGTCTTGGAAAGGGAACCACCCAATGCGGATTGCCCGCTCTACCGATTGGACAATTGCTTTATTACCCCGCACATTTCCTGGGCCACCCGCTCGGCCCGATCCCGCCTGATGCGCACGGCGGTGGAGAACTTGAAAGCCTTTTTGGCGGGTCGACCGTCCAACCAGGTCAATCAATAGGCGCGCTGGGTCGCGCCAATTAGGAATTAGGAATTAGGAAAATCGTGAGCACGATTAATTTCACCACATTCAGCCTTTAGCTTTCAGCCTTTCTTAAGCGCCGAAGGCGCCTTTAACCGGGGGATGAGCAGAGCTCCCAATACCAATTGGATGGGATGATAGACGATGACGGGCAGCAAAATGATTCCCAGGATTGGATCGGCTCCGAACAACGAATTGGCAAAGGATGCGCCCGTAGCCAGTGTTTTTTGGGTGCCGCAAAAGAACACGGCTGGTTTTTCACCTTGCGTGAATAAATCGAGGCGAATGAGGAGAAGGGCCATAGCGTTGACCAGAAAGAACAGGGCGAAACAAAGCATCGCGGTGAACCAGAGCATACCCCAACCCTGCGACTCCCAGATGCCCGCCATCACGGAATTGGCGAAAGCGGCAAAGACGAGGAATACGATGATCCCCTGGTTTATGTGGCCGAAGAGGATTTTATGCCTGATGGCGACTTCCTTGAAGAAATAGTGAACGACTTGACCGACAAGGAAGGGTAGCAGGATCAGCCGGGTCAATTTGAGGAAAACGGTAGCAAAATCGCCCATTTGACCCACATCCGATTCCGCCAAAACCATCATCCAAAGGGGAGTGATCACAACCGCGGCGAAATTGGCCACCGTGGTGTTGAAAAGCGCGACCCCGGTATTTCCATCGGCCAGGGAGGTGTAGACAATGGCCGAGGTGATGGTTGTGGGTAAAACGGCCAGAAAGAAAAACCCCACGCGCAATGGCTGGCCGATCCATTGCGACCAAACGAGGTCTCCCAAAATGAAGAGGAGAGGATAAAGGATAAAAATAAAGCCCTGTATCAACAGATGGGTCCTCCAACGTACGAGCCCCTTGGCCAGAACTTCGGAGGGCAAGGCCCAGCCCTGAAGAAAAAATACCAGAATTATGCCCAGCTTCGTCGTAATTTCCGAACGCAGATAACCGCCACTGGCTCCCCACTCCGGAAATACAAAGGCCAAGGCAACGGCTCCGGCAAGGGCTGGGATCAACCATTGCTGCTGAAAAAAATGCTTCATGAAACCCTGGATTTGTGCCGCTTGACCAAGCCAAAGAGAAGGGCTTTCAGTTCCTCCAATTCACGGAACCTCGCTATCCACAAAACCGAAAAATAACAGATCGCCCCGAGGGGTATCAGGGCCAGGAGGTTAACCGCCGCATTTTCCTTTGAAGTCAATGGAAAGGTTGCCACCCATCGGCTGGAAATGACAATTATGGCGGCCATGGCGAGGGCGGCCAACACGGCTTTAGCGGTTTCCCGCCATATATGGCCCAGTGGATTGGCCCCAATCAGGCCGGACAACCTTACGGTCAGGAGAAGGCACTGGACTAAAATGGATAACAGATTGGCCAAGGCCAAGCCGATCACCCCGAGCGGCCAAATGAGAGCCAGGCTCAAGGCCACGTTCAATCCGACACTGATGCAGGCTATCTTCATGGGTGTCTTGGTATCCTTGTGAGCATAAAAACCCCGAACCAGGATAGCCACCATTGAATAGGGGGGCAACCCCAGGGCGAACACCCACAAAATCGGTAAGGTCAGGGCTGTATCGGCGGCTCGGAAGGAACCCCATTCAAAGAGGAAGCGCAAAATAGGTTCGCCCAGAAGAAGCAGTCCAGCCGCAGCCGGAATGGTGATGGCAAAAATCAACCGCAAGGCCTGCTGAAAAACCCGATTGAATTCCCCGGGGCTTTTGCGCGCCGCCCATTCGGAAAAAGCCGGGAAATAAACCGTGGCGATGGCAATGGAAAATACCCCCAGAGGCAACTCCACCAACCGATTGGCCAGGTAAAGAACGGAAACGGCCGATTCATCAATAAAATGGGCCATAGACCTGCTTATGACAATGTTGAGCTGTATGACCGAAGCTCCGGCTATTCCGGGCAAGAGCAATCTGACCAATTCCCGCGTTTGAGAGTTGGGCTGGAAATCCGGCGCCAACTTCCATCCCTGGCGCTTCAAGGCAAGCCATGGCGCGGCCAGTTGCAGACATCCCCCAAAAAGGACTCCGGCACAAAGCCAGTACATGCGGACAAGCATGTCCTCCGTCACCCATAAACCAATCCCTCCCAGAAACAGGATCATGGCCAAATTCAGCCAGACCGCAGTCAAGGCCGGTATGGCAAATCTCTGCAAAACATTGAGAATGGCGGCAAACGCCGCGGCCAGGCAGATCAATGCCATATAGGGGATCAACAGTACTCCCAAAACCATGGCCAGTTCCCATCGGGCGGACAGGTCCGGCATGGCCCCGATCAATATCAGCAACAGGCCAATCAACACCACCAAGCCTAGAAGCGTCGCGGTCAGCCAACTGATAATTTTGTTGAACAGGGCAAACAGGGCAACCCTGCCCGAAGCTTCTTTTTCCTCCGCCAAAAGCGGAAGCATCGCCGCCGTCAATGCGCCTTCACCCAATAGCCGACGAAACAGATTGGGAAAGGTAAAAGCCAACAAAAATGCGGAATTGACCACTGAACTTCCAAAAGTGGAAAAAAGCAGAATATCCCGGGCCAACCCCAGAATACGCGAGCCAACCGTCGAAATCGACACCACGAACACATTCCATAGGCGGTTTGGCATAATATTTCCCTACCCTGGAAAATCGGTCATCCCTTTTAAACCAAAAATATTCCCGAGCGACCGCCCTGCCCCGCTGAAGGCTTTCAGCGCTTCCTTCCCCATCTTTCGATCACGATCACGATTAATCTCAACATCTTCTCCCCATTCCTAATTCCTAATTCCTAATTGGCGCGCCTCGGCGCGCCTTCTCTCCTTTTGCAATCGGCCGATCACGCGGTCCGTCTCAAAACCCAATTGTTGGGCATCCAGCACATCCTGCCTGAATTGTTCGGCCGCTTGCTGAAATTCCTTGAGATCATTACCTGATACCGCTTCAAACATGCCTTTCAGAGAATGAAGGGCATTGAAATAATAGGGATGAACACGCAATATCAATTGAGACAAATTGGTATTTCGAGTGGCTATCAGGGAGAGGATTTTCTCATCTCGACGAAATAAAAACCACAGGTCGGCCGGGATTTTCACCAACCGGTTGTTCCGTCTCAATTCAAGCAAGGATATCCTGTCGAGGGCACGGAGCGAATCCTCTTCCGACAAAAAACCCATTGTATCCAGGGCCAGAAATTCACTGACGTAAGTTCTCCACAGAAGACCGAGCTCGGCCGGGTTCATCCCTGGATAATCGGTTTCGAAAAATGCGGTGAACTGGGACCAATCATAGGCGTTTTTCCAGAACTGCAACAGGCGCAGCCTCAATGAAGACGGGTCCAGACCACCCGATTCGATAAATTTGTAGATCAAGTAGTCCCAGCCCGGTTCGGCAAGGAATTCATGACTTCCGAACCGTTCCCGCAGGGTCGGAACCTTTGTCTGAGAGAGTCTCCGTTGGAGCAGGATCCTAAAGGCCGGGTTCTGCTGGAATTCAATTTGAACCCGACAGGCCCTTATCAGCCAGAGTGGCGGAGGGACGCCTACACCCTGCCAACGCCCGTAAAGTGTGAGCAGGGCACGTATGGCCCAGGTCACGCGGTCGTCATCGGTCAGATCCGGATTGACCTGCAGAATGACCGCGCCGGCGGTCGATCGGCTGATGTGTGGATCGGCATCCTCGGATATGTGGACCCGGATTCTTTGGGGAAGGGATTCCGGCAATTGGAAAATTTCCTCGCATGCGTCGACCGATCGATCACAAGCGGATTCGAAGATTCGTAGCGCCCCCATGTCCCTTCCGAAAAGGACGAAATAACCGCTTTGTAGGATGTGAGACCCATGGGCGGGGTTCCCAAATGCCCCATCCGGCTCAACTGAAAGCAACCATGCGGGCAAGAAGAAGAGGACGAGGAAAAACCGTCCGGGAATGTTGAGCCCGGGGACAGCCACCGGCAATTTCGGACTGCCCTTGCAGTTATGTTCTGGCACAAACTTGAAAAACGATCCTCCGAAGCGCCCCTTGCCAGGGGAAATCAATGGTTATCGGAGCCAACACAGCCGTCGGAATGGCTGCAATTTCCACCACCGTCACTATTTTCTCCTACCTTCTTGCTCCCCGCTTTGGCCTCAATGGACTCGGGGGGCTTCCCAGGGTTCTTGTAATCGGTCTGGTAAAACCCGCTTCCCTTGAAGATAATCCCAGCGCCCATTCCAATTTTCCGCCGAAGAGTCCCATCCGGGCAGGTGGGACAACGGGTTAGTGGAGCGTCCAGCATTGATTGAAAATACTCGAGCTCGCCTCCACAGGAGGAGCACACATAATCGTAAGTGGGCATGATGTTCAGGTCTTATTGCTGCCGGTTAAACGGGATTTTCTCAGAGGAATCCTTTTTCCAAGGCGCGGAAAAGAGACGTGAAATAGGCAAAAATAAGAAGTCCAATAGTAAAAAGAAGAAAAATCGACAGCATGCCGGTTAGCCAAAAAATCCCGCAAGCAGCCAGAAGAGGGACGAGTCCAAACTTGAAAGTAAGGATATACATCCGCATAATTTTGGTCAAATCCAGTGCGTCCTTGAAGGACTCGAAAGTCTGGAAACGAAAGAGACTTGCCCCCGCCAGAGCAAACCCGAATGGGATGCTCAACATAAATGCCAATTGCCCAAAATCATCGGTCACCACTCCCACTACCAGTTTGATAAAATGGCCAATGAGCAGTGGAATCCCCAGCCAAACCAGGAGTAGGAGAAAGAATTTCAGTCCGTCGAGGAAAAGATCCTTCCAATTATCCCATTCCGGCAATTCAATCCGGTAACCCTGGCGAATCTGCAGGGTGAAGCGGTAGATGTAACCCAGGGCAAAGAAATGCAATACGGGAATAAGGGATAGACAGGTGCCCACCAAAATCTTGGCCCAAACACCCGGCGACTGGAAAATATTTCGCCAAACTTTCTCAATAGAATCCATGATCCATGCCAGCTTGAAGGTGCTATGTTTACGGAAAAAAAATTTAAATCAACGCTCAACCTTTACCAGAAACGTATTGAAGAGGGAATTGAGCAGTTAGTTCCTCCGGCGGAAACCCCTCCTTCCCGCTTGCACCGGGCCATGCGATACAGCCTTGGAGCTGGTGGAAAAAGATTGCGCCCCGTACTTCTAATGGCCACCAGAGATCTTTTCACCCCGGAGGAAGACCCCGTTCCTGCGGCAGTGGCCCTGGAATGCGTTCACACTTATTCCCTGGTACACGATGATCTTCCCGGGATGGATGACAGCAGTCTGCGCCGCGGTAAGCCGACCTGCCACGTCCAATTCGATGAGGCCACTGCCATTCTGGCCGGGGACGCCCTTTTGACATACGCCTTCGAACTGATCGGAAGGTATTATCGGCATACTCCGGCCCTGGGCACTTCCCTCATCCAGGACCTGAGCATCGCATCGGGCAGCCGCCGGTTGATCGGCGGACAAATGGATGACTTGCTCGGGGAAAAGACGAACTATACATCCGAACAATTGAAGAACATTCACCTCAACAAAACCGCGGCCCTTATCACTGCCGCCATGACCATGGGGGCCCGCATCGGCCATGCCCCCGAACGGGACATCCAAACTCTCGTCCAAATCGGTAAATGCGTGGGGCTCACCTTTCAAATCATTGACGATATATTGGATGCCACCTCCGATGATGAGACCTTGGGCAAACCGACCGGTTCGGATCTGGCCTGCGGGAAAGCCACCTATATCGATTTTTTTGGATTGGACGGAGCTCGGTCGCAGGCCAGAGCCCATACCGAAAAAGCCAAAGGACTCTGCCAGGACCTGCCCGGCGATACCGCTTTTTTGATGGAACTGATAGCCTTAATGGAACACCGCATCCAGTAATTCCGCCGCTCCATCACGATCGCCATTTTAGTGGAACCCGGTTGGGGCAGGAGGCGCGCCCCTCCCTTTTCATCCTTCAGCCTTTCTTTCCCTGATTCCTAATTGGCGCTTTCAAGTTTTCCAGATCGCTTCCACTCGGCTGCTGGTAAACTTTGAGGTCAAATTGCGGGATGACGGCCAGGAGATGGTCGAAAATATCGGACTGAATGCCTTCGTAATTAACCCATCGAATGTCATTGCAAAACACGTAAATCTCCAAGGGCAATCCCTGGGGAGTGGGTGCAAGTTGCCGAATGAGGAAGGTCATGTCCTGGTGAATGTCCGGCCGACTCCTCAAATAGGCCACACAATAGGCCCGAAACGTGCCGATGTTGGTGATCCGGCGGCCATTGATCATCTCCGATAGATCCGCCTTTTTCTCCGTATTGTAAGCATCGACCTCTTTCACCTTTTCATCCAGGTAAGGTTTGAGCAACTCGTAACGTCGGAAGCGGGTGAGGAGTTTCTCATCGACAAAGCCTATGCTGTTCATGTCGATGCAGAGAGAGCGCTTGATGCGACGTCCCCCCGATTCGGACATTCCACGCCAGTTTTTGAAGGAATCGGATACAAAAGCATAAGATGGAATATTGGTTATGGTTTTATCCCAGTTCTGAACCTTCACCTTGGTCAGGGTCACGTCGACCACGTCGCCATCGGCCTGGTATTTTGGCATTTCCACCCAATCCCCCACCTTCACCAGGTTATTCACCGAAATCTCAATTCCGGCGACCAATCCGAGAATTGCATCCTTGAAAACGAGCAGCAGAATGGCTGTAAGCGCCCCCAGCCCGGAAAAAAAATAAAGGGGCGATTTATCGAAGACGATCGACAGGATCAGGATGAAGCCGATGAAGAATAAAACCAGCTTGATCCCCTGGACAAATCCCTTCAGAGGAATGCGGCGGGCCTTGTCCGATCGATTGTAGAAGTCGACCGCCGCATTGAGCAAGGCGGAGACCACCCCCATGAAAATGATAATCAAGTAGATGTTGACGGCCATCTCAAGGACCCAAATATACCCCTCCCGTCCGGAAAAAAAGACGGGGGCCAACCAGTTGATGGCGATGGCCGGGGCGAGGTGGGACAAGCGAGCGATTACCTTGTGCTCAATCAGAACGTCATCCCATTTCGTCCTGCTCCGCCTGATGAGGGGATACAGGATTCGCGCAATCGACTGCTTTGCCAAAAAATTGAGAATGAGGGCAACCAGCGCTATTCCCGCCAATCCCGCCGCCATCATGACGGCATCCAATTGTCCCTGGGAAAGGCCCAAGCCAACCAACCATTTTTCAAATGCTTCCAACATGACCGATTTCCTGTAGCGAGTTGAGAAATGCGACACCTATACGGTCGGCGAGCAACTTGCCCGGCCGGGTCAACTTCACCCGGTCCCCATCCGCAATGGTAGCCAACCCTTCCCCTTTGAGGAATTCGAAAAAGGGTGAAAAAGCTTCCACTCCGTTGTGCGGAAACCGCCTCGACAATTCATCGATGGAAACACCCTCTTGCATTCTGAGCCCAAAGATGACAGCGTCTTCCAATAGATCGGAGTCCGTCAATAACCTAACTTCATGGCGGTCCCCCACTTCTGCTCGGGTCTGCGCCAGCCAAGTGGGCAGATCGGCCGCATTGCTGTAACGAATTCTATCATATTGGGACGCGGCGGACGGGCCGACTCCAATCCACTCCCTCATCCTCCAGGTATCGAGATTGTGCCGGCAGAGAAAGTCCGGCCTGCAAAAGTTGCTGATTTCGTATTGGCGGTATCCATGTGCCGGAAGAAAGTCCCAAACTGCCTCGTAGAGGTCGGCCTCCCTGTCCTCGTCTCGCCGAAGTTCCCCCCTAGCCAGTTTGGCCCATAACACGGTGTCTTCCTCGAAGGTCAGACCGTAAGCGGAAAGGTGATCCGGTTCCAACCGGCAGGCCTCCTCCAGGTCTCCCAGCAGATCTTCCATTCCCTGGCCCGGCAAGGCGATCATGAGGTCGAGATTGACATTACCGAAACCGGCTTGACGGATCCAATCGTAGGCTTGGTAAACCTGCTTGGAACCATGCCTGCGGCCCAGGATTTCCAGGAACCGGTCACTGAAACTCTGCACCCCCATGGAAATCCGATTGACCCCCAGCGCTTTCAAAACCTCGAGTTTATCCGGTTTAACCGTGCTGGGGGCCATTTCCACGGTCCATTCCTCGGCCCGTCCTCCCCCGTTTTCCACAACAGCACAGCCCAGGCGTTCCAGATCTTTGGCCGGCAGCAAGCTTGGGGTTCCTCCACCCCAGAAAATCGTGTCGAAAGGGCGGTCAGGCTCCATCCAGTCCAATTCCTCCTCCATGCCTTCCAAAAAGGACTCCAGGTCCCTCCGGTGCGGCTTCTCCCGGTAAAAGGCGCAGAAATCGCAACTGCTGGCGCAAAACGGGATGTGGCAATAGAGCCCTAGCCGTCTCGAGATACCCTCAGCCATTTTCGACCGCGGACCTCCCCAACTCCAAATCCAACCAGACCAATCGGTGATCGCTTCCGCCCAATGAACCGGCGCCATCGAATATATGGCCGTGGCCGTTTTTCACCAAAGCGGGAAAATCCGGACTCATCAATATGTAATCCACCCGGCTGTAGGTTTCCTCTTTTGCGTAGAAGTAGGTCCAAACTTCCCCCCGGCTGTCCAAGCACTCCACTAATTTGGCCACCTGGGTCTTGCCGCGGTTTTGCAACAGCCGAATGGGACTGTTGCTGCGCACGTCGTTGAAATCACCCGCCAGGATATAGGGCACCCGATCCTCCCGATGCCGTTGCATTATACGCTTTCGGACCGCCAGAGCTTCCGACCGGCGCCGTTGCGCCGATAAGGGATCGTCCGCCACCTCGGTCCATCTGCTTTTCAGGTGCAAGCCGTAGACCTTCCAGCGCCACATCCCATGCTGAAAGACAGCTTCCAGAATTCCCCGTTTAACCGGGATTGTTTCCCCGAAATATTCGAATTCCACATTCTCGTGGGTTCGTAAAGAAACGGGTTTGAACTTGCTCAACAAAGCCAGGTGACGCTCTTTGTCCGAGCCGCGGGCAAGGTAGGCATGGGGCAAAACCAAGCCCTCCCTCCTCAGGTCCCTCTGCAACTCCAAAAGGAAAGGCTCAGGTCCCATTTCCTGTAGTATGAGGATGTCCGGCCCGACCTCGATCAATGCCTTCCTCAAGGCCGTTTTTTCCATTTCCGGTTTGGGATAATTAGGACGATAACTGCCATCTACCCACCGATTGACCTCCAAATAGTTGCGCAAATTGTAAGTGGCGATGCGCAGATGGGTCGTCTCGGCCCGGACGAACAGGACAAATGCCAGGAGGCCAATCCCCATGACTGCAAGCGTGCGAGGGTCAAGAGGCCGCCAAAAGCGCTTTTTCCCGTTCCAATAAAGTTGGATGTGAGTAATAAAACGCACTGTAAAGAGGATGGGGAGTAAGGTTGCTGAGATTTTTTTCGTTTAATTTACGAAGCGCGCCAACCAGGGAATGGGGCTCGCCCAAGGCTTTTCGGGCAAATGCGTCGGCCTCGTATTCATGTTTTCGGGACAACATGCTGAAAAGAGGGGTCAACCATGAAGTAATCAAACCGCTCAGGAGGGTGACCAATAGAAAAGCTGGCGCGATGCTGGTCGTTTCAAATCCAAAGCCACGGTAAAACCAATTGCTTTCAGCCAGAAAGGCTATGCATCCGAAAGCAACGAATAGCCCGACGGCGGACAAGACAATCCGTTTGGGGAAATGGCCCAGTTTGTAGTGGCCGATTTCGTGGGCCAGGACCGCCTTCAATTCGTCGGCTCCCAATTGTTCCATCAGCGTATCGTACAAAACGATGCGACGAAATCTTCCAAACCCGGAAAAATAGGCGTTGGAGTGACCGGACCGCCTGCTACCGTCCATTACTTCGATCGTGCGGGCGGCAAATCCCGCTTTATCGGCCAACTTCATGAGAGAAGCTTTCAATTCTCCCTCTTCCAGCGGTTCGAGTTTGTTGAAGAGGGGTAGAATAAGCTTCGGATAAAGCACGATCATGGTCAATTGGAACAGTAGAACCAGGACAAACCCCCACAACCACCAGGAGCGGCCCATCCAGTCGACCAATTTCAACAACAGGCATATGATGGGAAACCCGATGGCCAAACCAATGAGGGTCCCTTTCGCCTTATCCGAAATCCACAGACCGATGCTGCTCTTATTAAATCCGAATTTTTCCTCCAGCTTGAAGGTATCGTACCAGTCGAAGGGCAGATTGGGCAAACCCAGCAATATCGTGACGGCAACGAGATAGGCCGCCTCAGACCAGATGGAATGCCCCCATAATCCCCCCCATTCGACCCAAAGGAAAGGCAGGAAACCCAGACTGATAACCAGGCCCAGGACCAATGCGTCGTAAACGGTGGTTATCATGCCCAGGCGATTCTTTTCCAAGGAATAGGACACGCTTCTATGGTAGGTGGCATCGTTCATGACTTGACGAAAAGCCTCCGGCAACTCCCCACTGTTTCTCTGAATATTCCTTCGGTTGAGAAGATCCAAATAGAGGGATTTGAAAACATTCAAAACCAGCAAGACCAAAAAAAGCGATAGCAACCAATGCATGGGAACGAAAAAACTGGAAACCACCCAGACCGATTCAAGATATCAGATCAAGGCAATTTATACGGATAGATTGTATTGAAAAACGCCGTCCGAACCTCCAGCCTAATCCGAGTGAGTAAACCCGACACCATGGAATTGGCCTTTGAGGAGGCCTTGAAATACTTGGAAACCGTCATCGGAGAATTGGAGTCCGGTAACGTACCTCTGGAAAAATTGGTGGAAAAATACGAAGAGGGGACTTCACTGCTGAAAGTTTGTCATAAACGGCTCAACCAGGCTGAGCTTAAAATTGAAAAATTGCGCAAAAAGGCGGGCCAACCCGCCTTCGAAAACTTCGACCCCGGCCCATGAGACTGTTTCGCCGTCCCATGCCCGGAAAAACTAACGCTTCTACCCATGTCTGAAACATCCGGAAAGCGAATTTTGCCCTCCATCGAGGGTCCCGATGACGTCAAGGCCTTGAAACCGGCAGAGTTGCCCTTGCTGGCCCAGGAAATAAGGGAATTGCTCATAGCAGTCACCTCCATCAATGGGGGGCACATCGGGCCGAACCTGGGTGTGGTCGAACTGACCATCGCCCTCCATCGGGTTTTCAACAGTCCCAAGGATCCTCTCGTTTTCGACGTGGCTCATCAGGGTTATGTGCACAAACTCCTCACCGGGCGCCAAGGGGAAGGATTCTCCAAAATCCGGAAATCGGGTGGATACAGTGGGTTTCTGTGCCAGTCGGAGAGCGATCACGACAGCTACGGAGCCGGCCATGCCGGTACCGCTCTTTCCGCCGCTCTGGGAATGGCTACGGCCCGCGACCTGAACGGGACGGATGAGAATGTGGTGGCCATCATCGGCGACGCCTCCCTTACCTGCGGTATCACCATGGAAGCGCTCAACAATATCGTGCCCTCCACCGGCAAACTCATTGTGATTCTCAACGACAACGAGTGGTCCATTGCCCGGAATGTGGGGGCGATCCCAAAGTTTTTGGCTGAACTGATTACCAATCCTCTTTACAACCGCCTGCATCAGGACCTGCAAAGTTTTCTCAAAAAAATCCCGAGAGGCGATTCACTGATCCAGATCGGCGAAAAGATTGGAAAGGAGTTCAAGGATCTGTTCGTGCCTTCTTCCCTCTTCGAACAATTGGGACTGCGTTACCTTGGCCCCATAGACGGTCACGATTTCGACCTCCTGCACAAATACCTGAACTTTGCCAAAACTTCCCCTGAATCCATAATTTTGCACATCGTTACCGAAAAAGGTCACGGTTACGATGTGGCCGTAAGTCAACCGGAACGTTTTCACGGGGTCGGTCCCTTTGATCCCAAAACCGGAAAAGGACCACCCTCAAAAGCCAATACCCCACCCAGTTACCAGAATGTCTTCGGTGAACACCTGACCCGCATGGCCCGGCGGGATCCCGATATCGTGGGAATCACGGCCGCCATGCCTTCGGGGACGGGCTTGAATATCCTCAAGAAAAAACTTCCCAAGCAATTTTTCGACGTGGGAATAGCTGAGGAACACGCCGTTTTGTTCGCTGCGGGATTGGCCAGCAAGGGCAAAAAACCGGTAGTCGCCATCTATTCCACTTTCCTTCAGCGCGCTTACGATCCCATCATTCACGATGTCTGCCTGCAAAACCTGCCGGTGAAATTCTGCCTGGATCGCGCCGGTCTGTCCCCCAACGATGGGCCGACCCACCACGGCATGTTCGACTTGGCATACTTGCGTTGCGTTCCCAATGCGGTGGTGATGCAACCAAAAGATGAGGACGAACAAGTCGATATGCTGCATACCGCCTTGCATATCCCCCAACCGGTCTTCATCCGCTGGCCCCGAGGAACCGCTGTCGGAACCCCCATAAAAGAGAAACCGGTCTCCCTGCCGATGGGAAAAGCGGAAATCCTCCGTGAAGGAAACGAGATTCAATTCTGGGCCCTGGGGCCTTGGGTGGAAGATTCCCTAAGGCTCGCCTCCATCCTGGAGGAAAATTGCGGACGGAGCATCGGGGTGGTAAACGCGCGATTTGTCAAACCAATGGATGAAGAACTCCTATGCCGCCAAGGCAAACGAGCTTCCCTCATCGTTACTTTCGAGGACCACGTCCTCCAGGGTGGTTTCGGCAGCACCGTCCTGGAGTGCCTCAACCGTCACCGGATCTCCCTGGCGGTCGAGCGCATCGGCTGGCCCGATCAGTTTATCGACCACGGGTCCGGCGTTCCCGAATTGAGGAAGCTCAACGGTTTGGATGACGCCAGTCTGATCGACCGGATCCAAGCCAAAATATTGGCCTTGGACAAGAAAAGGCTGAAGGTTAAAGGCTGAAGGCTAAAATGCGCGCGGGGCGCGCCAATTAGGAATTAGGAATTGGGAATTGGGAGAAGAGAAACCAAAAACCAGAAGACAAATTTCACTGACCACTAGCCACTGGTCACTGGTCACTAATGAAACGGACCCCGCTCCGCCTGAAGGCTAAAAATTAATCGTGATCGATTGAGGGTGAAGAAAGAAGGACTCTCGCAAAGAACGCTAAGATCTCCGGCTTCCATGCTTTGCCCAGGGGCTACGCACGGCACAGTGCCGGAACAGGGGTTAACGGAGGGGGGACATTCCTGTCCCCCACCCCACAAAAGGCGTGCCCTCGGGACGCCTCTTAGCGGTCTTGGCGAGCTTTGCGAGAGGCTTTTCTTGATTCGATCACGATCAAGATCACGATTATCTGCTGTGCCGTGCGGAGCCTTCAGGCGGAGCATGGTGGTTCATCTCTCTCCGCGCCCTTGGGCGCTTCTCCCCCTTTGTGCCTTTGTGCCTCTGTGCCATCTCGCCTCGGCGAGATTTAATTCCCAATTCCTAATTGGCGCCATCGGCGCCTTGTATCCATGTCCGATCGAGCTGAACCCCACCGTGTAAAATCCTACCTGCTGGTCCTGCAGAACACCATCTGCCAAGCCCTGAAATCCTTGGATAAGGATCTTGTCATCCGGCAGGAGGAATGGTCCAGGGATTTGGGCGGAGGCGGTCGTTCGCGGTCAATGAAAGGTGAAGTCTTTGAAAAGGCCGGGGTCAACTTTTCCGACGTTTGGGGAGGCGCGCTTCCTGCCGCCGCCACGGCCAGCCGCCCGGAATTGGCAGGGTGTAAATTCCGGGCCATGGGGGTGAGCCTGGTCATTCATCCAACAAATCCTTACGTTCCAACTTCCCATGCCAACGTGAGGTTCTTTTTTGCCGAAAAGGATAATTCCGATCCGGTCTGGTGGTTCGGGGGGGGCTTCGACCTGACCCCATACTACGGATTCGAGGAAGATGCCATTCACTGGCATGAAACCGCCCGTATGGCCTGCTCCCCATTGGGAAAATCCGCTTACCGAACCTTCAAGGCTCGATGTGACGAATATTTCAAGCTTCCCCACCGGAACGAACAACGCGGAATAGGCGGCTTATTTTTCGATGATTTCAATGAACGTAATTTCAATTTCAGCTTTGCCTTCATGCGTAGCGTTGGAGACCACTTCCTGCCCGCCTACCTTCCCATCGTCCGGCGCAGAATGCACCACCCCTACGGGAAAGCGGAAAGAAAATTCCAATTGTACCGCCGCGGCCGTTACGTGGAATTCAACCTGTTGTGGGACCGCGGCACAAAATTCGGCCTGCAATCCGGGGGTCATACCGAAGCCATACTCATGTCCCTCCCCCCTTTGGCCAGATGGGAATTTGGTTGGCAACCTGCCAAGGGTTCAAAGGAAGAGGAACTCTATGAGAATTTCCTTAAACCTCGGGATTGGTTGGGCTTGGAGTCCCCCGGGCCATAAATTGGTTTGGCCTTTTCCTCTGGGCGGTTTTTGTTCGTGGCCGGAATGGAAGCAGAAAATGCAATGACAAGCCGCAATCGGTTTTTAGCGGCCATAAATTGCCAACCGTACGACCGCACCCCCGTCTGGTTGATGCGGCAGGCCGGTCGCTCCCTGCCCGAGTACCGGGCCCTGAAGCGAAAACATTCCTTCCTCCAAATGGTCCGGACGCCAGAACTCGCGGTCGAAGTGACCCTGCAACCCATTCGCCGCTTCCGATACGACGCCGCCATCCTCTTCAGTGACATACTGGTCATCCCCGAAGCCATGGGCCAATCCTACACCTTCAGCAACCCAAGAGGGATTTCCATGGAATTTGCCCTCCGTTCCCAAATCGACATCGACAGGTTGAAGGAAAGAGAAATACCGGAGAAACTGGCCTACGTGGCGGAAACCCTGAAGTTGCTCCGCCGGGAATTGGCCGACAAAAACGCCCTCATCGGGTTTTCCGGGTCGCCCTGGACCCTGGCCGCCTACATGGTGGAAGGAGGCTCTTCAGCAAATTTCCACCACCTGAAACACCTGTTCCATAGAGACAAAAGGGCATTTGAATCCCTCATGATCAAAATCTCCGATGCAGTGAGGGCCTACCTCGAGATGCAGGTGGATTGCGGGGTGGATGCCCTTCAGGTATTCGACTCCTGGGGAGGGAATCTGGCCGGACAGCACTATGAAGAAGGATCCTTGCGATGGATTCGTCGCAGCATCGAATCCGTGGCCGACCGAGTGCCAGTCATCCTGTTTGCCAAAGGCTGCGGCCAACACCTCCACCGATTGGCCCAAACGGGAGCCAAGACCTTGAGCCTTGACTGGACCCTGAATATTGGAGAATCGGCTTGCGCCATCCCTTCCCATCTGTCCGTGCAAGGAAACCTCGATCCCCTGGTCCTGAAGCTAACTCCAGAAATTACCAAACGGGAAACGGAGCGCATTCTAACGGCCATGAAAAACCGTCCCGGACACATTTTCAACCTGGGCCATGGACTGGATAAACATTCCAAATTGGAAAATATCGAAATGTTGCTTCACACCATCCGCAACTTTCGTTGAAGGAAGAAGAACTCTCGCAAAGCTCGCCAAGACCGCTAAGAGGCGCCAAAACAGGTTAACGGAGGGGGGAGGGGAAAAGGAAGAAGGCTAAAGGCTGAAAAATAATCGTGATCACGATTATCCGTGGTTAATTCCTCTTTCTCAGAATCTCTTTTCTCTCTTAGCGGTCTTTGCGAGCTTTGCGAGAGGCTTTTCTTTTTTCGATCACGATCACAATTATCCCTTTTCAGCCTTCAGCCTTATTGTGGTTTTACAACGATGGAACTTATCTCGCCGGCAAACTCGGTCAGACTGGGAGATAGGGAAAAGTTCGCCACGTCATAATCCAGGACAATGCCGGCGCCGTAGAAATCGCTTTCCGTGTAGAGGAATACCTCCCCGCCTCCCAACACCTGAATCGAGGCCACGGCATCGTCCCAGGAACTTCCCACATCCCGAAGGCGCATGGCCAGATTGGGTATTACATTGCCAACCGACAACTCCAACCTACGACCGCTAAATCCCGGTTGATCGTAAAGGATGACCACGGTTCCCGAATCGACCGGTTGCAATACGGAAGTTTCCTCTTCCGGGGCATAGGCCGATTCCAGTTCCAGAGGAAGGGGGACGGATGGATCGGCTTCGGCTTGCGGAGACGGAGCACTTGCATCCGATTGGAAGCCTACCTCCGATTCATTGGCCTCATAACCATGCGAGTGGTAACTGCCCGGCAAAACTTCGACGGAGGAAACCTGGTCATCCAAAGCAAGGGTGAATGCCTCCCCTGCAAAGTCGTTTACACTATTGTGCAAATAGACGCGCTTCCCATGGAAATTCGTATGTTCATACAAAACCAATGTCACGTCTCCATAAATCTTTACCGAGGATATCAATTCATCGAAGGAACGGTCCGACCCGGTTTGGTAATGGGACAGGTCGGCAATGCTTTGCCCGGCATACAATTCCAGATTATGTCCTCGGTAACCGGGATCTTCATATAAAATTACCCGATTGGTTTGGCGGGAAGATTTGTAATAAGCGTCGTCGTAGTAGGAGTCGTAATAGTCGTCGTCGTAATAATTGGAGGAGTAGTAGCGGTAACCATCGATCATAATGAACGGCCCGTAATAATAGCCAAAAGGCCTCCATCGATGCGAATAGGTCAGACCTGGATACAACCTGCTGGAATACCTGTTATCCCACCAAAGCGATGGATAGGTATAGTAACCGCGCCCGTAACCGAGGCCCCTCCAATGGAGATGGGAAAGACCCCCATAGCGGTTGCCCCGGCCAAACCTGGGTTTTCCTGGGCGACCCGGATGTAAATCGTCCTTTTTTCCGGGCCCATCCCCTCGGTGGATTCCATCCTTCCCGCCCGGGTTTTTTCCGTCCAAATGATGCTCGCCGCCTGGCCTGCCTCTCTTCCAGCCCTCCTCACCCTGGCCTCGCCTACCATTGGGGTTCTCCCCGGCGGGGCCCAACCCCTTATCTTCCGGTTTGCCCTGGTGGCCCGGGCGCGCCCTTCCACCGGTAGATCCGGGATTATCTCTGCCACCCCGCCGTTCCGCAAGGTTTGTCCCATCCCGGATTTCTCCTCCACCGCCAGTCACCGAAGTCCCGGGTCTCTTCCTGCCCCATAAAGGGACTCCGGACGGTTCGCCGTCCCTGCGGCCCGTTGTCAAGGAATACCCGGAGTGGCTGATATCATCCTCATAAGGGTTGAAATTCCGGACCGGATTGGGCGAAACGGTCCGCCCCAGATCCAAATCGGTTCCGCTCGACCGACTGGGAATGGACTGGTTCCTCACCTGTCCGCCCCGGTTTTGCCAGGATCTGTTCCGGACCGAACTTCTGAGATTCTGATTCGCGGTATTCGACCGGTCCGACTGGATCGTGTTACGGTAATTCGCGCCAAAATCCCCCGCGCTATCGCCGCGGTTTACGGATGAGGATGGGTTATCGAATCGTGTTCGGCCGCGAACAACGCCCCCGCGGTTTCCCGAACTGGATGGACCGCGGGAGATACCCGGGTTGGAAGTGGAGCTACGGGAAATACCCGGACTGGAGGTGGAACCGCGATTAATGGAAGTCGAGGGAATGGATGAACCGCCTCGGCTGGGAGGCTGAGACCTGTAACTGGGGGTGGCATCACTGGACCTGCTGCCCAAATTGCCGCTACGGATCGAAGGCGTCGGGGTTCTGGAAGGAGCAGGCCGGCTATTGCGCAATTCATTCAACTTGCTACCCCAATTGTTACTTCGGGTTGAAGACGTCGAGGATCTCGAAGGAGCCGACCGGTTCTGATAGCGAGGGTGCTGGTTGTTTTCGTTACTGTTCTGGGCCGGAACCGGGGTGGGAGGAAAGCTGATTGAGACAGCCAAACTCAGCGCCCCAATTGTTTTGAGAAAATGTTTCGCCATGCCCATGTCTCCTGCGGATGAATTGCCGGGATACCCTTTACCGACATAAAACCCCGCCATTAACAATAGGATGCACTGTTTTTGAGATTTTGCCAGCCGATCCGCCATTAATTTTCCCATCGGGACCCCTTCCTGCAACCTACCATTTCGAAATGTAAACGGTAGGGCGACGGCATCCTTGCCGCGCCGGGTGCGAAGGCGTATGTTACGGCATCGCGGGGACGCGATTGCCCTACCATTTCGAAATTGACTCTCGCAAAGATTGCCAAGAACGCAGAGATATGACGGAGGGCGGGTTAAATATTGATAGACAGTAATTTATGGTTATTCAAAGGCCGAATACTTTCCTCTTTCCTCTTTCCTCTTTCCTCTTTCCTCTTGGCGCCGTTGGCGCCTCTCAGACCTGGCCGGCCAATTCTGTTGGGTGAGCCGGCCCGGACTTCATTTTTCCCAGCGCTAAGGCTTGGGTTTCCTCCATAACCACGAAAACCACCGGAATCAGAATGAGAACCACCATGGCGGAGGCCAGCGTGCCCACACCCAGGGAAATGGCCATGGGCACGAGAAAAAGGGCTTGTTCGTTGGTTTCGAATATCATGGGTCCCAAACCCAGAAAAGTGGTTATGGCGGTCAAAAAAATGGGTCGGAAGCGCCGTTGCGCCGCTTTTTCCGTCACCTCCTGCAAGGGTATGCCACGGTCGAGAAAACGGTTTCGGGTCATGGCCAGGACAAACCCGCCGTTAACCACCATTCCACAAAGGGCGATCATTCCCAGGACACTGAAGATACTGATATCGAAGCCCAGCAGAATATGGCCCATGAATGCCCCGGCCAGGCCCCAGGGAATTGTCAAAAGCACGATAGCGGACTGGGTATAACTTTGCAGAAAGGATGCCATGATGGCAAAAATGGCAAATAAGGAGGCTATCAACCCGATGGTCAGGGCTTTGGATGCCTCCCTCACTTCCCGTTGCGTCCCCTCGAAAGAATAGCGTAGGCCGGGGTAACGCTTCACCAGATCGGGCAGCTCTTTCTTTTCCAGAGCGGACAGTACCTTGTTGGCATTTGTGATGTTCTGCAAAACATTGGCGGTAACATTGAGCACGCGTCCGCCATCCACCCGCTCAATCCGGACCGGCGCGGTTGTCTCCTTGATTTCCGCCGCCTGGCCGATGGGAATTTCAGATCCATCGGGAGCCTTGATCAACAGACCCTCCAGTCCGCTCAAGGATCTCCGGTCTACTTCCGGAAGACGAACCATGACCCGCATTTCCTCGCGATTACGCGGCTGTCTCAGCGCCTCCGCACCGTAAAATGCGTTGCGAATCTGGTGACCCATCTCCCGGGCTGTTATCCCCATGGCCTGGCCGGCCGGTTTGATTTCAAAACTGATTTGCGGCATTTCACGGCCGAACCCCCTTCGGACATCGGTCACTCCGGGATAGAGAGCCACCATATTCCCCACCTCTTCGGCCGCATGCCTCAAGGTATCCACCTCCGGATGGGCCAATTGAATGTTGATGGCCGCCTCCCCGCCGGGGCCGACCAGGTAATCGAAGAAGAGAGATTCCAAATCGGGGATTTCCGGAACTTCCTTTCTCCAAAGATCCACAAAACCTGCGCCGGTTATGGTTCGTTGACTTTGGGGCACCAGTTTGCAGGCAACGGTTGCGGCATTACTTTCGCGGTAGGCAACCGATACACTGATGCCTCGCACTATCCCTTCCTCGGCGGATTCCGCAACGGCCCGCTTGGCCGCTTCCTGAATGACAAAGGCCACCTCCCTGGTGCGGGAAACGGGCGTGCCCGTGGGCATTTCTATTTCCGCCTGGATGTAGTCATTCTCAATGGAAGGATTCCAGGTAAAATTGACCCGGCCGCTGGAAATGTAGCCGATAATTACCAACAGACCCGCCCCAAAAAATGCTATGGTGAGGTACCGGTAACGCATGGCAGTAGTCAGAATGGGACGGTAAAACCCCTCCATGGCCGCATCCAATTTCAGGCGGAGGGCGGTTTGGGCCCGGTCGAAGCGGGAAAAAATGGAATCCGAATGTTTATCCTTGCGGGTAAAGGCAAGGTGCGAGGGTAAAATCAAAAGGACTTCAATGAGGGAGACCGTGAAAACGGCAATGATGACGGCGGGAAGGATATTCAGAAAGCGGCCGCTCTCACCCGGCACAAAAAACAGGGGCAGAAAGGCAATGATATTGGTGCTTACGGCAAAAACCACGGGAATGGTCATCTCCCTCACTCCTGCCACGGCCGCCTCCAGCCGGGGTCTGCCCTGGGATATTTTGTGGAATATGTCCTCCCCCACGACCACAGCGTCGTCTACCACGATGCCCAGGGACACGATGAACCCAAAAAGAGAAACCATGTTGATGCTGGCATTCATCAGGGGCAGGAGTATGAGCGAACCGAGAATCGACACGGGAATGCCGATCGCCGTCCAAAAAGCGACCCGAAGTTCCAACAGGAACCCGAGGGCCAAAAGGACCAGTATCAAACCGACCGTACCATTAAACCGCAACAGGTTGATGCGTTCCAGATAGTCTTCCGTTCGATCCCAACGCACTTCTACTTCAACGGCGGGGGGAAGGGTTGGCCGGATTTGGTCGAGATAGCGCCGAACGGCGGCGGACACCAATAAGGGGGGCTGGTTTTCCGAAGCGTAAATGGAAATGGTGACGGCTCTCTTGCCCATGTAATAGGATTCACGTTCCGTTTCCTCAAATCCATCCTCGATCGTTGCTATATCCCCCAGCTTGATTTCCCCTCCGGAATTGCTGCTTTTGATCGGAATTTCGGCAAACTCACTCCCGAAATACCTTCGCTCGGTGGTTCTCAAAAGGATATCTCCCCCTCGGGTTCGCAGGGTGCCGGCCGGGACGTCGAGGGCGGACTCGTCGATGGCCCGGGCGATTTCCCCCAGGGTCAGATTGAGGGATCGCAATTGGGCCTGGGGCACTTCTATGAGAATCTCAGGCCTCCTCACTCCACGCATTTCAACCAGCGATATTTCGGGCTGTGCCAGCAAGCCATCCTCCACTTGCTGGGCCAACTGTATCAAGGTGCGCTGATCCACGTCCCCATAGACCGCCACGTAGTTTACACCTCTTGCCCGGCCCCTTCCCAGAGAGATGATGGGCGGTTCTATTTCGTCCGGAAACATGCTGATTCGCGCCACTGCCGCCGTTACTTCTTGCAGGGCGCGATTGCGATCGAAACTGGACAGAATCTCTACCTCGACGGATGCCCGACCCTCGGAAGCGGTCGACAAAACCCGGCGGGTCAATTCCAGGCTCCTCACTTCCGACTCGATGGGCAAAATAATAGACTGCTCCACCTCCTCGGGGCTGGCCCCCCGGTATTGCATATAGATGTTAACGGTATCGACTTCAAAGATCGGATAAATTTCCTGTCGGATATTTCTGGCCACGACCAGTCCGACCACCACGACGGCCAGCATCAGGGAATTGGCCGCCACGTGGTTGCGGGCGAACCAGGCCAGGATCCCTCCATGCCGGGTTTGGCGTTGTCGAATATTCGTTCTCATCCGTTTTCTTCGGCGTTCCGTTTCATCGCTACTGACCTATCCCGGATAGGCTGTGGGAGGGCTGGGGAGTCACCAACATTCCTGGCAGAGCAACCCGCATGTCGGAAACGATTAATGCTTCGCCCGGGTCGAGGTTGTTGGAGACCAGGACCGTTTCCTTCAGAGTCCAAAGCACCTCGCAATCCATGATTTTCAATTCCGGGACCGATCCAACCACCCAGATCTTATTGCCTTCGCGCATTGCGGCACGGGGAATTTCCAGTACGTTTTCCAGCTCGCCAGCCTCTATGTTTACCTCTACATAACTGCCCAGGAGCAGGGGCAGACTGTCCTTGGCTCCGCCCTCGATACCTAGCGGATCGGGCACCGTCACCACCACACGGGCCATCCGACCCAGGGGTTCGAGATCGCTCAAAAGCCGCAGGACCTTTCCCTGCCAAGTCGATCGGGAGCCATTTCCCGTATCGAGCACAATGGTGGCTTCCGCGCCGGGGAGGTCGCCGTCGGGGAATTGAATCCATTTCAGCATAGACAACGGTACCGTAACCTGAATCCAGAATTCATCGGTCCCAACCAATGCACAAATGCTGGATCCGATGCTGAGCAACTGCCCCACCTCCACCGATTCCTCCACCACCATGGCATTGAACGGAGCCCGGATGGTAGTGCGCGATAACTGTAACTCAGCCTGTTCAATATCGTTTCTGGCTTCTTCCATGAGAGCTTCAGCTCTTCTGAAATGGGGCTCGCGCAGGACCAAGGACTCATTTACCTCGGCCGCATCCAGGTCCTGCTGAAGTTCATTCCATTCCCGACGAGCTATAACCTGGCGTCCGCTTTCCACCTCCCGCTCGAACCGGGCTTGCTCAAACTCCGCTTTAACCAAGGAAAGGTCCAATTCATAATCCTTGGGGTCAATGCGAATCAATTCCTCATTTTCGCGAAGGCGGCCCCCGGGGATTACCGCGGCATTCTGCCAAATTACCTGCCCCGACACCTGGGGTTGCATTTCCACCTTGCGCGCCGGAATGACTTCACCGTAGGCCGTAACCCAAACCTTCTTGTCTTGGGGTGACAAAGGAATGGTATGGACGATGGTGGCGGATTCCTGTTTTTCCTGGGGTATCGTCTCCGGTCCGGTCAATACCAATATCAACCCAAATGCGCCTCCACCGGCCAGAATAACCAGGACGGCGGATAAGGTCAGGACAATTTTCCTAAAATGCATTGTGTTTGGACGATATCCGAGGGGAGGAGGGGGAAAAGGATGAAGGATAAAGGATAAAGGATGAAGGATAAAGGATGAAGGCTGAAAAATAATCGTGATCATGATCATGATCGTGATCGAATTAAGAAATTGCCTCTCGCAAAGCTCGCCAAGCCCTACCATTTCGAAATGTAAACGGTAGGGCAGCGGCATTTTTGCCGCGCCTGAAAAAGTCAAATTGAGCCAAGTCGATTGGAGAGTCTTTGGATTAGCTCTCGCAGAGACTTACAAGAACGCCAAGAGGCGGCGGAGGGCGCGCCTCTTAGCGCTCTTAGCGAGCTTTGCGAGATCCCTCTCCTCTCTCACTCCTCTTCGATCAAGATCACGATCACGATTAATCTCAGCAACTTCATCCTTCTTCCTTCAGGCCCCAGCGCGCCTCTCCCCCTTTGTGCCTTTGTGCCTTTGTGCCTCTGTGCCTTTGTGCCATCTCGCCTCGGCGAGATTAAATTCCTAATTGGCGCGTCCCGGCGCGCCTACTCCGACCAGGGTATCCAGCCTGAACCCTGGTGCCCGAAATCGAAGATGTCCGGGTGGAGAAGTTCGGCGAGGATCTCAGCAGATTCGACGACCCGCGGACCCGGCCGGTTGAAGTATTGATTGCCGTCGGTGAGGAAGACGCGACGGTTGCGCACCGCCCTGAGGTCTTCCCAGCCCGGTAGCGTCGGGAGGACTGGGCTTTCGTCCCGGGTGCGGCGGATATCAAAGCCGCAGGGCATCAGGGCGATCACGTCGGGGTCGGCAGCGAGGAGATCTTCGAAGTCGAAATATCCGGAATGCCGGCCCGGTTCTCCGGCAATCACCTGTCCACCCGCGATCTCCACCAGTTCCGGCACCCAGTTCGCGGCGTGCATGAGGGGATCAATCCACTCGATGCAAGCGATTGCCGGGCGGGTCTCCAAAACCGCGGCTGCGGAGTGGATGGCTTCGAGCCGCTCTTGCAGTTGCGCCACGAGCTGTCCGCCCCTTTCCGAAATGCCCAGCGCGCCAGCCACGGCTTCGATGTCATCGAACACGTCACCGAGTGACATGGGCGCCAGCGGGACGATTTGGGGCTCGGAGCGCACCCGTTCATGGACCGCTTTTTCCACGTCGCGGAGGCTCACCGCGCAAACTTCGCATTGCGTTTGAGTTACGATGACGGTGGGTGCCAACTCGTCGAGGAGCGCTCCGTCCACCCGATACACCGAGAGTGCCTGACTGACGATCTTCCCGACTTGGCGGTCAATCTCGCGGCTCGTGGCCGCCGCGTTCACCTTGGAAGAGGAGCAGACGGGGAGATTCAATACTGAAGGCGGGAAATCACATTCGTGGGAACGCCCAACCAGCCGGTCCTCCATGCCGAGGGCGCTGACGATCTCGGTGGCGCTGGCGATAAGCGAGACGATGCGCGCTGGGGACTTTTTTGTTTTCCCTGTCACGCCGCTGTGCCGTGCGGGGCCTTTAGGGCAAAGCATGGTGGTTCATCTTTTTCCCCTTTTTTGCGCCTTTCCTGTCCCGCCGTAGACCTTCGGCGAAGGCGGATGTGCGTTTTGTGGCTAATTGCTCTCCTCTTCGATCACGATTATCCGTGCTCATCCGTGTTATCAGTGGTTCATCTTTCTCCGCGCCCTTGGGCGCCTCTCCCCCTTTGTGCCTCTGTGCCTCTGTGTCTTTGTGACATCTCGCCTCGGCGAGATTAAATTCCTAATTGGCGCGCCCCGGCGCGCCAAACCGGTATCAGGGACCGATCCCGAAGCGTCACCGGACTGAAGAGCAACGGTAGAAACACTGCCATGCTGATGAGGCTGTTCCGGAAGAAGGGGATGGCCTGCACGTAGCAGTCCCCCAGCCCGGCCAGGTTCAGCGGATACCGCACCCCGCCTCCGAAGGCCCAAACGGCGAAGTTCGTGACCACGAAGAAGCCCACCGCGGCCAGCAGACCCGAACCGGCGAGCCTTCCCCACGACCGCTTTCCGCGCAGCAGAAAGCCGCAACTGGCCACCAACACGACCGCAAGATAGACCACCGGCTGGCCTGGATAGAAAGCCCAGTCGGCCCGTTCGGTCACGAGCCAGATCCCGATGTCTCCCAGCAGATAGGTCGCCAGCGGAACCAGGTAGACGAGCCGGCGCGAGGCATAGAGGGCGCCGCCGAAGAGCGAGAAAGCCAGAATGGGAGAGAAGTTCCAGGGATAGGCCATGGACGCCGGATCTATATGGTGGGCGCCAAAGACGTACGGGGCCAACCGGACGCCGACACTCAACACGATGATCGCGACCAGAACGGGAAAGCGTATGGAAGTCATGGATCTACTTAGGTTGTCACTGCCTACAGGAGGTTATCGGCGGAAAGATCGTGCGCCGCCGCCGAAATAACTTTACCGCAGGCAGTTACCCAAACCACCTTGTCAATGAGAGTCAAGTGGATGGTATGCATAATGGTGGCGCATGCCCTGATTTGCATTGCGGTTGGACGATATCCGGGTCGAGGAGGGGATTTTCATGGGTCCACCCAAGGCGCGATGCAGGGCTACCCGGGACGAAAGCACATTTCTGCGGTCGTTGACCACCTCTCTTTCCAGATCCTGCACAATCTCCAAGGAGGTGATGACCGGCAGATAATCGGTCAGTCCCTGGCTGAAGCGATTGCGCGTCTCCGTCAGCAGGCGCCGGGCGGTCAGGAGTTGCTGTTGGACCAGGGCCAGTCGTTCTACCAACTTGCGTTCCATCAGCAGGGCAGATTCCACCTCGAGGAGAGCGGACAAAAAGCTGTTGGAATAGCGGGCCAAAGCATCTTCCAGATCCGCCTTGCGCACATCCACTTCCGACCGCCGTTCGCCCGCATCGAACAAAGGCCCGGCGAGACCGGCAAATACGGTGGAAAGGGCATCCCCGAAATCGGGATCGCCTCGCCAATCCACTCCCCCACCGACAGTGAGGGTGGGAAACTGACGGGCCACGGCCTCCCCCACCCTGTAATCGAGAGCCATAATCCGCTGCCGGGCCGCCCGAAGATCAGGACGCCGCTGCAGCAAAGTAGCCGGGATACCCACCTCTGGTAAGGGTGGGAGCACGGCCAAATCCCCACTATATGGGTAATTCCCCGTTCCGGGAGGTCTTCCTAGCAGCACATCCAAGGCATATTCGAGCTGGCCGATGCGGGCCTCCGCATCCGGCACTCCCGCTTTGCTGGCGTTGAGTCGCTCGCGTTGCTGGAGCACCGCCACGATGGAAGATTGCCCCTGTCCAAACCGCAGCCTGGTCAATTGAAGAAGGGATTCATTGAGCACAATTTGCGCCTGGATCACTTCCAGTTGTCGGCGATGCTCCTTGATTTGGAAGTAATTTTCGGCGATGGCGCTGGACAAAAGAAGCCTGGCGTCGAGCCAATCCTGCACCGTGGCAACGGTTTCATATTCACGGGCTTTTCGGGCTGAGGACAACCTTCCCCAGAGGTCGACTTCCCAACGCAACAAGACCCCGAGGTCCGTCTTCTCCTCGCCACTATTGGCGGCTGGGACAGTAGCGCTGCCATTCTCCCCCCTTTCATAACCTGCATCCAGATCGATGCCGGGCCACAGCAGGGAACCCGCCTGGCGGGCCAGAGCGGCAGCCTTCTCGATGCGCGCGGCAAATTGTCGCAGATTGAAATTGGATGCCAGACCTTCCTCGATCAATTGGTTTAGGGTTTCATCCTCGAAGGACTCCCACCAGGAGTAATCCCAATGGCCCGGTAGGACCGAACGGTTGGAACTTTGCACGTATCCCGGTGGCATCTCTACCTGAGGTTGAACCGGTTCCTCCCTAACGGTGTGCGTGGCACAGGAACATAAGGCCAAAGTGGAAAACGAGAGGAGCCAAACCTGTAGAAATTGCTTTTTCATGTTGATCAAAAATCGACTGCAAACCGAGGATGCACATTCATTCCGGCAAACTGTTAAACTCTCACCCGGACCTTGCCCAAAACCCGTCGCGATCCCCTGATCTTCCAAAACACAGAAAAGATTTGTGCAATTTCCCGCCTAAACTGTCAATATATCTCTTGCTATACATGTATGGCAATGCAATATCTGTCCTATGCTTGCCATTCGTTTAGACCCTGACATCGAAAAGCGCTTGGAGATGCTGGCAAAGAAAACAGGTCGGACAAAAACTTTTTATGCCCGCGAAGCGATCCTGGAATACCTTCAGGATATGGAAGACTATTACCTGGCCGTCGACCTCATCCAGGAACCCGGACGCATTTATTCCGCAGAAGAAGCCAAGCGTGAGCTGGACTTATAAACTCGCTGAACGAGCCCTGAATCAGCTCAAGAAATTCGATCCCCAAACCCGGAAACGGATCATTAACTATCTTGATGATCGAATTGCGGGCACTGACAATCCCCGGCAATGGGGTAAGCAATTGAAGGGAGAATTTAAAAATATCTGGCGCTATCGGATCGGTGGTTACCGAATCCTGTGCCAACTCCAGGGCAAAGTCTGCATTGTGCTTGTCGTGGACATTGCCCACCGTCGGGACCTATATCGGTAACTTTATTTAAATTGGAACCAGACCTTCTCGAAAATTTCTAAATTCCCAATGATTTTACGCCAACACCGATCGGGATATCCAACATTTTTATCCTAAAACCAGATAAGTCGTTATTCATGAAAACCACTACCATCACCCTGGCTGGTCTCATCCCCCTGACCCTGTTCCTGTTGCAATTGCCCCAGAGCAAAGCGTCCATCGACCTTCAAATCGATGACACTTCCATTGACCGGGACCAGAGGTTCACCCCCCACAGCTATGCCCCGATTCTGCAAACCGCCACCCCTGCTGTGGTGGCCGTCCACACAGCTCGGATCGTGCGCGTTTCCCGATCCCGGGGCATGTCTCCGGAAGAAGAATGGCTCCGGCGGTTTTTCGGCCTTCCCGCTCCCGATTACGATCAGAATGCCCAGCCCGAGGAAAGGAAAATACCCCAAGGCATAGGTTCCGGAGTTCTCATCAGCCAAGATGGATACATCATCACCAACAATCACGTGGTGCGCGATGACCGGGGAGAGGACGCAGACGAGGTATTGGTGCGCTTGAATGATGGACGGGAGATGGAGGCGGAAATTGTCGGTCGCGACCCCTTGACCGACATCGCAATTCTCAAAATCGATGCTGTTGGCCTTCCCGCCATTCAAATCGCCGACAGCGACAATATCGAAGTAGGGGACGTGGTATTTGCCATCGGCAATCCCTTGGAAGTGGGCTTGACCGTGACCGAGGGCATCATTTCAGCCACCGACCGCCGCATCGGCATATACGGGGAAGAGGGTTACGAGAGCTTCATACAAACCGACGCGTCCATCAACCTGGGTAATTCAGGCGGGGCACTTATCGATTCCCTCGGTCGCCTCATAGGGGTGAACTCCGCCATCATATCCCGGACCGGCGGCAGCATCGGGATCGGTTTCGCCATTCCCTCAAACCTGGCCACCAGCATCGCCAGGCAGTTGGTCGAAACCGGTGAGGTCAAGCGCGGTTTTCTCGGTGTCAGCATTTCCGATCTCACCCCCGATATGGCGGAGGCGTTCGACATCGAACAGACCAAGGGCGTGCTGGTCAACGACGTGGAGGAAGACTCGGCCGCAGATCAGGGCGGGTTGAAACGGGGCGACGTTATCATTGGTCTGAACGGGAAACGTGTTGAAACCAGCAACGAATTCCGTATTCGTATCGGCCATACCCCGCCCGGAACTCCGGTCGACATGGAAGTATTGCGCGAGGGAAACAAAAAATCGCTCGAACTGGTGGTGGGGAGCGCCTCGGGCCGATTTGCCGTTTCCGCCAACGAGTTGATCGAGGGGGTGGAAGTTTCCCAGATCAACGATGAACAAGCCAAAGAATACCGCATACCTCTGAACATTCAAGGTATCCTCATCACCTCGGTCGATCCGGAATCCCCCTATTACCGGAACCTGCGGGAAGGCATGGTCATCATGGAAATCAACGACAACGAGGTGACCACTGTGCGAGAAGCCCGGGATCAACTGAAAAAGGGCGCCAATAAATTCTATATCTTCAACCGTGGCCGCACCGGCTATCTGGCCATCCGGCTGGATTAACCCTGATCTTTCTAGGAATTCGTAGGGAGCGAACGAACATCGAGGGCTGGTGTGGGTCAAGGCACCTCATTCCGGGTCCCTTCGAGTTGATTCAAGGCCCGGTTCAATACGCGCACCACGTACTTGCCTTCGGCATACAAGTCCTTTCTCGGCAGGAGGGCGGCGCGCATGGCTTCCTTGACCGGTTTCGCCATCCGGTCGATTTCATCGAGGACGATGGCGGCATGCAATCGCTCCCACTGCTCCCCGCCTCGGAGGACCTCCACCAGCACGGGCAGGGCTTCGGACGGTTTTCCCAATCGGCACAGGGCGCGCGCCGCGGCAACCCGAACGACGGGGGATGGATCGCGCAGGGCTTTGGTCATTGCGCCGATGGCGGATTGAGCGGGTTGGCCTATATTCCCCACCCCGATGGCGCCCCAGTAACGAACCGCGTTGTCCCGGTCGCTCATGGCTTTTGTCAGAGAGGGCAACGCTTCCATACCCTGGGAAGCCAGAACGGCTGTCTCCGCAACCCGAGCGGCCAGGGTAGGATCGTCCTCCTGTCGAAGAATTCCGTAGCGGTGGCCGATTACTTTCTCCCGTTCGACCAGGATGGGTTCGGCCAATAGGCCGGTATCCCGGGTTGTCCTGACCCATTCGAGATGGGCTCGGCGCAGGCGGGTTAAAGTTCCGACATAACGGGGGTCATCGGCCAAGTTGAAAACTTCGTTCGGATCGGCCCTCGTGTCATAGAGTTCCTCCACCGGCTTGGTGGGGTTGAAATAATTTGCGGCCATCGGCTCCAGCTTTCCGGCCTCATGCAACCGCCGCAGTTCCCCCATGAGCACTCCTTTTTCCGGCGTATTCATGTACTGGTAATAAGTTTTGAGCGGCTCGTAATTGCGGATGTATTTGTAACGCTCGTCCCGAACCATGCGAATGATGTCATAGCGTTCATCCATCCGGTCCCGCGCCCCATACACGTATTCCCTCGGCGGCGGAAGATCCGCCCCCAGAAAGGGTCGACCCTGAACGTGTCCGGGAATTTCCAACCCGGCCAGATGCAGCACGGTGGGGCCGAAATCGATGGAACTGACCAAGCGGTCGGCAACCGTTCCGGGAATCCCTTGACCGTCCCTTCGAAAACCTTCCGGTATGCGGATAATCAAAGGAACGTGAGTGCCCGAATCGTAGAGCCAGCGCTTGGCTCGGGGAAGCCCCACACCGTGATCGGACCAGTAGAAAATAATCGTGTTCTCGTAGAGCCCATCCTCTTTCAATTGCCCGACCAAATCACCGACCCAGGCATCCATGGCCGTGATCAACTCGTACTGCCGTTTCCAGTCCTCGCGGGCCAGGGGCGTTTCCGGATAATAGGGCGGATAGGTGTCGAGCCGGGAAGGGTCCTGGCGTTGATCGGGGGTCAGAACCTCCGTGACTTCCCGATATTTATTACTATTGGCAATACCGCTTTCGTGGCAGCCCGTGAAATTGAAAACGGCAAAAAAAGGCTGATTCCTGTCGGGGCGGTTCCGCCAGTGCGCCTCTCCACTGGACTCGTCCCAGGCGTCTTCAGGGGTGTTGAACTGGTAATCCTGCTTGCGGTTATTGGAACAGTAGTAACCGCTCTGCCGCAGGTAGGTCGGGAACGGACGGATATGGTCGGGCAGCTTCGCCCTGCTCCGCATATGCTGCGTGCCCAGGGTCGTTTGATACATGCCTGTAATGATTCCGCTCCGGCAGGGAGCGCACACTCCGGCCGTGGTGAAAGCATGGGAATACCGCATCCCTTGGGAGGCGAGTTCGTCCAGATGGGGGGTAATGGCGTGCGGGTCTCCGTAACAACCGAAACGGGCGTTGATATCCTCCGCGCTTATCCAAAGGAAGTTGGGTCGGGAGGCCGGCAAAGCGGCACAGGACAACCCCAAACCCAAAAGGAACAAAGCCGCCTTGAAGGAGGGGGCTGGCGCCCGGTGGAGAGTGATGAGTGGAGAGTGGAGAGAAGTGGAACTACCTAAAAAACGAAGGCTTATCATGATCTTGATTGATGGATACGGAGGAAAAATAACCACAAAAGGAAAAAAATAAAAGTAACTACTCAGGACCTCATTGAGGATTCGTATCCGGCGTCTACCTGCGCCGAGCTGGTTGCGATGACTTTTGAATACCCCCGGTCGGCGGGTATTTTTCGGAACGCTGTTCTTAAGTCCTCAAAAAATGGGAGTTCTTACCTATTGAATAATAAAGGTTCAAAAGCGGCGTTGCGTAGACGCAGTCCCCCTACCAATAAATTCAAGCGTGGTAGGGCAAGAGCATCCCTGCTCTGCCGTTCGTCGTGGTCAGCCAAAAAACCATCTGAGTAGTTACAAATAAAATTCCTAATTCTCCTTCCTTTGTGCCTTCTAACCTCGGTGTCCTCCGTGATCTCTGTGGTTCATCTTCTTCCCAATTGCCAATTCGCAATCTCTGCGTTCTTGGAGTTCTTTGCGAGAGACAAATACTGATTCTCTTCACCATCCGCGGGCATCCAGGCAATCCGCAGTTTTTTAAAACAGCGCTCCCAGAACGGACCCCATATCGGCATCCACTCCCCAGCCCTGGCTGTATTTACGCTGAATGTAGGGCTTCAGTTCCGGTCTTCCTACCACTTCCATGTTTTCGGCATCCCATTGAAGTTTTTCATTCGGAACCCGCTGGGCCAATACACCGAGTAAAATGGTTTCCGTAAACGGACCGGCGTAGGCAAAGTCTGACTGACCCTTCACCACCTTGCCTTCAATGGCGTCGATCCATTCCTTGTAGTTGTCTTCATCGGAGGCCCGCGGAACGGATTTGGCCGGCCAGGTAAACCCATCGATCGCGCTGGTCGGATTTACCACCCAGGTATTCTTGAAGCGGTCGAAGAAAAGTTTGCCATCTTCTCCAATGATGACGCTGCCGTAATCCGAAAATGGCCGATGGTCCAATACCGCCTCGGGCGGATGATTGTACTCCTCGCTTCGTTTTACCAGTTTCCAGTTTTCGCGGTCGAAATGGGCGTCCACGTATCCGTCGTACCAGTTGAATCGAACGCCCCGGCTGTGAGTATGGGTGTTGGGACCGAATTCCCAGACAATCTTTGAGTTGATAGGAGGCGAAATGTCGGTGGCGCCCGCCTGGGTGGCTCGAACATTCTTGGGAGTTCCCGGCATGAGGGCCCAGAAAGGCATGTCCATTATGTGGCAAGCCATGTCGCCCAAGGCCCCGGTTCCGAATTCCCACCAGCCACGCCAGGAAAAGGGGGCGATGTTTTCGTTGTAATCCACCCAGCCGGCAGGACCGATCCATTGGTTCCAGTCCAACCATTCCGGCACGGCTTGCTTTTCCGGAGGCCGGACAAACCCTTGCGGCCAAATGGGCCGATTGGTCCAGGTGTGCACTTCTCGAACCTTGCCGATTATCCCGGCGCGAACAAGTTCGACACAACGACGCATGTGGTTGTTGGCATGAGCCTGGTTGCCCATCTGCGTCTTCACACCCGTTTCCGCCGCCACTTTGGCCATCATGCGGGCTTCCCAGATGCCGTGAGTGAGCGGCTTCTGGCAATAAACGTGTTTGCCGGCCCGCATGGCCATGACCGAAGCGTGAAAGTGATGGTGGTCAGGGGTCGAAACCGTAACCGCATCCACCTTATCGCCCAATTCGGCAAACATTTCCCGATAATCCGTCCAGAAAGGAACATCCGAATATTTCTGGCGAGTTTCCACCAACCCCCTCAACCGGCGATGATTCGCCATGGACGAGGGCAGCTTGGCGGTATCCACCACGTCGACCAAACCGACCACGTGAAAACCGGCCTCTTCACTTTTTCGGATGTCGGTACTGCCCTTTCCCCCGATCCCGATCCCGACGAGGGTCGGCTTGGTCAGGTTTCCCCAGGCGCGACTGGGTATGAATTGAAAGCCAAACGCCGTGGCGGCGGCCGATGCGGCAACTTTCCCGAACTTGCGCCGGGAAACCTTGGAAGAAGTAACAGTATTATTCATGGGTTCGATTATCCTGGAGCCAGAAACTTTTTCGAGCCAAAAAAACCCGCCAAAACCAAAAAGATCAATCTTTCCTTTCCATTCGATCACGACCACGATCACGATTAAACTTCTTCCTTCTTCCTTTTCTCTATGCGCACTTTGTTTGCCCTTTTCCTTTTTTTCGGCTTTTTCTCCTCTGGTATGGCGGAAGAACGTCCCAACGTCGTTTTCATTATCGTCGATGACCTCAACGATATGCCTTACCAGCCCAATGGGAAACCATTGGTTCCGACCCCGAATATCGACCGCCTGAAGAAACGGGGCGTCACTTTCACCAACGCCCATAACAATGATCCCCTTTGCGCGCCGTCGCGCTCCAGCATGCTCTTCGGACTATATCCCCAGACCACCGGCCTGTATTGGTTCGAAAACTGGCGCCAAAATGGAGTTTTAAAGGAGAGTGTGCCGTTGACCCGTCACCTCGGCAACCACGGTTATACGGTCTATGGAACGGGAAAGATCTTTCACGCCAACCAGGGGGAGGGGCAATTCGATGAATACGGCCACTTTGGAGATTTCGGCCCCTGGCCCTGGGACGGACGCGAGGAAACCCGAAGGGGATATTCTCTCCCCCACCCCGACCAACGCTACCTCCTGGAAGGGCCGGACGCCGACATGGACTACGAATGGGAACATGTTTTCGGTCCCCTTTCCAACATTCCCCATTGGCCGGCAGATCCCGCCAAGGACATTCCCGGATACAAGGGATGGATCCTCTACGGAAAGCCCTGGCGTTACGCGAGCGCCACAGACCGGGACCCATTGCCCGATGAGTTGTCAGCGGAATGGTCCAAAGCAATCCTGCAACGCGATCAGGACGCGCCTTTTGCCCTGTTTACCGGGTTTGTCCGGACCCATACCCCACTCTATGCGCCCAAGGAGTATTTTGACCGTTTCCCACTCGATTCGATTGAATTGCCAGAGGTTGACCCCAATGACCTCGAAGACGTGGCCGCCGCCCTGAAAGATCAAAAGCTGTATGGATTTCGCCGCTACCATATGTTGGCCCGGCACGAGGGGAAAGATCTGCTACGGCATTGGTTGCAGGCCTACATGGCCTGTGTCTCATTTGTGGACGATCAGGTGGGCAAGGTCCTCGACGCGGTCGACGCGAGCCCCGCCAGGGACAACACCATCATCTTCCTTACCAGCGACCACGGTTTCCACGTGGGTGAAAAGAACTTCCTCTACAAACAAAGCCTCTGGGAACCCTCCACCAGAGTGCCTCTGATCGTAGCCGGAGTGGATGGAGCCCCGGAAGGGGCCGTCTGTCGGCAACCGGTGTCCCTGATCGATATCTATCCTACTTTTGTCGAGATCTGCCACCTTCCGGAAAGCCCCAACGCGGACGGCAACGGTTACGCCCTGGAGGGTCACAGTCTGGTACCATTTTTGCAGGATCCGGAAAATGGTTCATGGGAGGGCCCCAATGTCGCCATCACCGCCCTTCCTGGCAAGGACCATTCCTTGCACCGCGAATTCAAAGGATCTTATTTCCCGCACTTTTCCGTTCGTAGTAAGCATTGGCGCTACACGCTGACGGCTGACGGAGAAGAGGAACTCTACGACATGATAACCGATCCCATGGAATGGCGCAACCTGGCCCAGGATCCGGAATTTGCAGTTGTCAAAGCCTCTCTCAAGGAACAGTTGGTCGAACTGCGCGACGGTTCCAAATGGAAATCCCTCAACAATCTGGAGGCCTGGGTCGCGCCATCGAAATCCGCTGATGTGGAGCCGAAGATGGGCGAAATTCATCTTGCGGGCCCCAGGTCCTTGCGGCTCACCACGAATTCGGAATTCAAAGACTTCGAGTTGGAAGGCGAAATAAAGTCAACGGTGGACAGACCCTTCAAGTTTCTTTACCGGGGTACCTATGGCCACAGTCTTTCCTCCCCGAAAGAAGGATCGAAAGAAGCCGCATACAGTCACTTCCAACCTGGCGAGTGGAACCGGTATCGCATCCGCGTGCACGGAGACAGGCACCAAGTCTGGGTCAATAACCGGGTGGTGAGCGATACCCAAAAAAAGTACGCGAGGACCGCCGGGACGATCAGCATTGTGCGTCCATGGGGAGAAGGAATGCTCCAATTGAAAAACCTGCGAATAAGGAAGCTGTAAGCCAAAGCCGATCCTGTTTATTTTTTGACCTCCCATGGCCAATTGAAGTTCCCAGATGCATTGAATCTGCCCGGATAAGCCGATAACCTCATCCCGTGTCATCCGTGAAATCCGTGGTTAATTCCTTCCTTTGCGTGCTCTGGAAGAGCATCATGCCTTCCCCTTTGTGCCATCTCGCCCTGGCGAGATCCAATTCCTAATTCTTAATTGGCGCCCCCGGCGCCTCCCATCCGCCTTTTTTTCAAATGCGCCCGGTTGTGAATTCAGGAGAAAACGCCTTTTCTCAGATCGCGCATCACCATCAACCCCGAATCCTTCAGGCCCAGCATCGGTCGGGCCCCCGATTTCCGGCGTTTTCCGAAGAGCCCCCGGTGGGTCTCGAAAATCCCATTCACGTAATCCTTAGAACCGAGAACCATGCCATCGGTAAAATAGCGTACCCGCAACCTCAGCACCTGTCCCAGCGGCAGGGTGCCATCCGCTTCCAGCACTTTCCTGACCGTTTCGCGGTCCATCGCTTTCTGGCCTTCCCGTGAAGTTGTCGCCCCCATCAGGAACAGAATCTTACGATACTCCGACAAGGCGGCCTTCCCCGTCTTCATGGCTAGCGCACGGCTCAGTCCCTCTCGCGCTTCGATATTCCCGGCCACCGCCTCGGAGTAGCCGCAGTAACGATAGTCTTTGGGATCCTCCACCAGGCCCGCCCGCACTGGGTTCAAATCTATGTAAGCGGCCACCGCGCCCAGGCAACTCGCCGTATCCTCGATCAGCACGCTCTTGAACCGCTCCGCCCACAAGGTCCCGTAACGCCGGTGTGTGCGATTATACCAGATACTGAAGCGTTGCTTCAACTCCTTCATATACAACGATATGTCCCCCATTCGGGCCAGGAGCCTCTCCCGCTCCGCCTGCGCTTGCTCCCCTCCCTTTTTAAGGATTCCTTCAAAGGCTTCCACCCGCCCCTTCTGCCGCCCGTACAATTCGCAAAACCGGGCCATTAATTCCCCGTCATCGACT